>NZ_JBHVDH010000030.1:0-67164 GCF_042802855.1 Streptomyces sp. NPDC057445 | reverse complement strand
GCCGAGACCGCACACCAGGGGTGTGCCGGTCGGCCGGGTTCACATCTTCATAGAGTTTCGGTGGTCATAGCGTTAGGGAAACGCCCGGTTACATTCCGAACCCGGAAGCTAAGCCTTTCAGCGCCGATGGTACTGCAGGGGGGACCCTGTGGGAGAGTAGGACACCGCCGAACAACCATTCCAGGAAAGCCCCGGACCTTATGGTCCGGGGCTTTTCTGCGTTCTCGGCACGAGTCGGCGACGAGACGGTCGCCACAGCGGCACCGGTCGTCCGATATCCCGTTGCCGTGCGGTGGCGGGAGTGGTGAGGATCGGGGTATGGAATACGTGATACGCGCCCTGCGCGCCGACGAGTGGGCCAAGGCCCGGGAGATCAGACTGGCTGCCCTGCAGGATCCTGCCGCGCCCGTCGCTTTCCTGGAGACGTACGAGCAGGCCGCGGCCCGCCCCGACTCCTTCTGGCAGGCGCGTGCTCTGGGGGCCACGGGGGACGAGGCGCATCAGTTCGTCGCCGCAGCGCCGGACGGAAGCTGGGCCGGGACGATCTCGGTGCTGGTCGAGCGGCCGGACTCCGAGGTGCGTTTCGGTGAGGCGGCCAAGACCGACCAGACGCATCTGGTGGGCGTGTACGTACGTCCGGAGGCGCGCGGGAGTGGGGTGGCGGACGCCCTGTTCCGTGCGGGCGTCGAGTGGTCATGGGCACTGGGCGGCGACCCGATCCGGCGGGTGCGGCTGTATGTGCACGAGCGGAATTCCCGTGCCGCTGCCTTCTACCGCCGGTTCGGCTTCGTGGCGAGCGGCGCGACTGCTCCCGTGCCGGGAGAAGAGACGGCACAGGAGCACGAGTACGAGCTGCTGAGACCTGAGCAGAGCTGACACCCGAGCAGGCTGGGACCCGAGCAGAGGCCGGTCCGTGCTGGGGGCGCCGGCGTCAGTGCGGATCCGGCAGGGGTTCCTTCCAGCGGGCGCGGGCCTGCTCCTGGGAGCGGAGGAGGACCAGGGTGGGCAGGCCCTGGTCCCGGCCCGAGGCCAGCAGCTCGGGGACCCGGGGGAGTGGGGCGACGGCGGCGACGTCATCGAGGATCAGGGTGAGTGGTGGGTCGAGCCGACCGTCGGATGACCGTGCGGCCATGCGGCGGCCGTGCTCGACCACGCTTGAGGAGAGGGCCGTCAGCAAGGGCATCGCACCCGGGCGGGTGCGGGGGTCCTCGATCGGTTCACCCACCACATAAAGGGTGCCCCCCTCGTCCACGAATGATTCCAAGGCGAGCGAATCCGCTCGATTGGGTGTGCAGGCGTCACGGATATGGACCGACGCCAGCGACGCCAGCGTACGTGCCGTCAGCTCCTGGGCCATCTCCCGGCGTTCGGGATAGGAGGTGAGGGCCGACTCGAGGAGCCCGGCCAGGCCGGAGGCGGCTTTGGGATGCGCACGGAGGATCCGTACCGGCTCATGAGCGCCGTTGCCGTGCGCCCAGCGGTGGAGCTGTTTGAACGGGCGGCCGTCCACGGCGGCAGCGTGCAGCCAGCAGCGCAGGAGCGTTTCGGCGGTGTCGGCGACGGCGGCGTCGAGACGGGCGGGCGGCCGGACGGGGGCGAAGAGCGCGGCCGCGCGGGCGGCGGCGGTGTCGGCGTCCTCACAGCCGGCGGTGGGTACCCAGTGGAGGCGGGCCGGGGTGTCGCACAGATGCCCGGGATCGTAGAGCAGGACCGGACCGAGCTTCGCGCGGGCGTCCTTCGTCTCGGACCACACGGTGGGGTCGGACGTGACGACCAGGGCGGGGCCAGCGGCGTCCCGGATGGCCTGCACGGTGGAAGGCCGACGGTTGGGAGGGCTGCCGTAGACGACGAAGGGACCGCGGGGGCCGCGCGGGCCGGGGACCGTGGGCTCGGCGACCGGACAGGCCCGGAGCCCTGCGTCGGAGGCGGCGTCGGCCGTGGGCGGCTTCGCCTCCACCGGAGATGCGACGTGGGCCGACACCACGAGTTGCCGCGTCTCAGAAAGGTCCGTTGCCCCGTCCGCCTGCGCCGCGTCCCCGTCCGCCTGTGCCGGGCCCGCGTGTGCTGGGCCCGCGCGCGCGGCCTCCGTCGGTGCTGGTCCGGCCGGAGCCGCGGGGCTCGCCCCCGCCATGGCCGCGCGCCGGTACGGGCCGGACGTCATCGCGGACTTCCGGTTCGCCCGTACCGCACGCCATCGTGCCAGGGTGCCCAGTACGAAGACCGTGAGCACGACCAGGAGCATCAGTTCGCCGATCAGCAGGCCCCAGAACAGCCCGTACCCGGAGAGCTGTCCTGCCGGGGTCGACGGCCAGGCGGTCGGCAGGTCGTGCGGCTGCGAGGCCAGGCTTCGCATGGCCAGCGGGGTGCTCGTGAACGTCACCCCGTGGGGCCAGGCCCCGTGCGCGAACATCCCGGCCAGGCCCGTCGCCGTCCACACCAGCAGCGTCAGGCCGAGCAGAAAGCCCAGCAGGCCCACCAGCAACCCGTCCGGGATGCCTCTTTCCTGGCCGGTGCCCCGGCCGTCTCGTGGCACATCACGTCCGGGCAGTTCGCGCCGCATGTCATGCCACCGTCGACTCGGACGACTCGTTCAGACGCTGTGTCTGCTGCTCGATGAGAGCCGCGCGTTGCTCCGTCTCCCACTCCGCCGCCCGTACGTCCTCCGGAACGGAGGATTCCGTCATGGCCCTGTCCGTGTAGACGAGCGGCCGTTCCGCCTCCGTGATCAGGTGTTTGACCACCTGGACATTGCCGTTGACGTCCCACACCGCGATACCTGGGGTGAGGGTGGGGATGATCTCCACGGCCCACCGGGGGAGGCCGAGCACCCGGCCGGTCGCCCGGGCCTCGTCCGCCTTCTGTGCGTAGATCGTCCTCGTGGAGGCCATCTTCAGGATCGCCGCCGCCTCCCGTGCCGCCGCCCCGTCGACCACATCGCTCAAGTGGTGCACGACGGCGACGAAGGAAAGTCCGAGCCGGCGACCGAACTTGAGCAGCCGTTGGAAGAGCTGCGCCACGAACGGGCTGTTGATGATGTGCCAGGCCTCCTCGACGAGGAAGATCCGCTTCCTCCGGTCGGGCCTGATCCAGGTGTGCTCGAGCCAGACACCCACGATCGCCATCAGGATCGGCATCGCGATCGAGTTCCGGTCGATGTGGGAGAGGTCGAAGACGATCAGCGGTGCGTCGAGGTCGATCCCGACCGTGGTCGGCCCGTCGAACATGCCCCGCAGGTCACCGTCGACGAGGCGGTCCAGGACGAGGGCGACGTCCAGTCCCCAGGCCCTTACGTCGTCTATGTCGACGTTCATCGCCTCCGCCGACTCCGGCTCGGGGTGGCGCAGTTGCTCGACGATGTCGGTGAGGACCGGCTGCCGGTCGGTGACCATCTCGTTGACGTAGGCGTGCGCGACCTTGAGGGCGAAGCCCGACCGCTCGTCGAGCCCGTGCCCCATCGCCACCTCGATGATCGTGCGCAGCAGGGCCAGCTGGCCGGTCGTGGTGATGGCGGGGTCGAGCGGGTTGAGGCGGATGCCGCCGTCCAGCGCGGCCATCGGGTCGAGGCGGATGGGAGTGATGCCCAGCTCCTCGGCGATGAGGTTCCACTCGCCGACCCCGTCCTCGCCCTGCGCGTCGAGCACGACCACCTGCCGGTCGCGGAAGCGCAGCTGGCGCAGCACGTAGGTCTTCTCCAGCGCCGACTTGCCGTTGCCGGACTCGCCGAGGACCAGCCAGTGCGGGGCCGGCAGCTGCTGCCCGTACAGCTGGAAGGGGTCGTAGATGTAGCCCTTGCCGCTGTACACCTCGCGCCCGATGATCACGCCCGAGTCGCCGAGTCCCGGCGCCGCGGTCGGCAGATAGACGGCCTGGGCCTGGCCCGTCGACGTACGCACGGGCAGGCGGGTCGTCTCGACCTTCCCGAAGAGGAAGGCAGTGAAGGATTCGGTGAGGACGGACAGCGGATCTCGCATCGGATCAGGGCCCCTATCGGCGGATGCCGGTCGCGAACGGCAGCGTGTTCACAAAGGCCCGGTGGTGCTCGCGGTCGCACCACTCCAGTTTCAGGTACGACTTGCCCGCCGAGGCCCTGATCGTGCGCTTGTCCCTGGCCAGGGCCTCGGGCGTACGCGACGACACAGTGATGTACCCGACGAGATTGACGCCTGCCGCGCCGCTGGCGAGATCTTCACCCCGCTGGTCGAGCCTGCCGTGTGCGGCGATGTCCCGCGGGTCGACCGTGCGGTTCATCTTGGCGGCGCGGCTCGCCTCGGCCTCGTCGTTCGTCTTCTCGGTCAGCATGCGCTCGATGGCGACCTCGGTGGGCTCGAGGTCCATGCAGACGGCGACCGTACGGATCACGTCGGGCGTGTGGACGAGGAGCGGGGCGAGGAAGTTGACGCCGACGGGGGTCATCGGCCACTCCTTCACCCAGGCGGTGGCGTGGCACCAGGGGGCGCGGGTGGACGACTCGCGTGTCTTGGCCTGGAGGTAGGTCGGCTCGAGCGCGTCCAGTTCGGCGGGCCAAGTGTTTCGTTTCGTCATCGCCTGGATGTGGTCGATGGGGTGGTCCGGGTCGTACATGGAGTGCACCAGGGACGCGAGGCGGCCCTGTCCCAGCGGCTGGCGGACGCGGATGTCGGCCTCTGCGAGGCGGGCGCAGATGTCGGTGAGCTCGCGGGCCATGACGACGGCCAGTCCCGCGTCCTTGTCGAGCTTCTTGGTGCCGGACGCCTGACGGGCGGCGCGGGCCATGGTGTGGGCCTCCGCCGCCAGTTCGCGGGTGTAGTGCATGCAGGCGACGAGGTAGGCGCGGTGCTGCTCGCTCGATGTGGAGACCATCGACTGGAGCTGGTCGTACGAGTCCTGGAGCCAGGCGGGGGCGGACCTGTCGCCGCGCTGGGCGACGTCCTTGGCATGGGCATCGGGGTCGGCGGGGAGGGTGCGTGCCAGCATCTGAAGGCGGGTCACGAAGCCGTCGCCGTTGGCCACATGCTTGAGGAGGGTGCCGAAGCGGTCGACCAGGGCTTCCTGGTCCTCGCTGTCGCGCAGTCCGACGCCGGGGCCCTCGATCTCGATGGCCGCGGTGACGGTACGGCGATCGGCGTGCAGCAGTACGGCGATCTCGTCCGGGCCGAAGGGCGCGGCGAGCCAGTTGATCCGGCCGATGCCGGGCGGGGGACCCACCTCGATCTCACGGCCGTCGATGCGCGTACCGGCCTCCATGGCGGTGGAGCGGTAGAGCGTGCCCTGGCGCAGGATGCGCTTGTAGCTGCGGTTGATCTCGAACCAGCGGTAGAACGTGCGCTGCCGGTACGGGACGTACACGGCGGCCAGCGCGATCAGCGGGAAGCCCATGAGCAGTACGATCCGCAGGGACAGGACGGGGACCAGCAGGCCGCTCATCATGCCGAGGAACGCGCCGGCGATGATCAGGGCGATCTCGCCGGACTCGCGGTTCTTGCCGACGATCGCGTTCGGCCTGGCCCGGCCGATGAGGTACGTACGGCGGGGCGCGATGGGTTGGGACTGCGTCGTCAACGCCCTCCACCTCCTGTGCTTCCTGTGCCTGTGCTCTTGCGGTTGCTGTGGGGGGTGCTCGTGCCCGTGCCCGGACCGCTTCCGCTGCCTGCGCTACGGGGCGCGGGCGCGGCGCCGCCGCCGGCCCCACCGCCGCGGGAGCTGTGCGCGGCCATACCGCCCGCGACGGGGCTCGCGGGCCGCGGGGTGCTCCCGGAGGACTCGCCCTGCTGATGGCTGCGGCTGGAGTGGGTCTTGATGCCCTGCGAGACGAGGGCGGCGGGCGAGCTGATGACGGCGGCGGCCTTGTTCTCCGCGCTGTTCTGGATGCGGTTGTTGCGGGAAGCGGCGATCTCGTCGCCGAACCCGGGCACGAAGCGGTAGATCATCGCCGACGCGAAGATCGCGAGCAGGATGATCGCGAGGCCGGTGACGACCGCGGAGAACGCCTTCGGGCCGTCGTCGCCGGAGAGTGCGCCGGCGAGGCCGAGCACGATGATGATCACCGGCTTGACCAGGATCACGGCGATCATGATTCCGGCCCAGCGGCGCACATGCCCCCAGAGGTTCTTGTCGACGAGCCCGGCGTACACGACGACGCCGAGCAGCGCGCCGACGTAGAGCAGCACCGCCCGGAGGAAGAGCTCCAGGTAGAGCACCCCGGCCGCGAGCACCGTCACGAGCGAGACGATGATCAGCATGATCGGCCCGCCGCCTATGTCGTTGCCCTTCTTGAGCGCTTCCTTGAAGCCCCCGAAGAACGCGTCCGTCTGGCCACCGGTGCCCTGCGCGATGACGTCGGTGATCGCGTCGGTCGCGGAGACGAGCGTGTAGAGGATCAGCGGGGTGAAGGCGGAGGCGAGGACCGTCAGCCAGAGGAACCCGACCGCCTCGGACATGGCGGTCATGAGCGGTACGCCACGGATGGCGCGCTTGGCGACCGCGAGCAGCCAGAGGAGGAGGGTGAGGAAGGTGGCGGCGGCGAAGACGACGGCGTACTGGGAGAGGAAGGTGCCGTTGGTGAAGTCCACCTGTGCGGTGGACTTCACGGCCTTCGAGAGCGCGTCGATTATCGCCACGGCGGCGTCGGCGCAGCCGCGGGCGAGGGAGGCGAGGGGGTCGAGCGGGGTGGTGGGGTCGTCGAGGCCGGGGGCGCGACGGGAGGCGCCGCCGGCGCCGTTTTCGCAGTAGTCGCGCGCGGGGCCGACGATCAGGTCGCAGTCGTCCCTGTTGGACGGTGACGGTGACGGTGTCGGGCTCGGCGCGGCGTGAGCGCGGGTCGCAAGCAGCAAAACTGCCGCTTGGACTGCCGCCACTGTGCCGGATACGTGAAGCGCGCTGCGCGGGCTACCGGGCATAGGTGAACCCTCCGAACTCTTCGACAGCTTTCGCGATCTGGTCGGCATCGGAGGCCCTGCGGTCGGCGTTCACTGGGGCAGGGCCTTCCTTCTGAGAGAAGCTCTCGACCTTCCAGTCCCCGTCCACCCACCGCAGTTTCAGCGTCATGGTGAACCAGTCGTTGGTCACCGGATTGGTGGAGCCGACACCTGCAGTGCCGAACACGCCCGTGCACCAGACCTCGACGGACGCTGAGGTGTCCGCGTACTTCGTGACCTTGGTCCCGACTGGAGCGGTGCGTGAAACGTAGGTCAGCCCCTCTGCGGCGTTGCCTTTGGCGTCGAGCCCAAGCTTGTTCAGGAACTCCTCGCTGTATGCCCGGTCGAAGCTGGTTTCGAGCTCCCCGACTTTGTCTGCGACGAAGAGTTGGCGCACGATGCGGGCCCGACTGTCCGGCTTGAGGATCTCGGCGGAGACGAGCGCCACGGAATAGTTCGCCGCCGCGCTCTGCGCCCCCTGTTCGTTCCGCGCGTACCCCTTCGGGATCTGCCCGTTCTTGCCGGTCACGGGCCGCTCGCCCGTCGCGGCCGTGGGGGCCGGGCCCTGCTCCTTCCCGGTGGATGCCGGGGAGTCCGTTCCACCGCCGCGGTTGACGAAAGCGATCGCCGCGATCAGCAGGACCACGACGCCCACCACCGTGACGAGGGAGCGCGAGGTCCGTACGGGACGTCGCGTGCCCCCGTACGCGTCGCCGCTCCCGCCGGTCTCCGGGAGGCGGGTGCGTGTCTGCCCCGTGCCCCCGACGCCGTCGTTCTCGTCGCCGAAGCTCATACCGCGGACGCCCCCTCAGCCGTGTGCGGTGCCGTGCCGTGGCCGTCTTGCCCGTAGCCGTACCCGAGCCCGTGTCCGTGTCCGTAGCCATGGCCGTAGTACGACGGTAGCCGTGCTGGTGTCCGCGCGGGCGCGGTGTGGTGACTCGACATCAGGGGGACGCAACCTCTGCCGGTGGGTGCGACGGGCGGATGGTGTCGGGGACGGGTGGGGTCGGGTGGAGGGACGTCAGACGGCCATTCCGTACACGATGGTGAAGAGTGTCCCCAGGGACCCGATGATGAAGACTCCGGTGAGCCCGGCCACGATCAGGCCCTTGCCCTGTTCCGCGCTGAACGTGTCGCGCAGCGCCGTCGCGCCGATGCGCTGCTTGGCCGCACCCCAGATCGCGATGCCGAGACAGAGCAGGATGGCGACCGCCATCACGACCTCGATCATCACGCGAGCCTCGTTCCCGAGGCTTCCGAAAGGGCCCCAGTTCGGGGCGATTCCACCGATGATGGTGGTGATGTCACCCTTTTCGGCTGCCAGGATCATGTAACTCACCGCCCCTGTCGGGTAGTTCGACGCCCTTGCCACTCGGCATGGGTCACGCTCTATCTTCGCTGATGAAACCGGTCCCGTGCGCCGACTTGGCTCGTCTCTTTACCCGATCCCCGCACACATGACCGAACCGGCGCGGCTGACCTGCGACGGTGAGGGAGCGGTTCTGTGTGAGCACGCGCATGGTCACTCTGTGTATCACGCAGGGTGACTCCGGGCAATGACTGTCGTTGGGGCACCCAGGGCCCCCGAAAAACCGGGGCCGGAGAGGGCGTGGCGCCCAGGGGGACAGGATTGATTCCAACACCTGGGCCGACAGGGTCGGTTGGGCTACGTTGACGAGATGGCCGACGATCAGGACCACGCCCGTATCGACACGTCACGCCCCCACACGGCCCGCATCTGGAACTACTGGACCGGCGGCAAGGACAACTATCCCGTCGACCGGGAGGCGGGTGACCAGATCCGCAAGCTGCACCCCGGGATCGGGGACTACGCGCTCGCCGACCGTCGCTTCCTCGGGCGTTCCGTCCGCTGGCTGGCCGCGGAGGCGGGGATCCGGCAGTTCCTGGACATCGGTACGGGCCTGCCGAGCGCCGACAACACCCACTAGGTGGCCCAGCGCCTCGCCCCCGATGCGCGGATCGTCTACGTCGACAACGACCCGCTCGTCCTCGCGCACGCCCGGGCGTTGCTGAAGAGTTCGCCCGAGGGGGCGACGGACTACCTCGACGCAGATCTGCGCGACGCCGACGCGATCCTGGAGCAGGCGGGGCGGACGCTCGACCTGAGCAGGCCCGTCGGGCTCATGCTGCTGGGGGTGGTCATCTTCGTCGAGGACGACGAGGAGTCGTACGGTCTCGTCCGCCGGCTGATGGACGGGTTGCCGTCAGGGAGCCATCTGGTCCTGTCCCACACCATCACCAGCCCTGCGATGCCGGATGTCGACGCGGCGGTCGCCTTCTGGAACGAGCACGGCACGCCCCGGCTGACCCAGCGCACGCCGGAGCGGATCGTGCGGTACTTCGACGGGCTGGAGCTGCTGGAGCCGGGCCTGGTGTCGTGCAACCGCTGGCGGCCGGACGCGGGGGAGCCGCAGAACCCGGAGGAAGTCGCGATGTACGGGGGAGTTGGACGCAAGCCGTAGCGTTCAAGAGCCGGAGCCGGAGCCGGAGCCGGAGCCGGAGCCGGAGCCGGAGCCGGAGCCGGAGGCCGGACGGCGGCGGTCGGCGGGACGGCGCGTAAGTTGGGCGCCGCCCCGCCGGGTCACAGCCTCAGGCCCGGACGGTCATCAGGCCGAGCAGTCCGACTGCCACGGCCATCAGCGCGATGACCATCACCGCGGCTGCCGTGCCCCCGAAATCGCCGGCGCGGCGGGCCTTGTTCCCCACGTTCTCCATGTGCTCTCCTGCGTTGCTCGCCCCGCCGTTGGTCGTCGGCGGGGTTCGTTCACAGCCTTCCTGGCTGCGTAACACAGAGTAGTGGCCGCAGGTCCAGACCACTTACCCGGGGTGGGGTGGGCAGTGGTTCCGCGGCCGAACCTCCGCTCCGGGCATGCCTGGCCCGAATCCGCCTGGCCGAACCGCTCCTGATCGTGCGTCGGTCGGTGACCGGGTCGCGGCCGACGCCTCGCCGGCAGCGCGCGGCCCGGAGTTCCGGGCGGGCAGGTGCTAGCGAGGCGCGACGAAGAGGCTCTGTGCGCCCCGGCCGATCGGGCCCTTCTCGTCGTGCAGTTGGGCGTCCGCGAGGCCGATTCCGGCCGGGTCGACGCTCGTACGGGCCTCGACGCAGACCCATTCGCCCACCGGGTGACGGTGCAGATGGACCGTCAGGTCGGCGTTGATGAAGACGTGCCGGCTGAAGTCGAGGACGTTGCTGATGCCGTTGCCGGAATCGGCGGCGATCAGGACGCGGTCCAGCGGCCGGACCTCTTCCCCGGCGACGAGCGGCATTCTCATCCGCATCCAGCAGGTGCCGGGGCCCTGCTCCTGGAAGGTCCCCTCGGTGAAGCGGGTGTCCATGGAGGTGTGGTAGCCGACGTCCCACGGCACGGCGAAGAAGGGAGTGTCGGCGGTCTCCCCGGGCGAGGGCACCTGCGGCCCGGGAGCCACGGCGGGGCCGGGCTCCTCCAGGGTGCGGACACGGAGAGCCCTCGCGAGCATCACGGGTGCCCCGCCCTCCGGTGCGAGGGCGGCCTCGACGACCTCGACGTTGCGGCCGGTGCGCAGGACGCTCGTGGTCACTTCCAGCGGACGGATCGGCACCGGGCGGACGATCTCGTACGTGACGCGTGTCAGCCGCGTGTCCGCACGGGCCCCCGGCCGGTCCTCCAGCGCCCGCCCCAGCAGCGCGGCGGGCGGTCCGGCGTGCTGGGAGGCGGCGTCCCACGGGCCGCGGGTGTGCTCGGTGGGCGCGAAGCGGTTCTCGGAGATCCGCTCGAAGAACGCCTCGGGTTCCGCCATGACGGGCCGCCTCTCCCTCGCTGACAGGTGTACAGCTCACGCTACCTGCGGGTAACCCGGAGGGGCCAGGGTCGGCCGAGCTGCTCCGGAAGCCGGTCGATACGGGCCGGAGGCGGCAGGGGGCGAACCTTCGCGATCTTGATCACAAGTCGGTCAACCGCGCAGGCGGCCCGTTGAGGGCCTGTGACTCCCGCTCTCCGCCGACCCCGGCAACTGGACGGTGCAGTACCCGCACGTCACCGGTCCGAAGGAGTACGCGAGCATCATGTGTGCGGGGTTTGTCGGCGAGTAGACACTGAATTCGGCGCGAATGGGGGAGGGTTGAAGGATGCGTAAAGTCTGGGTGGTCACCGGAACCGGGATCGGGTTCTGCCTGAGCTTCGTCACGCTGCTCGTCGTCGGGACCTTCTCGGCGGCGGCCGGGCTCATGGGGACGAACGGGAGCGGGCGGCCTGTCGCGCTCGCCAAGGGCGCAGTTCCTGCCCGGTACCAATCGCTGGTGCAGACGTGGGGCAATCTCTGTCCCGCGATCAATCCCGCTCTTCTGGCGGCCCAGTTGTACCAGGAGAGCGGCTGGGACCCGGATGTCGTCAGCCACGCCGACGCCCGGGGCATCGCACAGTTCATCCCCGGCACATGGGCGACGCATGGCATCGACGGGGACAAGGACGGGGACCGGGACATCTGGGACCCGGCCGATGCGATTCCTTCCGCCGCCTCCTACGACTGCGAATTGGCCGGATACGTCAAGAAGGTGCCGGGCGATCCGACGGACAACATGCTCGCCGCCTACAACGCCGGGGCGTATCGCGTGATCAAGGCGGGAGGGGTGCCGGCCATCCGCGAGACGCGGAACTACGTCAAAGTCATCCGCACCCTGGAGAAGAGCTTCGCGCGGCCGGTCGGGCGGGTCGCTCCGTCGCGGCAGGCGGCCGGGGCCATCTACTTCGCGCAGCAGAAGCTCGGGACCCCGTATCTGTGGGGCGGGAACGGGACGCCGGACCAGGGCGGGCGCTTCGACTGCTCCGGGCTCACACAAGCGGCGTACCGGACCGTCGGGATCGAACTGCCGCGCGTCGCGAACGACCAGTACAACGCCGGGCCGCATCCCTCGCGGGACGAGCTCCTCCCCGGAGACCTGGTGTTCTTCTCGGACGACCTGACCAACTCGCGGGCGATCCGGCACGTCGGGCTCTACGTCGGCGGCGGGTACATGATCAACGCGCCCTACACGGGAGCGGTGATCCGCTTCGACAAGATCGACACACCCGACTACTTCGGGGCGACGAGGGTGACGGAGGACGGGGCGGCGGCGCTGCCGACGGCCCGTCCGAAGGCGTGAAGGGGAACTGACGTCGTGTCGGCCGTGGCCGGAACTCTGCGTTAAGCCAGGGCCGTGAGCTGCGACGATGCATCACTCTTCGATAACGTCATGGTGATCGTTCCGTGGAGAGTGGAACGGACCCGCGGGACGGGGCGTTCCCTGGAGCGGAGCAGTACGTACGGACCGCACCGACCACGGGGGAACGACAGGAGCGGCGCACATCGTCGTGCGCGGCAGAAGGCGACAAGGCAGGCAAGGGGCCGCGGCAGATGGCTGGACTCGCACGTGAAGGCGTGAACCCCGATGTCAGCCTGCTCCACGACATCAACGGGCTGGCCCGGTCCGCGCCGCCGTGGTTCGACCGCGTCATGGGGTTCGTCGGTGAGTACGGCATCCTGCTCGCGACGGTCCTCCTGGTGCTCTGGTGCTGGTGGAGCGTCCGGCGCGGAAGCACGGAGGAGGAGTCGGTCGCGGCGCTGGCCGCGCTGGTCTGGGCGCCTCTCGCGGCCGGTGTCGCCCTGCTGGTGAACGTCCCGATCCGGGGGTTCGTGGAGCGGCGGCGGCCCTTCCTGGACCATGAGGGGATCGAGGTACTCGTCGCCGGGAAGACCGACTTCTCGTTCGTGAGCGACCACGCGACCCTGGCGATGGCACTGGGCGTCGGACTCTTCGTCGCACACCGGTACTTCGGGCTGGCGGCGATCGGACTCGCGCTGGCCGAGGGCTTCTGCCGGGTCTACATGGGCGTCCACTACCCGACGGACGTGGTCGGCGGCTTCGCGCTCGGCACGGCCGTGACGCTTCTGTTCGCGCCCCTGGCGCTGGCCCTGCTGACCCCTCTGGTCTCCGCGGTCGCCCGGTCGGGGCGGGCGGGGTGGCTCGTACGGTCCAGGCGTGCGGCGGCGCTGGAGCAGGCACAGGCGCCGCACGGGACGCTGGACCTGGCGGAGCCCCGGCAGGGCGCGGGACCGGGCGAGAGGGACCTCGCGGCGTAGTCCGGCACCCGCCTGGTACTTCCGTGCCGTGGAGGGGCATCCGCCCCGGCACTTCCGTGCCCAGGGGGCGCGGGGGTACGCCTGTCCGGGCCCCGGGGAGCGTCCGTCCGTCCGGCCCGGGGGCCGGAAGCCGTCAACCCGGCCCGCTGACCCCTTCCGTGGCCGTGGCCGGCCCACTGGCCGGCCGGTTCGTCCCGGCCTCAGGGCTCGGACAGCGGGTTCGTCTCGTGCGACTGCGCATCCGTGCGCGCGCGTTCGCGGGAGCGGCGCGCAGGTCCCTTCCAGCCACAGCTGCAGCTGGCGAGACAGAAGGCTCCACGTTCGGTCGTCCTCGTGTGATGTTGCCGCTCCACGACACCACGGTACTTGCCGTGACGGCGCGCCGGGCAGCGTCGTTATCCGGGACGGGTGGGTCCAGGAAGGGGATGGCGGCGATGGTGGTGCAGCAGCACAGGCTCTGGGGCGGGGTGTGCGCCGTCGCCTCCGTGGTCGGTGTGGGGGTGGCGGTGGCCGCGAGCGCGGGGTGTTCCCCGGGCGGGAACGCCGTGGCCGATGCCCGGCCCACCGGGAGTTCCGTCGCCTCGGTGCGCAACGCGGCCGACGCGCTCGCCGGCGCCGGGACGTCCAAGGCCCGCACCTCGATGGAGATGGCGGCCGGCGGGACCAGGGTCACCATCCGCGGCGAGGGCCACTACGACTTCCGCCGCAGCATGGGCCGCCTGCGCGTCATGCTGCCGAAGGACCCCGCGGGCACGGCCGAGCACCGGCCGATCACCGAACTGCTCTCGCCCGGCGCCCTCTATATGAAGGACCGCGGCGCGGGCGTCCCCGCCGACAAATGGGTCCGGGTCGACACGACGACCCTCAAGGACGGCAATCTGGTCACGGGCGGCGCGACGGACCCGGCCGCCGCCGCCGAACTGCTGCGCGGGACACGGACGGTGAGGTATGTGGGGCGAGAGGATCTCGCGGGCGTCAAGGTCACCCACTACCGCGGCACCACGGACATCGCCTACGCCGCGAAGGTGGCGTCACCGCGGGCCCGCGGCGCACTGGCCGCGGCGGCGAAAGGGTTCGCCCGGGACACGGTGCCGTTCGACGCGTATCTCGACGACGCGGGGAGGCTGCGGAAGGTGCGCCATCAGTTCAGCTTCGCCAATCAGGGCCGCATCGTCGACGTCGCGTCGACGACTCTGCTCTACGAGTTCGGCGTGCCCGTGCTCGTCCAGCTGCCCGCACACCGGGACATCTACGCCGGGAAGATCCGCGTCTAGGTAGACGGGCTGTCGCTAAATGGTCCGGACGTGCCATGCGTGGTGCGTGTCCCGCTCCCTACGCTAGGAAGTCGACACCGGCCGGAAGAGGTGAAAGCACGTGGCTCCGCCCAGTACGCCGACGGTCCAGGACCACGTGGCCCTCGCCGAGATCGAGCTGTGCGGTGAGTTGATGATCGCGGCGTCCGCCGCGGACGGGGAGCGGCTCAGCGCCGACCGTATCGACGAGGTGCTCAATGTGACCAGCGTGACGGTGCCCGAGAGCGGCTGAACGCGGGGGCGCCTGCCGTGGCCGTGCCCCCGCTCAGGTCCGCATCATGCGGGCGATCGCCTTCGTCGCCTCTTCGACCTTCGCGTCGATCTCGTCACCGCCCTTGAGCGCCGCGTCCGCGACGCAGTGGCGCAGATGCTCTTCCAGCAGCTGGAGCGCGAAGGACTGGAGGGCCTTGGTGGAGGCGGAGACCTGCGTGAGTATGTCGATGCAGTACGTGTCCTCGTCGACCATGCGCTGCAGTCCGCGGATCTGGCCCTCGATCCGGCGCAGCCGCTTGAGGTGCTCGTCCTTCTGCTTGTGGTAGCCGTGCACACCTCGGTCGTGGTCCGATACCGGGA
The DNA here is from genome assembly GCF_042802855.1 of Streptomyces sp. NPDC057445. NCBI lineage: Bacteria > Bacillati > Actinomycetota > Actinomycetes > Kitasatosporales > Streptomycetaceae > Streptomyces > Streptomyces sp. NPDC057445. Next base: position 52,268 of record NZ_JBHVDH010000030.1, on the reverse strand, counting down.
GGCCGTCCGCAGCCTCCGTGGCCGTGTCCGTGGTCGTCATCGCGTCCTCCCGTGATCCGTGGTCCGGTCGCATGGCCCGCAGCCCTGTCCGGTATACCCCTCGTGGGTATATGGTACCGATCCCTGACGGTTGCGGCAGGGCCCTGTGCTGATCACTGTGCCCCATGGGCGACACTGAAGGGACGCCGGTTAGCCGTGGCCGAATGATGCGCCTAGCATCAGCCTGACCGAAACCCAGCACCCCGAGGACCCCACGTGCGATTTCGTCTGACCCCCAGGGAGACGAGCTTCTACGACATGTTCGCCGCGTCCGCGGACAACATCGTCACGGGCTCGAAGCTCCTGATGGAACTGCTCGGGGCGGACGGTCCTGGCCGGGCCGAGATCGCGGAACGGATGCGGGCAGCGGAGCACGCCGGGGACGACGCCACCCATGCGATCTTCCATCAGCTGAACTCGTCGTTCATCACGCCCTTCGACCGTGAGGACATCTACTCCCTCGCCTCGTCGCTGGACGACATCATGGACTTCATGGAGGAGGCCGTCGACCTGGTCGTCCTCTACAACGTCGAGGAACTGCCGAAGGGCGTCGAGCAGCAGATCGAGGTGCTGGCGCGGGCGGCCGAGCTGACGGCGGAGGCCATGCCGCACCTGCGGACGATGGACAACCTCACCGAGTACTGGATCGAGGTCAACCGGCTCGAGAACCAGGCGGACCAGATCCACCGCAAGCTCCTCGCCCATCTCTTCAACGGCAAGTACGACGCCATCGAGGTGCTCAAGCTCAAGCAGATCGTGGATGTGCTGGAGGAAGCCGCCGACGCGTTCGAGCACGTGGCCAACACGGTGGAGACCATCGCGGTCAAGGAGTCCTGAGGCTTCGTGGACACGCTTGCGCTGGTCGTGACCATCGGGGTCGCGCTCTTTTTCACGTATACGAACGGCTTCCACGACTCCGCCAACGCGATCGCGACCTCCGTGTCCACGCGTGCGCTGACCCCGCGGGCGGCACTGGCGATGGCCGCGGTGATGAACCTCGCCGGTGCGTTCTTCGGCAGTGGGGTCGCCAAGACCGTCAGCGAGGGCCTGATCGAGACGCCCAAGGGCGACCGGGGCATGGGCATCCTCTTCGCCGCGCTGGTCGGCGCGATCATCTGGAACCTGATCACCTGGTACTTCGGTCTGCCCTCGTCGTCCTCGCACGCGCTGTTCGGCGGCATGGTGGGCGCGGCGCTGGCGGGAGGTACCGAGGTCATCTGGACCGGGGTGCTCGACAAGGTGATCATCCCGATGTTCGTGTCACCGATCGTCGGCCTGGTCGTGGGTTATCTGGTGATGTGCGCGATCATGTGGCGCTTCCGGAAGTCCAACCCGGCCAAGGCCAAGCGCGGCTTCCGTATCGCCCAGACCGTCTCGGCGGCAGGCATGGCGCTCGGCCATGGTCTCCAGGACGCCCAGAAGACGATGGGCATCGTGGTGATGGCCCTGGTCATCGCGGATGTCGAGGACTTCGGGGACCCGATCCCGGTGTGGGTCAAGATCGTGTGCGCGCTGATGCTGTCGCTGGGTACGTACGCGGGCGGCTGGCGCATCATGCGGACGCTCGGCCGGAAGATCATCGAGCTGGATCCGCCGCAGGGATTCGCCGCGGAGACGACGGGTGCGTCGATCATGTTCGGGTCGGCGTTCCTCTTCCACGCGCCGATCTCGACCACGCATGTGATCACCTCGGCGATCATGGGCGTGGGCGCGACGAAGCGGGTGAACGCGGTGCGGTGGGGTGTGGCGAAGAACATCGTCATGGGCTGGTTCATCACGATGCCGGCGGCGGCGGTGGTGGCGGCGTTCAGCTTCTGGGTCGTGAACCTGGCGTTCGGCTGACGTTCGCGTGGGGGGCAGGGCCGCCCGTGGTCGCCCGGTACCGCGCGGCGCCCGGTGTGTCCGTCCTCAATCGCCGGACGGGCTCAGGGGCCCCACCTGGTGCTCGGCTCCTCGGGGCGAGAGCCCGCCCCGGACCCGGCCGTCCCGGCACACTGCCTGCCCCTTCCGGACCGATCCCGCACGGCCCCGCCCCGGCCTCGCTCCCGGCCGCGGTCAGGTGACGCCCACTCCGGCGGTGACCCCGGAAGGCCCGCACCGGCTCGGCCCCGCACGGTGCGGAGCACCTCCGAGAACCCGTCTGTCGGGGTCCCTCCGGACGGAGCCCGGGGGAGTTCGAGGACGGGCACCCCGCCCGCGCTCATGGCGGCGGGCGGCACCGCACAACCAGCCCCTGACGCACCCCCGCCGGGGGAAACGTGTCGGCCCCCTCTCGTATGAGAGGGGGCCGACCCTTCGCCTTGCGGTGGCACCGCCATGCAGCACCGCAGGGCTGTCAGGGGGGAGGCGGCTCAGCCGAAGCGGCCCGAGATGTAGTCCTCTGTGGCCTGGACGGACGGGTTGGAGAAGATCCGCTCCGTCTCGTCTATCTCGATCAGCCGGCCGGGCTGGCCGACCGCCGACAGGTTGAAGAAGGCCGTACGGTCGGAGACACGCGCCGCCTGCTGCATGTTGTGCGTCACGATGACGATCGTGAAGCGCTCCTTGAGCTCACCGATCAGGTCCTCGATCGCGAGGGTCGAGATCGGGTCCAGGGCGGAGCAGGGCTCGTCCATCAGCAGGACGTCCGGCTCGACCGCGATCGCGCGGGCGATGCACAGCCGCTGCTGCTGGCCGCCGGACAGGCCGGAGCCCGGCTTGTTGAGGCGGTCCTTCACCTCGTTCCAGAGGTTCGCGCCCTTGAGGGACCGCTCGACGACGTCGGACAGCTGGCGCTTGTTGTACTTGCCGTTGAGCTTCAGACCTGCCGCGACATTGTCGAAGATCGACATGGTCGGGAACGGGTTCGGGCGCTGGAACACCATGCCGACCGTGCGGCGCACCGCGACCGGGTCGACGCCGGAGCCGTACAGGTTCTCGTCGTCCAGCATCACCTTGCCCTCGACGCGGCCGCCGGGGGTGACCTCGTGCATACGGTTCAGGGTGCGCAGGAACGTGGACTTTCCGCAGCCGGAGGGGCCGATGAAGGCCGTCACCGAGCGGGGCTCCACGGTCATCGAGATGTCCTCGATGGCCTTGTGGGAGCCGTAGAAGGCAGAGAGGCCGCTGACGTCGATTCGCTTGGCCATTAAATTCACTTCCTTTCGCCGCCCGGGGGCGGCTGCCGCGATGGACGCTTAGCGGCCGGTCTTCGGGGCCTTCCAGCGGGCGATGCCGCGGGCCACCAGGTTGAGGAGCATGACGAAGGCGATCAGTACGAGGGCGGCGGACCAGGCGCGGTCGTACGACGCCTCGCTGCCGACCCGGTACTGCTCCCAGATGTAGAAGGGGAGCGAGGACTGGGCGCCTTCGAACGGGTTGGTGTTGATCAGCTGGCTGCCGAAGACGAGCAGCATGATCGGGGCGGTCTCACCGGCGATACGGGCGACCGCGAGCATCACACCGGTGGAGATGCCGCCGACGGCGGTCGGGATGACGACCTTCAGGATCGTCCGGTACTTCGGGACGCCGAGGGCGAGTGAGGCCTCGCGCAGCTCGTTCGGGACGAGCTTGAGCATCTCCTCGGTGGAGCGGACCACGACCGGGATCATCAGGATCGTCAGGGCGAGGGCGCCCATGAACCCGGACGGCTGCAGATCGGCGATCAGCATGATCGAGAGGATGAACAGACCCGCCACGATCGACGGGATACCCGTCATGACGTCCACGAAGAAGGTCACGGCCTTGGCGAGCGCGCCCTTGCCGTACTCGACGAGGTAGACGGCCGTCAGCAGACCGATCGGAACGGAGATCAGGGCCGCGAGGCCGACCTGCTCCAGCGTGCCGACCAGCGCGTGGTACACACCGCCGCCCGTCTCGAAGCCGGGGACACCGGCCATCGAGTGGGTGAGGAAGTAGCCGTTGAGGGCCTTCACACCGCGGCTGACGGTGACCCAGATCAGCGAGAGCAACGGGATCACGGCGAGGACGAAGCACACCCAGACGACGCTGGTGGCGAGGCGGTCCTTGGCCTGGCGGCGGTTCTCGACGACCGACGTGGTGACGTACGAGATGACCACGAACAGCAGCGCGGAGATGAGGCCCCACTGCACACGGCTCTGCCAGCCGGCGGCGACGCCGATGGCGATGCCGAGCGCGATCGAGACGACGGCGAAGACAGGCTGGGCCCAGCGGGGAAGCCCGCGGCGGCTCAGGGAGTCCCGGGCGGGCGCGGCGGGACGGGCGTCCTTTATGGCGGTGTGGCTCATCAGGCGTTCGCCCCCGAGTACTCCTTGCGGCGCGCGATGATCATGCGAGCTGCGCCGTTGACCAGCAGGGTGAGGACGAAGAGGACCAGGCCGGAGGCGATCAGGGCGTCGCGCCCGAGCTCATTGGCCTCGTCGAACTTCGCCGCGATGTTCTGGGCGAACGTACCGCCGCCCGGGTCCAGGATGTGGAGCGAGACGAGAAAGCTCGGGGAGAGCACCGTCGCGACGGCCATCGTCTCGCCGAGCGCGCGGCCGAGGCCGAGCATCGAGGCGGAGATGACTCCGGAGCGGCCGAAGGGGAGCACCGACATGCGGATGACTTCCCAGCGGGTGGCGCCGAGCGCGAGCGCGGCCTCCTCGTTCATCCGCGGGACCTGGAGGAAGACCTCACGGCTCACGCTGGTGACGATCGGAAGGACCATGATCGCCAGCAGGATGCCCACGGTGAACAGCGAGCGGGGGACGCCGACCTCGGTCTTGTCGAAGACGTACGTCCAGCCCATGTACTCGTCGAGCCAGAGGTTCAGCCCTTCCAGGTACGGGACCAGGAAGAGGGCGCCCCAGATGCCGTAGATGATCGACGGCACGGCGGCCAGCAGGTCGACCACGTAGGCGAGGGGCGCGGCGACCTTGCGCGGCGCGTAGTGGGAGATGAAGAGCGCGATACCGACAGCGATCGGAACCGCGATGGCCATCGCGATGATCGAGCTGACGATCGTGCCGAAGAGCAGGACGGCGATGCCGAAGACCGGCGGGTCGCCCGCCGGGTTCCAGTCGAAGGTGGTGAAGAAGTTGCCCTCGTCCTGGGAGATCGCGAGCATCGAGCGGTAGCTGAGGAACACGGCGATCGACGCCATGATCACGAGCAGCAGAATGCCCGAGCCACGTGAGAGGCCCAGGAAGACCTTGTCGCCCGCGCGGCCCGTGGATGTGGCCCGGCGCGAGGCGGCGGGCCCGGCTGGTGGTGTCTCTATGGGTGTGGTGGAAGCCATGATCTTTCCGGTCTGTGTGGGGGCGATTCCGCGGTTGCGGTCCCCTGGCGGCGGTGCACCGGATGGTGTCGGCTGAGGCCGGCCCGGACAGGTTCGCCGGGCCGGCCGTCACCGACGGGATGCAGGGTCTTACGAGAGGCTGCTGACCGTCTCGCGGACCTTGGCGATGATCTCGGCAGGGATCGGGGCGTAGCCGGCCTCGGTCAGGACCTTCTGGCCCTCTTCGGAGGCGGTGTAGCCGAGGAACGACTTGACCGTACCCAGGGTCTCGGCCTTGTTGCCCTTGTCGCAGGCGACCTCGTAGGTCACCAGGACGATCGGGTAGGCGCCGTCGGCCTTGGTGGTGTAGTCGAGCTTCAGGGCGAGGTCCTTGCCGGTGCCCTCGATCTTGGCGGCGGCAATGGCCTTCGAGGCGTTCTCGGAGGTCGCCTTCACCGGGGCGGAGGCGCCGGTGTTGATGTCGACGGTCGGGATGGACTGCGAGGTGGCGTAGGACAGCTCGAAGTAACCGATGGAGCCCTCGACCGACTTCACCTGGGCCGCGAGGCCGGAGGAGCCGGAAGCAGCCTGGCCGCCGGGGGCGGGCCACTTCTTCTCGGGCTCGTACTTCCAGTCGTTCGAAGCGGCCTTGGAGAGGTACTTGCCGAGGTTCTGGGTGGTGCCGGAGTCCTCGGAGCGGTGGTACGGCTGGATCGCCTTGTCCGGGAGCGTGGCGCCCGGGTTGAGCTTGGCGATCTCCTTGTCGTTCCACTTCTTGATCTTCGTGTCGAAGATCTTGGCGAGGGTGGGAGCGTCGAGGACGAGGTTCTCCACGCCCGGCAGGTTGTAGCCGATGGCGATCGGGCCACCGACCATGGGCATGTTGACGCCCTGGCCGCCCTTGCACATCTTCTTGGAGTCGGCGACCTCGTCGGGCTTGAGCGCCGAGTCGGAGCCGGCGAAACCGACCCTGCCCTGGTTGAAGGCGACGATGCCCTCACCGGAGGAGGAAGCCTTGTAGTTGATCTCCACGCCCGGGCACGCGGCCATGTAGTTCTTGACCCAGACATCCATGGCGTTCTTCTGCGCGCTGGAGCCGGACGCCATCAGCTGGCCCTTGGCGCCGTCGCACTTGATGTTGGAGGCGGCGTTGGTCTTGTCGCCGGAGCCGCCGGTGGTGTCGCCGGTGTTGTTGTCCGAGCCGCACGCCGTGAGGACCAGGGCGCCGGAGACCGCGAGGGCAGCAAGCGCGGTGGCGCGAAGCCCGTTGTTGCGCTGAAGCTTCACTTTTCGGGTGTTCCTTCCAGGAGCGCCGGTCGGGGGACGTCGTCTCGTTTCGACGTAGTACGGCGGCGCGCGTCGGGGTGGGTGATGCGGCGTGTGCCGGTCACCTTGTAAGCCCGAAATTAGGCAGATCAGGTGAAGCCGCCGACGGAGGGGAGTGAACGGAAGGTGAACCCTGTTAGGCGGGGAAGTTCTCGGGTGTAGGGGGAGTATGGGGGTGTTATGGGGGGTATTAAGCGACATCCGCCACGGGTTGCCCGTTCTCACGCCGTTTGAAACACCCGATTCGCATCAATGTATGCCGAGTGTACCGATTGTCCCGAGTTCTGAGATGAGTGCGTCCACGAGATGGCGGTCGCGGGGCTGGGTGAGCCGGGCTTTGGCGGAGGCGGGGGGCAGCCAGACGATGCGGTCGACCTCGTTGCTCGGAGTGAAGTCGCCGTGGGCCTCCGCCTCGGCGGCCCAGTAGGTGACCTCCTTGGGACGGCCGTTCGCGAGGTAGTGGACCGTGGGGAGGCGCGGACCGGGGGTGGCGCGGTGTCCGGTCTCCTCCAGGACCTCGCGCAAGGCGCCGGTCAGGGGGTCCTCGCCGCGCTTCAGCTTGCCCTTGGGGTGGGACCAGTCGTCGTAGCGGGGCCGGTGGACGAGACAGATCTCGATGCCGCCTTCGCCGGCGTTGCCGTGCGGAGTGCCGCCCTGGTGGGAGCGCCGCCACAGGACGCAGCCGGCGGCGCGTACGGTGCTGCCGGTCCCCGGCGTGCTCATGGCGCGGCCACCGCCTCGCTGTCCCTGGAGACGCCCTGCCAGACCTGGTGGAAGGCGAAACGGGCGGCCTCGACCTCGTGGCGCTGGTCGGCGTGGAGGACACCGAGGGCGTAGGCCGTGGCGGGGGCGATACGAGGCGTACGGGCGGCGGCCGCGGCGGCGGCAGCAGCCTCGGCGGCGTCCCGGTGCTGGTCCAGGGCGCGGCCGGCGACGGTCAGCAGCGGGTCCGTGCCGGAGGCCGCGACCTCCTGGGCGTACCGGTGCAGCCGGAGCAGCAGCCTCACCTGGTGCCAGGGGGCGTCCTGCGCCTCGCCGGCCGATGTGGTGGCCAGGCCGTGGACCAGCGCGTCGGCGTTGTACGGATGCGCGGCGCGGGCCAGCGGCAGGGCGGCGACGGCGTCCAGCAGCCTGCGCCGGGCGGTCTCCGCGTGTACGTCGAGTACGCCGACGGGCGCGGCGGCGGACGGGGCGAGCGGTACCTCGGAGGCGAGCAGCGCGACGGCGTCGGCGACGGCGTGGAACCGCGAAGAGCCGAGGGCCTGCAGTGCGGCGGAGTGCGCCCGTGTCCGCCCGAGCGTCAGCTGCCGCTCGAGCAGCGCACCGGCCCGAGCGGCGCCGACGGTGAGCGTGCCGCGCGCGCCGCTCCCGTTGCCCGTTCCTGTGGCCCCGGCCCCGGCGCCGCGTGCGGCGGCGGTCCCACGCTGCTGCTCCGGGCCCGTCGCTGCGCTGCCCCGGGTCCTGCCGGAGGCCGATGTCCCCGTGTCGGTGCCCGCGGCGGCCTCTTCGGTCGCCGTCGCCGTTGCCGTGACCCGGCCGCGGGCGAGGGGTGCGGCCTGGGTGGCCCCACAGCCCTGCGGGTCGGTGCCGACGGCTCCCCGGGCGGCCGTGGTCCCGGCTGCCGTGCCCGGGTCCGGGGTCGGACCGGTGGGCGCGGCCGTGCCGTCCCCGCGGATCCCGACGTTCCCGGCCGCCGGGCCGCGTGTGGTGTCATCGGCGGGCCGGGGCATGTCGTCGACGCCCGAGGAGGTGGCGCCGGAGGCGTGTGCCCGGGGGCGTTCTGCTGACGTGCCGCCCGCCCGGAGCGCGCCGGAACTCTGCAGGTCCGGCGAGGGCGCACCGGCTGTGGACGTCGCTGAGCCCACCGCTCCGGCGCCGGGGCCGGCGGCGGCCGAAGCGGCGTGGGCCGGGCGGGCCGTCGGCAGGTCCATGGCGAACCGTTCCGGTTCCGACCTGGCCGGTGGCACCGGGCCCGCGCCCGAGAGGCGGGCCAGGGCGTCGAGCAGCCGGGCCAGGCGGGCCGTGCAGGCGTGCTCCTGGGCGAGGACGCCGGAGAGCCAGATCAGTTCCGTCCGAAGCTGGTCCGCCCAGGCGGGGTCCAGCAGGGAACGGTAGGTGCTGAGGGTGCCGCTGATACGGCGGGCGGTACGGCGCAGCGCGCGGGCCGCTGCCTCCGCACCCGCCGTGTCCGCACCGCTCTCGCCGTGCAGCCGCAGGCTGCGGAGGAAGTCGGCGGCCTGCGTGTGCAGATAACCGGCCAGGACCTGGTCGGCGCCGGCCCCCCGCGGCACCAGGGGAAGGTCAGGGCTGTGCACGCCGGCGCCTCCGCGCGTCTATGAGCATTTCCTGTACGTTCCGCAGCGGCTGGCCGTCCTGGTCCGTCGCATGCCGCGTCCACTCCCCGTCCGGGCCGAGGTGCCAGGACGACGTGGAGTCGGACATGCCGGTTTCCAGCAGTCGGATCAGTGCCGCGCGGTGTGCCGGGTCGGTGACCCGGACGAGAGCCTCGATACGGCGGTCGAGGTTGCGGTGCATCATGTCGGCGCTGCCGATCCACACTTCGGGCTCGCCGCCGTTGCCGAAGGCGAAGACCCGGGAGTGCTCCAGGAAGCGGCCGAGGATCGAGCGGACCCGTATGTTCTCGGAGAGGCCGGGCACCCCGGGGCGGACCGCGCAGATGCCGCGCACCCAGATGTCCACCGGGACACCGGCCTGCGACGCCCGGTAGCAGGCGTCGATGACCGCTTCGTCGACCATCGAGTTGACCTTGATACGGACGAACGCGGGACGCCCGGCGCGGTGGTGGGCGATCTCCTTGTTGATGCGGGACACCAGCCCGTCGCGCAGCGACTTCGGCGCGACCAGCAGCCGGCGGTACGTCTCGCGGCGCGAGTACCCGGACAGCCGGTTGAACAGGTCGGAGAGGTCCGCGCCGACCTGCGGGTCCGCGGTGAGCAGGCCGAGGTCCTCGTACAGCCGCGCGGTCTTCGGGTGGTAGTTGCCGGTGCCGACGTGCGAGTAGCGGCGCAGGGTCTCGCCCTCCTGGCGGACCACGAGCGACAGCTTGCAGTGGGTCTTCAGGCCGACGAGGCCGTACACGACGTGGCAGCCGGCCTCCTCCAGCTTCCGCGCCCACTTGATGTTGGCCTGCTCGTCGAACCGGGCCTTGAGCTCCACCAGGACGAGGACCTGCTTGCCGGCCTCCGCGGCGTCTATCAGCGCGTCGACGATCGGCGAGTCACCGGACGTCCGGTACAGGGTCTGCTTGATCGCGAGGACGTCCGGGTCCCCGGCGGCCTGTTCCAGGAACGCCTGGACGGACGTGGAGAACGAGTCGTACGGGTGGTGCAGCAGCACGTCCCGCTCGCGCAGCGCGGCGAAGATGTCGGGCGCGGACGCCGACTCGACCTCGGCGAGATCGCGGTGGGTGCCGGCGATGAACTTCGGGTACTTCAGCTCGGGCCGGTCCTGGGCGGCGATACCGAAGAGGCCCGTCAGGTCGAGCGGTCCAGGCAGCGGATAGACCTCGGCCTCTGAGATCTTCAGCTCCCTGACCAGCAGGTCCAGCACGTACGGGTCGATGGACTCCTCGACCTCGAGCCGCACCGGCGGGCCGAAGCGGCGCCGCATGAGCTCCTTCTCCAGCGCCTGGAGCAGGTTCTCGGTGTCGTCCTCCTCGACCTCCAGGTCCTCGTTCCTGGTCACCCGGAACATGTGGTGGGCGAGCACCTCCATGCCGGGGAACAGCTCCTCCAGATGCGCCGCGATGACGTCCTCCAGCGGGACGTAGCGGTGCGGCGAGGCCTCCAGGAAGCGGGACAGCAGCGGCGGCACCTTGACCCTGGCGAAGTGGCGGTGGCCGCTGACGGGGTTGCGTACGACGACGGCGAGGTTGAGCGACAGGCCCGAGATGTACGGGAAGGGATGCGCCGGGTCCACGGCCAGCGGGGTGAGGACCGGGAAGATCTGCTGGCGGAACAGGGTGAAGAGGCGGGCCTGCTCCTTCTCGGTGAGCTCGGGCCAGCGGATGAGGTGGATGCCCTCGTCGGCCAGGGCCGGTGCGACGTCCTGCTGGTAGCAGGCCGCGTGGCGGGCCATGAGCTCCCGCGAGCGGTTCCAGATCAGCTCCAGGACCTCGCGCGGCTGCAGACCGGAGGCCGAACGGGTCGCGACACCCGTCGCGATACGGCGCTTCAGTCCGGCCACCCGGACCATGAAGAACTCGTCCAGGTTCGAGGCGAAGATGGCCAGGAAGTTCGCCCGCTCCAGGAGCGGCGTGGCCGGGTCCTCGGCGAGCTCCAGCACCCGCTCGTTGAAGGCGAGCCAGCTGCGCTCACGGTCCAGGAACCGTCCCTGGGGCAGTTCCTCGCCCTCCGACTCGTCCTCGTACACGTCGAGGTCGGCATCGATGTCCGGCTCCAGGTCGGAGACGGCGGCGGAGACGGTGTGCGGGCGGTGCGCGGCTATGGAGCCGACGGAAGGCTGGACGTGCTGTACCGGGACCTCGGCGGGCTGCTTGCTCATAGCCCCATTCTTCCGCGCGAAGGGGTCTCCGGGCGCGTCGGAGCGGGCCGTGGTGGAGGGAAGGCGCCCATTTCTCGGGGCTGGCACGGCAGGCGGCTGCATTCACCGAGCGTCGCAAGGGCCCCTGAATGGCCGGTAACGAGAACATGACGCCTGGGCAAGCAGGACGCCGCAGGGCGGGGCGCATCGGGGGCCCGCGTCGCCGTGAACTCGCGTACGCAGCCACCGACATCCTGCTGTGGGACGGCCTGGCCGGGGCGGCCCGCGGCACGAGGTGGTGGTCGGACCGTGGAGCCCGGCGCCGCCGGGCGGGTGAGCCGGGGCCGGAGTCTACGTGCGGCGTGAGCGCTCCGCGACGGCGGCGGGGTTCGGCAGGTCCGGGCCGTACGGCCCGGACGCGGGCGGTCCGGACGCGGGCGTGGAGCCCCGGCGCCGGGGAGGAACCGGCGCGGGCGTGGAGACCCCCGTCCACCACGCCCGCGCGGGCGGCGCCGTCAGGCGTGCAGTCGGCGCAGGACCCGGAACGCCGCGAACGTCGCCAGCGCGGCGAGTGCCAGCACGATGCCGGTCTCGACGAGCTGGATCGGCCAGAAGTGCGACGAAGGGTGGAAGACGGCGTACCACTCGCGGATCCCGGTCTCGGGGTGACAGCCGGGAGGCATCGCGACATGGGGGTCCCAGCACTGTTCGACCCGTTGCCCGGCGGCGGTCACCAGCCCGTTCTCCATCTGCCAGGCGCTGTCGGCGACCTCGCCCCGTGAATCCCTCCACACCACGTCCGCCGTCGGCCACAGCCGGTCCCGCCAGAGGTCGAAGAGCAACCACACGAGCCCGGTGGCGGCGAGGGCGAGGCCCCCGGCGGGCAGGGCGCGCCGCAGCAGCAGGCCGGCGAGGGCGCCTGTCGCGAGAGCGAGCAGACCGTACGCGAGGACGGACGGGCCCAGTGCCACAAAGACATCCGTGTAGTACCACTCGTCGCCCAGGGCCTGCGCTCCGGCGTTGCGGGCCCAGCGGTAGAGCAGGGAAAGCAGGCCGATTCCCGCGGTGAGCACGACGGCGGGCACGGCCAGCTTGGCGGCGAGCCAGCGGGCCGGGGTGACGGACTGGGTCCAGACGAGGCCGGCCGTGCCGCGCTCCAGCTCCGCGCCGAAGAGCACCGCGCCCGCGTAGAAGGCCACCGGGAAGGGCAGCCACGCGATCACGGAGGCGACGGAGCTCATGCTGCCCGGGTAGTCGAACAGCGACGGCAGAGGGAGCCGGCAGGGCGGCAGCCCGGAGCCCGGAGAGCCGCACGGGCCTGCCACGGCCCCCGGTCCGGCGGCGCGCAGCGCGACCAGGCCGGCGACGGACAGCGCGAGGAACGCCCCGAAGAGCAGCAGAGCCCTGCGGTGGGGCAGGAACACGAAGCGGGGCCCGGTCAGGGAGGAGAAGTTCATACGGCCTCCACGGTCGGTCGGGTACGTGAGGTGGACGGGCGAAGAGGGGGCGCGGAGAGACGCGGTGCGGAGCCACGGTGTGTGCGCTCCTGCGGCCGGCGCGGGGACTTGGTCCCGGACGTCGGTCTCCTCAGGCGTGCAGTCGGCGCAGGACCCGGAAGGCCGTGAACGTCGCCAGCGCGGCGAGTGCCAGCCCGATGCCGGTCTCGACGAGCTGGATCGGCCAGAAGTCGGAGGGCGGGTGGACATCGGCGAAGAAGGTCTTGGCGCCCGCCATGCAGGTGTCGCCGTTACCAGGTGTGCAGTCCTCCCAGAAGAGGCGCCTGCCGGAGGCGTCGAGCATCCCGGACCGGAACCACCAGTCGCCGGGCCCGTTGGCGTGGTCGTCGCCGGTGATGCTCACCCAGGGCCACAGATACGGGCGCAGGGCGGCGAGGGCGGCCAGCACACCACCGGCGAGTGCGGCCGACACGGCCATGGCGACGAGGGTCCGCCGTACCAGCAGTCCGCTGAGCACACCGATGGCGAGCCCGAGCAGGCCGTTCGCGAACGAGGTGATCCCGACGGCGGCGTACACCTGGTTGTCCCACAGCTGCATGACCATGCTGCTGTGGACGGACTTCCAGCCCCACCGCCAGGCGGCGTTGAGCAGGAGCGTGCCCATGGTCAGGGCCACGGCGGCCGGGACCAGCTTCGACGCGAGCCAGCGGGCCGGGGACACGGACTGGGTCCAGGCGGGCTTGTACGTTCCCGACTCCAGCTCCCTGGCCGTGAGCGGTCCGGCCGCGACGGCGGCGATGAGCAGCGGCAGCAGCATGATGACCGTGCTGGTGCGGTCGAGGATCCTCAACAGCCAGTCGTACGCGGACGAGTGCGCCAGGACGATCGCGTCGTCCGGGCAGGGTGTCGGGGTGCACCCGAGCATCCGCGGGCTGTACGCGAGCCGCGCGGCGACCAGAGCGCCGACGCCCAGGGCGAGGAGCACGAGCGCGGTCCGCAGCAGGGTGTGGTGCTGGCGCGGGGGCAACAGGAGGTTCACGCCGTGACCGCCTCGGTGGGGCGGGCCTGAGCGCTGGGCGTCAGCAGGGGTGGCGTGTCGGGTGCGCGCAGATGGGACAGCAGGAGCTCCTCGAGGCTGGGTGTGGCGCTCGCCCAGATGTCGTCGACGGGGCCTTCGCGGCGTACGAGGGCGGTGAGTTGACGTCCCGTCGCACGGGATTCGACCACGGTGTGCGGCGTCGGTTCGCGTACGGGCCCGGTGAGCACGGCGTGGGCGGCCAGCAGGTCCTCGATCTCGCCGCCGAGCCGGATCCGGCCGTTGTCGACGAGGAGGAGATAGTCGCAGGCGTCCTCCAGCTCGGTCAGGATGTGCGACGACATCACGACGGTCGTCCCCCGCTCGGCGGCGTCGGCCATCAGGGCGCCCATCAGCTCGTGGCGGGCGAGCGGGTCGAGGTCGGCCATGGGCTCGTCGAGGAGCATGAGTTCGGGGCGTTTGCCCAGGGCCAGGGCGAGGGCGAGCCGGGTCCGGCCGCCGCCGGACAGCGAACGGACGCGCGTGCCGGGATCGAGGTTCTCCGTGAGGCGCCCGGCGATGCCGGGGTCCCAGCAGCGGGAGTTGAGCTCGGCGCCGAGCCGCAGGGTGTCGGCGACGGTGAGTTGGGGGTAGAGCGGCTTGTCCTGGGCGACGTACGCGACGCGCTCGCGGGCGCCGCCGGGCTCGCTGCCGAGGATCCGTATCGTGCCGGACGACGGCCGCAGCAGTCCGGCGGCGAGGGCCAGGAGCGTGGACTTGCCGGCGCCGTTGGGGCCGACGACGCCGCAGATCCGGCCGGCGGGCAACCGGAAGGAGCAGTCGTCGACTGCCGGGAGGTGGCGCCTGCCGTACCGCTTGTCCAGGCCGACCGCCTCGATGGCGGTGTCGTTCATATGTCTTCCCCCTCTGATGCCTGCTCCGTCGTCCGGCCGTACGTGCGGTCCAGCGCGGATGCGAAAAGCGCGGCCATGTCGTCCCGTTCGAGACCGGACCGCCGTGCGCGGGCGGCCCAGTCCGCCAGTTCGGCGCGCAGGGGCGCGTCGGCCGCCGTGGTCCGGCCGAGCGTGCGGCGCACAAAGGTGCCGAGCCCCCGCCGCGCTTCGACGAGCCCTTCGCGCTCCAGCTCGCGGTAGGCCTTGAGCACCGTGTTCGGATTGATCGCCGTCGCCTCCACGACCTCGCGGGCGGTGGGCAGCCGGTCGCCGGGCTCCAGCAGTCCGAGCCGCAGGGCCTGCTTCGTCTGCTGGACGATCTGCATATAGGTGGCCATGCCACTGCGCCGGTCGATCCGGTACTCGATCACATACACCACCCTTTCACTAATCAAGTAGTGAAAGGGTGGTGCAAAGAAGGGGGCGGTGTCAACCGCCCCCTTCCGTTCAGCCGCGTGTGCGTCGTGCTCAGGTCTCCGTGCGGTACATCAGATCCACTTCGTGCGTCATGAAGCCCAGACGCTCGTACACCCGCAGCGCGGCCGGGTTGTCCGCGTCGACGTAGAGCATGGCCGTCGGCATGCCCTGGGCGGCCAGGTGGCGCAGGCCGATCGCGGTGAGGGCCTTGCCGAGGCCGGTGCCCTGGGCGTCAGGGCTGATGCCGAGGACGTACACCTCGCCGAGCTGGTCCTCGGCGTGGACCTTCGTCCAGTGGAAGCCGATGATCTCGCCCTCGCGTTCGGCGAGGAAGAAGCCCTTGGGGTCGAACCAGGGCTCCTCCTTGCGGTCGTCGAGGTCGCGCTGGGTCAACGCGCCCTGCTCGGGGTGGTGGGCGAAGGCCGCCGCGTTGACCGCGAGCCAGGCCGTGTCGTCCTGGCCGGGGACGAACGAGCGGATCGTCACACCCTCGGGAAGGGCCGGCTCGGGAATCTCCGGCGGGTTCAACGAGCGCCGCAGCTGGCGCAGTTCGCGGAAGAGGCTGAGGCCGAGGACCTGTGCCAGGTGGCGGGCCGCGGACTTGCCGCCGTGGGCCCACACGCGAAGGCGCTTGCCGGACGTGGCGAGCAGGGTGCTGCCGAGGGCGCGGCCGTGGCCGCGGCCGCGATGGGCGGGATGGACGACCAGCTCGGCCGCGGGGGCCTCCACCGGGTCGGTGTCCTCCAGTTGTGCGTAGCCGCGGAGATCGCCGCCGACGGTGAGCAGGAAGTGCCGCACGCCTTCGCGCCGCCCGTGGCGCAGCTGGAGCCGCCCCTGCTCGGAGACGGCCTGCATGCCGTCGGCGCGGGCTGCGGCAGAGAGCAGGCTCAGGACGTCATCGGCCTGCTCAGGGGTGAGTTCGTCGAGCGTCTGGATCTGCCGGCCGGGCTCGAGGGCGGGGGCTGCGTCAGTCATACATCGAGGGTACGGCGCCTGGCGTCAGCCGATCGGAAACCAGGTCGTAACCCGTTACCCCCTGTCGTGCTACGCGCGTTGACAATAGGCTGCCCGGCTGAGCGCCCTTGCGCGCCGCAGAGCACCACCCAGCACTACCCAGCACGACCGATCATCACGCTGAAACTGACAAGGGGACAGATGTCAGCGACATCGCACCAGAAGCGCCGCCGCATACTCGCCGCCGTTGCCGGACTGACCACCGTCGGCGCGCTGGTCGCCGCGATGCCGGCCGGGGCCCAGGAGCGCGCCAACGGCCACGGCCACGGGCACGGGCACGGCTACGGCCGGACCGTGGACGTCCAGCTGCTGTCCTTCAACGACCTGCACGGCAACCTGCAGCCGCCCGCCGGCTCGGCCGGCCGCGTCACGCACACCAACCCGGACGGCACCACCAAGACCATCGACGCCGGTGGCGCCGAGTACCTCGCGACGCATCTGCGTCAGGCCCGCGAGGGTCACAGGTACTCGATCACGGCCGCGGCCGGCGACATGATCGGCGCGTCGCCGCTGCTCTCCGGTCTCTTCCACGACGAGCCGACGATCGAGGCACTGAACAAGCTCGACCTCGACGTCACCTCCGTCGGCAACCACGAGTTCGACGAGGGCGCCCTGGAACTCGCCCGTATGCAGAACGGCGGCTGCCACCCGACCGAGGGCTGCTACGAGAAGACGGCGAAGGGCAAGTCCAAGAAGTTCCGGGGCGCCGACTTCCCCTACCTCGCCGCGAATGTGACGAAGGAGAAGTCCGGCCGCCCGATCCTCGACCCGTACTTCATCTGGGAGAGGAACGGGGTCAAGATCGGCTTCATCGGCGTCACCCTGGAGGGCACGCCGAACATCGTCTCCGCCGAGGGCATCAAGGGCCTGAAGTTCGGCGACGAGGTCGAGACGATCAACAAGTACACCAAGGTGCTGGAGCGCAAGGGCGTCAAGTCGATCGTCGCCCTGCTGCACGAGGGCGGGCTGCCGGCCTCGTCCTCGTACAACTACAACTGCGACAGCCCCGGCCCCGGCGACGGCGTCTCGGGCCCGATCGTCGACATCGCCAAGAACGTCAGTCCGCAGGTCGACGCCCTGATCACGGGCCACACGCACCAGGCGTACGCCTGCTCGATCCCGGACCCGTCCGGGAAGCCGCGCACGGTCACGTCGGCCGCCTCCTTCGGGAAGCTCTACACCGACACGACGCTCACGTACGACCGTCGCACCCGGGACATCGTCCGTACGTCCGTCGCCTCCGCCAACCACGTCGTCACGCGTGACGTGGCGAAGGCCGAGGACATGACGCGGCTCATCGACCGCTGGAACGCGCTCGCCGCGCCGATCGCGAACCGGCCCGTCGGCTTCATCTCCGCCGACATCGAGAACCCCTTCGAGCCGTTCGAGAAGCCGCTCGGGAACGTGATCGCGGACGCGCAGCTCGAGGGCATGGCCCCGGCCGACAAGGGCGGCGCGCAGATCGCCCTCATGAACCCGGGCGGCATCCGCGCGGGCCTGGTCCACAAGGCGTCCGGCAGTGAGGGCGACGGCGTCGTGACGTACGGCGAGGCCTTCACCGTGCAGCCCTTCACCAACATGATGACGGCGGTCGACCTGACCGGCGCTCAGCTGATCACCACGCTCCAGCAGCAGGTCAGCGGTGCCAACCAGGCCGCCCCGAAGATCCTGCAGGTGTCCAAGGGCTTCACCTACACCCTCGACACGACCAAGACCGGCGCCGACCGCATCGTCGTCGACTCGGTGAAGCTGAACGGTGAGGCGATCGACCTGGGGAAGACCTACCGGGTCGCGATGAACGAGTTCCTGGCGGGTGGCGGCGACGGCTTCCCGGTCCTCAAGGAGCACAAGAACAAGCTGGTGGGCGCGTCCGACCTGGACGCCCTGACCGCGTACTTCGCCGCGCACTCGAGCGCGGCCGCCCCGCTCGCGCCGCCGGCCACCGGCCGGATCACGGTCGTCAAGTAACGGGCAGTGCGCCGAGGGGCGGTGGGCCGTGGTGGCCCGCCGCCCCTCAGGTGTTTCCCACGTGCTTCCGCTGTTTCCGCGCAACTCATTTTGTGTCATGGGCATGTCTGCAATCATCCGTCTGCCGACCGCGACCCCCCACTTCGCGGAGGCCGAAGAAGGAGACAGCACATGTCCTTGAGCAGACGTGGTTTTCTCACCGGCGCGGCGCTCGTTTCCGCCACCGCCCTCATCGGAGCGTCACCGGCCGCTGCCTCCACGCGGCGCGTCCTGGGCACCCAGGACTGGATGAGCGGCATCGACGGCAGCAGGGCGCTGGCGTCCCTCACCATCCCCGGCACCCATGACTCCGGTGCCCGCTTCGGCGGCCTCTGGGCCGAATGCCAGAACACCACCATCGCCCAGCAGCTCGACTCCGGAATCCGCTTCCTCGACGTACGCTGCCGGGTCACCGGCGGCTCGTTCGCCATCCACCACGGCGCCGCCTACCAGAACATGATGTTCGGCGACGTGCTCATCGCCTGCCGCGACTTCCTCGGCGCCCACCCCTCGGAGACCGTCCTGATGCGGGTCAAGCAGGAGTACTCGGGGGACAGTGACGCCACCTTCCGCGGCATCTTCGACAACTACCTCGACGCGAGGGGCTGGCGCCCGCTGTTCCACATCGGCGAAGCCCTTCCCACCCTCGGCCAGGCCCGTGGCAAGGTCGTGCTCGTCGCCGACAACGGCGGACTGCCCGGCGTGAAATGGTGGGACGGCAACGTCTTCGACATCCAGGACGACTGGAACGCGGCTCCGGGCGCCAAGTACCCGAAGATCGAGGGCCACTTCGGCAAGGCCGTCCAGCAGCCGGGCAGGCTCTTCATCAACTTCGTCAGCACATCGGCGTATCTGCCGCCCCGCTGGAACTCCGACAACCTCAATCCGCGCGTCCACGGCTTCCTCGACGGTACGGCGAGCTCCTGGAAGGGCCTCGGGATCGTGCCGATGGACTTCCCCAACACCCGCTCAGGGCTTGTCGACTCGCTCATCCGCCACAACTGAGGAAGAGGAGGAGCCGGGCGAGCCGGGCGGCGGGGTCGGCGCGCCCGGCAGCCTGATCTCGGCGACCGTCCCGCCGCCCTCAGCCGGACGCAGCGCCACCTCGCCGCCCGCCTGCTGCACCGTACGGGCCACGATCGACAGACCGAGACCCGAACCGGGCAGCGCGCGGGCGGACGGGGAGCGCCAGAACCGTTCGAAGACATGCGGGAGTTCATCGGGCGGAACGCCTGGACCGTGATCGCGTACGGTCAGCACCCCGCGATCCAGGAGCACCTCGACCGTCCCCTGCGGCGGGGAGAACTTCACCGCGTTGTCCAGCACATTGACGAGTGCGCGCTCAAGGGCCGCCGGCTCGGCCCGTACGTACCAGGGCCGCAGCCCGGCGGACACGGTCAGCTCCGGGCCGCGCAGCCGGGCCCGCTCCAGAGCCGTCCGTGCGATGTCGTGCAGTGCCACGACCTGGAGCGGTCCGGGCTGTGCGCTGTCCGGGCGGGCCAGCTCCTGAAGGTCACCGATCAGCGCCGCCAGCTCGGTCATCTGCGCCTTCACGGACTCCAGCAGCGCGGCCCGGTCCCCGGGCGGGAGCGCCCGGCCGGTCTCCTCGCTGCGGGCCAGCAGCTCGATGTTCGTGCGCAGCGAGGTCAGCGGTGTCCGCAGCTCATGGCCCGCGTCGGCGATGAGCTGTGCCTGGCGGTCGCGGGAGGACGCCAGCGCGGCGGTCATCTGGTTGAAGGAGCGGGACAGCCGGGCGATCTCGTCCTCGCCCTCGACGGGGATCCGTACGGTCAGATCCTCGGTACGGGCCACATGCTCGACGGCGTCGGTGAGCCGGTCCACCGGCTTCAGCCCGGTGCGGGCGACCCAGAGCCCGGCGGCCCCGGCGGCGACGACGCCGACGCCTGCCAGCCCGGTCAGCAGCAGGGCGAGCCGGTTCAGAGCGGCGTCGATCTCGTGCAGCGGCCGGGCGACCGACACCGTGACCTCGGGGCCGAGGCCCGGCACGGGCAACCGCTCGGTGTGCACCCGCACCTCGTCGCCGTCGTCGGTCGTGCTGCTGTGCAGGGAGTCGCGTACGGCACCCCGCGCGACCTGGATGTCCTCGCCGAGCACCTTGACCGGTTCGGAGCCCGGCGCCACACAGCGGCCTCCGTCGGCGCCGACGACCTGGACATAGGCGAAGGACGGGGCGTGCCCCGTGTCCCGGCTGCCGGGACTGCGGCACGCCTGTGCCGCGGCGAGCGCCGTGCCGATCGGTGCGCTGGTGTTGCGCAGCGAGGTGTCGAGTTCCTGGCGCAACTGGGTGCGGGCGAGCAGCCAGCACGTCACGGCGACCGCGGCGACCGCCATCGCGACCGCTGCGGCCGTGAGCAGCGCGAGCCGGGATCTGAGGGGCAGCGACTGGAATCGTCCGGTCACTCCGGCGACCCCTCCCGAAGGACATAGCCGACCCCGCGCACGGTGTGCACCAGGCGCGGCTCACCTCCGGCCTCCGTCTTGCGGCGCAGGTACATCACATAGACGTCCAGTGAGTTGGAGCTCGGCTCGAAGTCGAAGCCCCAGACGGACTTGAGGATCTGCTCCCGGGTCAGCACCTGGCGCGAATGCGCCAGGAACAGCTCCAGCAGGGTGAACTCGGTGCGGGTCAGCTCGACGCGGCGCGTGCCACGGGTCACCTCGCGTGTCGCCAGGTCCATCCGCAGATCGGCGAACGACAGCAGATCGCGGGGCTCCGCCCGGCCTGCGGCGGCGGCCCCGGCGTACGAGCTGCGGCGCAGCAGCGCCCGGATCCGGGCGAAGAGCTCGTCCAGCTCGAACGGCTTCACCAGGTAGTCGTCGGCCCCGGCGTCGAGACCGGTGACCCGGTCGCCGACGGTGTCGCGGGCGGTGAGCATCAGGATCGGCAGCGTGGAGCCGGAGGAGCGGATGCGGCGGGCCGCCGTCAGCCCGTCCATCCGCGGCATCTGGATGTCGAGCACGACGAGGTCGGGCGCGTACGACTCCACCTTGGCGAGGGCGTCGACGCCGTCGACCGCGACCTCGGTGGCGTACCCCTCGAACGCGAGGCTGCGCCGGAGTGCCTCACGTACGGCGGGTTCGTCGTCGACGATGAGGATGCGCTCGCCTTCGCCGGGTGTGGTCGTCATGGGCCCAGCCTCGCACGCGCTCAGTCGGAGGAGCCGGAGCGCAGGCTGTCGAGGTCGGCCTTGACGGTGTTGACGGGGATGGCGAAGCCGAGGCCGACGCTGCCCGCACCCGCACCGTCCGAGGAAGTCGGCGAGTACATGGCCGAGTTGATGCCGATGATCTCGCCGTTCATGTTGATCAGGGCGCCGCCGGAGTTCCCCGGATTGAGGGAGGCGTCGGTCTGGATGGCTTTGTACGTGGTCCTGGAGTCGCCGGTGTCCCCGTTGAACTTCTCACCGCCGAACTCGAAGGGCCAGCTCCCCCGCTGGTCCTGCTGTCCCTGGTCCTTGGCCACGGTCACGTCCCGGTCGAGCGCGGAGACGATGCCGCTGGTCACGGTGCCGGTGAGGCCCTCGGGCGAACCGATCGCGACGACCTCGTCACCGACCCCGAGCGCGTCGGAGTCGCCGAGGGTCGCGGGCTTCAGATCTCCCGCGCCGCGGACCTTGACGAGGGCGAGGTCCTTGTCGGGGTCGGTGCCGACGACGTCCGCGGTGTACGACTTGCCGTCGCTGAGGGTGACCTTGACCTTGACCTTGTCGGCGCCGGCGACGACGTGGTTGTTGGTGATGATCTCGCCGCCCTCGGTGATGATCACACCCGAGCCGGTGGACGAGCCGGCGGTGGTGGACGCTCCGATCTCCACGATGCTCGGCGACACGGCCTGGGCGACACCGGCGACGGTGCCCATGCTGCTCCGGGACACCGTGGTCCCGTTGACCCCGGTCGCGACGCCGGTGCCCGAGCCGTCCCCGGCGAACCGCTCCACGAGCGTGGCCGCCCCGCCGCCGACGGCCGCGGCCACGATCGCCACGGCGGCGAGCACCGCGACGGACCGCCTCGCGCGGGGTGCGGGTGCGGGTGCGGCGTGCGAGGCGGGCGCGGGCGGATGCGGGGGCGGCGGCGGGTACCCGCCGTTCCCGAAGCCCGCGTACGGGTACTGCTGCGCGTCGGTCTGCGTGCGGTAGTCGCCACGGCTGCGGTAGTGGTCCGTCATGGTGACGACTCTCGGGGCGGCAGATGAGAGGACCCTGAGGACGGGGTGAGAAGCCCGACAGAAGCGTGTATGCCCGATGTAAAGAGGTGTCGCTACGGGGTCGCTGCGCGGGCGGTGCGGGTGTGGTTGTCGTGGTTGGCCGGGACCAGGTGCGCGGCCGGGGTGTCCGTCCTCAATCGCCGGACGGGCTGTGGGTGGTGGGGCGGGGCCCCTCCGGGCTCGACTCCTCGGGGACGGCGGCGTACCGCCCACCTCAGGGGCAACCAGCAGTCCCGCCGTCCCCTGCGGGGCCGACCCTGCACGGCCCCGCCCCGGCAGCGTTGCCGACTGCCGCCCGGTGGATGGTTCACCCGACACACGGCGATCGGCCCCCACCCCTGGCCCCGAGGGGGGCCGTGGAGGGGTCGTGTCCGGGACACTAAAGCGTGATTTGTGGCGCGGCGCGGGCGCTGTCCTTTGAGGTACCGGTCGGCGCGCCGTAAATCATGCCGTCCCGGATGCGAGCCCCGGAACGGCCCCCCAACGCCAACGACCCGGTCCGGGCCGACCCCGTATACCTGAGCCTGTCCGGCGCTTGAGGACGGACACACCGGCCGCGCACCTGGTCCCGGCCAACGCCGACAACCGCACCGGCACGGCGCAGCGACGCGTACAGGCCAACCCCGACAACCACACCGGCACCGTGCAGCGGACCCGCACCGGGGTCACGCACACCCGCAGGAGCGGCGGACGATCAGCGCCGAAGGGAACTGCTTCACCCGCTCCCGGCGGGAGCCGATCACCCGCAGCCCGTCGTCCAGGACCAGATCCACCGCCGCGCGCGCCATCGCAGGGCGGTCGGAGGCGATCGTCGTCAGCGGAGGATCGGTCAGTGCCGCCTCCTTGACGTCGTCGAAGCCGGCCACCGCCAGCTCGCCCGGTACGTCGATCCGCAGCTCGCGCGCCGCCCGCAGCACGCCGATCGCCTGGTCGTCCGTCGCGCAGAAGATCGCCGGCGGCCTGTCGGGACCGGAGAGCAGCTTCAGGGCGACGAGGTAGGCGTCGTAACGGTTGTAGGGGGCCTGGAAGAGCCGGCCCTCGGTCGGCCGTCCGGCTTCCAGCATCGCCCGCCGCCAGCCCTCGACGTGGTCGGCCACCGGGTCGCCCACCGCCGGGGTGTTCTCGACGCCGCCGAGACACGCGACGTACTCGTGCCCGTGCTCCAGCAGATGCCTCGCCGCGAGCTGCGCGCCGCCGATGTCGTCGGTCACGACCGCGACGTCGTCGATTGCTTCCGGACGTTCGTGCAGCAGCACGACCCGGGCGTCCCAGGCCTCGATCTCCGCCGCCGCCCGCTCGCTCGGACCCTGGCTGACCAGGATCAGTCCGGCGACGCGCATACCGAGGAAGGCCCGCAGATAGTGGACCTCGCGCTCGTCCCGGTAGTCCGAGTTGCCGACGAGGACCATCTTCCCGCGGTCGGCCGCGGCGCGTTCCACCGCGTGTGCCATCTCCGCGAAGAACGGCTGCCGTGCATCGGGGACGATCATGCCTATGAGGTCCGTACGCCGCGAGGCCATCGCCTGCGCGACCCGGTCGGGCCGATAGCCCAGCTCCTTGATCGCGGCGAGTACCCGCTCGCGCGTGGCCGGGGCGACCGGCCGGGGTCCGTTGTTGATGACGTAGCTGACGACGGCGGTGGAAGTACCCGCCAGTCGTGCCACATCGTCCCGCGTCACCTTGGCCACGCGCGAAGTCTACGCGTGGTGACCTACCTCTGGGCAGGGCGTACGGCCGCTTCCTGCTCCTCTGCCGGAGCCTGCGCACGGGCGGCCGAAGCCGCCGCCTTCGCCTTGGCCTCCTCCGCCGCGCGCTCGACCTTCTCCGGCGCAACGAAGCGGTAGCCCACGTTCCGGACGGTTCCGATCAGCGACTCGTGCTCGGGGCCGAGTTTCGCGCGCAGCCGCCGTACGTGGACGTCGACCGTGCGCGTACCGCCGAAGTAGTCGTAGCCCCACACCTCCTGCAGGAGCTGGGCCCGGGTGAAGACCCGGCCCGGGTGCTGCGCCAGATACTTGAGCAGTTCGAACTCCTTGAAGGTCAGGTCCAGGACCCGGCCCTTCAGCTTCGCGCTGTACGTCGCCTCGTCCACCGACAGATCGCCGTTGCGGATCTCCATCGGGGAGTCGTCCGAGGTGATCTGCTGACGGCCCATGGCCAGCCGGAGCCGGGCCTCCACTTCTGCGGGGCCCGCGGTGTCCAGCAGCACGTCGTCGATGCCCCAGTCCGCGGTGACGGCCGCGAGGCCGCCCTCCGTGACCACGAGGAGCAGCGGACAGCCGGGCCCGGTGGAGCGCAGCAGCTGGCAGAGGCTCCGCACCTGCGGCAGGTCGCGCCGGCCGTCCACCAGGATCACATCGGCGCCGGGCGTGTCGACGAGGGCCGGGCCCTCGGCGGGTGCGACCCGAACGTTGTGGAGCAGCAGGCCGAGGGCGGGGAGCACCTCCGTCGACGGCTGGAGGGCGTTCGTGAGGAGGAGCAGCGAGCTCATCGCGCCTCACCTGCCCCGGGGTCCGTCCCTGCCTGCCTCGTCGTCCTTCGGTCGTGCACGGTTCGCTCGCCCATAACGTCGGTTCCTCCTCGTCCCTGCGAGAGGGGGGTACCTCCCACGCCCGGAGGGCGGTGGGGGCGTTTGCGGCACTGCTTCTTGCGGCACTGCTTCCTGCCGGTCACGGCCCCCGCACTCCGGGGTCGCGATCGTTTCGTTCACCTGCCTGTAACAACGGGCCGGAAACACAAAAGGACCCGGGGGCTGCGTCGCCCGGATCCTCTGTCAGCAGAATAGCCCACATGAGCTCTGCGGCAGAGGGTCGATTTCACAATGTGGATGTTTCCTCGATCACGAACCGACCTCGGCGCGCAACCCTGAGGACTTCCGACGGTGTACCCATCGAGGCGCTCCACGAGCCCTGCACGGCAGGTCTCACCGATACCGCGATTGTCGTCGCACATGGCTTCACCGGCGCGGTGGACCGGCCCGCGGTGCGGCGAGCGGCCCGTGTGCTCACCCGGTACGCGGCCGTCGTCACCTTCTCGTTCCGCGGCCACGGCGGGTCCGGCGGGCGCTCCACGGTCGGCGACCGGGAGGTGCTGGATCTGGCAGCGGCGGTGGCATGGGCGCGGTCGCTGGGCCACCGCAGGGTGGTGACGATCGGCTTCTCCATGGGTGGTTCTGTGGTGCTTCGGCATGCGGCGCTGTACGGCAAGGCGTCGGGAGAACGGCCGGGTGCCGCCCCGGGCGGACCGCCGGGGCGACAGGAGGCCCGCACGGACGCGTGTGACGCCCGCACGGACGCCGTCGTCGCGGTCAGCGCGCCGGCTCGCTGGTACTACCGGGGTACGGCCCCGATGCGCCGGCTGCACTGGGTGGTCACGCGGCCCCTCGGGCGGCTGGTCGGGCGGTACGGCCTGCGGACGCGCATCCACCACGAGGACTGGGACCCGGTGCCTCTCTCCCCGGTCGAGTCCGTGCCCCTCATCGCCCCCTGCCCGCTGCTGATCGTGCACGGTGACCGCGATCCGTACTTCCCGCTCGACCACCCCCGCATGCTGGCGGCGGCGGGTCCGTGCGAGCTCTGGCTGGAGCCGGGCATGGGACACGCGGAGAACGCCGCGGACGACGAGCTGCTGGGGCGCCTCGCGGAATGGCTCGTCCGCGCATAGCCCATCATGGAGAGCCGACCAGCCGACGAGAGGAGTGCCGCCATGGCAGCGGGGACCATCCGCTACTGGGCAGCGGCCAAGGCAGCCGCGGGTGTGGCCGAGGAGCCCTACGCCGCAGAGAACCTGGCCGAGGCGCTGGACGCCGCCCGCGAGAGGCACCCGGGCGAGCTTGTCCGCGTCCTCGGGCGCTGCTCCTTCCTCGTCGACGGTGACCCCGTCGGTACGCGCGAACATGAGAGCGTACGGCTTGCCGAGGGCGGCACGGTCGAGGTGCTCCCGCCGTTCGCAGGAGGGTGAACCGCACAGCATGAGCAGCGATCAGCAGTACCCGTACGACCCGTACGGGCAGGGCCACCGGCCGGACCCCGAGGTCACCCAGACATGGGAGGGCCAGACCTGGGACACCCAGCACCAGCCGCAGGTCCGGGGGACCGGGCCCGCCCAGCACCACCAGCACGCCCAGCACGCGCAGTACCCGCGGCCGGCCGCCGAGACGACGTATCTGCCGTCCCACGGCGGTTCCCAGGGGCCGGGGTCGTACCCGCTGCCGCCCGAGGCTCCCGCCGCGGCGCCCTTGCCTGTCGCCGCACGGGACGGGGCCGCCGCATACGGGCCCGCCGACGCCGGCGGGGAGCCCGCCTACAGCGCGCCCACCACCCTGGGCAACGCCCGGATCACGGACGCACAGCGGGCCCGCGCCGAAGGGCGCTCGCCGGTCATTCCGCCCGGCATCCAGCCCGCCGGTCTGACCGCCGTGACCGGTCTGCTGCTCGCCGCGGCCGGCGCCTCCCAGTCGTCCTACGTACTGCTCCTCCCGCTGATCCTGCTTCAGGCGGTCACCGCCGCCGGCTGGTTCCGGCTGAACGGCATGTGGCCCGCCCGCCAGGGCATCGCGCTCGCGTTCGCCGGCGGCGTCGCCGCGGATGCCGCGCTGCTCACCGCGGGCCGGGAGCACGCGCCCGCCGCGATCATCGGCACCCTCGGTGTCTGGGTACTGCTCACGCTCGTGCTGCAGCTGCGCAGTCACGCCGGCGCCGACGAGCGGATGTACGGCCTCATGGCCACGGTCGCCTCGGCCGCCCTGACCATCGCCGCCACCGGGTATCTCGCGGCCGAGCCGGACGCCGTGGCCGTCGGGGGTCTGGCGGTCGCCGCGGCCACCCTCGCCCGTGCGCTTCCCCTGCCGGGGGCCGCGTCGGTCGCCGTGGCGCTGCTCGCGGCAGCGGGCGCCGGTCTCGCGGCCGGCGAGGTCACGGGAACCGGTACGACCGCCGCGCTGCTGGGCGCGGGAGCCGGGATCTGCGCGCTCGTCGGACTGCGGGTCGCGAGCTACGACTATCCGTCGCGCTTCGTCCATATGACCGCCGGCGTCGCGCTGCCGCTCACCGCCGCGGCGCCCGTCGTGTATCTGCTGGGCCGCGCCCTGGCCTGACCGGTCGTGAACCGAAGTGATCACGCGAACGTGGTGACGGCTGTGGGCGTCCGTGGGGCGTGCGCCGGCCTGAGCCGTGCCGAGCGGTCGTGAGCCGCGCCGAGCTTCACGAGGCATCCTGGGTCACCGAGGTCACGACGGGCAGGCTGCCCCGGGAACCTTTCCAGGGCGCCCGCACGTCGATCATTGGGGCCGGTTCGATCCCGGGCGGCCCAGGGGACAGGGTGGGGGAACATCGAGTCATGCGCGCACTGCGAACACTGCTGATCACCGCTGTGATCCTGGGTGGCCTCTTCGCCATCGCCGACCGGCTGGCGGTCAACTACGCCGAGGGCGAGGTCGCGGCCAAGGTCAGAAGCAGCCAGGGGCTGGGCACCGAGCCCGATGTGTCCATCAACGGCTTCCCCTTCCTGACCCAGGTCGTGAGTTCCGAGCTCGACGACGTCGAGGTCCGCATGGGCGGGGTGAAGGCCAGCGCCGGCGGGCACTCGGTCGAGGTGACAGAGGTCGCGGCCGAGTTGAGCGGCGTGCGCCTCAACGGCCTGTCCTCCGCCGTCGCGGACCGCGCCACGGGTTCCGCCCGTATCTCGTACGCGGACCTCGGCAAGTCCGCGCCGGAGGGCGCGACCGTCTCCTACGCCGGGGCGGAGCGTGCCGCGAAGGGCCAGGTCAAGGTCACCGGACCGGCCAAGGAGCTGCTGGAGGGCGCGGGATTCGACGTCCCCGGCTTCGCCGAGGGACTGCTGAAGGGCCGCACGCTCACGGCATACAGCACGGTCTCGATATCCGGCGGCGACACGGTCCGGCTGCGCGCCCAGGACCTCCCGGAGCTGCCGCTGCCGGGCATGGACCGGACGTTGCGCAAGGCCGTCGACTACGACCTGAAGATCGACGGACTGCCGAAGACCATCAAGCTGGACAAGGTCGTCGCGGACGAGAACGGACTGCGGTTCTCGGGTGTGGGCACGGACGTGACGCTGGCCGGCTGAGCCTGCGAGGCCCGGTCCCGGCCGCCGGACCCGAGGCGCTGAGCCCCCGGGCGGGTGGGCTTCGGTCGTGCTGGTGGCCGGACGATCGGATGGTGAGACGGTGACGTCCGATCCGTAGATGCCAGGCGGACGGAAGGGGTCGCGGTGCCCGGCCGAGGGCACCGGTGGCCGAATATCGTATTGCTATGCGGACGATCGCGTCTCAACATGCGACACGCCGGTGACATCGCCGCCGCCTCGTCCCTACGATCGGACACATGAAGCGACAGGCGGACCTCACGAAGCGGCGGGCAGTAGACCTGTGCCGCGTCGCCGCCATGCTCTGTCGCACCTTCTGAGCGAAAGCGCCGACTTTCGCATCCCCCGGCCCTGTGAGCGCGTTTTCCGGCCAGGGCCACCCCGTGTGCCTCACGCCTCTCAGGCGTACCCGCACCGACCCCTCGCGCACCACTCCCGCGCGACACCCGCCGCACACTGCCCCGGAGGAGAACAGCATGAGCCGCAGCGACGTCCTCGTAGATGCCGACTGGGTCGAGGCCCACCTGGACGACCCGAAGGTCGCCGTCGTCGAGGTCGACGAGGACACCTCGGCGTACGACAAGAACCACATCAGGAACGCCGTCCGCATCGACTGGCAGAAGGACCTCCAGGACCCCGTCCGTCGTGACTTCGTCGACCAGGCCGGCTTCGAGAAGCTGCTGTCGGAGAAGGGGATCGCCAACGACGACACCGTCGTCCTCTACGGCGGCAACAACAACTGGTTCGCGTCCTACGCCTACTGGTACTTCAAGCTCTACGGCCACCAGGACGTGAAGCTCCTCGACGGCGGCCGCAAGAAGTGGGAGCTCGACTCCCGCGACCTGGTCGACGGCGCCGACGTTCCGCAGCGCCCCGCCACCGAGTACAAGGCGCAGGCCCAGGACACGTCCATCCGTGCCTTCCGTGACGACGTCGTCGCCGCCATCGGCAGCCAGAACCTGGTCGACGTGCGTTCGCCCGACGAGTTCAGCGGCAAGCTGCTCGCCCCGGCCCACCTCCCGCAGGAGCAGTCGCAGCGCCCCGGCCATGTGCCGAGCGCCCGCAACATCCCGTGGTCCAAGAACGCCAACGACGACGGCACGTTCAAGTCGGACGACGAGCTCAAGGCCCTCTACGCCGACGAGCAGGTCGACCTGGCCACCGACACCATCGCCTACTGCCGCATCGGCGAGCGCTCCGCGCTGACCTGGTTCGTCCTGCACGAGCTGCTCGGCGTCGAGAACGTCAAGAACTACGACGGCTCGTGGACCGAGTACGGCTCCCTCGTCGGCGTGCCGATCGAGCTCGGCGCGAACAAGTAAGCCCCAGGCACTCAGCCTCCCCCTCTCCCTACGTAAGGACAGAACAGCATGTGTGGAGCGAAGGCCGGCGGCCCCGACGCCTCGACGATCAAGCCCGGCGAGACCACCATCCAGGGCCAGGTGACCCGCGACGGTGAGCCCGTCACCGGTTACGTGCGCCTGCTGGACTCGACCGGCGAGTTCACCGCCGAGGTCCCGACCTCGGCGACCGGACAGTTCCGCTTCTACGCGGCCGAGGGCACCTGGACCCTTCGCGCCCTCGTGCCCGGCGGAACGGCGGACCGCACGGTCGTCGCCCGGACCGGTGGCCTCTCCGAGGTGGCCATCGCCGTCTGACGACACTGATGTACCGGCCGAAGGGCCGCACCCCCGGGGGTTGGACGCCACTGGATCGGGGTGCGGTCCTTCGTGCCGTTCGATCTACTCTTGAGGTGTGCTCGCCCGAAGGCGCAGGGTCTACTTCTGGATGATGGGCGGATGCCTCGCACTGTTCGTGTCCGCTTGGGCGTTCGTGCGCCTGTGGTCGGTGCCGGCCGCCGTCGGGATGTGCGTCGTGGCCATGGTCATTCCGCCGGTCGCCGCGATGGTGGCGAACCGGCGGGGGCCCGATGACCGCTGGTGGGACGACCCTTCCGGGGATCCTCAGTCCGACCAGTGGTGGGACGAGCTCGACGGGAAGCGGAAGCCGGGCTCGGAGGACTCCGACCCCCGCTCCGACGCGTGAGCCGTAAGGCCGAGTGCCTCGACCCCCGTCGGTACTCGACCCCCGTCAGTAGACGAGGGCCTGGACGCCGTCGGCCGTCGCCTCGCTCACGAAGACCTGCGCGCCCGCGATCCGCACGCCCTCGATGACGTCCTTCTCCGTGATCTCGCGCCGCGCCGCGCACTGGGTGCAGAGCGTGATTCGTCCCGCCGCCCGGATCGATTCGATCAGCTCCGGCAGCGGGGCGGCGTGCGGCAGTTCGAACTCGGCTGCGCGGCCCGGCAGGGCGAACCACGAGGACTCACCGGTCAGCCACAGCGAGACCTCCACCCCGCTCGCCACGGCCACGGCAGCGACCGTGAAGGCCTGTGAGCAGCGTTCGGGGGCATCTGCCCCGGCGGTTACCTTGATCACGAGCTTCTTCGCCATACGCCGAACTGTAATGCGCGACGCCACAACCCCCCTCGCGGGCCATGTGTCTGCTGTGTGCACGGACATATGGAGTCCGTGCCTCAGGTCTCTTGGGGGGACCCTTCTTGGAAACGCAGGACACACAGGCACAGGAGCCGGTACCGAACCCGGTACCGAACCCGGCGCCGCCCGTGCCTTCGCCGCCGCTCGTCGTGCCGGCGCAGAGCGCACCGGCCCCGGCGCCGGTGGACCCGCCCGCACGCCGCCGCGGCAGGACCGCGCTGATCGTCGCGGCCGCGGCCGTCGTCGGGATCGTCGGCGGTACGGCCGTCGGGTACGGCGTCCAGGCAGACCGTGAACCGACGCCGCTGCCCGCGCTGAGCCGGCCGGAACTCGCGTACCCGGCGAAGCCGCTGCCCGGTGGCGCGCGCCCGGTTCCGCTGTCCGCCGCCGAGGACCACCAGGTCAGAACGGACGGCGATCTGCGCAAGCTGGTGCTCGCGAAGCCGTCGGGTGCTCGTCGGGTCGACGGCATGGGGCCGGACGGCTGGATGGACCTCGCGTTCTACTCGCTCGAGTTCGAGAGCGAGGACCACATGTTCGAGATGTTCCTGGAGTCGGACCTCCGCCGGGTCGCCGGGGCCGCCTGGGAGCAGGGCGAGCACAAGAGGACCGCGATCAGGCTCGTCCAGTTCCGCACGGGCCAGGAGGCCGGGGAGCTCGCGTCGGACCAGCGGTCGTACATGCCCTACGACGACGAGCACGGCGCCGGCAACCACGGCGACCCGCTGAAGGGGAGCAAGGAGGGCCGCTACTACCTCTACAAGGTCAGCGAAAAGGCGGGCTACCTCCCCGCGTACAAGGCGCGGGCCGTCTTCCATCGCGGCGACATCATGGTCGACATCAGCATCTACGACACCAAGCGCATCACCAAGAACGACATCCGCAGCCTGGCCGAGCGACAGCTGGAGCGCCTGTGAGCGAGGACCTCGTACCCCAGGAGCCGAAGCCGAAGCCGAAGCCGAAGCCGGAGCCGGAGCCGAAGCCGGAGCCGGAGCCGGAGCAGGAGCCGCAGTCGGAGCCGCTGCCGGCGCAGGCCGACGAGCCCGCGGCCCAGGCCACCGCAGAGCCCGTGGCGCCCGTCGGGGCGCCCGCGCCCACCGCCGCCGAGCAGGCACCTGCCGTGCCGGCCGGCACCGGGCCCGCGCCCCGGGTCACCCGGCGCCGGCCGCGCCTCGGCACCGTCCTCCCCGCCGTACTCGCTCTCCTGCTCGTCGGCGGTGGGCTCACCTGGACCAAGCTCACCGTCGACAACGCGGACCGCACCGCGCCGACCACGGTGTGGGGAGAGTTCGAGGGCGCCTCGAACGACGACCCGGCCGGTGACGTGGCGCGTGGACGGCATGGGACGCCGCTCAGCAAGCTGCTGCTCCCGGTGCCGCCCGGCTTCCGTCTCGGCCCGGACATCGACGCGTACGGCAACGACAGCGAGATCGGCGACAAGGAGGCGGTCGCCGTCCTCAAGGACGAGGGCAGCGGTCTGCCCGCGAGGAAGCGCCGGGAGTTCGACAGGCGGATCGACCGGATGGGCGTCCAGGGAATCGCCGTGCGCTCCTTCGCCTCCGGTGAGAACGATCTCGTCATCGAGGTGCAGATCACGCGCATGAAGGACAAGAAGCGGATCCACGATCTGTACGAGCTCAAGACCGAGCTGTCCGAGTTGCTGCACCTCAGCAAGGGCCCGAGGATCAAGGGCCACAAGAAGGCCGCCTGTTTCCTGCTGCCACGGCTGGACGAGTACGGGGAGAACAAGGGCAAGGCCGAGCTCGAGGCGATGGCCTGCTCCGCCTACGACTCGGAACTGCTGGTCAGCGTCACCGCGTCCGGCACCACGCCTTTCGACAAGTCCGCTGTCGCCGAGGTGCTGCGCAAGCAGCTCGACCACATCGCCTCCCCGGGGGAGTACGTATGACCGAGCCGATGACGACGGAGAAGGAGCCGGGCATGGCCTCGATGCCGGAGACGGCCCGGATCATCCCTCCGATGCCCGAGGCGCCGCCTGCGGTTCCGGCCGCCGAGACGGCGCCTCCGGCCGCCCCCGGACGCGATCGCCGGGTCCTGCGTGCCGTGGCCCGGTGGACCGTCGCCGCGCTCGTCTGCGGCGGCCTCGGCGCCGGGACCGCTCTCGGTATCACCTCCATGGAACGGACGGACGTCCCGGGGCTGGCCACAGAGAGCGACGGCCGCTGGGACTACCCGAAGCTGTCGCTGCCCGCGCTCCCCGAGGGCACGCCGCGCCCGTTCAACGAGGGGAACGTGCAGCAGATCCACCATGCCGACCTGCGCAAACTCCTGCTGTCCGCCCCGGTGGGGGCGACCGTGGACAAGAAGCTGACCGGGGGGTGGGTCACACCCGGGCAGTTCAGTGCCGAGTTCGTCGCGGCGGAGCGGTCCGATCTGGAGCGCGACCTCAAGGATCACGGCGCACGGCACATCGCCGCCCGTGGCTGGACGATGCCGGACGGGACGGTCTGCCGCATCTACCTTCTCCAGTTCGGCTCGGCCGACTCGGCGGAGGCGTTCAAGGGGTTGGTCGCCCAGGGGACGAGGCCGCACGTACCGCTGGCCGGCACGTCCGAGTTCGAGCTGGACCGGAGCTGGACCACCGTGGGGCACGAACTCCCCACCGCGTCGTACGTCTATCGGGAGACCGCTCCCGTGGGCGCCGAGGAGACGCACCACGCCTACATCGTCTCCGGCGACACCCTGGCGCTGGTCATCCAGTCGAGGAAGGGCAAGGCGCCCGCCGTCCCCTTCCACCAGACCGTGGTGCTGCAGAACCAGCTGCTGGGCTGACCCGGGAGCCGACCTCGCAGCGAGGGCCGGACCCCCGCCCACTAAGCTGGGATCCGGCCCGTTCTGCGTTCACTGCTCATTCAAGGAGCACCCGTGATTCTTTTCTTCGAGATCCTGCTGGTCCTCGTCTGCGTCGGCGTGCTCGCCTTCACCGGCCTGGCCGTGAAGAAGCTGTACCAGGGCCAGCGTTAATCCCTCTAGAGATCGACAGAGCTGCTCATGATCGAGATCCCGTCCGACCTGAACCCGGACCTCGTCCCCCTCGCGTTCCTCCTCGGCACATGGGAGGGCGCGGGCGTCTCCGACTTCCCGGGTGCCGAGAAGTGCAACTTCGGCCAGTCGGTGACGTTCAGCCATGACGGCCGGGACTTCCTCGAGTACGTCTCGCACACCTGGGTCCTGGATGCCGAGGGCAAGAAGGTCAGGCCGCTGGAGTCCGAGTCCGGCTACTGGCGCATCGACAAGGACCGCAAGGTCGAGATCGTCATGGCCCGTGACCAGGGCATCGTGGAGGTCTGGTACGGCGACCTCGCCGACAAGAAGCCGCAGATCGACCTGGTGACGGACGCCGTCGCGCGTACCGCGGTCTCCGGCCCGTACACCGGTGGCAAGCGCCTCTACGGCTACGTCAAGGGTGACCTGATGTGGGTCGGCGAGAAGGCCACGCCCGAGGTGCCGCTGCGGCCGTACATGTCGGCGCACCTAAAGAAGGTCGTCACCCCCGAGCAGGTCGAGCAGTGGGCGAAGGACCTCGGCGACCTCCCGGACGACGGCATCGCCTTCTTCAAGTAGCAGGACCTCGAGCAGCAGGACCTTCCCGCTCCACAGGCAGGGCGTTCCCCCGGGCTTCCCGCGGTCCGGGGGCGAGCGCACCGCGCGTGCCTACACTGGTCGCGTGGTGAGCACCGACTGGAAGAGCGACCTGCGTCAGCGTGGTTACCGGCTGACCCCGCAGCGCCAGCTTGTCCTCGAAGCCGTCGACACCCTGGAGCACGCGACCCCCGACGACATCCTCGTCGAGGTGCGCAAGACCGCCTCCGGGATCAACATCTCGACGGTCTACCGGACGCTGGAGCTCCTGGAGGAGCTGGGGCTGGTCTCGCACGCGCACCTGGGTCATGGCGCGCCGACGTACCACCTGGCCGACCGGCACCACCATCTGCACCTGGTCTGCCGGGACTGCAGGAACGTCATCGAGGCGGATGTCGAAGTGGCCGCCGACTTCACCGCGAAGCTCCGCGAGACGTTCGGCTTCGAAACCGACATGAAGCACTTCGCGATCTTCGGGCGTTGCCGCGACTGCACTGTGAAGGCGGCCGCTGACCAGTCGTAGGCTTATGCGTATGCAGCGACATTCAACGATCAGCCCTCTGCTGTCCCTGCCCGGCGCCGTCCCCGCAGAGGGGCGCGACGAAGGTGTCGCCGCACACTACGGCGATCTGTTCCGCGAGCAGCGCGCGCTCGCCGACGGAAGCGGCCTTGTCGACCTCTCGCACCGCGGCGTCGTCACCGTGTCCGGCAAGGACCGGCTCAGCTGGCTGCACCTGCTGCTCACGCAGCATGTCAGCGACCTGCCGGCAGGGCAGGCCACCGAGGCGCTGATCCTGTCCGCACACGGCCACATCGAGCACGCCCTCTACCTCGTGGACGACGGCGGGACGGTATGGGCGCATGTCGAGCCCGGGACGCAGGACGCGCTCATCTCGTACCTGGAGTCGATGAAGTTCTTCTACCAGGTGGAGGTCGCCGACCGTACCGACGAGATCGCGGTCGTCCATCTGCCCGCCGGCTCGATCGCCGAGGTGCCGGAGGGAGTCGTCGTACGCGAGACGTCACAGGGCCGCGATCTGTTCCTGCCGCGCGAGGACCTCGAGGCGTTCGCGGCGGCCAACGGCCCCGCGGCGGGGGTGCTGGCCTACGAGGCGCTGCGCGTCGAGGCGCACCGCCCGCGGCTCGGCTTCGAGACCGACCACCGCACCATCCCGCACGAGATCGGGCTGGTCGGCAGCGCGGTGCATCTGCAGAAGGGCTGCTACCGCGGTCAGGAGACCGTGGCGCGCGTCCACAACCTGGGGAAGCCGCCGCGGCGACTGGTCTTTCTCCACCTGGACGGCAGCGAGGTGCATCTGCCCGGCCACGGCACGCCGGTCCGGCTGGCCGCGGACGGCGACGACGGCCGCCAGCTGGGCTTCATCACCACGTCGGCCCGCCACCACGAGCTGGGGCCGATCGCCCTGGCGCTGGTGAAGCGGAACGTCCCCGTGGACGCGGAACTGCTCGCCGGGGACACGGCGGCGGCGCAGGAGCCCGTCGTCGAGCCGTAGCGGGTCGGCCGGCGGCCGCGGCGTGCGGCACGGCCTGTCGCCGACGACGGCGGGGTGGTCCCGTACGGCTCCGCGGCCGTCTCTCAGACCTCGATCAGCACCGTGAACGGGCCGTCATTCGTGAGCGACACCCGCATGCTCGCTCCGAACCGGCCCGTCTCCACAGGCGCCCCGAGCGCCCGCAGCTGACGCACCACCTCGTCGACGAGCGGCTCCGCGATCTCGCCCGGCGCCGCGGCATTCCAGGTGGGGCGGCGGCCCTTGCGGGCATCCCCGTAGAGAGTGAACTGCGAAATCACCAGCAAGGGCGCATTCACGTCCGAGCAGGACTTCTCGCCGTCCAGGATGCGCACCGACCAGAGCTTGCGGGCCAGCTGCGCGGCCTTCTCCGGTGTGTCCCCGTGGGTGACCCCCACCAGCACACACAGTCCTTCTCCGACGATCTCGCCCACCGTCTCACCGGCCACCACGACGCTCGCGCCGTCGACCCGCTGTACCACTGCTCGCATACGGACCAACCTATCCGGGACCTGTCCGGGCGTATCCGGGGCTGAACGGGTGCAGAGCACCTGCGTACGAACCGCCCGGAATGGCACGATGCACGGAGTCGGTGCTTCCCTTCGGCGCTCCGTGCCCGGGGAGACCTCATGCACCGGTCGAGGGGATCAACCAATGAGCACATCTGGCGCCGGGCAGTCGTCCGGTCCCGTTCCGACCATCCACAGTGCGGGCGCCTTGCGTCCGCCCGCACAGCGAACCGCGGGCACCCTGCCCGAGCCGCGCATGCACGACCTCGGCGCGCTGAGACTGCCGGAGCTGCGGGCGCTGCGCCGTGACTCCCAGCGGGACGAGGCGGATCTCAGCTATGTGCGCCGGCTGCTGCACGGCCGTATCGACATTCTGCGGGCCGAGCTCTCCCGCCGTACTCAGTCGCCGGCCGGGACGGCTCCGGGCGGGCCCGCCGAGCCGGACTCGGCGGTCGTCGACCGGCTCTCGCGGATCCTCGCCGACCCGCCCTCGCGCCGGGGCAGCTCGGCCCGTCATGTGACGTTGTCCACGCCGAGGGGCGAGGAGTCGGGGCGGCTGGCCGCGCAGATGCTGGCCGAGGTGGAGCTGTCCGACCTCGACGCGCGTACGGACGAGGAGCTCCACTCCGCGATGGGACGGCTGGTGAGCTACGAGCAGGAGGTCTCGCGGCAGCGTGCGGAACTGCAGCGGACCGCGGACGACTGCAGCGCCGAAATCGCCCGCAGGTACCGTGAAGGGGAAGCACAAGTAGACGACCTGCTCACCTGAGGCGATCCTCCGGGCGGGTCTCCTGTCCGGAAGGCACGCACCGCCGATGAGCTCCACCATCTCAGCCTCCGCGATACGCCCGGTCCTCGCCGAAGTCGTGCGTTCAGGCTTCGTCGAGGGCCATCACCGGGGATCGCTGGTGGTCCTGGCGGCGGACGGCAGCGTGGAGTTCGCGCTGGGCGATCCGGCGGCGCCGGTGTTCCCGCGTTCGTCGAACAAGCCGATGCAGGCCGCTGCCGTGCTGCGCGCCGGTCTGGACATAGCGGGGGAGCGGCTGGCGCTGGCCGCAGCGAGCCACTCGGGCGAATCGTTTCATCTCGAGCTGGCCCGCGAGATGCTCACCGAGAACGGGCTGACGCCCGGCGATCTGCAGACCCCGCCCGATCTGCCGCTGGACCCGGCCGAGGCGGAGGCGTACCTCGCGGCCGGTCTGGTGCGGGACAGGGTCACCATGAACTGTTCGGGCAAGCACGCGGCGATGCTGGCGGCCTGCGCCCTCAACGGCTGGCCTCTCGACTCGTATCTCGACCCGTCCCATCCGCTGCAGCGGCTCGTGCACGACGTGGTGGAGGAGGCGGCGGACGAGCAGGTCGCCGCGGTCGGTACGGACGGCTGCGGGGCGCCACTGATGGCGATCAGCCTGACGGGCCTGGCCCGGGCGTACCGCTCCTTCGTACTGGCCCCGGAGGGGTCGGCGGAACGGCGGGTCGCGGATGCGATGACCGCCCACCCCGAGTACGTCGCAGGGACGCGCCGCCCCGACACCTGGCTGATGCGGGCCGTGCCCGGCACGCTGTCGAAGATGGGTGCGGAGGCGGTCCAGGCGGTGGCCCTGCCGGACGGCCGCGCACTCGCCTTCAAGGTCGACGACGGCGCGACACGGGCGCTGGGCCCCGTGCTGGCCCGCTGCCTGGAGCGCCTCGGCGTGGACGACCCGGTGCTGGCGCGGCTCGCGGATGCGCCGCTGCTGGGCGGCGGGCGAACGGTGGGGGAGATCCGCGCGGCGTTCTGATCCGCGCGGCGTTCTGAGGCGTTCTGATCCGCGCGGGGTTCTGATCCGCGCGGGGTCCGATCCACGGGATCTCGCCGAAGTGGCCGTTGCCGTGACCGGAAACCTGTGCACGGCGCCGTGAGCCGGTGAACCTTTCCGGTCGCCGCACTAGCGTGGACGGTATGAGCCTTGAGGGCGTCGAGGTGCGTACCGTCACCGAGGCCGAGGGCCGCGACTGGCTGCGGGCCATGGCCACGGGTTTTCTCATGTCCCCGGTCATCGCGGAGCCCGAGGCCGCCGACCGGCTCGCCCACATGGACCTCACGCGGGCACGGGGCGCCTTCGACCGGGGCCGGTGCGTGGGGACGTACTACTCCTTCCCCCAGCAGCTCACCGTCGTCGGAGGCGCCTTCGTCACCGCGGACGCCGTCTCGCATGTCACGGTCGCGCCGACCCACCGCCGTCGCGGGATCCTCACCCGGATGATCACCGAGGATCTGGCGGAGGCCAAGGAGCGCGGTGACGCGGTCGCGACGCTGATCGCGGCCGAGCACCGCATCTACGGGCGCTACGGCTTCGGACCGGCCGCCTGGCTCACCGAGTGGGAGATCGACGTCCCGCGCAGCGGTCTCGACCCGCGGTGGTCGGGCGCGGCGGACGGGGGCCGGGTGGACCTGGCCGACGCCGACGACGTACGCAAGTCCGGCCCTGACCTGCACGAACGGTTCCGGGCGCGGCAGCACGGCGCGATCGACCGGGACGAACGCTGGTGGAGCCTGAACACGGGCGCGGTGCGGATACCGTCCCGGCCGTGGACGGAGCCGTACCACGCGGTGTACCGCTCTGCGGCGGGCGAAGTGGAGGGTCTGATCACCTACAGGGTGGACAGCCGCTGGAACGACGCCAACCAGCCCGCGAACACGGCGCGGACCGAGAACCTGATCGCGGTCACGCCGGCCGCGGAACGTGCGCTGTGGGAGTTCGTCTGCTCGATCGACTGGATCACCGCGGTCAGGTCCGGCGGCCGTGCCCCCGACGACCTGCTCCCCCTCTTCCTCCCCGATCCCCGGGCCGCCCGGACCGTCTCGCAGGCGGACTTCCTGTGGGTGCGGCTGCTGGACGTCGTACGGGCACTGCAGTCGCGTGCCTACGAGGCGTCGGGGTCACTGGTGCTGGACGTGCACGACGAGTCGGGGCTGGCCGCCGGCCGCTTCCGGCTGGACGCGACGCCGGAGGGCGCATGGTGCGTGCCGACCACGGAGACGGCCGATCTGTCGCTGGGGGCCGGGGAGTTGGGGACGCTCTATCTCGGTGACGAGTCGGTGGTGCGGCTGGTTGCGCTGGGCCGTATCGACGAGCACCGCCCGGGCGCGGCCACCCGGGCGGACGCGGTGTTCCGCGCGCGGCGCCGGCCCTGGTGCCCGGACATGTTCTGAGGACCCTCGCGGGGGTCGGGGCGCCGGCGTGGGACGCCGCCTTCGTGGAGCAGTCGCAGATGTGGTGCGACGCCCTCTGGAACACCGTCACCTCGGGGCCGACACTTTCCTGGTGACTACCGATGCGGCACACACGGAACGGGCGACGCAGGTGGCCGAGCAGCTCAACGACCTGATCATCGGTGCGGAGTACGTCCTTTTCGACTTCGACGGACCCGTCTGCCGCCTCTTCGCGGGCCACCGTGCGCACGAGGTCGCCGCCGGCCTGGTCGACCGGCTGGAGAAGCACGGCAGCCATGTCCTGCTGAGCGACGAGGAACGCGCCTCCGGCGACCCGTACGCCGTCCTCCGTGCCGTCCACCGACTGCAACCCGGAAACGATCTGGTCGAGGCGCTGGAGGCCGAGCTCACCCGCGAGGAACTGCACGCCACCGCCACCGCCCTCCCCACCCCCTATGCGGACCCGCTGATACGGACCTGGAGCGCCGTCGGTGTGGGCCTTGCGATCACCGGCGCCAACTCTCCACAGGCGATGGAGGAGTACCTCGCCGGCCGCGGACTGCGCGAGTGCTTCGCCCCGCACATCCACGGCCGCACGAGCGACCCCCATCTCGTCAAGCCCGCTCCGGACTGCGTCCGGCGTGCCCTGGCCTCCCTCCGCGCGGACCCGGCCGCATCGCTGGTGATCGGGGACACCCCCGCCGACCTGTACGCGGCCCGCGAGGCCGGTGTCCCCTTCCTGGGGTACGGCCGCGAAGCCCAACGGGCGGAACGGCTCCGGCGGGCGGGCGCCACCGTGGTCGTGGAGTCGCTGGAGCCGGTGCTCGAAGCGGTGCGGCGCGTCGGGCGGCCCTTGCGTCAGGACCCGTCGCGCGACTCCGGCTGAGACTCGCGTCCAGCGCCGTCAAGGCCCGGTCGAAGCGGAGACAAGGAGAGCCGCACGCGATGGTCGACCCGGTTCCGCGATTCCACGACAGGCAGTCGAACTGATACGCCGTCCGCACCCTGACGGAAGACGGGAACACCGCTGCGGGTCGTATGCCGACGGCCGTCAGACCGTCCGTCAGACCGTCAGCACCACCTTGCCCAGCAACTCCCGCGACTCGATCGCCGCATGCGCCTCCGACGCCCTGACCAGGGGGAACGTCGCCCCGATCACAGGGCACAGGATGCCCGACGCCGCGGCGGCCAGGGCGCGGGCGGCCAGGTTCGAGTGGGCGGCGGCGGAGAGCTGGACGTCCGCGATACCGAGCAGACGTACACCGCGCCGACGCGCTTCGCCGGGGTCCACCGCGGCGAAGCCCCCGGTCGGGGCGCCGTGGCCCGAGAAGCGGCCGCCGTCGGCGGCGAGTGCGAAGGCGGCGAGGCCCAGGTCGCCGCCGACCCCGTCCAGTACGACATCGGCGCCTGCTCCGCCGAGTGCCTCGCGGGCCCGCTCCACCCAGCCGGGTACGGCCGCGTCCACGACGACGTCGGCGCCGAGCTCCCGTACCAGCGCGGTCTTCAGGACTCCCCGTGCGGTCCCGACGACATACGCGCCTGCCGCCGTGGCCAGCTGGACCAGCAGGGTGCCCATGCCGCCCGACGCGCCTGTGATCAGTACGCGTTCACCCGGCTTGATGGCGGTCCTGTCGAGGAGAGCGTGGGCGGTGACGCCGTCGTGGATCAGCGCGGCCGCGTCCGTGAACGAGACCTCGTCCGGCACGGGCGCGAGGGACTCCGCCGTTGCGACAGCCCGTTCCGCGTACCCGCCGGTGAAGCCGATGGACGCGGCCACCCGGCGTCCCAGCCACTCGTCGACGCCCGCCCCCGTGGCGCCCACCGTGCCGGCGATGCCGCCCCCGGGTACGTACGGCGGCCGCACCGGGAAGAAGCCGGTGCCCCAGCCCGCCCGGACCTGTGTCTCCACGAAGATCGTGTCGATCGCGGCGACCTCCACCACCACCTGACCGGGGCCCGCCTGCGGGTCCGGCACCTCCGCCGTCACCAGGACGTCCGGGCCACCGAATTCGGTCACCTGCGCCACGTGCATACCGTCCACCACTCCCAGGCAGGGCTTCCGGCCGTTCCGGAGCCCGTACGCGGCAGTCTTGAACGTCAACTTCGGTTGAGGTCAAGCGGGATACGGCGAGGGGAAAGGTGGCCCGCGGCGCCGGTGCCGGTCATCGACCGCCGAGATCTTCGCGCCTGCGCCGCAGGAAGTCGCGTTCGGCGGCGTTGTCCGTACGTGCGACGGCCTTCCCGTACGCCCGGGCGGCCTCGGCGGGACGGCCCAGGCGGCGCAGCAGGTCGGCCCGGACGGCATGGAAAACGTAGTAGCCGTCGATGCCGGAGCCGGAGCCGGAGCCGGAGCCGGAGCTCGAGCCGAGTTCGTCCACGAGAGCCAGCGCCGCCTCCGGGCCTTCGACCTCGGCCACCGCGACCGCACGGTTGAGCGCGACGACCGGGTTCGGCGCGATCGCGTACAGCTGGTCGTAGAGCTGCAGGATCTGTCGCCAGTCGGTCGCCGCGGCCTCCGGCGCGTCGCTGTGCACGGCGTTGATCGCGGCCTGGATCTGGTACGGGCCCGGCCGGTTGCGCCGCAGGCACTGCCGCACGATGGCCTGGCCCTCGTCGATCAGGCCGCGGTCCCACCGGCCGCGGTCCTGGTCGGCCAGGGGCACGAGGCGGCCGTCCGCGGTGATACGGGTGTCCCGGCGCGACCGGGTGAGCAGCATCAGGGCGAGCAGCCCCATGACCTCTGGTTCGTCCGGCATGAGTTCGGCCAGGAGCCGCCCGAGGCGGACGGCCTCCGCGCAGAGGTCCTCGCGGACCAGCTCGTCGCCCGAGCCGGCCGCGTACCCCTCGTTGAAGATGAGATAGACGACGGCCAGCACGGCCCGGACACGGTCCGGGAGGTCGGCATCGGCGGGGACCCGGTACGGGATCCCCGCGTCACGGATCTTGCCCTTGGCGCGGACCAGCCGCTGGGCCATGGCCGGCTCAGTGACCAGGAAGGCGCGGGCGATCTCGGCGGTGCTCAGCCCGCCGAGCAGCCGCAGGGTCAGTGCGACCCGTGCCGCGGGGGCGAGCGCGGGGTGACAGCAGGTGAAGATCAGGCGCAGCCGGTCGTCGCGCACGGGTCCCTCCTCCCCGGGCTGTCCGTCGCGGGCGTACAGCAGTGCGGCCTGGGCGTGCCGGTCCTCGCGGGAGGCCTCCCTGCGCAGGCGGTCGACGGCCCGGTTGCGGGCGGTGGTGATGATCCAGCCCGCCGGGCCGGGCGGCGGTCCGGACGTCGGCCACCGTTCGACGGCCGTGGCGAACGCGTCCTGGACCGCCTCCTCGGCGACGTCGATGTCACCGAAGGCGCGGACCAGGACGGCCACCGCCCGCCCGTACTCCTGGCGGAACACGCGCTCCACCTCCGCCGCGGTCACCTCCGCGGGCCTGGCGGGTCCGCACGGCACGTCACGCACAGCTGCCGTGCTCCAGAGGCCTCACCTCGATCGGGAGGGTGATCGCCCGGGCGAGCTTGCGGCCCCATTCGAGTGCGGCGTCGAGGTCGGGCGCCTGGACGACCGTGAACCCGCCGATGTGCTCCTTGCCCTCGACGTACGGGCCGTCGGTCATCAGCATCTCGTCGTCCTTGAACCGCAGGACCGTCGCGGTGCTCGGCGGGTGCAGGCCCCCGGAGAAGACC
Source organism: Streptomyces sp. NPDC057445 (assembly GCF_042802855.1). Classification (NCBI taxonomy): domain Bacteria; kingdom Bacillati; phylum Actinomycetota; class Actinomycetes; order Kitasatosporales; family Streptomycetaceae; genus Streptomyces; species Streptomyces sp. NPDC057445. Next base: position 8,974 of record NZ_JBHVDH010000030.1, on the reverse strand, counting down.
CAGGCGCCGGCGGCCCTGATCTCGGCGTTCACGGCCTCGAGGTCCCGCATGATCGGCTCCAGGAACTCGGGCGGCGGCGGGGGGCCGTCGGGCTGGTAGATGCTGAGCAGGTACTGCTTCATGGGGTTCCTCCTTGGCGGTATGCCGTCCGGTATCCGGTATTCGGTATTCGATATTCGATATTCGATATCCGGTTCCGGTGTCAGGCGCCTTGACCGCCTGGCGGGCGTCGTGCGGCGTTGTGCCGCCTTGCCGCCGCGGTCCCGGACGCCGTCGTTCCGGCTTCTCACCCTCTATACGAACGGCGTCGCCCCGGATCGACACCTCGGCACCACGGAACACGCCGGCTCCCCGGAGCACCACCCCGGGCGCCGTCACCTCGGCATGCGAGGTCCCCGGGACCGCACGGGAATCACGCGGGACGGCTCGCCGCTTCCGCTTCGTTCACCGCTCCTGCTTCGTTCGCCGCTTCCGCTTCGTTCACCGCTTCTGCTTCGTTCGCCGTTCCCGCTTCGCCCGTCGGTGCCCCGTACGTGGCCGTGAGCTCGGCCGCCAGCTGCGCCAGCCGTTCCCGTGCCGCCGGTGGCCCGAGGACCTCGGCCCGCGAGCCCAGCCCGGCCAGCTGCGCCGCGACGATCTCCGGCGACGGCCCGTCGATCTCCGCCTCCAGCCATCCGCCGGACCCGGCCGGCACGATGATGCGCAACCGGCCGCCGAACAGCCCCTCCAGCACCTGCTGGGCCCCCTGTTCCGCCCGTATCCGTACGGTCGAGGCGAGCATGCGGTCCTCCATGCGCGCGGCCAGGGAGCGCCAGGTGGTGGCGAGATCGAAGCCGTCCGGGCGCACGACGGACTCACCCGTCGCCTCGACCGACGTGACGCGGCTGAGCCGGAAGGTCCGCAGCCCGCGATCCGTGCCGGCGACGAGATACGGGACGCCGGCCTTGGCCGCGAGGCCGAGCGGGTGCACGGTCCGCTCGCCATCCGGTCTGCCGGGTCCGGCGTACCCGAGCCGGATCTGCGTACCGTCCACGACCGCGCGCCGGAGCGCGTCGAGATGGGGCGTCGCCCCCGGGACCGGGGAGCGCGACCAGTCCGTTTCGTCGTTGACGCCGGCTCGCGCCGCGGCCTCGGCTCCCTGGCGGAGCGTGGAGGGCAGGGCCCGTACCAGCTTGCGGAGCGCGGTCCGCAGCTCGGGCGTCGTCGACGAGGGGCCCGCGACGAGGAACAGCGCGCGGATCTCGTCGGCGGTCAGACCGGTGAGATCGGTCCTGGCGCCGCCGACGAGCGACCAGCCGCCGCCCCGCCCCCGCTGCGAGTAGACGGGGACTCCGGAGATCGCCAGCGCCTCCAGGTCGCGGCGCGCGGTCCGCTCGGACACCTCGAGTTCGGCCGCGACCTCCGCCACGGTCACGCGTCCGCGTGACTGGAGGAACAGCAGGGTCGCCACGAGACGGTCGGCTCTCATACGGGTCATCGTGCCCCGGAAACTGGCCAGGAGATGGCCACTTTGGTCACCAGGATGACGTCATGACCAGAACCCGCCAACCGCGGGTGCAGACCGGAATCGGAGCTGATCATGATCGTGGTAACAGGCGCCACCGGGAACGTCGGCCGGCCGCTCGTCGCGGCACTCGCAGCCGCGGGCGAGCGGGTGACAGCGCTTTCGCGACGTTCCGCCGACGAGGCCGGCACCCATGAGGGCGTACGGCACCGGCAGGCCGATCTCGCCGCACCGGAGAGCCTCGAGCCCGTCCTCGACGGGGCCGAAGCGCTGTACCTCCTCGTCGCCGGGGGCGGCGAGGGACTGAACCCCCGCGACATCCTCGACGTCGCCAAGGCCGGCGGGGTCCGGCGGATCGTCCTGCAGTCGTCCCAGATCACCGGGACCCGCCCCGAGGCCGTGTCCCATGCCCATCTGCGGGCGTTCGAGGACGCGGTGCGGCAGGCGGGGCCGGACTGGACCGTTCTCCGGCCGTCCGGCTTCGCCTCCAACGCCCGCATGTGGGCGGAGACGGTCCGCTCGCAGCGGACGGTCGTGGCTCCCTTCGGCGATGTCGCCCTTCCGGTCGTCGACCCGTCGGACATCGCCGAGGTCGCGGCGGCGGCACTGCGTGACAGCAGGCACGCGGGCCGTACGTACGAACTCACCGGACCCGCGGCGATCACTCCACGCGAGCAGACCCGGGCGATCGGCGAAGCACTGGGCACACCCGTCCGCTTCACCGGGATGACCCGCGACGAGGCGCGTGCGGCCATGCTCCGCTTCATGCCCGGGCCCGTCGCGGACGGGACGCTCTCCATCCTGGGCGAGCCGTCGGCCGCCGAGCGGCGGGTGAGTCCCGACGTCGAGCAGGTTCTCGGCCGTCCGCCCCGCACCTTCGCCGAGTGGGCGGCACGCAACGCCGCGGTCTTCAGCTGAAGGACTCGCCGGAAGAGCAACCGGCGCACCGCCGGGCCGGCCCGCACGGGTACGGCGGTGGCGCCGTGAACCGTGTGCGCGCCGGCCCGGCGGCCGAGCCGGACGCCCCTACCGCCCGGCCTCCAGCACATCGGCCACCACACAGCTGACGTTGTCCGGTCCGCCGGAGCCGTTGGCCAGGGCGACGAGTTCGCGTACGGCCTGCTCGGGGGCGCCGCTCGACATGATCACCCGGCGTACGTCCTCCTCCGGCACGACGGTGGACAGGCCGTCCGAGCAGAGCAGGTAACGGTCCCCGGGCAGGGCGTCGTGCAGGCGCATGTCAGGGGTCGTGACGGTTCCTCCGGCCAGCGCCCGGGCCAGCAGCGACCGTGGGGATGGGAGGCGGCTTCCTCCCGGCTGATGCGGCCTTCGTCGACCATCGACTGCACGAGCGTGTGGTCGTGGGTGATCCGGAAGAGCTCCCCGTCCCGCAGGAGATACGCCCGGGAGTCTCCGATGTGGACGAGAGCCAGCTGTGTTCCGGTCCAGAGCATCGCGGTGAGCGTGGTCCCCACCTCCTGCGGCTCCGGATCGGACGCGGCGATGCCGTGCACGGCGCGGCCTGCCTCCTCGACCGCGTCCTCAAGGGCGTTGAGGAGACTGCCCGCCGGGAGGGTGTCGGTCTCGAGGCGTTTGAGTACGTCGACGGCGGCGGCGCTCGCGGGGGCTCCCCGGCGGCCGAATCCGTCGGCGACAGCGAGCAGACGGGATCCCGCGTAGGCGGTGTCCTGGTTGTTCTCGCGCACGAGACCGGTGTCGGACAGCGCGGCGTACCGGATCTCCAGCGGCTGGGCGGTCGTGGACATGGTGGAGTCCCTCCGTGAGAGGTGGTCGACGAGGAAGGCGGCCAGGTCCCGCCGGCCGGCGGTGTCGGCCTCGACCCGCGCCCAGTACGCGCGGACCTCCCGGGCCGCCGCGGCCCCCTCCAGCTCACACACCTGCTGGATGTGCGCCAGCGGCATGCCGAGACGGCGGAGCCAGGCCACCAGGCGGGCCCGCTCCAACTGGTCAGGGCCGTAGAGGCGGTAGCCGGTGGCGGGGTCGACGCGGGCGGGGACCAGCAGGCCCAGCTCGTCGTAGAGACGCAGCGCCTTCGGCGAAAGCCGGGACGCCTTGGCGAACGCCCCGATGGTCAGCAACCCCATGCCTGTTCCTCCTCGCACCGGGCGCGTCGCCCGGCCCTCCCGATGCTGTGGCCTCCCCCGAGGTGAAGGTCAACCGTGTCCCGGACCGGCGCCCTCACACGGGCAGTCCCGGTGGGAAGCCGGTCCAGCGGAGCTCGGCGGGCAGGTGCCCCATGTCGTTGTGGAAGAGCACAGAAGCGGGCCGCCCGGGCGCGTACCGGATGACCGTCAGCCCGGCGTTGGCTTGGTTCAGGCCCATCCAGCGCCAGTCGGGCGCGTCCAGGGCGGCCCTGACGAGCCAGCCGATCAGGAAGTTGTGGGTGACGACCAGCTCGTGCCGGGGCTCGTCGCCGTCGACCGTCCCGGCGAACTCCGCGAGAGCCGCCCGCGCCAGCTCCGGGCCGCGCTCGCGTTCCTCGGCAGGGAACCCGGCGAGGTGGGCGAGCATCGCGTCGGCCGATTCCGCGGGCAGCTCGTCCCTCAGGGGCAGGTAGGGGATGTAGTCCCCGGCCGGTTCCGACGACCTCAGAGGTACGCCTTCGAGCCGGCCGCAGATCAGCCGGGCGGTCTGCTCCGCCCTGGGAAGCGGCCCGTGATGGACCACAGAGAGAGGGCTGCGCCGAAGCCGTTCACCGAGCAGAACGGCCTGGCGCCGGCCGTTCTCCGTCAGCTCGCTCTCGTCCGGTGAAGCCTCACCGTGCCTGGCGAGATAGAGATAGCGAGTAGCCGTTCCGGTCATGCGCGAAGCCCTCCGCCGTACGTTCATGATCTTGTGTACGCCTTGGAGGGACGCCGGGGTGTTGCGGGCCGGTTCCGCCACCGGGCCGGGTGCCGCTCAAGGGCCCGGAGGCCCCCCGTGTCCGTTCCCAAAAGATCTGGATCGAGGAGGTGTCTCTGACCTGGGCCTTGTCAGTTCTGCTGGGACGGGTTAAAAGCCGGGCGGCCCAGTGGATCTGGCCGTTGCTGCGCCTGCTTGAGCGCAGCTGAGACGGTCCCATTTGTTCTGTCGGACGGTACGGCCGTGGCCTGGTGTCTTCAGTTCTGGTGGGACTCATCCCGTAAGGCGTCGTAGTCGTCCGGCGTCGTCACCAGCATCAGTGATCGTCCCAGGGAGTCGGTCCAGCGAAAGAGGGGGTCGTTGGAGAAGGCGTGGGAACGGAGCTTCTCGCGGAGAGTGGGGACGTTCAGCCGGTGCTCGGCCTCTGCGTAGACGGAGTCGATGGTGCGCCGGTGCTGGCTGAGGTTCGTCCATCGGCGAGGTTCCCGTAGTGCCCGCCAGGCAGGATCGGCCAGTATGCCCAGCAGCGTGACGAATTCTGGATAGGTGGCGATGTACTCCCGCTCGTCGACGCGTCGCCTGATGATGTTCCCGTAGATGGCTTCCTTGGGAGGGAGCTGGGCGAGGCGGTCGTTCCACGTGAGAGCAGATGAGGTTGGTTCTTGTTCAGGAGCCAGGAGCGGACCATCGACTGCCTTGGTGCCCGCCGGCCGCAGCACCGCCGCGCAGATTGTCCGGGTCGCCGCGTCAACGGCGATGGTCAGTTCCGGACGACCGCTCACCCCGTCCTCAAGGATCACCAGCACGTCCAGCGGAGTCGTGTCGATCTGCGCTAGCTCGCCAGGTCGGCAGGCCGCGGACGGCGTGAACATTCCCTCGGGCCGCCGAGCTTGGGAGCGGCGGGAAGCAGCCGAACCGAAGGCGTGCGTGCCCGCGCTCACTGCCTCGACAAGCCGGTAGAACGTCGTCTTCGACGGCATCGGCACCACCCCGGCCCCGTGCTGCTCGGCCAGCAGGGCCTCGACCCGGCGCCGCACCCGGCCTCGTGTCCCAGTCGACTCGTTCAGCTGGCCGGCCAGCACCTCCGCGACGGCTGAAACCACCCGCTCATCAGCCCGGCCCGTCGGCGAGGACAGACGGGTCTTGCGGTGATCGACCAGCCCCCAGACCCCTTGATCCCGGTAGCGGGTCCTCATCCTCTCGACCGTCCGCGTGCTCACCGTCCAGCCCAGGGCACGCAACTCGGTGGCCTTCGCGGCGATCCGCTCCTCCAAGGTATGCAGGGCCGGGTCGTACTCCGGCCGCGGCCCCGCCCCGGCTCCGATACCGCTTTGCCGCCCGGACTCCAGCTCCAGTAGATGCTGTTCCCAGGCGGTGGCCTTCTCTGCCTCCAGCGGCGGAACGGTGTCCAGCAACGCGAAGGGTGCCACTACCGGTGACCCCTCCCGCTGACCGAGGAACTCGAAGCCTTCGGCGGCCAGTAGGTGAGGCAGTAGCACCAGACTCGCCCGCCCAGCCTCGTCGGCCAGCCGCACCATCGTCCCTGACAACCCGACCACGGTGTGCGGCCGCTCGTCGAGCCGGACCTGGTCGCCGACGCGCAGCGCCGCCCGTCCGCTCACCACGCCTCCACCCGCGACACCAGCGTCGTGTCCGTCAGCGGCTTCGACAGGTCCGTCCGGAGTTGCCCCGCCCAGAGCAGATGGAACAACGCTGGTAACACCGCAATCGGATCACCCAACAGCGACGCCTGTCCCACCAGCGGTGAGGGCACCGAGAACACCGACATCAGCCGCTCGGCCATCCCCGCGGTGGTCGCATGCCGAGGGTGTCGATACCCCGCCAGCCAGCGGACATTGGCCATCCGGACCGGGTCCACCATCCCGACCACCCGGTAGCCCCAGCCCACCGCTTCACAAGCCAGCCGCGTCACGGCGAACTTGGTCGCCGACCGCTCGTCGACCCGGTCCAGAGGCCAGCAGTCCACCAGCAATCCCCGGCCGTCCTCGAACCGTGCGAAGTAGTCCGGCGCGTGCGAGACCACGCGGCCCTTGTCGTTCTGCCAGAACAGCCACAGCGGCTGCGACAGCAGACCAGTCACCTCGGGTGTGAATCCAGCAGCATCGCGTGATCCCGCTCCAGCCACGACTCGAACCCCACATGCCCGCCTGTTGTGGCCGACCAGTACAGGCCCGGGAAGTTCCGCTGGCCGCGGTATGAAGGGAAGCCACGTACTGGCAGTCCCGTCTCGAACTCGACCTCCTCCGCCTCACTCAGTGGTCGGCGGTGTTCACCTTTGGCATCCCGCCAACCGACCTCGAATCCGTCCACGTCCAGCGGTGCCGTATCACTCGTCCCACCCAACCCCATGGACTTCACTGTCCAGAATCAATGGGAATCCACCAGAAGTTTTGGGCTGAAACCCCTCATGTGAGTGATGCTGCGAGCCAGCTCAGTCAGAGTCTTCATGATCGCTGGCGAGATCGTCTGAGGCGGGTCGAAGCCTGCGACGCGCCGCGTCCAGGCGTTCGCCATAGTCCGCTGCGAAGATCCCAGGCAGGGACTTGTCGAGCGTTCCGGCCAGCCTATGAATGGGCGCCCAGACCGCCTCTCGTCGACGAGACGGCTGAGGTCCGTCATCTGCACTCGCTCTAGCCAGTCCGACAGGACCAACGCTTCATCAGAGGTGAGCTTGATGATGATCTCCGTGTTCTCCACTGCTCGAACATAGTTCGCCGACCCTGCGGTGTCAGAGGTGCCTGGCACAGTGCCGCCGTGGACATCGATTCCTTCTGGAAGCTCATCGAAGAGGCCGACGGCAGACGCGGGGCCGGGACGAACGGCTGACGGGGTTGCGTGACGAGTTGTCGCGGAGGCCGCTGACAGAGATCGTGCAGTTCCAGGTTCGCCTGGACGAAGTGACGCGTGAAGCCTTCACCTGGGATCTATGGGCTGCGGCGGAGCGGATCTTCGGCGGCTGGTGTTCGGACGACGGATTCTGCTACTTCGGTCTGTGGATGGTGGGGATCGGTCGGGAAGCCTTCGCGCGGGCAGTGATCGATACCGACGCTCTGGCCGACACTCCAGAGGTTCAGTGCCTGGTGGGTCGCCCTCGGGAGCTCTGGCACGACGACTGGCCGGAGTGGGAGTCTCTCGACTACGTCGCCATGGAGGCGTATGGACTACTCACCTGCGCGGATGACGACTGCGGCGACGCATTTTATGAAGCCGTCGAAGCCGAGCAGGGCGCTGTAGGCGGCAATCCAGGGCCGCGCGGCGAGCAGTGGGACGCGCGATGCGAAGACGAGGCGATGCGCAAACTGCCGAGGCTGAGCGCGATGTTTCCCCTCCGGCCACTGGCCCGGTAGGCGCGAAAGCGCGAGGGATCAGGCCGAGGCTTCGGGGGTGTCGACAGACAGGCGATGCCACGCGTGGCCGCAACCGTCGGAGGAGAACCGCTCTCGTCGGCGTTCGTCGGCGACGGCCAGCACCGCGATCAGTAGCCGGAATGACTTGAGGCGTTCGTTGTACGGGGTGAGGCTGGCGATCTTTTCGAGTTGCTGGTCGATCCGCCCTCGTGTGATCAGAACTGCCGGTGTGTGCGTGGCGCGAAGTCCGGCGCGTCGGATACTTTCCGGGCCGTCCTCGGCGGTGGCGCGGGCCTGAATGCAGAAATGTGACAGGAGGCGCAGGGTGTTGGACTGCTCCTCAGTCGAGAGGCCCTCGAACCACTCGATTCCCTGTGTCATCGGTCGAAGCTCCTGGGCGAGTTCGTTGAGAATGATGTACGGATCAGCCATTCTCACGCCCCCGTTGCGCTCGATTCACAGACTTTCCCGGTCATCCAAGCAGACCCTCGGGTGCCTAGAAAGGCAGTTCGTCGGCTTCCAACGGCTCTGAGTACCCACGTACCCAGTGGCCGGGGAGGGTGGCGCAGAGCGACTCCAGGTCGGCGAACGTACTTCCCCGAACGCGGAGCCAGCTGTGGTCACTCAGTCCATCGAGCCGTAAGAGCTTCCCCGGCGCGGAGAACCAGCACACGGGTGACTCTTCCTTCCCCGTCCACATCGGGTACTCGGGAAACTCCACCGGCGCGAACCGACTCGGCAGCTCTCCAATCAGGCTGGCGGGAAGTTCGCAGGCGTTGTAGAGCCGTCCTTCGCTGCCAAGCAGCGTCTCGCTGAGTACGAGCTCGACACAGGCCAGGGAGACCCTCCCGTGACTGGACGAACACTGGCGGATCGTCCTGACCGAGGTCCCGCAGCCGCACTCCCCAGAAAGCGCATCCCTGGTTCTCGCTGCGGAAGACGAGTACTCCACCGAACTCGTCGTGCACGAACAGCTCGGAAGGGCGCAGCAGCGGGTCCTGGTTGTCGGTGAGGTCGCGACGCGTACCGAGAAGCGAGTACGCCTCGCGCAATGCGGTCGGCAGCGTGAGCCCCAGCATCTCCTCGGCTCGCTCCAGCTCCTCCGCTCGCGTACCCGCGCCGTCGGCGAGCGGCTCCGCCCACGCTGAAAGAGCGTTTTGCCCCTGCAGGGGTGTTTGGTTCGAGGTTCAGGTGTCGCGCCAGTTCGGGGTGGATTCTCGGGTGAGTCGTCGGCTCATGA
>NZ_JBHVDH010000029.1:0-76275 GCF_042802855.1 Streptomyces sp. NPDC057445 | reverse complement strand
GCACCACCGCCATCGCCCCCGCAGCAGGCCCCGACTGCATCAACCGCCCACGCACAGCCGCCAGACGCAACAGATCCGGCAACTCCAGCACACCCGCCGCCCAAGCCGCCGTGAGCTCACCCAGACTGTGCCCCACCACCGCATCAGGACCGATCCCCAAAGCCGCCAGACAACGCACCAGCGCCACCTGCACACTCACGATCGCCACCTGCGCATACTCGGTCCGGTCAAGCCGCCCCTGAACATCACCGAAGAGCAGATCCAACAACGGAACCCCGGCATGAGGCCCCAACAACTCGGCACACTCATCCAACGCCTCACGGAAATGCGGCTCCGTGGCATACAGACCACGGCCCATACCCGCATACTGCGACCCCTGCCCCGTGAACATGAACACCGTCGGCGCAGGAGTACTCACCCGCCGGACCCCGGCAACCCGCCCGGTCGCAACATCGTTCAACGCGCCGGCCAACTCCTGACCGGTACGACCATGAACCAACGAACCGTAACGATGAACACCACGACCGGTGTTGGCCGTGCAGGCGAAGTCACCCAGCTGATCATCCGGCATAACCGCCAACCGGTCGGCATAGGCGGCGGCAAGCGCACGCAACGCAGGCTCATCAGCCGCACTCACCCGCACCACATGACTGTCCTGCACCAACGACCCACGCACCGGCACCACCGGCGCCTCCTCGACAATCACATGCGCATTGACACCACCCATCCCGAACGCACTCACCGCAGCCCGGCGCGGACCACCACCACGACGCCACGGCCGCCCACGATCAGCCAGATAGAACGGCGTGTCCTCGAACCGAATGTGATCATTGGGACGATCCACATGCAACGTCGGCGGAATCCACTCATGCTCCATCGCCAACAACACCTTCACCAGACCCGCCAAACCCGCCGCCGGCTCCAGATGACCAATATTCGACTTCACCGACCCGATCGCACAGAACTGCGAACGACCCGTATGCCGCCGCCACGCCCGACACAACCCCTCCACCTCGATCGGATCACCCAAACTCGTCCCCGTCCCATGCGCCTCCACCAACCCGATCGACTCCGCAGAAACCCCCGCATCACCCAACGCAGCAGCGATGACGTCCCGCTGCGCGCGGGGGCTCGGTGCGGAGTAACGGGTCGTGCGTCCGCCGTGGTTGACGGCCGCTCCCTTGATCACGCCACGGATCCGGTCGTTGTCGTGCAGGGCGTCGTCGTACCGCCGCAGCACCACGGCGACGGCCCCTTCACCCGGTACGAAGCCGTCGGCGGTGCTGTCGAACGCGCGGCAGCGGTGCCGTGGTGACAGGGCCATCAGGTCGCTCATCGAGCGGAAGTACTCCGGGCTGATGGCGGCGTGCACGGCTCCGATCACGGCCGTGTCGATGTCACCCGCGCGCAGGTGCAGGAGTGCGGTGTGGATCGCGACGAGGGACGACGAGCACAAGGTGTTGACCAGTCCGCTCGGTCCGTGCCAGTCCATCAGGTAGGAGAGCCGGTTCGCGATCATCGCCTCGAGCCCCAGGCCACGCCCGTCGGGGACACCGTGACGCATCCGCTCCTCGTGGTAGTGATCGTGGCTGTACGCGATCCAGAGGCCGGTGTTGCCGCCCTGGGCCCGCTCACCGAGCCGGCCCGCGTCCTCTACGGCTTCCCAGATCGTCTCGTACACGATCCTTGCCTGCGGGTCGATCAGGGGGGCTTCCCGGGCGGAGATCCGGAACGGGGTGGGGTCGAACTCGTCCACGTTCTCCAGGAACGACGCATGCGGTGCGTGCCCGTCCGCCTCTCTGCGACGGCCTTCGGGCAGCCTGCGAACGGTGTCCCGCCCCTCGGTGAGCAACTCCGCGAAGTCCCCCAGGGTGCGGGCGGTCGGCAGCCTGACGGCCGCGCCCACCACGGCGATGTCGCGCGCGCGGGATTCGCCGGGCACGGGGCCCGCCGGGCGTGCCGTGCTGGTACGTCGTGGCGCTGTGGTGATGCGCTCCTCTGCCGACGGGGCCACCGGGTCCTGATCCTGCGCGGGGGCCGGGCCCGCTTCGGGAACGTGGACTTCCGCGGGAGCCCGGTCCTCCTCGGCTGCCGGGCCCTCTGCGGCGGGAGCCTCCTCGGGCGCCGTCGCGGACATCTCCCCGACCGGACCCGCCGCCGTCGCGGCGGCGAAGTCCGGTGCCTCGCTCACGAGGAAGTCGGCGAACTGCCGGGGGGTCGGGTACTCGAAGAAGACCGTCGGGTAGAGGGACAGGCCGTGCTCCTGGGAGATGCGCTCGCTCAGCGTCACCAGGCCCACCGAGTCGAATCCGGCGGACAGGAACTCGGTGTCCGCATGGTCCTCCGCCGTGCCCGTGAGTTGCAGGAACCAGGCGAGCACCCGCGCGGCCTCCGACCCCTGACCGCTGCGCGCCGCAGCCCTGGGCTGCGGCCGGACCGGCGTCCGGGCGACGGCGGACGCCGCGTCCGTCGTCGCCACGACCGGGACCGGGGCCGGGGCCGTGACCGGGGCCGACGCGGTGGCGGTCGGATGCGAGGTGGCCTCGGCCGGTGAAGTCGTCGGGGCGAGAGGCGCCTTTGCGGCGGAAGGTGCCTCCGAAGCCTGAGCTGCCGTGTTCTCCTCGCTGAACGCATGCGTGGGAACCCGCTTGGACGACATGTCGCCGAAGACGAGCAGCGGCCTGCCGGTCGCATCGGTGACCGTCTGCGTGACCCGGCACGCTTCGTCGTTCCAGAAGGCGATCTCCGTCCGTACGTAGGCGGCGTCGTCCAGCGTCCCGAAGACGTGCACCCGGCCCACGGAGAGCGGAATGAACGCGGAGGCGTCCGCGGCGCCGAACACCGGATTGCCCGGGTCGATCGCGGCGATGGTCACGCTGTCGAGCAGCCCCGGGAACAGCTCCACCCCGGGCGGATTCATCTCCCGCTGGCGCCCGCCTTCGATCCGGGCGAGCGTGCCGCCGTCCGGCAGGCCCGCCACCCAGGAGATGTTCCGGTAGTACCGGCCGTGGTGGTAGCCGATCCGCCGCAGCCATCGGTAGAGGCCAGAGCCCGCGTGCAGGTCGGCACAGGTACCCAGGAGGGAGTCGATCGGCACGGGCACCGGCTCGGGCGCGCGCTCCCTGGCGAGCCGGCCGGTGACGAAGACACCCCGACTCACGGCGTCCTCGACCGTGAACTGCCCCTCCGCGTCGACCCGGCACACCACCCGGTGCGCTCCTGAGGGGATCAGCGGACGGTGGAACAGGACGTCCCGCACCCCGTGGAAGGGTTCGCCGCGCAGCGCGGCCCCCTCGCGCAGGAAGTCGAACCAGCCCACTCCCGGAAGCATGATCCTCCGGTACACGGCGTGCTGGGCAACGGGTGCCTCGCCCGGTCCGAACACCCGGGAGAAGGCGTATCCCGTACCTCCCTCGTCCTGGACGAGCTCTGTGGGCGCCCCGGGTTCGGACGAGCGTCGCGGCTCGCGCAGGTCCAGGGCTCGCCCGCGCAGTTGGGCCGAGGGCAGCAGACGTCTGCTCCACGCCCTGTCCCCCTGGAACGCCACCCAGTCGATGTCCTGGCCCGCCTGGTAGAGCTCGGCGGTGATCGCGGCGAGTACCGCGGCCACTTCCCGCTCGTCCCGTGCCCCGGCGAGCCGTGAGCAGACCTCATCGCCGCTGTCGGCGCCGGCCCCGCCCGCGAGCCCGGAGGGGGCGTCGCCGTCACGCCTGAGCACGTCGGCCAGCGCCTGCTCCAGCGAGGCACGTCCTTGTACGAGATCCCCTACCGCCTCCCATCCCGGGGGCAGGTCCACCGCCCCTTCGGGCAGTCCCAGGTCGTGCAGCGCCATCGCCAGGGCGATCCCCGCGCTGATCCGCAGCAACTCACCGGAGAATTCGGCCGGCCGGACACCGGTCGCCGTCTCGAAGAGGTCCATCACCTCGTTCACGGCCGGCGTGGAGCGATCGAGGGCCAGGAGCCAGGCGGGCGGGGCAGCTTCTCCCGAGGGACGCACCGATACGGCGGCCCTCGGGCGCCCGGTCCCCACGGGTACGGGAACGTCGCCGGTGAGGAGCCACGCACGCAGGGCGGAGGCCAGCTCGTCCGCGTCGGCTCCGGATACGGCCACCCGTTCGGTACGGTGCGGGCGCGCCAGACGCGCCGTGGCGCACACGTCGCCGAGTTCGTCCGCGACCGTCGGCAGGAACTCCAGCCACTGTGCCGCCAGTTCACGCAGCGCGTACGGGCTGTCGGCCGAGAGGGGCAGGACGTGGACCGGGCGGGGCGGCGCCCCGTCGGCAGGTGCCGGCACAGAGAGGATGCGGGGGACGGCCTCGGCCACCACGTGCCCGTTCGTACCTCCGAAGCCGAATCCGCTCACCGCGGCCCGCCGTACCGGCGCCTCGGGCCAGGGGCCGTGTGTGTCGGGGAGGTAGAAGGGGCTGTCGGCCAGGTTGAGGCGTGGGTTGGGTGCGTCGACCGCCAGGCCGGGGAGCCTGCCTTCGCGCAGCGAGACGATGACCTTCGCCAGGCCGGCCAGGCCCGACGCCGAGTGCAGATGACCGATGCGGCGCTTGACGGAGCCGAGCGCCACGGAGTTCCGCGGAACGCCCAGCCGGCCGAACACCTCGGTGAGAGCCCTTACTTCGACCGGGTCGCCGATGGCGGTGCCGGTGCCGTGGGCCTCGACGTACTGGACCGTCGCCGGGTCGACCTTCTCGTACACCTTGCTCAGCAGCTCCACCTGGGCTTCCAGGTTCGGGGTGGTGACCCCCATGGTGTGACCGTCGTTGTTGACCGCGGTCTCGCTGATCGCTCCGAGGATCAGGTCACCGTCCGCCAGCGCCGACGTCATCGGCTTCAGCACGAGGGCGGCGGCCCCCTCCCCCGGCACATAGCCGTTGGCCTTGCTGTCGAAGGTCTGGCACAGGCCGTCCGGGGAGAGGGCTCCGGTACGGGAGAGCAGCACGAACGTCAGCGGGTCGATCAGCAGGTCGACCGCGCCGACCACGGCCAGCTCGCAGGCGCCGGCGGCCAGGGTCTGGCAGGCGAGCCAGACGGCCGTCAGCGAGGACGAGCAGGCGGTGTCCACGACCAGGCTGGGGCCCGACAGGTCGAAGCGGTCCGAGAGCCAGGCGGCCATGAAGTTCTGCGACCGTCCCCACAGGGCCGCGGGGACGGGACCGTCGGCGGAACCCGGCGTGCCGGTGGGGACCGGGCTCCGGCCGTGGTCGAATCCGTACGAGTTCATGCGCGCGCCGATGAAGACGCCCGCATTGAGCCGGCGCCGGGCGCCCAGGTAACCGGCGTCCTCCAGGGCACGCGCGCCGACCTCCAGCATCACCCGTTGCTGGGGGTCGAGGAACACGGCGTCCTCTGCGGTCATGCCGAACGCGTCGTGGTCGAACGAGAACGGGTCCAGCAGGAACGCGCCACGGTGGTGGGATCCCTGATGGGGGCCGTCACCGAGGTACAGATCGCGGGCCCAGCGACTGGGCGGTACCTCGTCGGCCTCGACCCCGTCGCGCCCCAGCATGTCCGCCAGGTCCACGACGTCCTCGGCTCCCGGAAGCCGTACCGCGAGTCCGATCACGGCGATGCGGCTGTCGAGCTCGCTCACGGCAGTCCTTTCGTTCGGCTCGTCGTTCATGGCGTCACCGGTCCCCGTCACGGGTGAGCAGCGGACGCAGCAACGCGCTGAGCGCCGCGGCGCGTACGTCGTCGGGCACGGAAGCAGGGACTCGTACGGAAGCGGGGACTTGTGCAGAGGCGGGGGCGGCCGGTCGGGCGGGGACGGGCGGCCCGGAGGCCGAGGGCCCGGCCGGGGCGGCAATCAGGACGAGTCCGGCCGCGATGTCGTCCGCCGTACGTGCCCGCATCAGCAGCGACGGATCCACGGTGAGGCCGCTGTGCTGCTCGAGGGCGGTGGTCAGTTCGGCGATGACCAGGGAGTCGAGCCCCAGGCCCTGGAGCGGGCGATCGCCGGGGTCCTCGCCGAGCACATGGAGGAAGGCGTCGCCGACCCGCGTGCGCATCGCTGCGGTGTCCCGTCCGGCGGACACCGGCACGGGGATCACGGTGCGGATCGCCCCCGTGGAAGCGACCGCCGTGGAACCGGGCGCCTCGGGCCCGGCCGTTCCCGTGGGACTCGTCGGCGCGGGCGTACGGAACACGGCGGGCTCGGCAGGTTCCTCGGGTTCCGCGGGTTCCTCGGGTGCGGCCTCGGCCGCGCTTCCCGGAAAGATCACGGCACCGCCCGACCGCACGTGGTCGATGAATCCGTCCAGCGCCTGATCGGCACCGATGGAGTGCGCGGCGGAGAAGGACGCGTCCGCCTCCATGCCGACGCCCGTCCAGTTGGGCCACGCATGCGCGGTGACGGTTGTCGCGGTGTCGCTCTCGCACTCGGCCAGGGCCAACTGGTAGGCGTTGGCCAGGCTGTAGTCGACCAGACCCCGGCCGGCCGACGCCTGCGTACCGGCTATCGAGGACACCAGGACGACGAAGTCGGCGCCCTGCTCCTTCGCCAGTCGTACGACGTTCAGCGAGCCGGAGACCTTGGGCGCGACCACCTTGGTGGCATCGCTCCATGGCCGCCGGTGCATCGCCCCGAACGGGTTGACGCCGCCGGAGGAGTGCACGACGCCGAGGAGTCGTCCCCAGCGCCTGCCGAGCTCCTGCTCCACGGCGGTGAGAGCAGAGGCGTCCGACACATCGCAGGGGAGGTACGTGATCTCCGCCCGGCGCATCAGTTCCCGCAGGGGAGCGGATCGCGCGGCGTCGACCGCGGACCGCCCGACGATGCCGATGCGTTTGGCTCCCCGGTCGATCAGCCGCTCGGAGAGGCGCTGCCCGACGGCGCCCAGTCCGCCGGTCACGAGGTAGTACCCGTCGGTGGGCACGTCCTGCGTCGGGCCGACCGGGGCGGGCACCATGTCCGGAACGTAGCGGATGCCGTTGCGGTAGGCCGCGACCGTACCGGCGTCCGTGCCCGTACGCGGCGCATTCGTACCCGCAGTCGCTCCCGCACCCGTACCCGTACCCGTGGCTCCGTCGGCACCGTCGGGGACCGGGTGCAGGGCGGCGAACTCCGCGGCGATCTGCCGGACCTGGGCACTTCGGGGGTCGGCCGGGTCCAGGTGGACGATCGCGGAGGGCCTCCGGTTCTCGGCGCAGGCGGCCCGGACGGCCATCGCCATGGCTGCGGCCTCGGGGCGCAGACTCCCGCGCTCCTCAGGGAGCACGGCCGCTCCCAGGTATCCCGCCCAGAGCAGCTTCCCGTGCGGCGGCAGCGACTTCATGAGGTCGCCCAACTCGGCCCAGAAGGCGCCCAGTTCCGGCGGCCCGTCGGCCCGGCCGCGGGACGCGTCGACCACGAGGGCTCCGTCGGCCCGTTGCCCCGGCTCCACGACACGCACTCCCCTGTCACGGAGAGCGGCCGTCAGCGCGTTCCTCATCGAGGGTTCCGCGGTGACCAGGCGCACCGCGGCCTGCTCCGCCGAGGGGGCGGGCGGGAGTTCACGGACGCGCCAACGGACACGGAGTGCCTGGGGCCCGGCCTCGGCCGCTGCCGACGCCGCCGCTCGGTGCATGTGCCAGTACGTCCCGCGGGCGAAGGGATACGTCGGAAGATCCGTGATGCGCGCGCCCGGAGCGGAGAGGGAGGCCCAGTCGATGTGCGCGTACCCGGCTCCGACCATGTCGGCGACGGCGCGGTGACGGTGCGGTGCGGCAGGCGAGCCGGTGCCGCTCATGGCCTTCTCGGCGGTCAGATCGATGTCGACGCGGGCGACCGGAACACTGCCGGCGGCGACGGAGCGCAGCGCCGTGGCGATCTCGGCGGCCGTATCTCCGTGCACGGCCGTCTGGAACTCCAGCGGGGAGCGGCCCACGTTGGCCGTGTGGCACAGATCGGCGGTCTCCCAGTCGTCGCGTGCCATGTCGAACCGGTCGGCGTAGGCGGCGGCGAGCGCACGCAACGCAGGCTCATCGGCCGCACTCACCCGCACCACATGACTGTCCTGCGCCAACGACCCACGCACCGGCACCACCGGCGCCTCCTCGACAATTACATGCGCATTGACACCACCCATCCCGAACGCACTTACCGCAGCCCGGCGCGGACCACCACCACGACGCCACGGCCGCCCACGATCAGCCAGATAGAACGGCGTGTCCTCGAACCGAATGTGATCATTGGGACGATCCACATGCAACGTCGGCGGAATCCACTCATGCTCCATCGCCAACAACACCTTCACCAGACCCGCCAAACCCGCCGCCGGCTCCAGATGACCAATATTCGACTTCACCGACCCGATCGCACAGAACTGCGAACGACCCGTATGCCGCCGCCACGCCCGACACAACCCCTCCACCTCGATCGGATCACCCAAACTCGTCCCCGTCCCATGCGCCTCCACCAACCCGATCGACTCCGCAGAAACCCCCGCATCACCCAACGCAGCAGCAATCACCTCATGCTGAGCCCCACTGCTCGGCACCGTCAGCCCACTCGTACGCCCACCGTGATTGACCGCCGTACCCCTGATAACCCCCCGGACCCGGTCACCGTCCCGCACAGCAGCCCGCAACGGCTTGACCACCACCGTGACCACACCCTCACCCGGCACGAACCCATCCGCACCCGCGTCGAACGCCCGCGACGCACCCGAAGGCGAGAACGACCTGAGTCGTGAGCCCAGTTGGAAGTACTGCGGCGACATCCCCATGTGCACACCCGCGACGATGGCCTGCTCGCACTCGCCGTCGCGGATGCTGCGTACCGCCGTGTGCAGGGCGACCAGGGACGACGAGCACAGCGTGTCGATCGTCATGCTCGGACCGTGCAGGTCCAGGAAATAGCTCACCCGGTTCGCGAGGATCGCGTTGTGATTGCCCAGGCCCGCCGCCGTCTGCACGACGTCACCGACGACGACGTCGCGGTAGTGCTGGTAGCTGGCGCCCACGAACACTCCCGTGGACCGCTGCCGACTCCCGGCGAGGCCCGCGTCCTCCAGGGCGCGCCAGGCGGACTGCACGAGATGGCGCTGCTGGGGGTCGATCCACTGCGCCTCGGCGGGCGCCAGCCGGAAGAACCCTGCGTCGAAGTCGTTCAGCCCCTCTACGAAGCCCGCACGCCTGAGGTACACGGTGCCGGGCTCGGCGTCCGTGGAGTAGTACGCGTCGATGTCCCAGCGTGACGCCGGTACTTCGCGCAGGCAGTCCTCCCCCGCCATGAGGACCCGCCACAGCTCCGTGGTGTCGGCGGCGTTCGGGAAGACTCCGTCGAAGCCGATGACGGCGAGGTCGTGGAGGTCCGTGGCCGCCGCCTCGACGGTCCCGCCGTGCGCCGACGGGCCCGCTGCTGCCGAGGGTACGGCTGCGGCCTCGAGTGCACCGGTGCCGTCCGTGGGCCTCCCTTCGGCAGCGGACCCGACTTCCGCAGCCGGGGACACGTGTCCGACGACCGTGCGCTGATCCGGCACCGGGGCCGGCTGGACACCGCTCCCGGAGGAGGTGCCATCGGCCGGTGCGGCCGCGACGCCGTACTCCTCACGCAGCTCGGCGGCCAGGCGGTCGACCGTACCGACCTCCAGCACCAGCGTCACCGGGATGTCGACGTCCAGCTTCGCCCGGATGTCCTGCGCCAGCGAGACGGCGAGCATCGAATCGAGCCCCTGCTCCTGCAACGGGCGGTCCGGTTCGAGGTCCTCGACGTCCATCTCCAGGGCCGCCGCCACCCACCGGGCCAGGGCGGTGTCGAGGCCGCCCGCCGCGCCCGGGACCGCCGTGGGGCGGTGACCGTTGCCCGGGGCCGCCCCTGGGGACGCGGGGTGAGAAGTACGGACTGCGTCACGCGTCGTCCCGGACCCCTTCGTCCCGGACCGTGTCGTCCTTGAGTGCGTCGGCCCGGACAACGGCGCTCCGGCCGACGGCGCCGACGAGAGTCGCTTCCAGGTGATCCCGCGAGCCTCCAGCACGGCTTCGTCGCCGTCGAGGATCACCAGGCTCGCGGTCAGCAGACCCGAGTCCGGTCCCGTGTCCCGGTCGCGCCGGGCGTACACCCGGGCGTTGCCGGGAAGGCGGCCGAGGACGCTGAGCCGTTCGATGGTGAAGGGCACGTACAGTCCCTCCGCGCCGCACGCCGCGAGGGCGACCTGAAAAGCACCGTCGAGGAGCCGGGCGTCCACCACACCCGTGGGCGGCGTGTCCGCGCGCAGCACCCCCATCGCCTCGCCCTGCGTGGCGGTCAGCGAGGCAACGGTGCGGAAGCCGGCGCCGTAGGCGAGCCCGTCGCGTTCGAAGGCGCGGTACATGGCGTCGAGCGACACGGCGGCGAATCCGTCGCCGGACGCCGGCGCGGCGAGTACCGGCCGCTCGGGACCGGTCACCTCCGCGTTGCAGACAAGGGCGCCGCTGCCGTCGCGGAAGGCGACCGAGGTTCCGTCGCGTTCGGCCGAGAGGGCCGTGGGAGCTTCGACGGCCACGCGGAAGGTCATGTCCCGCAGGCCGAAGCGGTCCCGGCCGATGAGTTCCGCCACCTTGCCGGGGTACGCGGCCCCGGGGAGGGTCGGCCTGCCGAGGACCACGTGCTCCGCGGCTTCCGGTAGCTCCGTCCACGAACTCGTCGTACGACCGGCCGGGGCATCGCCGGTGTGCGTTTCGTCGGCCGTGGCGTCATCGGCCGGAGTACCGCTCCCCGGAGCGCCGCCGCGCGGCCCGCTCGCGGCGGCCGGCGTCCCGGCAGGCTCCAGCCAGAGGTACTTCTCATCGTGCGGCGCGGTCGGGAAGCGAACGCCGGCACGGCGCTGCCCGGCGGGAAGGTCCATACCGGCGACGAACTTCCGCGCCGCCGAGTCGAGTGCCTCCCGGTTCGCTGCGGCACCGATGGGCGCCGCAGTCGTGCGCCCGGTCTCGGGAGCGACCCCGACGTAGAGGGAACGGGTGTCGTCCACCCCGGCCAGGAACAGCCGCAGCTTGTCGTCGAGTTGTTCGACGCTGTCCGCCACGCAGGCCAGACGGTGGGTCGCCGCCGGGCGCTGCCGGCTCGCCTCGCTCAGGGCCGTCAGGGAAGGGCAGTATGAGGAGCGCAGCATCAGCACGAGCCGGTGCGTCAGGGTGCGCAGCGCGGTCTCCGATCCCGCCGACAGGGTGAGCAGGCGCGGTCCCCTGTCCGTGGGCCCGGACACTGCGCCGGGGGCCGCTTCGACCACTGTGTGGGCGTTCGCGCCGCCGAAGCCGAAGCTGCTGACCCCTGCGACCCGCCGCCCGGCCCACGGAAGGAGACGGTCGGCGACGAACAGGGGCGAGCTTTCGAAGTCGAAGGATTTGTTCGGGGTGCTGAAGTTGAGGGACGGCGGGATGCATCCGGCTTGGAGCGCGAGAATCGTCTTGATCAGTCCGGCGATGCCTGCGGCGGGTTCCAGGTGGCCGATGTTCGTCTTCACGGAGCCCACGGCGACCGGCCGGGCGGCCGTATCGCCCAGGACCGCCTGCAGGGCTTCGAGTTCGATGAGGTCGCCGAGCTGTGTGCCGGTGCCGTGCGCCTCGACGTAACCGATGTCGACGGCGGTGAGCCCGGAGGCCACCAGTGCCTTGCGCAGCACCGCTTCCTGTGCCGGCCTGCTGGGCGCCGTCAGGAAGCCGGCACTTCCGCCGGTGTGGTTGACGGCGGTGCCGCGGATCACGGCGAGGACGGGGTCACCGTCGCGTTCGGCGTCGGCGAGCCGTTTGAGGACGACGACACCGCAGCCCTCTCCGCGTACGTATCCGTCGGCCTCATGGTCGAAGGCCCGGCACACGCCCTGAGGGGACAGCATCCCGTTGCGTGCGAAGGAACGCGTCTTGTCCGGGGTCAGGACCAGGTTCGCCGCGCCGACCACGGCGGCGTCCACCTCGCCCGTTCGCAGGTGCATGGCCGCCTGGTGGAGTGCGACGAGTGAGGACGAGCATGCCGTGTCGACGGCGAAACTCGGCCCCGACCAGTCGAAGACGTGCGAAAGCCGGTTGGCGACCATGGAGATGGCGGTACCCGTCGCCACGTGCGGGTCGCCATGGCCGATGCTCCGCGCCACCAGGTCCGGGAAGTCGCTCGCGATGGTGCCGATGAACACTCCGGTGTCGGTACCGAGCGATGTGTGGTCGTGGCCGCAGCTCTCCAGCGCCTCCGCGGTCACGCTGAGCAGGATCCGCTGCAGAGGGTCCAGTCGCCGGGCCTCGCGGTCCGTGAGGCCGAAGCGTGCGGCGTCGAAGAACTCGATGCCGTCGACCCACCCCGCCGGAATGTCGTCGGTGTCGGACCACAGGTGGTTCCAGCCGCGCTTGCCGTCCGGCAGTTGCCCCAAGCTGGAGACTCCGTTGACGAGATTGAGCCAGAACTCGTCCGGGGTGGTGGCCCCCGGAAAGCGGCACGCCATGCCGATGACGGCGAGGGCGTCGTCGTCGGCGGCGTCCCGCCGCGTCGGCCCGTTCAGGGCGTCCGTCGGCGTCGCCGCTGCCGTCGCGACCGGAACAGGCCTTTCCACGTGCGCCGGTTCAGGTACGGATACGGAGTCCTCCGCGAGGGCATCGTCCGCTTCCGCCGCGGCGACCGCCGGCCCGACGCCCGCGCCCGCTTCGGACTTCTCCGCCTCGGGCAGTTCCGCTTCGGAGACTTCCGCTTCGGTCCCGACGATCCGCACCAGGCCCTCGTCACCCAGCAGCCGGGCCAGCTTGGCCGGGGTTCCGGTCGCGAAGATGGCCGGCGCGGTGATCTCGGCGTCCAGCTCACCGCTGAGCCGCACGGCGGCGATCGTGACGTTGGCCGAATCGCCGCCCAGGTCGAAGAAGTTGGCGTCCACGGCGAAGCTGCTGTGCCCGACCGTGGCCGCGAAGACCCGCGCGATCGACTCCGCCAGCGCCTCCTTGGTCATGCCGCTCGCCGTGACGCCGCCCGCCGGCCGTGCCCGATCGCCCGTACGCGGCGACGCCACGCGCTTCGGCTCCGCGGGTGCCACGGCGGGTGCCACAGCGGCGGGAGCGGCGGTGGAACGGATGATGTTGTCCCGCGTCGGCAGTGGCAGCCGGGCCCGCGCGACCTTGCCGTTGTCGGTCAACGGGAGGGCGTCGATGTGCAGGTAGGCGTCGGGCACCATGTAGTCGGGCAGCAAACCGGCCACGAAGTCGTCCAGTTGGGCCTTCGCCGGCGCGCCGGCGCCGACCAGGTAGGCGGTCAGTCGCGGTTCACCGCCGCCCTCGAACCGCGCGGCGACGACCACGGCCGCCGTGATGCCGCTGAACCGTTCCAGGACCCGCTCGATCTCCGCGGGCTCGATGCGGTTGCCACGCACCTTCACCTGGGCGTCGACGCGGCCGAGCCACTGGATCCGGCCGTCGTCGTGGAGCCGCACCTCGTCGCCGGTCCGGTAGAGACGTACCCCGGTGACGGGGTGGACGGTGAAGACCTCCGCCGTGAGGTCCGGGCGGCCCGCGTAACCGCGCGCGAGCCCGGCACCCGAGAGGTACAGCTCCCCCGTCGTACCCGGGGCGCTCGGCTCCAACCGCTCGTCCAGGACGTGCAGTTCCATGTTCGGGAGCGGCTCGCCCAAGGGCAGGAAGGCGCCCACCGTGGTGACGTGGTGGCACGACGCCCAGATGGTCGCCTCGGTCGGCCCGTACAGGTTCCACAGATCGCGCGCCGATGTGTGCAGGTCCTCGGCGGTCGCCGGCGGCAGGGCCTCGCCGCCCGAGAGGACGGTGAGCTCCGAGTGCGGTGTCCAGCCGGTGGCCAGCAGGAGGCGCCACATGCTCGGCGTCGCCTGGGCGACGGTCACCTCGCGGGTCAGCTCGGCCAGTTGGCGTGGGTCGCGGGCCGCCTCGCGGGCCGCGAGGAGGACCGTCGCACCGGCCGTCAGGGGGAGGAGCAGCTCCAGCAGGGAGATGTCGAAGGCCACGGTCGTGTGCGCGAGCATGATGTCGTCGGCCGAGGATCCCAGGCGCTCGCCGATGCCGGTGAGGAAGTTCGCCAGGGCTCCGTGCTCCACCTCCACGCCCTTCGGGTCGCCGGTCGACCCGCTGGTGAACAGCATGTAGGCGAGGTCGTGGGCACCGACCCGCGGCGGCACCGCCTGCGCCGAACCGTCCGGCTCGGGCACGCGCAGCGCGCTTCCCAGCGACTCGCCCAGGGCGTGGGTGCGCACGTCGGTGACGATGAGGTCGCACTGCGACACGTCCACGTACCGGTGCAGCCGCTCCGCGGGATATCCCGGGTCCAGCGGCAGGAAGGCGGCACCGGCCCGCAGGACGCCGAGGACGGCGGGGATCAGATGGATGCCTCGTTCCACCAGCACGCCGACGACCGATCCGGCCTCTATGCCCTGGTCGTGCAGGCGGGCGGCGATCGCGTCCGCCCAGGCGTCCAGGGCGGCGTAGTCGAGTGTGCGGTCACCGCTGCGGACCGCGACGGCACCGGGCCGGTCGGCGACCGTGGCGGCGATCAGGTCCAGCACGGTCCTGTCGGCCGGCGCCTGGGCCTGTCCCCGCACCTGCGTCTGTGTCCAGGCCACGGGCTCGGATTCGGGCTCGGCGCCGGACTCGGCATCGGCATCGACGGGTTCCGCAGGTACGTTCGGAAGCGGGTGCTCCGCACCGGCCTTCGCGGACGCGGCGTCGGCGCCGTCCTGCTGGGCGGTGGGCAGTACGTCCTCACCGTGCAGCAGCGCCCTCAGGGCGACGTCCTCGACGCGCTCGGTGAACGCCAGCGCTTCCTCCGGCCCCATCGCGGTCTCCCGTACGAACACCGTGGGAGGACCGTCCTGCAGGCACAGCAACGCGATCTCGGTGTGCGGCTCCGCCGACGCCTCCTCGCCCGCGAGCCGCTCGAGGACCATGACCCTGGTGAACGTCGGCTCGTCGGAGCCCAACGGTCGTCCCGCGATACCGAGGCGGACCTCGAGGTCGCCGGCGTAGCCCTTCCGGGCAGCCACCTCGTCCAGCTTCTCCCGCAGTGACGGCGTGCTGTCGCCGTCGAACCGCACGGGGAAGCGCGAGGCGGCGATGCCGTGGGTCTCCTCGGCGAGTGCGCGCGCCGCCGACGGCGACCAGGCGAAGTCGAAGGTGCTCTCTCCCGTGCGCTCCGCCACGACGTCGAGGAAGGCGCGGACGACCGCGACCGCCTCATCGCGGGAGCCCGGCACGAAGGCCAGCTCGTAACGCCCGTAGTGCGCGGAAGCGGCGGAGAAGTCGTCGGCGGGCAGCGGCGCGGGGCGCATCCGCTCCAGGCGCGCGCGCCACCACGGCTCGTTCGCCCGCAGTTGCTTCTGGGCGGCGGCGATGGCCGCCAGCCGTTCGTCCGAGACGGCGGGGAGCGGTGCCCCCTGGGTGATGCCCAGTCGCTGAGCGGCGGCCTGCCCGCTGAGGGCGCTCCCGTCGACGGCGGTGCAGTCGCTCAGGACGATGTCCGCGTCGGGGGCGGACAGGGTGATCGCGGACGTGGTCACAGAAAGGACGGTGGTCCCGGTACGGGGTTCGTCCCGAGGGATGCGCCTGACCTGCCGGGTGAAGACCGCGCCCTGTTCGGTGACGAGGGTCGGAACGCCGAGCGGGTTGGGGAAGGAGCCGTAGTCGAGGGCCTTGGAGATACGCTCGGCTTCGGCGGCGGAGATGCCGGAGTGGATCAGCCCGCCGGAGGCCATGCGGTCGGACCGCCGGTAGAACCGCCGCTCACGGTCGCTCGTGTCGATCGGTTCGGGCAGTGCCCCGGCCACCACGTGCGGTACGAGGTCGCCGAAGAGCTCGATGCCGGCCTCGGCCGTCTCGTAGGTCAGCGACAGGGCGGTGGAGTGCTCGCGGACGGGGAACCAGCGCTCCAGCAGCACACTTCCTGCATCCACGGCCTCGGTCATGAGGTGCCAGGTCGCCGCGTGCCGCGTCGCGCCCTCGTACAGCGCCCAGGCGGGGACGTGGCTGCCGGAGTACCGGGGCAGAGGACCGTCATGGAAGTTGACGGCGGCGATCCTGGGGAGGCCGAGTACCTCACCGGACAGGATCCGGAAGTTGACCATGCTGAAGAGGTAGTCGAACGGCTGCTCCGAGAGCGCCGCCCGCAGGTCGGTGTGCGGGTCGAGCACGGGAACGGCGTGCTCGCCGGCCCATGCGGCCACGGCGGGATCGTTGCTGAAGATGCCCTCGATCCGGACGCCCGCGTCGACGAGCTGCGCGGCGCACCGGGTGAGCACCCGGGTCGCGCCGATGAGGAAGCAGTTGGTCGCCATGCTCACCCCTGGGCCTCTGCGGGCCCGGTGTGCAGGGCCGGGGCCGCGCTCGTCGCGGTCCGCGCGGTGTCCGCGGTCCGCTCCGTATCCGCGGTCCGCTCCGTGTCCGCGGTCTCGGCGGCGACCCAGGCGTCGATCTGGGAGACGACTTCCTCGTCGAGGGAGAGCTGTCCGGGGGTCCACATCGGGTTCGACAGACCGCGGTGTGTGCGCTCGCACATCTCCCAGTCCTCGTAGTTCGCCTTGTCCCACAGCGCGAACACGGCCTCGTGGGAGAAGTCGCTCTTGGCGGTCTCCGAGGGGTGGAAAAGCCAGAAGTGGCGGACGTAGCAGGTGCCGGGGCTCTCGGGCCAGACCCACTGCATCATCACGTAGTCGGCGGTGAAGCCGAACAGCAGGTTGGGCAGGATGGTGATCCAGTTGATCTTCTGCCGGTCCCCGTCGGGCACGAGCGGAATCGGCGAGCGCCGGCTGCGCCCCGTCATGGAAACGGAGTTGTAGCCGCCGCGGATCGACTGCCAGGCCCCGACGATGTCGCCCTTGAGGTCATAGGTGCCGGCGTCGTCGAAGTCGGTGATGCGGTGGAGGTCCTTGTGTGCCGTGGGGAAGTGCAGACTCTCGTTGACGTTGTGCGCGACGAGTTTCCAGTTGGAGGCGACCGGATAGTCCTTCGCCTGCACGCACTCCAGCTCGGCGAGCTCATAGACACGCGCGAACTCGCCGAACTCGCCCAGGGACACGTCGAGGTCGGGGGCGTCGTCGGAGAAGCTGATGAACACGACTCCGTGGCGGATCTCGGTGCGTACGGGCAGCAGCCCGTTCTTCTCCTTCTCGAAGAAGTGGTCGAAGTAGGTGCCGTTGAGGCTCTTGAGCTTGCCGTTGCGGTCGTACACCCAGCAGTGGTAGAGGCAGACCAGGCTCTGACGCTTGCCGGTGGACTCCTCCACGAGCTTGTAGCCCCGGTGCCGGCAGTAGTTGTGGTACGCCTGGATCCCGTTGTCGCCGTGGATGATCAGGACGGAGCCGGTGCCGATGTTCAGGGTGCTGTAGGCGCCCTTCTCCTTCAGCCGGGACACATGGTCCACCGGCAGCCAGCGGCGGCCGTAGATACGGGACATCTCCCGCCGGTGCTGCTCCTCGCCGGTGTAGAACTCGTGTGACCTGCCGATACCGCCTGTCTCGAAGTAGGGCCTCTCCTCGCCCTGCTCACTGATGAGATCGAACATGCTGGACGCGCGCGTCATCTGCTGGGCTCCCTCATGGGTGAGGTGCATGGAATGCGGTGACCGAGTGCCGATCGCCCCGGGCCACGGGGCGTAGGAGTGGACGGCCCGATGCCCGGGGACCGGGGAACGGTGGGACGACCGGGGAGTGGGTGGCTGCGGATCCACCGGGGCACGACCGCCCGGAGGACGCCGCGGCGGGCACCCCGGGGCTCCGCGGTGTCACGGCAGCGGGCTCTGAGGGAACGCGGCCTGTACGCAGCGGGGCGCGACAGGCGCCGACGGCGGCAGGGCGTAGGACGCCCCGCCCCGGCGCGTGCCGCCGGCCGCTCGGGGCCGCAGCACCGACCGCATCAGGCGGCCGGGGCGGGCGGTCCGGTCAGGCGGTCGGGTCGTAGATCCGCTTCTCCTGCGGAACCCCCGCGTCGTCGTAGAGACGCTCGAGCGCATCCGGCGAGTAGATCTCGTGGTCCTCGACGACTCCGCCGATCAGGCCGAGCATCTTGTTGGTCCACTCCTGGCTCGTGCTCATCGCGGCCATCGTGGTCTCGAAGAACGGCGGGAGTTCGGTGAGTTCGCCGAGCGTGGTGGTGAAGTCGTAGACGCCCGCACTCTCCTCGTCGCGGACCTTGTTGTACTCGGCCAGCGCCTCCTCCATCGGCCGGTCGCCGGACAGACCTTCGTGGATGCGGTCGGCGAGGAGCTCTCCGTGGACGAAGGCGTCCGTGATGCCCCATCCCGTGTAGGGGTCCTTGTGGTAGCCGGCGTCGCCCACGAGCGCCCAACCCGGGCCGTACGCACGGCGGTAGTAGTTGTCCGGGTAGCGCATGGGCTTGAAGTCCTCCTCACGCCGGCCCTGTTCACGCAGCTGCGCGCCCATCTCCGGGGAGACGTCGTCGAAGACGGCCTGGAAGCGGGCCTCGACGTCCTGGCGGAACTCCTTGAGCCGGCGCCGGGTGCAGATGGTGGCCAGCATGCTCAGACCGTCGTTCGTCGGCCAGGTGCCGAACCACTGCTCGTTGAACCCGGTCTTGTGGTGCAGGCCCCAGTCCAGGCCGCTGTAGTACGAGTAGTAGATGAATCCGGCCGCGGGGCGCACGTTGTACAGCTCCGCACCGACCTTCTTGGCGACCGTGGAGTGGAAGCCGTCGGCGCCGACGACCAGGGCCGCGCGGAACTCCTGCTCCGGTCCTTCTCCCTCTCGTCCGCGGATACCGGTCACACGGCCGTCGGAGAAGATCAGGTCGGATACGGTGAACCCCTCGATGACCTCGGCGCCGGCCCGGCGGGCGGCGTTGACCAGGATCTCGTCGAGCACGGTGCGGCGCGGGCAGTACACGGCGTCGATCCCGTCCACGGGTTCGGCGAACCCGTTGAGGTCGATGCCCCGGTACGAGTAGTGCATCTTCCTGATCGCCGGGGTCTTCGCGGCTACGACCTCGTCAAGAAGGCCCCAGCCCTGGAGCCGCAGGAGTCCCGCCTGATGAATGTAGTGGGTCGATACCGTGTCGCTGGGAAAGGAAGCCCTGTCCACCGCGAGAACCCGGTGTCCCTGCCGTGCCAGGAGCATCGCAACCGGAGATCCGGCGCAGCGGGCACCCACAACAATGACGTCGTACACGTGTTTCCCCCTGGGTGAGTCAGTTCGAGGCGCAGGCGCACTTTCGGTCAACGGTGCGAGGTATGGCGAGGAGGCTACGAATACCTACAGACGCAGGTCAAGCGCTGGTAATTCAAAGGCAATGTACAAGTACGGGAATCCTGATGACTGAATCATTACTTCCGCGAGCAGTTTCACGCTCGATGCGGCTTTTGCCCTGCGGCGAGACGGCCGAGATGTGCCGTGCATCACACTTCGACGGGTCCGTGGATCGGCCACACTCAGTGAGGTCGCGGGATGCCCGGCGTACATAGGGTAGGCAAAAGAGAAAGCATCCGTTCCGCCCGGGCTGCGGCTTTGCCGCTCCCGTATTTCACAGAAGAAATAACCCGTGAAGTTACTCGAAGAGAATCCCGCCAATCCGCTGACCGAAGCACACATCTGTGTTGCGGTCCGCCACGGCTTGGCATAAGGGACGGCATTCACGCAGGGCTTGTGCGGTCGGGAACGGAACGACTCTCTCGGATGCCGTGCGCGTCCCACGCAAATGCGTCGAGTCCGCCGACGGGAATCCCGGGGCCCAGGGCCGGGAAGCGGACGGGGCAGCCCTGTGGGACGGCTTCCCGGCCGCGCACCGGGTAAGGGTTCGTACCGGCCGCGGCAGTCGGAGGCCGCCCTGCGCCGGCCCGCTGGTGCGGCCGCTGCGCTCCGTTGTGCCTGGCGCCTCTCGTTCGGATCCTGCCGGGCTCGCGTGCCCAGGCGCCGTACCTCGCGGCGTTGTCGTCAGTCGCCCGGGTACGCCCAGCACGAATGCGAGGACGTCCCCCGGCGTCCGCGAGCAGCGCGCGGATCCGGACCTACAGGCGCTGTCACGCGCCGATCAGGGAGCAGCGCGACTCAGGGCCGCCGAGCCGCGAGCCGCGAGCCGCGGCGACGCGTCCGCCCCCGCGGCTGCAAGAGCGCCGCGGGAAGGCAGAACGCCGCCGGCTGCCCGCCGACGGCGCGTTTCACGTCACCGGGGCGGGCCCCTCCATCCGCCTCCCCGGACCGCTTCTCACCACCCCACGTCGAACGGCCCGCCGACGGCCGATGGTCCCGATTCCGACGTCGCCGACAGCATCGCCCGATCGGGTGACACTCCCCCGTGCGGGCCCCGGCGCTCGGAACCACATGGCACGACCGGCCCCATCACCCTGGGCAGCCGGCGTGCTCCTCCTCGCCCTCTTCGGAACACGTCAGAGCCCCGACGGTGGACACCTGCACGTTCTGCGGCCGGTGCGTCTGCGTGCCCCGGGCCACGCCGAGGACCTCGTTCAGGGACGGCAGCACGTGGGTGTCGTCGTCGCGGAAATAGAAGTGCCCACCGAGGAACGTCCGGACGGTGACCGGCTCGGTGGTGTGATCCTGCCAAGCAGCCAGGTCGCTTTCCGTCATACGGTCATGGTCGCCGGCGAACACGGTCAGCGGCACCGGCAAGGGCACGCCGGACCGGTGGCGATAGGTCTCGGCCAGGCGCAGGTCCGCGCGGAGAGGCGCCGCCACCACGGCACGCATGTGCCGGGACTCCAGAATCTCCGGCGGGATGCCACCGTGCCGACGGGCCACCGCTCGTAGGAGCAGGTCGTCGGAGAGGGTGTGCAGTCGCGTGGCCGGCCGGGGAAGGTGGGGGGCCGGGAAGGCGGAGACGACGAGACCCTCGGGGAGGTGCCGTCCGGCGTCCCGCAGGGCCCTGGTGATCTCGTAGGCGATGAGCGCGCCGAGGCTGTGCCCGAAGAAGGCGTAGCGGCCCGTCAGGGCGACGTCGGCGAGGAAGTCGGCGACGAGTGCGTCGATGTCGGTGGCGTCGGGCTCCTGATGGCGGATTCCGCGACCGGGCAACTGGACCGCGTGGAGTTCGACACCCGGCAGCCGCGCGGCCCAGCGAAGATACTCCGCGGGGTTCCCGCCGGCGTGTGGGAAGCAGTAGAGCCTGAGCGCGCCGGGCGGCGGCGCCCCTGGCGTCGGTGGGCCGGTCAGCAGCCAGGGACGGACGGGGCTCGTGGTCGTCATCCGGGGTCAGTCCTCTCCCTTGGCTGCGGTCAGGATGCGGTGCGAGAGGTCGGCCAGCAACTGGGGCGCGGCGTCCTGGAGGTAGAAGTGCCCGCCGGGGAAGGCGAGCGGGCCCGCGTACCGGGACGAGTGGCGCGCCCACTCGCCGGCCCACGTGGCGGCGTCCTCGTCGGCCGTGCCGTAACAGACCGTGAGCGGCACGTCGAGGGGCTCGGCGTCGGCCGGCCTGTAGGTCTCGATGAGTTCGTAGTCGGCCCGGAAGGCGGGCAGCAGCAGCTCGCGGAACTCCGGCTCGGCCAGGAGGGCGCTTTCGGCGGCGCCCATGTCGAGGACGTCGGCGACGATGGCGTCGTCACCCTGGAGGTGGACGGCGCGGGCTTCGAGCCGGTGCGGCGGCGGGAATCCGCTGACGAAGAGCCCGGCGGGACGCACCCCGTGGACGTGGAGCAGCAGGCGGGCGGTCTCGTATCCGATCGCGGCGCCCATGCTGTGGCCGAAGAGCCACAGCGGACGGTCCCGGAGGGGAGCGAGCACGGCCGCCAGTTGTCGCGCCATCTCCTCCATGCCGGTCACGACAGGGTCCCCGAAGCGGTCGTTGCGGCCGGGATAGCAGACGGCCGTCGCTTCGATCCGCGGGTCCAGGTGGCGGGGCCAGTCCCGGAAGAAGGACGGGGACCCGCCCGCGTGCGGCAGGCACACCAGCCGGGCGAGCGGCGGTTCGCCGCCTCGTCGGCCGGTCGCGAAGGGCTGCAGCCAACGCTGGTCGTTCACCTGGGTCTTCCTCTCGTGACGCTGCTGAAGGCGCAGCTCAGGGGTATCGGCGAGTGCTCCCGCAGGCTCACCCAGCGGTACGGGCCCCACGCCCCGCGTCGCGCTCCACGCGGGATGTCGAGGGTGAGGGCCGGGCCTGCCACACCGGTGCCGAGGGCCTTGCCGCAGGCCTCCTTGACGGTCCACATCCACGCGAACTCGGTGGCTCTGTCCTGTGGTGAAAGCGTGGTGAGTTCTTGCCGCCGCCCGGGGGCGCACCACCGCAGCAGCGGGTCCTCCACGTCGGGTGGCGGGGGCTGTACGTCGACACCGACCGCGCGGTCGAGCGCGACGCAGGCCGTGTACGCACCGTCACCGTGGCTGACACTGACGCCGAGGCGTGGGTGACCCAGGAGCCATGGCCGGCCCGACGGTTCGTAGGCGACGTCGGCGGTGGCGGCTTCGGGGAAGCGGATGGCCAGCAGGGCGCGCAACAGGCCGCGGGCGCCGAGTCGTTCGGCGCCCCGGCGCGGAGGCAGCCGCCGGGCGTCGGCCCGGTCCCCGGGCGTCAGCCGGTGGGCAAGGGTCCCGTCGAGCGGGGTACGGGCCAGGGCCACCCAGACGCCGGGCCCTGCCTCGACGTACGGCGGGAACCCGGCGTGTCCGGGTCTCATACAGCGTTTCCGGCTTCCGTCAGCACCTTCGCACGGTCCACCTTCCCGGTGACCCCCAGCGGCAGTTCGGCGTGGATCCTGAACTCGGCGGGGACCATGTAGTCCGGCAGCGTCCTGCCGAGGGCTGTGCGCAGAGCGGCACGGAAGCCGTCCGGTGTCCCGCGGTCAGCGGGGTCGAGCGGCACCACGTGGGCGACGAGGCGGTCGCCGCCGTCGGGCCGCTGCTCGACGTCCACGACGGCGTTGCGTACCGGATCGAGGTTGCACAGGGCGACCTCGATCTCCTCCAGTTCGATGCGGAAGCCCCGTATCTTGACCTGGCGGTCGGCCCGGCCGAGGAAGAGCAGTTCACCGTCCTGGAGGGCGACGAGGTCACCGGTGCGGTAGTAGATGCCGTCCCGGCCGGGGAGTTCGACGAAGCGCTGCTCGGTCAGATCGGGCCGGCCGAGGTATCCCTCGGCGACGCAGGGTCCGCCGAGATGGAGCTCTCCGCTCTCGCCGTCGGTGACCTCGTCGCCTTCGGCGTCCAGTACGACGGAGACGTGTCCGGGCAGGCAGTGCCCGATCGGCACCCGCTCGCCCTGCCAGCCCTGTTCGATCCAGTACAGGGTGGCGGTGACGATCGCCTCTGTGGGGCCGTAGGTGTTGCACACGGGTACCGAGCCGAGCGGACCGTTGGCCCAGTGGCGCACGACGGTGGGATTCACCGCCTCGCCTCCGAAGATGATGCCGCGCAGCGATGCGAGTGCGGCGATGTCGTCGGTGGACAGTGCCTCGCCGAAGAACGCTTCGAAGTAGGCGGTGGTGCAGGAGACGTACGTGACCTGGTGTGCGCGGACCCGTTCGAAGAGCTGTCGGCCCGTCCAGAGGGCGGGACCGCGCAGCAGCACGGTCCCGCCCCCGGTCACCGGTGCCCACATCTCCTCGACCGCCGCATCGAAGCTGGGCGACGCGAAGGAGAGCAGGACGTCGTCGGGCGTGAGGCGGTAGGCCTCCAGCGTTCCCAGGAGGTGGACCGCCAGGCCGTGGTGGCCGACGGCCACGCCCTTGGGGAGGCCGGTGGATCCGGAGGTGTAGATGAGGTAGGCAAGGTCGTCGGCACGGGCGCGGTGGGGGCGGAGGCGCTCCTCCCGGCCGGGGGCCGCGGTCGGCGGTCCCAGGGTGATTCGTTCCGTGGGCAGACCGGTCTCGACCCCGGTGCCGCCGGTGGCGAGGACGACCTTGGCGTCCGCGTCGTCGAGAACGTACCGGATGCGCTCCTCGGGCAGCCGGGCGTCGATGGGGACCCACGAGGCGCCCGAGAGCCAGGCACCGAGCGCGGCGATCATGAACTCGGCGTTCCCCGGCCCTACCAGCGCGACCGTGTCGCCGCGGGAGCAGCCGTGGTCCAGCAGCCGGTCGGCGACGTCGGTCGCCCCGTTCCACAGCTGCCGGTAGGTGACGCGGTCCTCGCCGCACAGAAGGGCGGTCTTGTCGGGGTGGCGCTGGACGTTCGCCTCGATCAGGTCGATGACAGTGGTCATGTGTGGCTCCGTTGTCGGTGAGAGGGCGGGGTCAGTGACCACCGTGGGCGTTGTCGCCGCCAGAGCGGCCCGGTGCGTCGACATGGCCGGCCAGCGCGCGGATGGTGGGGGCGCGGAAGAACTCGACGACCGGGACGCGCGTGCCGGTGCGCTCCTCCACCGACCTCAGCAGCCGCAGCACGTCGAAGGAGTTGCCGCCGAGCAGGAAGAACGACTCGTCGGCACCGGCCGGTTCGTTGCCGAGCAACTGCGTCCACATCTCCCGGATCAGTGCCTCGGTCGGTGTCGGTGCCCAGGTGCCGGCCGTCCCGCGGGCCTCTGCCCCGGCGAACTCGCCTGCGGCGAATCGGCCGACCAGGTTCTTGCGGTCGATCTTGCCGTTGTCCGTCAGTGGCATCGTGTCGATGGCCAGGACATGACGCGGGATCATGTACGCGGGCAGCTCCTGCTGGAGGGCGTCGCGCAGTTCCCTCGTGTCCACCACCGCCCCCGGTGCCGGCAGGACGAAGAGGCACAGCGCTGCCTGTTCACCCGTTCCGTGGATCGCGGCGGCAGCGGCCTTGACGTTCGTCAGCTTCTCCGACGCGGTTTCCAACTCGCCGAGCTCGATACGGTGACCGCGCAGCTTGACCTGGGAGTCCCGGCGGCCGAGGAAGACGAGCGCGCCGTCCTCCGCGAGCATCGCGAGGTCACCGGTCCGGTAGACGCGTCCCGTCCCGCTGGGGGCGGGCAGGAACGCGGCCCCGGTGCGCTCGGGGTCGTTGACGTAGCCGTCCGCGGGGCAGACGCCCCCGAAGTAGAGCTCGCCGACGGCACCGGGCGGCACCTGGCGGCCGTGCCGGTCGAGCAGGTACGTGTCGACGCCGGGCAGCGTGCCACCGATCGGGACGTGGGAGGGCCGCTCGAGGGGGCCTCCGGGCAGGACGTGGTAGGTCACGGCGTGCGTCTCGGTGGGCCCGTAGAGGTTGACCAGCGTGAGCCGGTCGTGGGCGTCGAGGAGCCGCCGGGAGCGGCTGTCCAGGTGGAGCTGTTCGCCCGATACGCAGATGTGGCCGACGGCTTCGAGCGAGTGGCCTCCTTCGTGGACGGCGTCGGCGAAGGCGCCGAGTACGGCGACCGGCAGGTAGACGTGGGTCAGGTGCTGGTCCTCGACCAGGGTGGCGACCTGAGCGAGGTCGCGACGGTCCACGGCGCCGAGCCCGTGGACGGTGCCGCCGGCGGCGAGGGTGGGGAAGATCTCCTGGTAGGAGACGTCGAAGCCGAGCGGCGCGAACTGGAGGAACCGTGTGTCCGGGCCCATGCGGAGCTCGTCGGTCTGCCAGTGCAGCAGATTGACCAGGGCGGGCTGCCCCATGAGGACGCCCTTGGGGCGTCCGGTGGATCCGGACGTGAACATGATGTAGACGGGGGCGGTTCCGTCCGGCAGCGACGGGGCGGCCTGCGCCGCGCCGCCTGCCTCCTGGAGTGCGGTGACCGTCGTCCGCTCCGGCTCGCCGGGCACCACGGATCGTGATCCGATGACAAGGGTGCAGCCCGAGTGACTGATCATGTAGCTCAGGCGGTCCGCCGGGAGGGTGGTGTCGACCGGCAGGTAGGTGGCACCGCACCAGAGGATCGCCAGCATGGACACCACGGTGTCCGCGAGGGTGTCCGGCACCACGGCGACCACATGCCCGCGTCGCACGCCGCGGCCGTGGAGCCCGGCCGCCGCCCGTGCCGTGCGGTCCACCAGTTCCCGGTACGTCAGGCCGGTCCCGTGGGGGTCGGTGACCGCGAGCTTCTCGGGGTGGCGGCGAGCGGCGTCGAGCACCAGGCCGACGAGTCCGCCGTCCGCGTCCGTACGGGCCTCGTCGCTCCGCCTGAACTCCGGGACGGTACGGGTGTCGAGACCGGCCACGAGCTCCGTCAGAGAGGTTCGGGGGCTGCGGGCGGCACGCAGCAGCAGCTGCCGGTACTCGCCGAGGAACCGCTCCGCGTACGAGGCGGGAAGCAGGTCCTTGTCGTACTCGACCTCGATCAGCAGGCCCTCCTCCACGGGCGTGGCGCCCAGCCAGAGGTCGAAACGGGCGGCCTGCTGGGAGACGAACTCGACCTTTCCGTGGAGTCCCTCATCGAGGTCGATCCGCGTGCGCAGCTCGTCCTGCATCGCGAACATGCACTGGAAGAGCGGGTTGCGGTTGGTGGTGCGCTCGGGTGAGGCCTGCGCGACCAGCGCGTCGAAGGGGATCGCCTGGTAGCGCTTGGCCTCGCGCACCACGTCGGTGACGGCCGCGCAGTGTGTGTCGAACGGGACGTCACGGGCGGGCAGCACGAGAGGCAGGGTGTTGACGAAGAATCCGCACAGGTCGTGGGAGGCGATGGTGCGGCGGGTGGAGAAGGGGCTGCCCACGACGACCTGTTCCTGACCGGCGTACTCGCCCAGCAGCGCGGCGTAGCAGGCGAGCAGGACACAGAAGGGCGTGGTGGAGAGCTCGCGCGCGGTGCGTTCGACGAGGTGGCGCTCCTCCGCGTCGAGCAGCAGGTTCAGATCCGCGCCGGCGAAAGAGGTGTTCACCGGGCGGGTGGGGGTCTGGTAGAGCGTCGTCGCCGGTACGCCGGCCAGCTCGGCGGCGAGCTTCTTGACCTCGCCCGCCTCGATCGCGGCGTCCGTCGCCCTTACCTGGGCGGCGAGTTCACCGGAGAGGTGCCGTTCACGCTCGGCGGGGTCCGGTTCTGCGGTCCCGGCGGGTGATCCGGTGGCGAGACGGTAGCCGGCACACAGCTCGTCGAGGAACGCACGCATGGAGACGCCGTCGCTGACCGAGTGGTGGATGTTGCACAGCAGGGCGCTGCGGCCGGGTGCCAGCAGCAGCTTGAAGCGGCACAGTGGTGCCTGCCGCAGGTCCACGGGGAGGGTCGCGAAGTGCTTGCTCTCCTCGTCGACCAGACGCTCCCAGTCCGGTCCTGTGGCCCGGCTCGTGCTCACGTCGAGAGGTACGCCGGCGGGCCGGGTGATCCGCGCGCGGGTCTCGCCGCCGTCGAGGGTGAACTCGGTACGCAGGGTGGGCTGTACGTCGAGAAGCCGACGCAGTGCGCGGCGCAGCGCGTCCGGGTCCGCCTCTCCTTCGAAAGTGATGCGGAAGCTGATGTTGTAGAGGTCCTTGCGCTCCATGGCCTCCTGGATGAACAGGAGGCTGCGCTGTGAAGCCGTGACCGGCAGGTCGACGGCTCGTTCCGTGAGTTCCGTGATGCCGGTGTCCTGGACGCTGCTCATGTCGCGCTCCCTCAGTTCCAGCCCTCGACGAAGGCCGCGAGATCCGCGACCGTGATGACGTCCGCGAGCTGGTAGGGGTCGATCTCCTGAGTGGGGTCGACGGCGAGGTCGCCGAGGATGCGAAGCAGCAGCAGCGAGTCGACGCCGATGGCGGCCAACTCCGTGCTCGGGGTCAGCCGCTGCTCGCCCAGGCGCTGGGTGATCGCGGCGTGGACCCTCGCGGTGACGGAAGCCGGGAGGCCGGCGGCAAGAGGCTGGTCGGCGGGAGAGACGGTCATGAACGTGGGCCTTCTTTCGGTACGGGGAGCGGGCGGGGGGTGGGGCACGGAAGCGTGGGTCACGGAAGCGTGGGTCACGGAAGCGTGGGTCACGGAAGCGTGGGTCACGGAAGCGTGGGTCACGGAAGCGGCAGGGCCGGTGCCGTGTCCGGAACCGTTTGCCGGGAGTTCCTGGCGTCCGGTGCGGGGCGTCACAAGGCGGTAGGGCACCGCCCGGACGGAGGACGAAGGAGATCGTCGTCGTCCTGGGCGTACTCGGGGCGACTCCGACCGCGTCGCCGGGGCACACCGCCCGTGCCGTAGGGCGACGGGAAGTCCCGTGGCCGGGGGTACCTCCCGGGCGGGGCGCAGCGGGACGCCGCGAGCCGGCCGGTCTCTCCGGTCGGAGCACCAGGGCCTCTCGTTCGGATCTTGCCGGGCTCGCGTGCCCTGGCGCACCGATCCGGCCTGATCCCGACGAAAGACCTAACCGGCCGCGAGCATGCGGTCGTCGACGTGTTCCGCGGCCACGTCCAGCGCGGCGGCCACGAGGGCGTCCAGGGCGGTGTTGGGGGTTCTGGTCTTCCGGCGGACGACCTGGGTCCAGGTCTCGAACGGCGGCATCCAGTCGATCGTCGCCAGCGTCCCCTCTGCGAGTTCCCGCTCGACCGAGACCAGCGGGATGAAGGCCATGCCGATGCCGAGAGCGACACTGCGCTTGGCGGCGTCGATCGAGTCCAGGTCGAAGACGCGCGGGCGGTCAGGCCCGTCGAGCAGCCCGAGGGCCTGCTCGAACTGGTGCTGGTAGCCGGCGCGGGTGTCGGCACGGATGATCGGCGTGCTGCGCAGGTCGTCGTCGGTGACCGGGCCGCGGCTGGTCAGGAGGTGCCCGGGGCTTCCGACGAGGACCATGGGCTCGGGGCACAACACCTGGGTTTCCAGGCCCTCGTGCTCCTCGGGTGAGCCGACGACGAAGGCGCAGTCCAGTTGTCCGTCCCTGACGGCCGCGATGGCGCCGGTACCGGCCCCCGCGTGCAGGGACACCTGGACCTTCGGGTAACGGCGGTAGAGGTACTCGACCATGGGCAGGAGCCGGTAGCTCGTCAGGCTCTCCACGGTTCCGACGTCGACGCAGCCGTGCGGCTGGCCGTCGGAGCTGATCGCCTGGCGGGCGCGTCCGGTGAGCGAGATGATCTCGCGTGCGTAGGGCAACAGGTGCCGGCCGGCGGCGGTGGGTCGCACCCCGCTCGGCAGACGTTCGAGGAGGGTGACTCCAAGGCCCTGCTCCAGCGACTTCACACGGGTGGTGACCGTCGGCTGGGACAGGTTCAGGCGTGCGGCGGCCCGGGTGAAGCTGCCGATGTCAACCACGGCCACAAAGGCGTCGAGTTGAGGAGTGTCCACGGTCCGGTCTCCTCCGGTACAGGATGGGACTGCTTTGCCGATGGCCATCCTGTGGCGGAGGCCTATCGGTCCCCTACTGATCGAGCACCGGCCGGCGCATCACGGTGAGAGGCCATCAGGTGTTGGGCTGATAGCCGATGAGTAGTGGCGCTCCTTACGTTCTGTCGACAGATGGGCACGCCGCCCTCCACAACTCAGCGAGGAGCCCCAAGTGCGCAGCAATCTCATCAGCAGTGCCGCCGTTCTGATCACTGCCGTCGCGGCACTCACCTCGTTCGGGACGGGTGCCGCTCCCTCGGACGAAGGCCGGGTGCGGGTCCTGGCATCCGACACCCCCTGGCCCACACCGGTCGCGCCGGCGGACGTCCGCAGCGACACCCCGTGGCCGATCGGTGGCGGTCACTGACGCGGCCGAGGAACGGGCGAGCCGGTCCGGCGGCAGGACGCCTGGCGGGTCAGCCGCGCGAGCATCCCGGTGTGAACGAGAACTCGGCCAGCTGGGCGGTGTGCTCCGCCTCCAACTGGGCCAGCTCCAGACGGGCCTCCGCCGCCCCCACCTGGTCCATGATCCGCTCTCTGATGGCCACCACGTCGTGCAGCAGGCTCTGCGCGTCGGCGATCCGTCCCAGCCGGGCGTTGACCGTGCCCAGCCGGTGCAGGATGCGCGACTCGCCCGCGATGTCCCCACGCGAGCGCACCAGCTCCAGCACGTCGCGCAGCAGCTCCTCGGCCTCCTGATAGCGGCCACGGCGCTGCATGAGGTCGCTCATCACCAGCCGCACCTGGCCTTCCGTGCGGCGGCTGCCGGTCGACCGGCATACGTCCAGTGCCTCGCCGAGCAGTTCTTCCGCGTCGTCGAGGCGGCCCTCGTCCAGGGCGAGGCGGGCCAGATGCGCCAGCACGTTGGTCTGTCCCACGTGGTCGGAGACGGCCTGGAAGTCCGCGACCGCCTGACGGTGCAGCGCGAGCGCGGTCCGCGCATCCCCCTGCCGCTGGGCCAGCAGGGCCAGATTGCGCCTGGCCAGCGCCAGACCGTGGGTGTCCCGCAGACCGGTGAAGGCCTCCAGGGCCGGCACCAGGGCCTGGCGGGCGGCGGTGAACTGGGACCGGGAGAGGCACAGGGAGCCCACCGAGCACATGACGGCCGCGCGGCCGCGGACCAGCCTCGCCCTGTTCACCGCCTCCAGCGCCCTCTGGTGGGTGCGCTGCCACTCGTCGAAGTAGCAGCGCGACTCGAAGATCGTCACCAGCGTCACGGCCAGATCCCAGCACGCTTCCGCCTGGCCCGTCTCCGCGGCGAGGTCCACGGCCTGGCAGAGGTTGGCCCGCTCGGCCTCCAGCCAGGCCAGCGGGTCACGCAGCAGGCGGTCGGTCCGGGTGGCGGGAAGGTGCCAGCGTGGTGCGTCGCCGTGCAGGATGGTGAAGTCACCCCCGTACAGGCGGCGGTGTGCCTCGTCCGCCAGTGCCAGCCAGCCGCCGACGAGGCGGGTGAGCGCGGGGCCGGCCTGTTCCGTCTCGCGGTGCCGCTCCAGTTCCTCGCGGGCGAACAGCCGCACCAGCGAATGCAGCCTGTAGTGCGGTTCTCCCGGGGGCCCGGTGCTGACGACCTCCAGCATCTGGGCGTCCACAAGCGATTCCAGCAGGTCGTCCGCGTGGAACAGATCGCTGTCCAGCAGTGCCGCCGCCGCCCAGGTGGGCACGGACCCGCCGTCCTGCAGACTCAGGAGCCGGAGAAGACGCCGGCCGTCCTCGGTCAGTCCGTCGTAGGTGAGGGCGAGACTCGAGCGGATGACGAGCTCGCCGTGGGCCAACTCGTCCAGCCGGCGCCGCTCGTCGGACAGCCGGTCGAGCATCCACTCCAGTGACCAGTTGGGGCGCGCCGCCAGGCGTGCGGCGATGATGCGCAGTGCCAGGGGTAATCGGCCCACCATCCGCACCAGTGCTCTCGCGGCCTCGGGCTCGGCCGCCACCCGCTCCCTGCCGACGACCGCGGCCAGCATCTCGGTCGACTCGCGCACGTTCAGCACGTCCACGTGAAGGAATCGCGCGCCCGGCAGGCCGGTGATGCCGGAGCGCCCGGTGACGATCACGGAGGAGTTGCCGGTCCCGGGCAGCAGGTGGCGCACCTGCTTCGCACCGGAGGCGTTGTCGAGGACGATGAGCATCCGTTTGCCGGCCAGCAGGTTGCGGTACATCTCGGCCCGCTCGTCGACCGCGTCGGGGATCTGGGAGCCCGGGATGCCCAGCGCCCGCAGGAACCGGCCGAGTACGTCAAGGGTCATGGCCGGCGACGGTTGTGTGCCGCCCAGGTCGCAGTAGAGCTGCCCGTCGGAGAACTCCCCCATCAGCCGGTGCCCGATGTGCACGGCCAGCGTGCTCTTTCCCACCCCGGACGGCCCGGAAAGCACGGCGACGGGCGTGGGCCGCCGCTCGTCCTCGGCCAGGAGCAGGTCCTCCGCGGCCTTGATGAGCTGCGTCCGCCCGGTGAAGTCCGCGATGTCGGGCGGCAGTTGGAACGGAACGGCCCGCTCGTGCGGCTCCGGGGGCGCCGGCCGGGTCACCTGCACGGGTTCCGGGGCCGGTGCCGGGGCCGTGTCCGTGGGCAGGTGCAGGTCCCGGTCACCGGCCAGGATCGCGGATTCCAGCCGCCGGAGCTCGTCGCCCGGCTCGAGGCCGAGCTGCTCCACCAGGATCAGCCGGCCGGAGCGGAAGACCTCCAGAGCCTCGGCCTGCCGGCCGGACCGGTACAGGGCCAGCATCAGCCGGCCTCGCAGCCCTTCCCGTAACGGATACTCGGCCACCCGGGCGGAGAGTTCGGGGATGATCTGGTCGTGCCGGCCGAGCTGGAGTTCCAGGTCGACGTGGGTCTCCAGGTTGAAGAGCCGGTACTCGTCGAGCTGCGCGGCCATCGACTGGAGCTTGTGGCTCCTGGTTCCGCTCAGCGCGGGGCCGCGCCACAGTTCGGCCGCCCTCCGGGTGAGGGCCGCGGCCTCTTCCGTCCGGCCCTCTTCGGCCAGGAGATGCGCCTCTTTCCGGTACTTGGCGAAAAGCGCCGCGTCCAGCTGGTCTTCGGACACCTCGATGACGTACCCGGGCTCCCGGGTGACAAGGTGTGAATTCTGGCCGATGGCGGCGAGGTTGGCCCTCAGCGCCGAAATACATGTCTGGATTTGAGTGCGCGCGGTGGTCGGCGGGTCGTCGCCCCAGATCGCGTCGACGAGGCTTTCTGTGCTGACGATGCGGTTCGCCTCGAGGAGAAGTGCGCTCAGCACGACTTGTTGTCTGCCGCGAGGTATTCGGCACTCCTGGCCGGACCCTCCCACTATCTCCAGTGGACCGAGGACACGGTACGTGGGATCGCCTGCTCTACCCGGCATCGGTGTGTCGTCTCCCCCTTGCCCCCGAGCGAAGCGTTCGCTTGATCGTCAAGTTAGCACGGGGGTCCGGCGGCAGCGGGGCCGATGGCATGCTTTCCGGACCGGCCGGGGCACTTGCCCCCCGGGGCCTCTCGTTCGGATCCCGCCGGGGCTCGCGTGCCCTGGCCCGCCCCGGCCCTGATCCGAACGAAAGGCCCTAGCCGGATGTAAGGGTGCCTTCCGTGGGAC
Source organism: Streptomyces sp. NPDC057445 (assembly GCF_042802855.1). Taxonomy (NCBI): domain Bacteria; kingdom Bacillati; phylum Actinomycetota; class Actinomycetes; order Kitasatosporales; family Streptomycetaceae; genus Streptomyces; species Streptomyces sp. NPDC057445. The sequence continues at coordinate 43,702 of NZ_JBHVDH010000029.1, read as the reverse complement.
TCGCCGAGATGTACGTCCTGCGGGAGGCGATCAGACCGTACGCCGACATCATGCAGATGTCGGCGAAATCCACCCCTCGCGCGCAGCCCTCCTGCCGGTAAAGAACCCCCGTGGTGACAATGCGCCCCTGGGCGATCCACAAGTCCTGGATCGAATAGCGGAACCGCCGGCGTCTTTCCGCGGCGACCACAGCCGCCCGGCCGCAGGCCGGCATCTCGCCCGGCACGCTCACAACGGCGTCCAATTCGAGGAGTGAAGCGAACGCGTCGTAGTCACGGGCGTTGAGATAGGCGTAGCTCAGATACACATGCTCGCCGGGTGCCGCTTCCGGCCATGGGACCGGCGGCTCGTCCTGTCTCTCCGGCACGGCTCAGGCTCCCTCCGTGAGCCGGGCGGCCAGGCTCCGCCGGTCGACCTTGCCGTTCGGAGTGACGGGCAGCTCGCTGAAGAAGTGGATCACATCGGGCACCATGTACCTCTGGAGTGTCCGGCCGCAGAAGTCCGTCAGCCGCCCGTCCGCCAGCGAGTCGGACCCGTCCCGCGCCACCACGCACGCGGCGAGGACGGGTTCGGCCTCCGCTCGTTCGAGAAGGAGGAGCACGGCCTCGGCCACCTCCGGGTGTTCGAGGAGCCTGCGCTCCACCTCTCCCAGCTCCACCCGGTTGCCCCTGATCTGCACCTGGGAGTCGGCCCGGCCGCAGAAGTAGAGCTCGCCGTGCGGTCCCCGGTAGGCGAGGTCACCGGTCTTCAGCACCAGTTGGCCCGAGCGAGGCTCGGCCGGATCGGGCACCCGGGCGGCGGCCGACGCCTGCGGATCGTCCCAGTAGCCGGTGAAGAGGGCCGGCGTGCGCAGGTGGATCTCCCCCACCGCCCCCTGCTCACCGACGATGCCGCCTGATTCGCCGACGAGCAGCATCTCGGCGCCCGCGTGCGCGTATCCGATGGACAGCTTCTCCAGGTCCGCCGGCAGCGGTCGCGGCACATCGGTGAAGGAGCAGGCCATCGATTCCGTGGCCCCGTAGCAGTTGATCAGCCTGGCCTGCGGCAGCTGCCCCTGCAACTGCCGCAGTTCCGGCAGCGGGAACTCCTCGCCGCAGAACAGCACGCCGCGCACCCCGGTGAGGCCGGCCACCGTGTCCGGCAGGTGTTTCAGCGACTGGCGCCAGATCGACGGCACGCCGTTGACCTGGGTGGTGCCGGTGTCGGCGAGCACACGCAGGAACCGGCTGGGCCAGCGGAGCAGGCCGCGGGGCACCGGCACCACGGCGGCTCCGCTGCCCAGCGCCAGGCCGATGTCCAGCAGCGAGAAGTCGAACTGCAGCGGTGAAGTGGTCGCGACGCGGTCCTCGGGGCCCACGATGCCCTGGGACAGCATCCCCCGGTAGAACGACGTGACCGCGCGGTGGCTCATCACCACGCCCTTGGGGCGGCCCGTCGTGCCGGAGGTGAAGATCATGTATGCGGTGTCGGTGGGGCACAGCTCCGCGCGCCGCCGGGGACCCGACCGCGGCCGCCGCTCCACGGTCAGCTCGCCGGACCCGAACCTCGCCGTCCCGGTGCCTTCCGGAACGCCGTCCCGTCGGCCGCCCTCCGCCTGGACGTGCAGCGCGGCGCCGGTGGTCTCGATGATGGCCCGCAGCCGCTGGTCGGGGGTTTCCGGGCTGACGGGCACGAAGGGCAGGCCCGCCATCGAACAGGCCAGGAGCATCGCGATCGCGTGGGCAGACGTGTCGGACTCGAGGACGACCCGGTCCCCGATGTCGAGGCCGAGCGAGTCGAGCCCGGCGGCGTAGGCATGTGCCAGTTGCCGGAGTTGGTGGTGGCTGACCGTCCGGGTGGTGCCGTTGGCCACGAACTCGACGACGGCCGGACTGTCGGGAGCGACGGCCGCCGCGGCCAGCAGGAAGGAGTGCAGCAGCTCGGGCCGGTCCGGCGTGTGCACGGCTGCGGTCCGGGTGAACGGGGTCACGTGAGGTCTCCTCGGGTTTGTCGTGCGAGTCAGAAGGAGGGGAACTCGGCCCGGGAGATCCGGTGCGAGTGGCCGTCCATCAGCACCATCGGGGTGTCCGCGCCGCAGGCCGCCCGTTCCGCGGTGCCGATCAGCAGCGTGTGGTCGTAGACCTCCACGGCGTTACGCAGCCGGCACACGACGGTGGCCGAGCAGTCGTCCAGCACCGGAACGCCGTCGACGTACGAGTGGGCGACCCCGTCGAACCGCCGGCCGGGGTCCCCGGTGGCGAACCGCTGGGCGAACTCCCGCTGCTGCCAGGACAGGACGTTGACGGCGAAGGCACCGGCGGCGCGGATGTCGTGGAGCGTGCGCCCCTCGGTACGCAAGGACACGACGACGCTCGCCGGGGCGAGCGACAGCGACAGTACGGCGGTGGCGGTGCATCCGGCCGGGCCGGCCGCGGATTCCGTGGTGATGACCGTGACGAAGCTGGGGAAGCGCCCCATGACCCGCCGGAAGGTGCCCTGGTCGGCCAGGGGCGCGGGCATGGTCTGAGTGTCTATGGTCATGGTCTGCTCTCTCATGCCGCTTGCGGGTGGGACAGGGACGCGACGAGCGCGGCACGGTCGACCTTGCCGTTGGCGTTGAGGGGCAGCGCCCCGGTGAAGCCGACCGTGGCGGGCACCATGTAGGCGGGCAGCTTGCGCCGCAGGGCGTCCAGCAGCTGCGCCGGGTCGGCGGGACCGCCCGTGCACACCGCGTGCAGCAGCGGTTCGCCCTTCCGTCCGGGCACGGCGACCACCACGGCGTCCGTGACACCCGGTTGACGCAGCAGCAAGGACTCGATCTCGCCGAGCTCCACCCGGTAGCCGCGGATCTTCAGCTGGTGGTCGAGCCGGCCGAGGTGCACCAGGACGCCGTCGAGGAGCTGCACACGGTCACCGGTGCGGTACCAGTGCTCCGCGGTGAGCGGCTCGGAGCCGTCGTGGACGGAGGCCCGCCGGCCGTCGAAGGAACAGAACCTGCCCGCGTTGTCGGCCGGGTCCAGATATCCGGGGAAGCGCTGGGTCCCCCGTACGCACAACTCCCCTTCGTCGGACGGGCGTCCGTCCTCGGTCAGGATCACGTGCTCCTGGCCGGCGTACGGCGTGCCGATCGGCACCGTGCCGTTGCTGGTGCGCGGCCAGTCCTCGACGCTGTCCGGCAGCCGGAACTCCGTCCAGGTCACCGTCATCTCGGTCGGACCGTAGATGTTCTCCACGGTGCTGTTGGGAGCGGCGGCACGCCACGCCTCGGCGTGGGACAGCTTCAGGGCCTCCCCGCAGAACAGGCTCCACCGCAGGGTGGGCATGGCGCCCGGCTTCAGGGCACGCAGGCGCAGGGCGATGGCGGCGACGGACGGCACCGAGTTCCAGTGGGTGATCCGGTTGCTGTTGACGAAGCGCACCGGGGACTGCAGGTCGTTGCGCGTCGGTACGACGAGCGTCGCGCCCGAGCCCCAGGCGGCGAACATGTCGTACACCGACGGGTCGAAGGTCAGATCGAACGTCTGCGACACCCGTGCGTGCGGCCCGAGTTCGTACCGGGGGATGACGTGCCCGAGGTAGGCGGCGACATTGGCGTGCGTGACGGGTACGCCCTTGGGCCGGCCGGTCGACCCGGACGTGAACAGGATGTACGCGAGATCCGTGGCCCGCGCGTCCGGTTCCGGAAGCTGCGGCGCGTGGCCGGGCCTCAGGTCGGCGTCGGTCGGCCGCAGCACGGGTACGGGCAGTTCCTCCAGGCCGGTCGGAACGGCGTCCGCGACCACCAGGTCCAGGCCCGCCTCCCGCGCCACGTCGCTGTTGCGGCCGACCGGGAAGGCCGGGTTCAGGGGCACGACGGTCGCGCCGAGCCGGGAGATCGCCAGGTACCCGGCGTAGGCCAGGACGCTGCGGGAAGCGAGCAGCCCCACCCTGGACGGCACGCCACCGTGCCGGCGCACGAGGGCCTCGGCCACTCCGGCCGCCGTGGCGGCGAGTTCGGCGTAGGTGAGCCGCCGGCCGTCGACCTCGAGCGCGGTCTGTGTGTCGCCGTATCGGCGGGCGGACTCGTCGAACCAGTCGTAGAGCCGTAGGGGTCCGGCCATCAGGGCTGTTCCTCCCTCAGTACGCGGGTCATGGTGCTGATCAGGTCGGTGAACGCCTTCGTCACGACGCCGGGCCTGGGGCGGCCGCGTTCGGCCGACGTGACGGCGAAGCGCAGGGAGCGCGGCAGTTCGGCCCAGCCGGACGACGCCGCGTCGGCGGTGCGGTGGCCCACCCGTCCGGTTCGCACGAGCAGTTCGAGGCGGTGGCGCTGATGGCGGGCGGCGGCCCACAGGTCGTCCGCGTGCGCGGCCAGGGCCGCCGGGTCCGAGACCAGCCGGTCCGCCACGAACTCGAGTACCTCCAGCGGGTCGTGCAGCCATGTCCCGGGCGGCGGGGCGACGGGCGGCAGGGTGTCGCGCACCAGCCAGCGGTAGTGCGCCGGGTCGGGCAGCGCCGACGCGGTGCCCAGGGCATGGACGTCGCGCAGGACCTGTCGGCGCGGCAGGTCACCCAGCGGGGTGAGCAGCGCGCGCAGTCCGTCGTCGTCCACCACTCCGCTGTGCGGGGCCTGCTCGCCCTCGGGCAGCAGCGCGGCGAACCGGTCGGTGACGAGCCATGCGCCAGGACGTCCCGGTGCGGTCTCCAGCAGCACCCAGTGCGCCGCCGTGGACCTGCCGTACGCCGGGGACCAGGGCACCGTGCGGGTGTTGCCGACGGCAAGGACCCGGCCGTTGCGGGCGGCCTCCTCCCGCAGGGCCGCACGCGCGTCGGTCCACCGGGCCGCACCACGGTAGGCCAGCCCTTCCGAGGTGTCCGTCAGGTCGATCCGGTGGTGGTGGGAGAAGGCCAGGTGGCCGCTCGGCTCGTCCGTGCGGACCGCCGGCCGGACCGCCTCGGCGAGCCGGCGGGACACCTGCGGCAGTTCCGGTTCCAGATAGGCCACCAGGTTCGCGGTGTAGCAGCTCAGCTCCGGCGTCCGAGTCCCTGCTCCGTTCATCACGCCACCTCCCAGGCGCAGCTCAGGGGTGTGTCCGACCGGTCGCGCAGACTGCGCCAGGCGAAGCCCTTCCATGTGCCGGTCCTCTGCTTCGGGCGCACGTCCACGGCCCAGGGTCCGCCGGCCAGGCCGCTGCCCTCGGCCTTCACACAGGCTTCCTGGGCGGTCCAGATCCAGGCGAACTCCCGTGAGCGCTCGGCGGGCGGCAGTGCGTTCAGGGTGTCGCGGCCGGTACGGACGCAGCGCCTGACCACCCCGTCATCGAGGTGTCGCAGGGGTTGCTGGACGTCGATGCCCACGGCACGGCCCAGCGAGACGCAGGCGGCGTAGTGGCCCTCGTCATGGGCGATGCTGATACCGACGTCGGGTCTGTCGGGGAGGTAGGGCTTGCCGTTCGGCCCCGCTGCCACCCGCCCGTCGGCGGCGTCGGGCACGATCTCGGCCAGGAGCCGGCGCAGGAGGGCCCGGCCGGCCAGGAACTCCTCGGCCCGCCAGGCGACCAGCCCGGAGGCGGCCGTGTGGTCCTCCGGATGCCCGCGGGCCACCGTGGCGCTCCGTCGCGACACGGCCCAGACGTCGGGAACGATCTCGATCACGTTCATGGTGACAGCTCCGTGAGGAGGGAATCGGACGCGCCCGCCACGGTGGAAAGCACGACTTCCTTGGTGCCGCCGCCGATCCCCCAGAGGGCGGCCTGCGCTCTGGTCCACTGGGCGCCCGCAGCCGAGAAGCCCTCGGCGCCCTGGAGTTGGGCGCACTCGGCCAGCACCCGGTCGACGGTCGTCGCGGCAGCGGCCTTGAGGAGGGCGGCGGCGGCGGTGTCATGGTCGCGGGCGACACGGTCGGCCAACTGGTCAACCAGGGCGCGCAGTTGGTGGGTGCTCACCAGGCATGCGGCGAAGCGCTGCTGGATGCTTTCGAGTTGCCACAGCGTTCCGTCGCCGAACCGGCGCTCCTCCAGGCGTGATTTGGTCCGGCGCAGCATGCGGGCGCACAGCGCCACGGCCCACAGGGTGCCGGTCAGGCGCTCCACCGCGATGTGGGAGGCGAAGGAGGTCATCCCGCGTCCCACCCGTCCGACGATGCGGTCCCGTGGCAGCCGGACCCGGTCCAGACGGATGTGGCCGGTGCCGGAGCCGTCGAAGAGCGCCGTGTCGGCCGCCTCGACCGTCACTCCGGGGGCGTGGGCGGGCACGAGCACCCAGGTGAAGTTGGTGAAGTGGCGGCCCTCCCGGTGGCGTGCCAGCACGAGGAGGTGGTCCGCGTACAGGGCGCCGGTGATCCACCGTTTGTTGCCGGTCACCGTGATGCCGTTGTCGTCGACGGCCACTTCGGTTCCGAGACCGGCGAGGTCCGTGCCGGAGCCTTCGTCGGTCGCGGCCAGTGCGACGACGGCGGTGCCCGCGAGGGCTTCCCGCAGGGCGTCCGCGGCCGGTTGTCCGCCGAGGGTGAGAAGGGGTACGGCCGTGGCGATCTGTACGCACACCGAGAGCGTGGAGCCGATGCCGAAGCGGGCGTCCAGGTCCGCCATGAGCCGGCCGAGTGCGCCCGGGTCGGCCCCGGCGGAGGGGTGTCCTTCGCGGTAGACCCCTGCCAGGCGGCCGGCCGCGCCGAGGGCCGCCCAGATCCGGCGTCCGTCCGCGTCGGGCGGAAGGTCACCGAGACCACTCGGCTGCGGGGTGGGCTCGCGTACCGCGAGCCGGAGACGGGCACCGTCAGGCAAGGCGTACCTCCGCGTCGAGCAGGGTGAGCCGGCCGTCGGCCTGGTGCAGCCGGTCGTTGCTGTAGTTGAGGGGCGCCGAGCGCAGATCGCGCAGGGCCAGTTCCAGCCTGGTCCCGGAGTCCTTGAGGTAGCCGTCGCGCAGTCCCACCGCGGCGACGAGTTCCTCGACGGCGGCGTGGCACTGCTCCGATGCCGTGATCTTCAGGGCGTTGAGCAGCAGTTGCACCCTTGGGACGGACAGCTCCGTGGTGTGGCGTACGACCTGCTCGGTGTGGCGGAGCAGCGCGTGCACCGTGTCGAGCTTCTGGCGGGCCGCGGAGAGCCGGCCGAGCAGCAGTTCGGAGCCGAGGTCGAAGCGGCGCCGGCCCGCGGGGCTGCGCAGCATCCCGACCACCCGGGCGAGGGCTCCGGCGGCCGTGCCGAGCCATGCCGCGGACCAGGCCAGGTGTGCCAGCGGGCCGAAGACCTCGCCCGCGATGCGGGAGAACCGGCCGTGCTCGCCCACGACTTGGTGGGCCGGGACGCTTCCGGTCAGGCGGAGGGCGACGCTGTGGCTGGCCCGCATGCCCATGGGGTTCCAGACCCCGCTCTGCTCCACGGTCAGCTGGTCACGATCCGCGTAGACGAGGGAGACCTGACTCGGTGAGGACGCGTCGGGGGCCCGTACGGTGATGAGGAAGCCGTCGGCGTGGGTTCCGCCGGTCACGATCGGCGCGAACCGGTCGATGGCCAGGTGGGTGCTGTCCCCGCGCAACTCGGATTCGGCGGTCAGCAGATGACCGCCCTTCCCGGCCTCGGTGGTGACGGACGCGAGGTAGAGCCTTCCGGCGGCGATCCGCGGCAGCAGCTCGTCGCGGAGCCGGGGCGCCGCGTGTCCGGCCACGGCGGCCACCTGCTGGCAGTGCATGCCGAGGATCATCGCGACGGACATGTCGGCGCGGCCCAGCTCGATGCAGACGTCGAGGAGGTCCGACACGGTCCCGCCGAGCCCGCCGTGGTCGCCCGGGACGGTAAGGCCCAGCAGACCCGTCTCCCGCAGCGCGGCAAGCGCCTCCACGGGGAAGTCGGCGTCGCGGTCGTGGCGGGGCGCGTGCTCTGCGGTGACGGCCGCCACGTGCCGGACCCGCTCCTCGAGGCTCTGCCCCTGGAATGTGTCGCCTGCGGTTTCCCGGTGGACGGCCTGTGCGGCGGCGCTCACGCCACTTCCGCCTGGCTGTTCGCGCTGCCCGCGCCGGCCGCCTCGATGGCTTTCCACAGTGTTCCGGCGGTCGCGAAGGTCGCGTCGTTGAGGTCCTCGTCGGGCAGGGATATGCCGAAGGTGTCCTCGATGGCGAAGAGCAGTTCGATCGACTGCATCGAGTCCAGGCCGAGCTCGCGCAGGACCGAGTTCTCGGTGAGCTCCTGCCCGCGCAGGTACTTGAGGAACGGGGTGAGCAGTTCGGTGAAACGGGGGTCCATGACGGTGCTCCTGTGAGAAGTCATAAGGGGTCAGCGGGCGGTGGCCGAGGTGGCGAGGCTGCACAGGTCGTCGATCCGGTGGAGGTTCTCCGGCACCAGGTCCTCGGGGTCGAACTCGACGCCGAGCCGTTCCTCGAGCGCTTCGACGATCTCGACGACCTGGAAGGAGTTGAAGCCGGGTATCTCGGTGAGGGAGGGCACGGCGAGGACTACGGCGGGGTCGACGTCCAGTACGCCGGCGACCGTGGCCGTCACCTCCGCCCGCAGCCGGTCCCGCTCCGGGTCCGCGAACACGTCCCGGTCGGCGCGCAGGGCCTCGGCCAGGTCGTCGAGGAGACGTGCCGGTTCCGTGCGGCCGCGCTGCACGCGGCGCATGGCCAGGAAGGCCTGCTCGGCGAGTCGTTCCATCCGCTGGAGGTGGGTGGCGGTCTCCGGGCCGGCGGCTCGGCCCTCCCGCGCGAGGAACGCGGCGTGCAGCCGCCGGGAGCGCGCCAGCAGCCACGTCTCGGTGGTGAGCTGCTCGAGGGCGGCGGCCCGGTCGGGGTGGGTCGCGTAGGCGGCGACGTATGCGTCGATGTCGCCGTGGTCCGTGCCGGGCCGGACGGGGGGCGCCCCGGTATCGGCCGGCTCGATACGCACCACCAGGGAGGACGGCGGAAGTTCGGCCCAGTCCATGACCCACTGTCCCGGGGAGGCGATCCCCCACGGGGTGTGGCTGTGGTAGGCGTCGGTGACGAGGGCTCTACCACCGTCGTCCGCCACCAGGTAGCTGTGTTCCATGTGCCGCTGCCCGTGGTACGGCAGCCACGGCATGTCGTACGTGTCGGCCATGACGTACAGCAGGCCGTGTGTCCGGGCGAGGCTCGCGAGCTCCCCGGACGGCACCTGGCTCCAGCGGGCGCGCTCGACCAGGCCGAGCTCGCGGACGGCGGCGAGCTGGCTCTGCGGCTCGGGCTCGACCGTGGGGAGGCCGCCCGGTCCCGGCCGCGGGCTGAACCGCAGGACGGCGCCGAGCGCCAGGTGGGTGCCCGGCCCGTGGTACCGGTCGGCGAGCACGGCCAGGTTGGACTGGACGCAGTCGAGCATGTCGGCGCGGACCGACGCCGCCGTTCCGTCGCGCTCCGGCGCTTCCGGGGCCGCGGTCATCGCGGGCCTCCCGCGAGCAGGGGTGTGCCGGCGCCGAGGCTGACCGGGGTCAGCCCCGAGACGGCGCTCAGCAGTGCCGTCTCACTCGGTGCCTCGTCGCCCAGCTCGTCGTTGAGGAGCTGCTCGTACGCCGCCAGGTCGAGGTAGCCGTGGCCGCTGACGCACACGAGGACACCGCGCTCCGCTCGCATGCCGTCCGCGCCAGCGGTGGCGAGCTTGGCAGCCGCGGCCAGTGCGTGGCCGGACTCGGGTGCGGGAAGGACGGCCTCGTGCCGGGTGAGCAGCCGGCCCGCGTCAAGGGCCTCCTGCTGGGTGACGGCGGTCGCGGCCAGGTCACCGGTGTGGCGCATGGCGGAGATGATCTTCGCCGCTCCGTGGAAGCGCAGACCCGCCGAGTGGGCGTCGGGAATGGGGTAGTCGCTGCCGATGGTGTACATCGCTTCCAGCGGTCCCGAACCGGTCGCGTCGGTCTTGTCGTACGCGTAGACGCCCCGGGTGAGCTTCGGTGCCGTCGACGACTCGGCCGCGACCAGCGTGGGCGGTTGTGAGCCTGTCGCTCTGGCCTCCGCGTGGAAGGGCAGCGCGATGCCGCCGAAGTTGGAGCCAGCCCCGACCGCGCCCACGACCATGTCGACCCCGGCATCAAGCTCGGCGAGCTGTGCCTGCGACTCGATGCCGATGACCGACTGGTGGAGGATGCTGTACGTCTCGCCGCTGCCGATGCAGAAGGCGACGCCTTCGTGGGTCGCCGCGTACTCGACGGCCTCGCCGATCGCCAGCGCGAGGCTGTTGCCGATGCCGTCGGCGCGCCGGTCGCAGACAGCGGTGAGACCGCTCGGGCTGGAGTGGATCTCGGCGCCGAGCATGCGCATCAGCACCCCGCGGTAGGGCTTGCGTCGCAGGCTGGACTCCACCATGAACACGCGGCAGCGGAGTCCGAACAGCGCGCAGGCGGCGGCCATGGCGGTGCCCCACTGGCCTGCTCCGGTGCCGGTGACCAGCTCCTTCACGCCGGCCTTCTTGTAGTAGTAGGCCTGGGCGAGCGCGGTGTTCAGCTTGTGGCTGCCGGAGATGTTGCCGCCCTCGTACTTCATGTACACCGGTACGCGGGCGCCGATGGCCCGCTCGAATCCGGTGGCGCGCCACAGTGGAGTGGGCCGGAACTTCCGGTAAGCGTCGAGGACTTCGGACGGGATCTGCCAGTACTCGCGCTCCAGCACGCTCTGCCGTACGAGTTCCATGGGCAGGTTGACGCCGACGCCGCCACCGGACGCAGACTCGGGTGTCAGGTCCGGAGGCAGGGGTTCGGACAGGTACGGCAGGGTGCTGCGCCAGCTGGTGGGGAGCTCGACGGTCATCGGGAGCTCTCCGTACCGGTGAGGACGACGTCGATGAGGTCGCCGACGGTCTGGAAGCTGCGGCCGACGAACAGGTCGTCGGGGAGCGTGATCTCCAGCTCGTCCTCGATCCGTACGAGCATGCCCACGAATCCCAGGGAGTTGACGCGCAGCTTCTCACCGACGAGCGGCTCGCTCTCGGCGATGCCGGCGGGGTCGATGGACAGCCGGGACTCGGCGATGACGACACGCTTGACGATGTCGCCCACCGTGGTGCGGTCGAGGTGTGGCACTGTGGTCATGGTTGCCTCTCGCAGGGTCGGTGCGGACCGCCTGAGCAGGCGGGCGGCGCACAGAGGTGGGATGGCCGGGGAGCCGGCCGCGGGGCGGGCTCCCCGTGGTTCAGCCGGGTGCTTCAGCCGCGTGCCGCGGCGGTGGCCGCGGCGTGTGAATCAGCCGCGCAGTTCGCCGTTGGCCTCGACGACCCAGGTACTGGTCACCAGGGCACCCAGGGTGACCGGACCGCGGACGTGCAGCCGCCCGGTGGCGATGGAGATCTCGGAGCCCAGCCCGAGCTTGGGACCGTCGTGCAGCCGCAAGGAGCCGTTGACGATGATCATGGCGGCGTCCACCTGGCGGGCGAACTGCCGTGCCACGGCGGGGTCCTGGGTGAGAACGCCCTCGGTGTGGCGGGAACCGTAGGCGCGGACGTGATCGGCGGCGGCGTCGAGGCCGGACACCGGCCGCAGGCCGATGACCGGGTCGAGGAACTCCCGGCCCAGGTCGTGCGGTTCGAGCGGTTCGGTGCGCCAGGGCGTGTCGTCCCGTGCCGTCGGCCGCGTCACGGAAGCGTCCAGGCGCACCGTCAGCGGAGCGTTCTGGCGCTCGCATTCGGCAAGGACTGCCGAAAGATAGTCCGCCGCGATCTCCTGGTCGACGAGGACCATCTCGACCGAGGTGCATCCGGCGGGCTCCGGAACCTTGCTGTTCAGGGTTACGCGGGCGGCCAGCGCCAGGTCGGCCGTGCGATGGACGTACAGGTGGTTGACACCGCCGCCGCTCGCGATGAGAGGGATGGAGCTCGCCGTACGGCAGTACTCGATCAGCGAGGGGCTGCCGCGCGGGATGAGGACGTCGACCTGGTCGGGACGGGCCAGGATCCCCTTCATCAAGGACCGGTCCGGGTCGTCGAGGACGGTCACGAGTCCGCTCGGCAGGCCCGCGGCGGTGAGAGCGGCCTTCACGGTCCCGGCGAGGGCCGCGTCCGTGGCCGCGCTCTCCTTGCCTCCGCGGAGCAGGACCGCGTTGCCGACGGCGACCGGGAGCAATGCGCCGTCCACGGTCACCGTGGGCCGGGCCTCGTAGATCATGAGTGCCAGGCCGAGCGGCTTGGGAACACGTCGCAGGACGCCCCAGTCGCCGGCCGGGGTCTCCGGCGCGTCGGCCAGGATCTGGGCCAGCTCGCGCTCGACGGCGCCGGTGAGTTCCACCATGCGGTCGAGGTGCTCGTCGGTCAGCCGGAGGCGGTCCACGAGGGTGGGCGGGATGCCCCTCATCTCCGCGCGGGCGATGTCGGTCCGATTGGCTGCCTGGATCTCGGGCCACCGCTGCTTGAGGTGGACGGCCAGTTCCCGGCAGTAGCGGGCGTAGGCCGGGTCCCCGAGGGGCGGCGCGGCGTCGAAGGCGGCACGGGCGTGGCGCAGTATCTGCTCGGGCATGCCGGTCACCACATGAACTGCCCACCGTCAATGATCAGTTTCTGACCATTGAGGTAGGACGCGGCCGGGCCGACCATGAATTCCAGTGCGTCGGCGATGTCCTCCGTGGTGCCCATACGACGGGTGGGGATCTCGTCCAGGGTCTGCGCCATGCGCTCCGGGTCGTCCAGCCGCCAGCGGGTGCGCAGCTCATCCGTGTCGATCATGCCGGGAATGAGGCAGTTGACCCGGATGGCGGGCGCCAGTTCGAGAGCGAGACACTTGGTCAGCTGCAGCAGACCGGCCTTGCTGGCGCAGTAGTTGGCGCCGTCGACGCGAGGGCGGATGCCTGTCGTGGCGCCGATGTTGACGACCGAACCGCCGCCGGCGGCCAGCATGGCCGGGGCGAGGGCCCGGGTGAGCCAGAACGGCCCGGACAGATTGGTGTCGAGGACGCGGCGCCAGTCCTCGTCCGTGAGCTCCAGGAACGGGCGGTCGATGTTGAGACCCGCGTTGTTCACGAGCACTGCCGGGGTGCCGTGCTCGGCCAGGACCCGGGCCGCGGCGTCGGCAACCTGCTGGGCGTCGGAGAGGTCGACCCGCATCGGGGTCAAGTGTCCGGCGTTGTCGGCCCGGGCCTTCTCGGCCGCTTCCCGGTCGGATCCGTAGAAGGCGACGACGCGGTGTCCCATACGGATAAGGCGCCGGCTGAGAGCCAGTCCGATCCCTCTGGTTCCGCCGGTGACAACGGCAAGTGGTTCCGGCATCCGGACTCCTTTATGGCGTGGATTGATTTCGTGAAACGGCCGGTACGCGAACTGCACCGACGGAAATCGATATTCGGGAAATCAAACGAAGCGACGCCATGTTACGGAGATCAGGTGAGCCATGGTCAAGGAAATAGAGAGCGCGGAACCATAGACGAGGCTGATGAGGCCATCATCCTCAGCCACGGCGGAAGCCGCCAGCTGTCACGATTCAGGTATTCCATGACCCCATGGAGGATCCGGTGGCCCCGGTTCCTCCCCCCACTCTCGGCTCATGCGTATGTACGGGAGCATGGGCCCGGACACGGGAGCACAGGCCGAGGCCGGGCCGGCCGGTCAGTCGGCGGCGCGACGGGCGGCATAGCGCCGCGACTTCGTACGGTTGCCGCACACCCGCATCGAGCACCAGCGTCGGCTGTGGTTCTTCGAGGCGTCCCAGAACACCCAGCCGCAGGTGTGCTCGGCACAGCGCTTGAGCCGCTGGATCTGCCCGGTCAGCACGATTTCCGTCCAGGCGATGGCCAGGCGCGCGAGGGCCGTTCGCGCGGGAGCCTGCCCCGGAGCCGGCACCAGGGGCTGCGGACGGTCCCCCCAGGCGGACCGGTTCAGCGTGACCAGGACGGGGATTTCGGCCAGCACCGCGTCGGCCAGGGCGAGTCGGTGCGGCGAGACGGGATCCCCGGCATCGAGGGCTTCACGGATCCCGGCACGCAGTGTGAGGAACGCCCGGTGGTCATCGGCGCTCAACCGGAGGGAGGCGTCGGCCAGTCGGTGGCCGGCCAGCCAGCGTGCGAGCTCACCGGCGCTCGCGACGTCGTCGTCACCGCTCTCGAGATCGATCGTGTTGGTGAACGCCTCGATCAGCACGACGGCCGGGGAGGGGTCGAGCACAGGCTTCCGCCTTCCTGATCGAAGATCGCGATCCACCTATCAAACGCCTTGATGGGTGGTGGCTGGTTTCTGCGGTGTGACCAGCATAACGCTGCCATACTGACCACCAAAAGCCTTTAGGAGGTTACTCATGGATGGTGTGCTGGACGAGCGGGTGCCGTCCACGGAGCCGGAGCGGCAGCAGAAGCAGGCCACACCACGTGACCGCAGCGCTCGCAACACTGCGGTCCTGGTGGGATTCACCGCCATCACGAACTTGGCCGACGGCGTCACCAAGGTCGTACTGCCCCTGATGGCCACCCGGTTGACCGACTCCCCCGCCCAGGTGGCCGGTGTCGGACTCACCCTCACCCTTCCGTGGCTGCTGATCGCCCTCCACGTCGGCGTTCTGGTGGACCGCTTCGACCGCCGGCTGCTGCTGTGGCTGGCCGACGGCGCCCGCATGCTCGTCGTCGCCGCCCTTCTGGTGCTCGCCCTGCGGGACTCGGTGACCATCCCCGCGCTCTACGTCGCCGGCCTCGTTCTGGGGATGGCCGAGGTCGTCGCGCTGACCTCCGCCGCGACACTCGTTCCCTCGGCGGTCGCCCCGGCCGGACAGGAGCGGGCCAACGCCTGGGTGGCGGGTGCGGAGACCGCCTGCAACGAGTTCTGCGGGCCGTTCGTCGGCGGCCTCCTGGTGGCGGCCGGCGCCAGTGTGGCGCTGGGCTGGACCGGCGCCGGCTATCTGATCGGCACGCTGATCCTGGTCTTCCTCGTGGGCCGATTCAGGCCTCAGGCGGACGGCACCCGGCCGGCCGGCTCCGTCAACCAGCGCATCGCCGAGGGCGTCCGCTTCCTGTGGCAGCAGCGCCTGCTGCGGCTGATGGCGCTCTCGTTGACCGTGCTCTCCGCCTGCTGGGGCGCGTGGCTCGCCCTCATGCCACTGGTCGCCACCTCGCTGATGCACCTCGACGCGCGCGAGTACGGCATCCTCCTCAGTGCGCTCGGCGCGGGCGGCCTGCTCGGCGCGCTCACCGTCACCACCGTCAACCGGGTCCTCGGCCGGCGCTGGTCGATGTTCGCCGACCTCGTCGGCACTGCGGCCATGGTCGCCACTCCTGTGTTGTCCACCAACCTCTGGGTGGTCGCCACAGGTGCCTTCTTCGGCGGTATGGGCGGCATCCTGTGGACGGTGAACTCGCGCACCATCAGCCAGCGGCTCGTCGACAGCGGCATGCTCGGCCGCTACAACGCCGCCGCCAGGCTCTTCAGCTGGGGCGCGATGCCGCTGGGGGCCGGACTGGTGGGCCTGCTGGCCGAGTGGTTCGGCATGCGGACGGCCTTCGCGGTCTTCACCGTGGCCACCCTTCTGATCATCGTCCCGTTCCTTCGCACCATGACTCCCCGGGCACTGGCAGAGGTCGACGCGATGGCCCCGCGGGACTGAACCGGGGCCCGGCATCCGCTCTCCGCCCGGAGCCGGAGCGCGGCACCCGTTCACCGGCACACGCCGCGCACAGCGACTATGCGGGCATTGGAAGCGCCTATCGACCGGCCGTTGAACTCTCTGTTCCGGCCGGTCTCCGCATTCTAGGATCAAGGAAATTGCTCGGGTCACTTTCCTTGAACCGGAGGAAGTCGCATGCCCTTGAAAGCTCCTGCCATCCTGGATACGGAACGGTTCCGGGCCTATGGACCCCGCCATGTCGACGAAATAGCGGACAGGTTCGGAGTCCCCGGCCACATCGCCCGTTCCATAAAAACCCTGTCCGCCGTCCTGCCGTTCCGGGTCAACGAATACGTGCTCTCACATCTGGTCGACTGGGACAACATTCCGCACGATCCGATATTCCAAATGGTCTTCCCGCAGAGCGGAATGCTCACGGCAGCGGACGAACAGCGCCTGGCGGGTCTCGTGGACGATCCGGCCGCCAAGAAGGAGCTCCGCCTGGCCGTCCAGCAGATCCGGGGCGGCCTCAACCCGCACCCCTCCGGCCAGAAGCAGCTCAACGTCCCCACCATCGACGGCGATGAAGTACCGGGCCTGCAGCACAAGTACCGGGAGACCGTGCTGTACTTCCCCGGCCAGGGCCAGACCTGCCACTCGTACTGCACCTACTGCTTCCGCTGGGCCCAGTTCGTCGGCGACGCCGATCTGCGCTTCGCCGTTCCGGAGCCCAGCCGCCTCATCGACTACCTGGGCAGGCACCCCGAGGTCGACGATGTCCTCGTCACCGGCGGCGATCCGATGATCATGTCCACGGATCGCCTGCGCTCCCACCTCGAACCGATCCTGGACGTCCCCACCGTCCGCACCATCCGCATCGGCACCAAGTCGGTCGCCTACTGGCCCCAGCGCTTCGTCACCGACCAGGACGCCGACGACGTCCTGCGGCTCTTCGAGAAGATCGTCGCCTCCGGCCGCAACCTCGCCGTGATGATGCACTTCACGCACCCGCGCGAGCTGGAGTCCGACCTGGCACGCCGCGCCGTCTCCCGCATCCGCTCCACCGGCGCACTCGCCTACTGCCAGGCTCCGCTGGTCGCCCACGTCAACGACGACCCTGCGGCCTGGAGCAACCTCTGGCGCGCCGAACTCGCCGCGGGTGCCGTCCCGTACTACATGTTCGTCGAGCGGGACACCGGCCCGTACGACTACTTCAAGGTGCCGCTCGCCCGAGCCCACGAGATCTTCCGGTCGGCCTACCGGACGCTGCCCGGCCTCGCCCGCACGGTGCGCGGCCCGGTCATGTCCGCCACGCCTGGCAAGGTGGTCGTCGACGGCGTCACGGAGACATCCGACGGACGCTTCTTCCAGCTGCGCATGCTCCAGGCCCGCGATCCCGGGCTCGTGGGGCGGCCGTTCCAGGCTCACTACTCGGAGACCGCCGCGTGGCTGGACGAACTGCGACTGGCCGAAGGCACCCCCGCCGACATCGCCGCCGCCGTCCAGGGTGCGTTCCCCTCCTCGCTCAACGAACAGATCGAGACACCCGCCTGGCTCGACGAGGAGCTCGCCCGTGCCTGAGGCATCCGTCTGGAGGACTTCGCCCAACCTCGCCCTCAACCAACTGGTCGCCGAGCGCCGCGCGGCCGGGGACGACGTCGTGCACCTGGGCTTCGGCGAATCACGGCTGCCCGCCTTCGCCCCGCTGGCCGAGCGCCTGGCACGGGGCGCCGGACGCAACGCCTACGGACCGGTGGCCGGCGGCGACGACGTACGGCGGGCCGCCGCCGGATACTTCAGCCGCCGGAACATGCCCACAGAGGCGGACCAGATCGTGGTCGGCCCCGGCAGCAAGCCGCTGCTGATGGCCCTCCAGCATGTCCTTCCCGGTGACGTGCTGTTGCCCCGGCCCGCGTGGAACTCGTACGCGCCACAGGCCCGTCTCGCCGGCAAGAAGGCGTACGGAGTGCCGATCCCGGCCGTCTGCGGCGGCATTCCTGACCCGGCCGCCGTGCGGGACGTGGTGCGGGACGCGCGTGCCGCCGGCGGCGACCCGCGCATCGTCGTCCTGACTCTGCCGGACAATCCGACCGGTACGCTCGCACCTCCCGCGCTCGTCCGGGAGATCTGCGCCGTCGCCGAGGAACTGGACCTCGTCATCGTCTCCGACGAGATCTACCGCGACATCGTGCACGATCCGGCTACGCCGTTCCTCAGCCCCGCCGAAGTCGTTCCGCACCGCACCGTCGTCACCAACGGACTGTCCAAGACCCTCGCGCTGGGTGGCTGGCGCGTCGGCGTGTGCCGCTTTCCGGGCAACAGCTGGGGCCGGGAGGTCCGCGACGGTGTCATCTCCGTCGCCAGCGAAGTCTGGTCGACCCTGGCCGGCCCCATGCAGGAGGTGGCGGCCCACGCCTTCTCCGAGCCCCCGGAGATCCGGCAGCGGCTCGCGGCCAGCGCCCGTCTGCACGGCATCGTCGCCCGTGCCGTTCACCGGATCATGGTCGACGCGGGCGCCATCTGCCGGCCGCCCACCGGTGGCTTCTACGTCTACCCCGACTTCGAGCCCCTCCGCGCCCACTTGGCCTCGCGCGCCGTCACCGGTTCCGGCAGCCTCCAACGCCATCTCTTCGACACCTACGGCGTGATGGTGCTGGCGGGCCACCACCTCGGGGACGACGAGGACGCCCTGCGTTTCAAGGCCGCCACCAGCATGCTCTACGGCGACACGGCCGAGCAGCAGGAGCAGTCCCTGGCGGCCGACGATCCGCTGGCCCTGCCCCATGTCGCCCACGTCCTGGCACGCGTGGAAGAGACCTTCACCGAACTGTGCCGCTGACCGTGCGAGGGAGTATCGAGCACCTGGGACACATATGAGTGCGCAGACACTGGACCCCGCGGGCCTCCTCCGTCCAGGGCAGCACCCGGGCAGACCAACCGGCCTGATCCTGCACCCTTTTCAGGGCATCCGCCGATCGCAGCACGCCATGGCACGCGACCACCGGCCCGCCTTCTACGTCCTGGAGCAGCGCAGCGGCCCGACGCTGCTCCAGCGCGGCGTGATCGGTACGATCGACCTGAGCACACCGGAGCAGGCGGTCCTCCCGCACGAACAGGTCATCGCCGACAAGGTGGCCCGGCAGCGCGGCATCATCCGCCTCGTCGGCGGCAACCCCGAACCCGTCCTGCTCGCCTGCCGCGGCGCGGACGACACCCACGCCGTGCTGACTCGGATCACCGGGGAACCACCGGTCACAACGGTCACCGCAACGGACGGGACACGCCACAGCCTGTGGCGCTGCGACGACCCGGCCCAGCAGAGGATCATCACCGCGGACCTCGCCTGCCGCGGCGCTCTCATCGCCGACGGCCACCACCGGTACGCGGCCGCGATGGAGCACCGCCGGCACTTCGGCGGCCGCTCCGGCCCCTGGGACCGCCTCCTGGCTCTCGTCGTCGACACTCGGCGCCACCCCCTGCTCCTGCGGGCCATCCACCGCTACCTGCCACACCTTCCGGCCCGGGAGGCGGCCATCGCCGCAGCCACCGTGGCGACCGTCGACGAGATCCCCCGCCGGACACCGGCACACCCTCCGCGCCCCGGCGAACTCGTCCTGCTCGGCGACGGCCGCCGCTGGTCGGTCACGGGAGCCGGCCCCGAGGAGGTGAGCGACGCGCTTCGAGGGCGTCCCGAGGCCTGGGCCTCCCTCGACGCGGCCGTCCTGCACCATCTGTTCATCGACCGCGTCTGGCGGACTCCTTCAGGTGCGACGCACGAGGTCGCCTACGTCCACGACGACCGGCACGTCCCGGCCGACGGCACCCTCGTCCTCCTCGCCCCACCCCAGGAGGACGACGTCCACCGCTTGGCGGCGCTGGGCACGCCCATGCCGCAGAAGTCGACGTCGTTCGGCCCGAAGCCTCTGCCCTGGCTGGTCACCTATCACCACGCCCATCAGAACCGCGGTTGACATGGCCTCCGGTCATCGCGACGCGAGGTCACGCGGCTTCGGTGAACCGCCGCACGTTGTGGAGCTGTTGTGCCACCTCGACCGGGCCGGCCAGGCCGGTGCAGTGCGTGCTCGGCCCGGTGGGCGTGGGTGGCGGCGGCCGGTCGGTGCTGCGACGAGCGGAGGCATCCGCGGCGGGCCGGGCCAGGGCATGGGCCCGCGGCGGCACTCGTCGGCCGGGACGGCCCACGCCCGTGTTGCCGGCGACCGGCCGGGCGTCGGACGGACGATCGTCCGGCATGGGCAGCCACACATGACGGAGGCCGACATGCTGCTATCGGCGCAATCGTGTCCCCGGCCCGGTCCGCCGGGTCACGCTGTGCGCGTTGATCACGGTCATGGCAGGGGCAGCCGAAGGCGGAATGCAGGCACGCGGGGTGAAGGGACACAGCTGTGGCGGAGCGCGATCGGCAGCGCGACGAGCGCGCGGTGGACCGGTCGGAGGGGTTCGGCGAGCGGCTGCTTGGGGTTCTGCTGGACCGGGCACACGAGATGCCGCCGCAGCTGATCGCCCCGCTGATCGCGGAAGAAGTGGCCAGGGTCGGTGGCTGGGACGTCTCGATCCTCCTGCAGGACTACGGACAGCTACTGCTGGTGCCGCTGCCGGGCAGGCGGCTGACCGTCGGCGAGCCCGAGCCGATCGGTGACTCCCACGCCGGTACGGCCTTCCTGCATGCGACCCCCGTCGAGGTACCGCAGGCCGACGGCGTCCGGATGTATCTGCCGTTGCTGGACGGCAGCGACCAGGTCGGAGTGCTGGCCCTCACCCTGGAGTCCGTCGATGACGACGACCGGCGCCTGCTGCGCAGGCTCGCCGGCCTGATCGCCGACATGCTGGTCACCAAGCACAGCTACACCGACCAGTTCTTTCTCGCCCGGCGCCGCGAACCCATGAGCGTGGCCGCGGAGATCCAGTGGTCCCTGCTGCCGCCGCTGGCGATGTCCGTCCCGCAGGCCGCGGTGGCAGGAATCCTGGAGCCCGCCTACAACGTCGCCGGCGACAGCTTCGACTACGCCCTCAACGACGACATCCTGCACGTGGCTGTGATCGATGCGATGGGCCACGGCCTGGACGCCGCCACGATGGCGACTGTCGCCGTCGGTGCCTACCGGCACGCCAGACGTGCCGAGATCGGCCTGTCCGAGATCTACGCGTTCATGGACCGGGCCATCGCCGAGCAGTTCGGGCCCGAACACTTTGTCACCGCGCAGATGATGCGCCTGAACACCGCAACGGGCCACCTGCAGTGGGTCAACGCGGGCCACCCCGCACCGCTGCTGATCCGCGACCACCGGGTTCTGCGGCAACTTGAGGGCCCGACCACCTTCCCGGTCGGCTTCGGTGGTGAGGAGCCCCAGGTCAGCGAGCGGATGCTGCAACGCGGCGACCGGGTGCTGTGCTTCACCGACGGCCTGATCGAGGAGCACGAAGCCGGCGAGGAGCAGTTCGGCGAGGAGCAACTCATCCACTGGGTCAACCGCATCGAGCACGAGGAGCAGGGGGTGCGGGCGGTGGTGCGCTCGCTCTCCCACGCCCTGAAGCAGGAACGGGGCGGGAGGACCAGCGACGACGCGACTCTCTTCCTGATCGAGTGGCGCGGGGGTGCCGCCGATCACCTCGCCGTCCTGGACTGATCCGACAGCCGCAGCGTCGATGACGGAGCCGACGGCCCGCAGGCCCGCGGCCGGTCAGACGGAGCAGGACAGCCCACGGCCAGAGCTGCATGACCCAGGAGTTCGCGGTACAGAGCCGATTGCACCCGTATCCGGCGTCCTGGGCCCCGGAGCGTCACTCACGTCCCGGGTTCGGGCGCCCGCCGGCGGATGGCACCCGGGGGACGTGTCTGGTCGGTGCTGATCGCGACGAGGATCTGCTGGGCCTCGCTGACGTTGTCGGCCCGGACGGCCTCGGCCATGGCGGCGCGTGCTGCGTCAGGAGTCGTGTCCGGCGGGACCAGCAGCAGCGTGAAGTAGTCCCGATCGCCACGGGTGATCAGGACGGTGTCGTCACCGACCGGAAAGGAGTCGACATGCACGACCTGGTCGTCGACGGTCAGCCGTGTCGGCAGTCCCTTCCAGGCACTGGCGTCCAAACCGACGCGGGTGACAGGTCCGAGATGCTCGGTCAACGCGCTGATCAGCGAGGGGAGCTCAGCACCGATGTTCCGGGAACGCGGCCACCACGCGCCGTCCAGGATCCCCTCGCGGGCATGTGTCGTCTCCAGCCTCAGCAGCGCCGTCCCCGGTCTCACGGACCGGTGGATCGCATCCGGCAGAAGCCTGGGCGTATCGGGGCTGTCGGAGTCGGCCATGGTGTGTTCGCCCGTCTGCGAGGGCAGGTCCGCCGCAATGGTTGACCTCGTCTTTCACCGTACTCCGCGTACCGGACCCGCGAAGCGCCCCGCGCCGACGGTCCCGGATCTGAAATGCCTGGTCACGCGTACATCTCAGGCAGCGTCGACGGAGTAGGCTGACAGCACCGGGAGTACTTCGCACGCCGGCCACCACGCCGGTGTCGTTCTCGGCGAGCAACAAGACCGGGACATCCAAGATGCGCCTGGGGACAGGTCCGCGCCATGACCGCGACCATCGAACGTACGACCATCAGCGAGGGCGCGCCCTCACCACCGGCCCGCCTGTCCCTGACCCCCGCGAGGTCGGCCCCGGGCCTCCTGGACGGCGCATGGTGGCCCCGCTCCCGTGATCTCTTGCGTGAGATTCCCGCCCTGCTGGACGTGCTGGACGCGCGCTGGGGCCGGATCACACGTATCACGGTGAACCCCTCGCACTGGCCCGTGATCCCGCGCAAGGTGCCCGTGGCAGGGCGCACGGTGCACGTGGGCTGGTTCAGGGACGAGCAGGACCCCCACAAGCTGCTTCTGCTTTCCTACACCGCGGGCCGCTGGGACCTGCTGGTGATCCCGCCGGAGACCGGTGAGGCCGCCGCCGCCCGGCTGATGTCCGCAGCAGCCACCCCTGGCGGGCTCCTCACTGCAAGCGGTCTGATGGCCGGCGAGGACAACACCCGTGAGACGAAGGAGACGCTGGACCGGGAAGAGGAGTGGGAGTCCGAAGGTGGGCACGCCTCGACGGCGGACGGGAACCCGAATCCGATCGCCTCCTTGAGCTCCGCCCGAGGGAGGTGAGGACATGGAGACCGCCATCACCGTTTCCGTGATCATCGCCATGATCATCATAGGGATGCTGCTGATCCATCTGCTCAATGGCCAGCACGACGAACGGATCGCAGCGTTCCACTACGGCGATGCCATGCCGGGAATCGGCCGACGGAACCGGAAGAGCCGACGGCCGGGAAGGCCGGCCGGCTCGCCCGTCGTCACCCCACCCCGTGAGCGCCCCGACGGGGGTCACGGGTGACACAGACCTTCTCCTGGCCGGGGGCGGTGGGTGTGGTGCGACGGCGCCCGCCCACCGACACGTCGTCCTGATGAGCGAGGTCACCATGAAGCCACCGGAACCGCCCTCGGCCGGGCGCGTAGAGGTGCGGGTCGTGGCCGCGTCTCCAGAAGCCGCCCGTCAGGTGGCAGAGGTTCTCCGTCGTTGCTTCGCCGGCACCGAACAGCGGAGTTACCCCGCCGGCAGCGACGGCGGAACCCGCCTCCACCTGACCGTGGACACCACTCACGCGGCAGAGCCGGCACGGTCCTGGCTGGCCACCAGCCAGTCCTCCGTGCAGGACCACACGCAGTCGGACGAAGTCTGAACGGATCCCTCAACGGACGGGCGCGGCCGGGCACCGCCGCCCCCGGGCCCAGGAACACTCCTCGTCGGTGCCCGGCACGAGCGGGCGGCAGTCATGGCAACACTCCACGAGCGGAAGACCTACCGCGAAGCCATCATGAAGGCTCTGTACGAGACCACGGAAGGCAATCGCCTCCTCGGTGTCACCGGGACGAAGCTGCGCGACGACCTCGAGGTCCCTGAGCAGGATCTGGCCGCCGCCTGCGCATACCTGGAGGGCGAAGGACTCGTCACCGTCGACTGGGCCCGGGGAAACACACCCACGATGGTCACACTGACACACCAGGGAATCCTGCTCATGGAGGCCGAAGAGGAAGGACGCGGCTGACACGGCGCGGCCTCACCCGGTCAGGGACCTGAGCGACCCAAAAAGATCGCTTATGCCAGAAACGCACCTCGGACATACGATGGTGAGTGGGCCGGTGCACTCTCACGTGCAACCGACCCGGAAGGGCGGCCCCGGTGTGTAAACGCCGGGGCCGTTGCGCACGGTCGGTGCGACGGCAGCGAACAGGGCCGGAGTGAGCCGCCCGGAGGCGCCGGCAGCGTGTGCCGCACGGCAGACGAAGGAGGCCCGGCAGCCGCGCCCCCCACCGACGAGACCACTTCCCATGACCCCATGTCGACGCACCCGCCCCCGTGGCCTCAGCGCCGCTGACGGCAGTCCGGGAGCTGGCAGCCGGCCACCGGCGTATCCGTGCGCCTCGCCGAAGCGGGAGCCACCGTCCAGTCTCGTAGGCCCAATTCGCTGATGGAGCAGTGCAGTCGTGCATACGATTCGTCTGCTCCCATCCCGATCCGGAGCGACAACCGAATGCGTACGCGACTGTCATGGTCTGCAGCGTGGAGCCTCGAGCCTGGCCCACGCGAAGCCGGCACGCCCCAACGCCCCGATCAAAGTGGGCCTCACCGTGCAGGGCCCCGACGGAACCCTCTTCAAGGGCAGCATCAGGACGAAGGGGCACAACGGGATCCTGCCGGGCTCGCGTGCCCGGCGCCGCGTCGCCTCGGCTGCGAGGTCCGCCACGCCTCCCGGCTCGTCTACTCCGACGGGCTGGACCTCGACAACACCTCCGCGGCCACCCCGATCGGGATGGGCTGCCGGGTCTGCGAACGCCTCGACTGCCCGCAACGCGCCGTACCGCCCCTGGGCCGGCCGCTGACCATCGACGAGAACAGCAGCACCTTCGTTCCCTATCCCGTCGCGGACACGCAGAACTGAGCACCCGGCGCCGCGGCACGTTCCGCCGCCGTTACGCGCGCAGCCGTCGGGCCTCCTGCGGGGTCACGGGCTCTCCCGCCCGGACGGAGTGCAGGACATGGGCCAGGACCTCCGCCCCTCTGACCACCCTGGGACCCGGCCGGTTGAAGTAGGCCGGACCGTCGAGGATCCACGCCTCGCCCCTGCGTACGGCCGGCAGATCGTCCCAGCCCGGAAGCGACGTGAGCAGATCGCTCTCTTGCAGTGTGCGCTCGGGGGCGAACCCGCACGGCATGACGAGGACGACGTCCGGACGTGCGGCACGTACCGCGTCCCACTCCATGGGCTTGGTGTGTTCGCCCGGCGACGCCAGCAGCGGCTGCCCGCCGGCGCAGGCGATCTGCTCGGGAACCCAGTGGCCGGCAGGCCAGAGCGGATCGAGCCATTCGACGGCCACCACGCGGGGCCGCGGCAGCCCGGCGGTCAGCCGTTCCACCTTCGCCAGTCGCTCACGCAGTTCCGATCGCCGCTGTTCGGCCCGCTCGGGTACGCCCAGCAGCGCACCCACCCGGACCAGGCAGTCCAGCACATCGCCCAGGGTCCGGGGCTCCAGGCTCAGCACCCTGGGCCCGGGCCCGCCGTCCAGCACCCGTACGGCCCGGGACACCCCGCTGTACGACACCGCGCACACGTCGCACACGTCCTGGGTGAGGACCACGTCGGGGGCGAGCTCCGTGAGGGCGGCGGTGTCCAGGGTGTAGAGCGAGGAACCCGAGTGCGCCGCCCCGCCCACCGCGTCGGAGATCTCCCGGCTGCTGAGCGCGTCCGCCGAGAACTGCGCGGCGGTGACCACGGGGACGGCCTCCACATCGCGGGGCGGCCAGTCGCATTCGTGCGTGCGGCCCACCAGGTCGCCGATCAGACCGAGCTCGGCCACGATGTCGGTGGCTGCAGGGAGCAGCGAAACGATGCGCATCCTCCGACCCTAGGGTCTTTCGTCCGGATCGGGCCGGATCGGTGAGAGGGGTCCGGCGGACGAGAGAGCCGGGACCCGGCCGTGCCGGACGGCGGGGTGAGTCGGTGGTTGACTCCTGCGCCCCAAGAGGCGAGCCGTGCGGGGCGGAGAGGGCGGGGAAGGAAGGCAGCCGGTCCGGCTTCGCCGGTCGGGCTGGTCGGGCTCGTCGCGGGAGCGGATACCCTGGCGCTGCAGCTGGTTCGCGCCCGTCAGCCAGGCGGGATGCGTCGTAAGAGGGAACCCGGTGGGAATCCGGGACTGCCCCGCAGCGGTGAGCGGGAACGACCGCCGTCATACGCACTGGACCCGGATGGGTCCGGGAAGCGACGGCCAGTAGGTGCCTCGTCCTTATGGACAGGGGCGTGCCCGCGAGTCCGAAGACCTGCCGCTGCCCGTACGCCACTGGTGCGTGCGGTGCCGCTTGCCGCGACTCGCGAAGGAGAGTTGACGTGGCCGACCGAACCGCCACCCTGCCCGCGCCTGCCACCCGCAAGGCCCCGGCCGATTCCCGGGTGACCCTCGCACACATCATGAGCGAGCACGACACCAATCTGTACGGCACCATCCATGGCGGCATGGTGATGAAGCTGATCGACGACGCAGCCGCGGCCGCTGCCGGGCGTCACGCCGACGGGCCCGCCGTGACCGTCTCGGTCGACCGGCTGACGTTCATCTCCCCGGTCCGGGCAGGTGATCTTCTGAGCGTGCATGCCGAACTGGAGCGCGCCGGGCGGACGTCCATGACCGTTGCGGTCCGGGTGACCCCCGAGCGGTGGAACGCCTCAGGCCCCGTCGCCGAAGTGGCCACCGGGCGGCTGACGTTCGTCGCGATCGACACCGACGGCAGACCGCGTAGCGTTCCGGCACTCGATACCGCGGTCGCCGACGGACCCTGAGCCGTCCGTCCCTACCGTGACTCCGCACGGGGCGGCCGCGCCTCCGCCCCGTCCGGAATCGCGCCCGCACGCACGGGACGTGGCTCGTTGCTCCGCCTTCGGGCGTGGTCGAAGCCGTTGGTTCCGGAACCCCCGCGCGGGCGCTTCCACCCGGCACGCCGCCTTTCGTCAGGCGAGCCACGGCCCAGGTAGCGGGAGCGGCGGGAGTCGGTCACGAGCACAACCGTCGTGCCTCGGTGAGCCCCCTTCGGGTCCCGACCGAGACTATTGCCCATTATTCGTAGTTGCATAGGGTTCGCGAGATGCGACGAACGAGTGCGGGTTCGTGTCCCCGACACGGCTCGCCCGCTCCGCGACGTGCGCCGGCCACCGGCCCACCGCGGTGAGAGGAACCACGGAATGAAGAACAGGCTCCGGCTGTCCTTGCTGCTGGCCCCGGCCACGGCTCTGTTGGTGGCGGGCTGCGGG
Organism: Streptomyces sp. NPDC057445; assembly: GCF_042802855.1. Classification (NCBI taxonomy): domain Bacteria; kingdom Bacillati; phylum Actinomycetota; class Actinomycetes; order Kitasatosporales; family Streptomycetaceae; genus Streptomyces; species Streptomyces sp. NPDC057445. Next base: position 16,888 of record NZ_JBHVDH010000029.1, on the reverse strand, counting down.
AGCGCCGCCCCGCAAGACGCCCCATCGACGGATTCGGCCGCCAAGGGCTTTCCGGTCACGGTGTCCAACTGCGGTGTGAAGACCACCTATCAGCGCGCGCCACAGCGAGCGGTGTCGCTGAACCAGCACGCGACCGAGGTGATGCTCGCGCTCGGGCTGGAGAAGTCGATGGTGGGCACCGGCTACCTCGACGACAAGATCCTGCCGGAGTACCGGGCCGCCTACGACGGACTCAAGGTTCTGTCCAAGGAGTACCCGTCCTTCGAGGCACTCCTGACCGCCGAACCGGACTTCGTCTACGGCGGGTTCGCCAGCACCTTCGACGAGAAGGAGGGTCGCAGCCGCGCCGCGTTCACCAAGGCCGGGATCAACACCCACCTCAACATCGAGGAATGCTCCTCCGGGCCCGTGACGATGGACAAGATGGACGAGGAGATCCGGGCCCTCGGCAAGATCTTCGGCGTCGCGGGCCGGGCGGAGCAGCAGGTCAAGAAGCTGCACGGCACGCTGGACGCCGTCGAGGAGAAGCTGTCCGGCGTCACCCCCACCAAGCTCTTCGTGTACGACAGCGGCGACAAGACCGCATTCACTGCAGGCGGTACGGGCATAGGCAACGAGATGATCAAGCAGGCCGGCGGAGTCAATCTCTTCGCCGACGTGGACAAGGCGTTCGGCGACGTATCGTTCGAGCAGGTGGCCCAGCGGGCCCCCGAGGTCATCGTCATCTACGACTACGGCGACCAGCCCGTCGAGGACAAGAAGAAGTTCCTGCTGGCGAACCCGGCACTGAAGGACGTGCCCGCGATCAGGAACAAGCGCTTCGCGGTACTGCCGCTGTCGTCCACGGTCCTGGGCGTCCGGGTGCCCTCCGGCGTCGAGTCACTGGCCCGCCAGATCCACCCGGAACGCTTCCGGTGACCGATGTGAAGGAAGCGGCCGGGCCGGCCGACACAGTCGGCGCGCGCGTGCGAACCGGGTCGACCACGGCCCGCCGCCCCGGAATTCGCTACGCACTGGTCCTGGCACTGCTCGGTCTTCTGCTGGCCGGTGCGGCGACGGCCGGGATCGCGGTCGGTTCCATCAGCGTCCCGGCCGACCAGGTCTGGGGCATTCTGCTCCACCGGGTGCATCCCGCGCTGGCCGAGCCGACATGGACCCCGGTACGCGAGACGATCGTCGTCGACGTCCGGCTGCCCCGGGTGTTGCTGGCCGCCGCGGTGGGGGCGGGCCTGTCGGTGTCCGGGACGGCCCTGCAGGCCCTCGTGCGCAACCCCCTGGCCGACCCGATGCTGCTGGGGGTGTCGTCGGGCGCCTCGGTCGGCGCGGTGCTGGTCCTGGTGTTCCACGTGACGGTGTTCGGTATGTTCTCCCTGCCCGTGGCGGCGTTCCTCGGCGCCCTGGCCGCCCTGGTCGCCGTCTACTTCCTGGCCCGGTCCGGCGGGCGGATGACGACGGTGCGGCTGGTGCTGGCCGGCGTTGCCACGGCCGAGGTGCTCTCGGCGCTGGCCAGTTTCCTCGTCGTCACCTCCAACGACCCGCACAAGACGCAGTCGGCACTGCGCTGGATGCTCGGCGGGCTGGCCGGCACCACCTGGACGACGGTATGGATCCCCGTCGGCGCGGTTCTGCTCGGGACGGCGGTCCTGCTCGGCGTCTGCCGTCCGCTCAACCTCCTGCTGGCCGGGGAGGAGGCCGCCGTGGCCCTCGGCCTCGACGTACACCGCTTCCGCGCCGCACTGTTCACACTGGTCGCGCTCATGATCGGAACGATCGTCGCGGTCAGCGGCCAGATCGGATTCGTCGGTCTGATCATGCCGCACGTGGTGCGGCTCCTGGTCGGCCCCGACCACCGCCGGGCCCTGCCCGCAGCCGCTCTGCTCGGCGCGGCCTTCCTCATCTCCACCGACCTGGCCGCGCGCACGCTCATGAGCCCCGAGGAGATACCCGTCGGCATCCTCACCGCCCTCGTCGGTGGCCCCTTCTTCCTCTGGCTGATGCGGCGAAAGGCAGCGCGATGAAGCACAGGACAACCGCGAAGCCCGCCGCCCTCGCCGCCGAGGACGTGTCGGTCGTCGTGAACGGCCGGCCCCTGGTGCACCAGGTCACCTTGCGGGTGGCCCCCGGCGAGGTCGTGGGTCTCGTCGGCCCCAACGGCGCCGGGAAATCGACCCTGTTGCGCACGTTCTACCGGGCGCTGCGCCCCACGTCGGGCCGCGTGCTGCTGGACGGCGAGAACGTATGGCTGATGCCCGGCAAGCGGCTGGCGCAGCGGCTGGCCGCCGTGCTGCAGGAGACCGCCGGGGATTTCGAACTCACCGTCCACGACGTCGTGGCCATGGGCCGCAGTCCGCACAAGCGGGCCTTCGAGGGCGACGACGCCGACGACCGCGACATCATCATGGGTTCGCTGGAGGAACTGGACGTCGCCGCCCTGGCGCACGCACCCTTCGACCGCCTCTCAGGAGGTGAGAAGCAACGCGTGCTCATCGCCCGTGCCCTCGCCCAGTGCACCGGGACCATGGTGCTCGACGAGCCCACCAACCACCTCGACCTGCGCCATCAGCTCGACGCGCTCAAGATCGTCCGCAGGCTCGGCATCACCGCCGTCATCGCGCTGCACGACCTCAACCTCGCCGCGGCGTTCTGCGACCGTATCTGCGTGCTGGACCGTGGCCGTGAGATCGCCACCGGAACACCCGAGGAGGTCCTCACCACCACGTTGCTGGCAGAGGTCTACCGCGTCGAGGCGGACGTGAGCACTCACCCCCGCACCGGGACACCGCACGTCACTGTGCTCCCCGGCGTCGATGGGGCGGGCCGGAGGCACCGGGACGGAGGAAAACAGGCCGACCGGACACGGTGAGCGTGCACGGCGACACACAGGGGCCGCTCCTGCCGCATGCCCGGTCCGTGTCTCCTGCGTCCCGGCCGGTCTTCACCGCCTCAACCGTTGCGGGGACGACACCGATGCCCGTTGTCCAGGGCATCTGCCTCGTGGCCGGGATCCACCGCTCCTGCCTATGTGGGGTGTTGAGCATCGCAGTGCCCCGCCCCTGACCACGCCGACAGGTGTCGGTGCGGGATGTCCGCCCCCGTCTTCCGCCGCCGGCACCGCTGTATCGGTCACTGGAGTGGGTAGGCAGCGGTCTGGACGGGCGGCAGGCTCAAGTGCGCCAGGTCGGGGGGTGCCGGAGTCGTCAGCGGCCACAGCGGCGCGGCTTCCCCGTCGGCCGCCGCGGCCGGGGCGTCGGTCAGTCTCATTCGCTCACGCAGACGTCCGTAGAAGTCGGTGGGCCCGAGCCTCACGGCACGAAGGGGGCGCGGTGCGGCATAGACGCCGATCCACTCTCCGGGTCGGAGTACGCCGCGCAGCTGGCCGTCGATGCTGACCGCTGCGGAGCCTGAACGTTCGAGGAGGCGTAGTGCGATGGGCTCGTCCGGGGCGGCGATGACGGAGCGGTTGAAGGCCATGTGCGGAGCGACGGGAGTGAAGACCAGGGCCCGGGCACGTGGGGAGATGACCGGCCCACCGGCGGCGAAACTGTAGGCGGTCGAGCCGGTTGGTGTGGCGACCATGAGCGCGTCGGCAGAGTACGAGGCCAGCAGTCTCCCGGCGAGATACACGCCCACCGATACCTGATGATCTCGCGACAGCTTCTCCAGGACGACGTCGTTGAGCGCGGTCACGTTCAAGGCGATACCCCAGCCGCCGCCCTTTTCGCATTCTGCGCGTACAGGGGGTGGCGGCAGAAGCGGGCCGTGGTCGTAGCGCAGCAGGGCTTCCATGCCTTCGGGCAGTTCCAGGGGGCACGAGGCGCGCATGGCGAGGAGCATGCGGCTTTCAATGCTGATGCGTTCCTCACGGACGGCGTCCAATGCCAGTCGTATGTCCTGGACGGGCACCTCGGTCAGGAAGCCCACGCGTCCGATGTCGACACCGAGCATGAGGGCGTCGTTCTCTGCGGCCAGGCGGGCGCCGCGCAGGAATGTGCCGTCTCCTCCCAAGGTGACGATGAGGTCAGGGTTGCCTGCGGCATGAAGGTCCTCTCGGGCGCTGTGCCGCTGTTCGCCTTCGCGCCACACGTCGATGTCCGTGCAGCGGACGCCACGGCTGTCGCACCAGGCACGGACCACCCGGGCCGCATCGACAGCTTCAGGGCGTCCTTCGTGGACGACGAGTCCGACTCGTGCCAGTGCCATGTTCTGCCTCCTCGTGCGTGGGTGCGAAGCGGCCCGGCGGGAGGCGCTCGGAAGTCGCGAGAGGCCAGGCTCGTGTGCAGACGGGCAATATTGCAGCTCGGAGCGGATTCATCCTCTCCGGCAGGCCGTGATCCCGTCGGCACCCGGATCTCCACCGAATAGCACTTGAATCCAAGCCTAAGCAAAATAGCGCTCCACCCCAAGCTGCAGAAAAGTTCAGATCTTCGTGGATGATGTGGACTTTTCGATCGCAAGATTCTGGCCGGACCTGGACGCTTCACCCCCTCCGCCCTGGCGGGCGGCGACCTGCGGCCATTGCGCGACCCGGACCGGGCGAACTCGACGAATGACGACGACAGGACTGAGGACTGAGGACTGAGGACTGAAAGACCGTTATCGCCGTCTGCCGTCACGGCGTCCTGTTGTTGCCCGCTGTTCGGCCCAAACGGTCAGTCGTCCCCTGGCGCGGTGGAGCGCGTACGCAACAGGTCCAGGAAGCCGGTGGCATCGAGGCTGGAGGGACCGACCCTCCGTCCGCCAGGTCAGAGCGACCCCGCCGCACAGCCGCGGCTCGGTGATCTCCAGCGTCGGCAGTCAGAAAGCCGCCGCCACCCCCTCGGCCGGGAGCGCCGGAACCACCGCCACGCCCACGGTGTCGGCCTGCGGCCGGTGTACGGTGGGCCCACCGAGGACCCTTCGTGTATCGGCTCCCAGGCTGATGTCGTTCTCGGCGAGCAACAACAGTGGGCACGTGCAGACGTTGCCCAGGGGCGGGTCAACGACATGAGCATGACCATCGACAAGCTTCACTCGCCGAGGGACAGATGGGGTTCGGTCACGGTGGCCGACGCCATGGGCCCCGCCGACCCGCAGATCGCCGACGACACCATCGTCGACGCAGCTTTGGACATCCTCGACGTCGCCGACGCCGACTTCCTCGTCCTGCACGGACATGACGGTCTCTGCGTCGGCCTCGTCACGCGAGCGCAGTTCGGCCCGTACCGAGCACGGTCCTGGTACACCGAACGCACCGCCGTCAGCGCCATCGTCCACGAACGCGGCCCCTTCACCCGCCCCGGGGTGTCCCTCTCCTCGGCAATCGACGTCATGCGGGCGCGGGACCTCCGCGCGTGCCCGGTGGTCGACGACGGCGGCTACGCCCTCGGCGTTCTGACCGTCGCCGCACACGCCCACTCCTCGTCACAGCCCTCACGATCACCTGGCGCCGTGCGCCGCGTCCCGCCCTTCGGCGGTTGAGTTCCGACGGTCCCGGCTCCGTACGTTCCGTCCGGGCAGCCCGGCCGCGGCTGGGATTCGAGCCGCTTTCCCGGCCGTACACTCGCCCCATGGGTTGCACATACGTGATGAGGGAGTGCCTGCGGCAGGCATCCTGCACGCTGTGCCCGGCTGCCGCGAACGCGGCAGCCGTCGCCCCTTCACGTGCGGCTGAGGCCGAGGCGCCGCAGACCGGCCGCACGGCGCTGCACGGCCACGGCTAGCGATTCTCAGCGGCCTCTCACCGGCCCCCGCTCTCCCGGCCCTCCGATCCCGGTCACCGCCGGGTCCCTGTACCAGCACGGGCCCGGGCCCGGCCCCGGCGGCCCCGACCAGCCGCGCCCTGCCCGGCACACCGCCCCGCCCCGTGGCTCACTTTCCGCAGTTACCGGCACACCGTAGGCACTGGGCGCCGCTGCCGCTCGGCAACGGCCGCGCGACCGGTCACGCCACCTTTGAAGGGATCATATGAAGCTGAGCGAGCTCCTGGCCGGACACAACCACGAGGTTCTTCAAGGCAGTCCGGAGGCACGAATCACCTCGGGAGTGTGCTTCGACGCCCACCGGGTGTCGCCGGGTTCCCTGTTCATCGCGGTCCCCGGCCACCGCGGGGGCGGCCCCGAGTCCGTCGGGCCGGCCCTCGCACGCGGCGCGGCGGCCGTGCTCCTCGAGGGAGGAGCGCCTGATCCTCCGGTGTCGATGTGGGCCCCGACCGCGGACGTGTGCGCCGTGCGCGTACCGGACGCGCGGACCGCGGCCGCGGTCGTTGCCTCTCGCTACCACGGCGAGCCGGGGCGGCAGATGGACATGGTGGCGATCACCGGCACCAACGGAAAGACGTCGGTGTCGTACATGGTGGAGTCCGTACTGCGGATCGCGGAGGGCGCCGAGGTGGGGGTCATCGGGACGGCCGGCAGCCGGATCGGGGACGAACTGATCCCGATGCCGAGGTCGGTACTGACCACGCCGGAGTCGCCGGACCTCCAGTACCTGCTGGCGTGCATGCGCGACCGCGGGGTGGGGAGCGTCGTGCTGGAGGCCACGTCGATGGGCCTGCTGACACACCGGGTCGACCGTTCCTTCATCGACGTCGGCGTCTTCACCAACCTGACGCAGGACCATCTGGACGACCACGGAACGATGGAGAATTACCGGGACGCCAAGATGCGCCTGTTCCAGGGTCTGTGCCGACGCGCGGTGGTCAACGCCGACGACCCCGTGGGCGCCGGAATCCGGGCCATGATGCCCGGCGCGGTGACCACGTACGCCCTGGACGCCGAGGCGGACTACCGGGCGACGGAACTCTTCGTGGACGCCTCCGGCACGCGTTTCGCCCTGCACCATGACGGCCGTAAGTACCCGGCGGCGATCCCCGTCCCAGGCCGGTTCTCCGTGGCCAACGCACTGGCCGCTGTGGCGGCCTGCCACATCCTGGGGCACGACCTGGCGGGGCTGGTCGCCGCGCTCGACCGGATGCCTCCGATCCCCGGCCGGTTCGAACGCTTCGAGACCCCGCGCGGCACGTCGGTGATCGTGGACTACGCCCACTCCCCGGACTCCCTGAAGAAGGTCCTGGCCACCATCCGGGGTTTCGCGACCGGCCGGGTCATCACCGTCTTCGGCTGCGGCGGGGACCGGGACACCACCAAACGCGCAGAGATGGGGGAAATCGCCGGGACCCACTCCGACCTGTGCGTCCTCACCTCGGACAACCCCCGCACCGAAGACCCGGGGACGATCATGGACCAGATCACCCCCGGCCTTACGGCGACCGGCACACCGTTCGAGCGGTTCGCCGACCGCCGTCGGGCGATCGGCTTCGCCCTGTCCGCCGCGGGACCGGACGACATCGTCCTGGTCGCCGGGAAGGGCAGCGAGCCGTACCAGATCGTCGGTGAGGAACTACTCCCTTTCAGCGATATGGCGGTGGTGCGCGAACTCGCCGGGGCGTAGCGGCGGACGGACGGAGAAGCGTCGCCGGCCGCCTCCTACGTCGTAAGGGCCCGGCCCGCGGGTCGACGCTGTGCGGAGCGGGGTCATGCCGGCAGTTCGGCTCGCAGGGGTGCTGCGACCGAGTGAAGACGGCGCAGTGCCTGTCGGTACGCGTCCAGCAGGCCCGTCTGCGCGCAGGGCAGGCCGAATTCGGCACAGGCACGATCCAGGGGCTGGGCCGTTGGAGGGATGGCCCTCGGGGTTCACCGGGGGCGGGCGACGCCCGTGACGTTCGGCCGTTTCGCTTCCAGGCGTTCGGACGGTGTCGTACCGGCCTCGCCGGGACCGCCGACGCGGTCCGCCTCTGGACCGGCGTACACGCGCTCTCCGCGCCGGTGGGCCCGCAGCGTGTTGTGAGTCGCCCTGGGCGGCGGTGGCACCTCAGCCGCCGGCTCGGACCGCGCCTGGCCGTGCCACCGACTCCCTGCGCGCAAAGAGAGCGTTCCCCCGGCTGCTGGAGGCGGGCTGTTCCACTCGGAGCGCGGACGAGAGTACGGTGGCGATACGGCGGGGCGATGCCCCGCGCACCTGGGGTGCCGTCCTCGTTGCGACGGACGACTCCGGGGACGGCACGGCGGGCGCATCGGCCCCGGGAGAGGTTAGGACTCGCCGGTCATCACGTGGCACGCAACGACGTGCAACGACGTGCAACGATTCGTCGACCCGACCGCCGGGCACCACGACAGCACAAGAAGACGCCTGGCACCCGCGCCAAGAATCGCTCCGGTCCCGCTGTCACGCCATGAGCAAGAGGGAATGCCCTGTATGTATTCGCCTGACGCGATCTCAAACCGCCGTTCCGGCCGTACAGAACCGTCCGAGGAGATGATTGCCGGGCTGGTCTGCATCGTCTGCCGCACCGACTACCGGGCCGCACCGGACACGGACGCGGCGGTGGTCGCGCACCATGGCGACAAACAACTCCTCGCCTGCGCGGGGGTGTGCGCGCGCATGGCGAGCGGGTCCGTCACCGGATTCGACGAGACACCTCTCCCGCTGGCCGAGCGCATCCACATGTACGAGGCCGAGCACTGATGCGGTGACCACGACACGCCGCCGACGACCAGGGTCCTCACCGTCGCGCACCCGCAGCGACTGTCTCGGCCCGCGTCCGCATCACGACAAGCCAGTGTCCATAACCCCAGGTCGACGTGTTCTTCCGCGCGGTTTCAGGGGCGTCGGCGGCAGTTCGGGAGCGGCCGGCGGGCCGCCGTCGTCGTAGCCCTTCGCCTCGCCGAAGGGGGAGCCGGTCATCCAGCTCGAAGGAGCCTGCGTGAGCGTGTCCCGGCACGAGGCGAGGGCATCCCGCCGGGACACCGTCCGTTCCCTGCCGACGGATCATGGGCACGTCGACGTCGCCGGGAGCTGCGTGCGAGGCTGACGCCATGCACCCCGAACCACCACGTCGGATTCTTGTCGTCGATGACGACCCGACGGTCACCGAAGTCGTCACCAGCTACCTGAAGAACGCCGGCTTCGTCGTCGACACTGCCGCCGACGGACACGAGGCCCTGGCGTGCGCCGCGAGTGGCCGCCCCGATCTCGTCGTCCTGGACCTGATGCTTCCTGGAATGGACGGCATCGATGTGTGCCGCACCATGCGCCAGAACTCACCAGCGCCCGCGATCATCATGCTCACGGCGCGAGGCGAGGAGGAAGACCGGGTGCTCGGCCTGGAAGTCGGTGCTGACGACTACGTCACCAAGCCCTTCAGCCCGCGCGAACTCGTTCTGAGGGTGGGGTCCGTGCTGCGCCGCCGTGCCGCCGTCGCGGTCGAGACCGGAGCCGGCACCCTCCTGAAAGCCGCGGACCTGGTGGTCGACCCGGCGGCTCGCCGAGCCGTCAAAGGAGGGGACGACCTCGCCCTCACAATGCGGGAGTTCGATCTGCTCGTGTACCTCATGCGCAATCCGGGACGGGCCATCACCCGGGAGAAGCTCCTGCAAGAAGTATGGGGCTGGGAGTTCGGTGACCTGTCGACCGTGACCGTCCATGCGCGACGGCTTCGAACCAAGATCGAGGAGGACCCGGCGAGCCCCGGACTGCTCCAGACCGTCTGGGGTGTGGGTTACCGCTTCTACTCCTCCGAAGAGAGGGGCTGACCATGATGCGGGAGCAGGACATGGTGCTCATCGCCCTGTACGCCCTGAGTGGTGCGGCGGCGGCCGGTGCGCTCGGGGCCGTGGTCCTCCGTGCGGTACGACACCGCTCGACGGCGGTGTCGCTGGCGGTCGTCGCAGCCGTCTCCGTGATGGCGATGCTCGCCGGGACGCTCACCGTCGCCTGGGCGATGTTCCTGTCGCGACACGACCTGACCGTGGTCACCACGGTCGTCGCCATGGCGGCTGTCGTCTCCTTCGCGGTGGCACTCGTACTGGGTCGATGGGTGGTCGCACGAAGCGCGGCTCTGACCATGGCGGCCCGTTCTTTCGGTGACGGCGGCTCCTTCGCCCCGCCGGACGAGGCCGGAACCGCGGAGCTGGAGGCACTGAGCAGAGAACTGGCCGCCACCAGTGCGAAGTTGAACGAGTCACGCGAACGTGAGCGGGCGTTGGAGACCTCTCGGCGGGAACTCGTCGCATGGATCTCGCACGACCTGCGGACTCCGCTGGCCGGCGTGCGGGCCATGGCAGAAGCCCTGGAGGACGGCGTGGCCGCCGACCCCGACCGGTACTTCCGCCAGATCCGGACGGAGGCGGAGCGACTGAACACCCTGGTCGGCGATCTTTTCGAACTCTCCCGTATCCATGCGGGAGCACTGCCGCTGATGCCGACCCGGATCTCGACGTACGACTTGGTGGGCGACGCGCTGGCCGGCGTCGACGCACTCGCGCAGAAGCTCGGAGTCCGGCTCGTCGGAGCGCCGGTGCCGATCGAGGTCGACGGCAAGGAGATGACGCGCGTCCTGTGCAACCTGCTCACCAACGCCCTGCATCGGACGCCGGCGGACGGGACGGTCGCGATCGCCGTGGAACCCGGGACGGACGACACGGTGGTGTTCTCGGTGACCGACGGCTGCGGCGGCATCCGCGAGCAGGACCTGCCCCGGGTCTTCGACACCGGCTGGCGCGGCACCGAGGCACGCACGCCCCCGGGCGGTGCGGGCCTCGGCCTGGCGATCGTCCGGGGCATTGTCGAGGCCCACGCGGGCCGCGCCAGCGTGCACAATGTGGCCGACGGCTGCCGCTTCGAGGTGACCCTTCCCAGGGCCGGTGCCCAGGCAGTGAAGCTGTCGCTGCCGAGGATGCCGTAGCGGCCTCGCCAGGTGGACATGGAGGCTCCTGCCGTGGCCACGCCCGGGGGTGCCGTCAGGGATTCGTAAGGCGCTCACGTCCCCGCGGGGACTCCCCGGCAGGTGTCATGGATGCATGAAACTGCGTGTCCTTCCACCGAGGTTCTCCGGGCGGCTCCACGATGCCCGCACCGCGACGGCCATCGGCCGCTGGCTGGCCGCGGCTGTCGCGGTGTGCTTCGTCACCGGCGTGATCAGTCACTGTCTTCAGCATCCCCCCGGCTGGCTCGCCGGAGACCTGCCCAGCCGTCCCTCGTGGGGCTACCGGCTGACCCAGGGACTCCACGTGGCGAGCGGTATCGCCGCCATCCCGCTGCTGCTGGCGAAGCTGTGGACGGTCTACCCGCGACTGTTCGCGTGGCCGCCCGTGCGATCGGTGCGCCATGCCCTGGAACGGCTGTCGGTGGCCCTGCTCGTCGCGTCCGCCGTCCTGGAGGTGTTCTCCGGGCTGCTCAACACCGTGCAGTGGTATCCGTGGCCGTTCTCCTTCGTCCCGGTGCACTACGCACTGGCCTGGGTGTTCGTCGGCGCGCTGCTGCTGCACATCGCCGTCAAAGCCCCTGAGATCAAGGCACATTGGAGCCGGAGGTCGGCCGGCACGCTTGCGCTGCCGGCCGAGGACGGACCTGACCGGCGGGCTCTGCTCACGGGAGTCGCCGCCGCGGTCGGCGCCGTAACCCTTGCGACGGTCGGCCAGTCCTTCACCCCGCTGGGGCGGTTCGACCTGCTGGCCCCCAGGCACCCCGACCACGGACAGCAGGGCCTACCGGTCAATCGCACCGCCGTGGCCGCCGGGGTCGCCACGGTGTCCGTCGAGGACTGGCGGCTGACCGTTGCCGGCCCCCGTCCGTACGAACTGACTCTCGACGAACTCCGAGGTATGAGGCAGTACGACGCGACGCTCCCGATCGCGTGCGTGGAGGGCTGGAGCAAGTCCGCTCACTGGAGCGGGGTGCGGATCCGGGATCTGCTCGACCGGGCGGGGGCTCCCCCCGAAGCCCGGCTGCGGGTGGTCTCCATGGAGCAGAAGGGCGGGTACGCGGTATCGGAGATGGGCCACACCTATGCCCGGGACGAGCTCACCCTTCTCGCCCTGCGACTCAACGGCGAGGTGCTGTCGCCGGATCACGGCTTCCCGGCACGCGTCATCGCGCCCAACCGGCCGGGCGTGCTGCAGACCAAGTGGGTTCATCGGCTGGAGGTGCTGTGATGCGAACGGCCGTCGGCGCCCTTGGCGTCGTTCTCCTGGGCTATGGCGTGGTGCTTCTCTTCGACGGTGGGCAGTACGTCGAGGTGGCGATCTGGCTGGCCGGTGCCGTCGCGCTGCACGACGGAGTCATCGCCCCGCTGGTCCTGGGCGCCGGGCTGCTCCTGGCGGGCGTCCGCGCGAGCAGGACGGTGCGCGGCGCACTGATCGTCGCCGGATCCCTGACCATGGTCGCGCTACCCGTACTCCTGCGACCGGGCTCGCCGAACAACCCCTCCGTACTGCCGCTGGACTATCCGCGCAACTGGGCGCTCGCCCTCACTGCGGTGGCCGTCCTGGCCGCACTGCTGCACCTCGCCCGGTGGGTGCGAGGCCGCAGGAGCAGCCGGCGACCGCGACAGAGCGCGTGACGGTCCCGGAGACGTGAGAAGGAGGCGACCTCGAGCACCGCATCCGCGGCCTGATCGCCCGCCTGCACCGAGGCCCGGACATCGTCGTGGGCCCGCAGGCCATGGCCGACGAGATGGCGCACCACGAGATCGACCGCATCTACAACGGCCTGTAAGGCTTGCCCCACAATTCTTTGCGGGCCTTCGAGGATGCTGACGGTGGGCGGTCAGCACCTCTCCATCAGTGTCGAGTAGGCCCTCTCAAGACCCTGGGCGTAGCCGGCCCCCAACTCGACGTAGACGTGCCCGCTGGCCGCACAGGCTTCACGCAGGGCAGTGCTTTGTTCCCTGACCCACACGGCGATCTCCCGATACGTGGTGTCATCGGCTCCGTCGAGCCAGTCCGGGGCGGCCCTCAAGTGTTCGGTGGTCAGCTCCGCGTTCCCAAGGAAGACGCAGCTCAGTGGCATCCCGAGACCAGCGGCGGCGGTGGCCGCCGCCGGCGTGACGATGTCGCCCTCGACCACATAGCCGTCCAGGGGATCGGAGTCGTCGAGGCTCTCCGCGGTGGCACGGATGAACTCGATGAGGAAGGGCTGCGCCGGTACGGCCTTGTCCGGGTGCGTGCCGTGGCGCACGCCGTGCTGGGGCGCGGCGCGCTGCAGCATCGAAACCAGAGCGTCGGTCGGGCATCCCGGGATGCCGTCCCGTTCCAGCAGCATCCACGCGAGGGTGCTCTTGCCCACCCGTGGCGGGCCGCCTATCAGGTAGATCACGTGCAGACCGTACCCCGGGCGGCAGTTCGGGTGATCTCGCGGTGGCAGAGTCGTGACCACACCTCCAGATCGGGCAGATGAACGTGCCATGGGACGATCTTGGCCGTGGCTGGTGTGATCACGGCGTCGCAGCCGCTGGATAGCCCCGTTCACCGGGCTGAGCCCCCGCTGTCTCGGCAAGTTGGTGACGATGCTGCGGCGTGAAGGCGCGGACGCGGTCCGCCGGGGCCGACCGTGGAGCCTGCCGCTGGAGGACCGGGTGCTGCTGGTCGCGGCGTACTGGCGCACGAACTTGACGCTGCGCCAGCTCGCCCAGCTGGTCGGCATCTCGAAGTCCGCGGCCGACCGCATCATCAACCAGCGGTGCTCGGGACCCTCAGAAGATCATTGCGGGACGGGCCTGACCCCAGGTCAACGTACTCTTCCGCGCGGTTTCAGGGGCACCGGCGGCAGGTCGGGAGCGGCCAGCGGGCCCCCGTCGTAGCCCTTCACCTCGCCGAAGCGGGAGCCGGTCATCCAGTCCGAACGGGCCTGCGTGATCTCCTCGTTGCTGCGCCCGATGAAGTTCCACCACATGATGATCTCCTCCTCGAACGGCTCGCCGCCGAGGAGCATCAGACCGGCGTCGGACTCGGCGCGCAGCGGCAGTTCGGTGCGGCCGCAGCCCAGGTAGAGCATCGATCCGGGGAGTACGGGCACGCCGTCCACGTGCGCCTCGCCGGACATGGAGAGGACTGCGTACTCGAAGTCGGGCTCGAGGGGCAGGCTGGTCGTGGTGCCGCGGGCCAGGGCCAGATCCGCGCCGACGATCGGGGTGTACGTCGTGCCGGGTGAGGCGGCGCCGTCGAGTTCGCCCAGGATGAGGGTGGCGGTCAGACCGGGGGCGGTGACCTGCGGGAGCTCCGGGTGGTGCTCGAAGTGGGGCTGCACGTGCCGGTGGGCCTCGGGCAGCGCCACCCACAGCTGGGCGCCGTGCAGAAAGCGGGCGTGCGGCTTGGGACTCTCCTCGGAGTGGCTGATCGCGCCGCCCGAGGTCATGAGCCCGAGTTCGCGAGGCCGGACCGTCTGGAGACTGCCGACGCTGTCGCGGTGGAGCACCTCACCCGCGTGCAGCCAGCTGACGGTCTGCAGGCCCATGTGCGGGTGGGGCGGGACCTGCATGCCGGGCTCGTCCGCGATGTCGTCCGGACCGTAGTGGTCGACGAAGCACCAGGCGCCGACCATGCGCCGGCCGAGGTTCGGGAGCAGCCGGCGGACTTCGGTGGACTCGCCGAGCGGGACACGCCGGGGGCTGAGGAGCTCACGCACCGGCTCGGCGACGACGAAGCCGCGGCCGCCGCATACGGAGAGCGCAGCCTGTCGATCAAGATTGCTCATGGGCTCAACCTAGTCCTGTACGGGTGCGGCGCGCCGGAGCACGCAGATGTGGAATATTCAACCACTTCTGTCGGTTGGCGGGATTGCCGGGCACGGGAGCAGGCGGCCCCTGCATCGTCGCAGATGCCGCGAAGGAGGAGCACAAGTGAGCGAGAGCTACTACGAGTTCGGGACGCCCGCGGACCGCTGGGACCGGGCCCGGATGTTCTTCGACGCCAAGGAATACCTCACGGCGGCGCGGATCCTCGGCGGGCTGGTCGAGGAGGCCCCGGAGCAGGTGGCGCCGCGGCTGCTGCTGGCCAGGGCGTACTACCACTCCGCGCAGCTCAGGAGGGCAGAGGCCGAGCTGCGCGCGGTCCTGGAGCACGACCCGGTGGAGCACTACGCCCGGCTGATGCTGGGCCGCACCCTGGAGCGGCAGGGCCGGGCGGCCGAGGCCACGCCGCATCTGCGGATGGCGGCGGCGATGTCCGGGGACCTCCCCGGGGCCCCGTAGGGACTTTCGCCGGGGGCCGGCTCCCGGAAAGCGGGCCGGCTCCCGGAAGCGGCTCTCCGGTGGCCCGGTGGAGGCGTACCTGGAGGTCCCGTGAAGACCGCGGTGTGCGCTACGCCGGTCTCGGTCTGGCGTACTCGCTCTCCAACGCGGTCTTCTCCGGCTGCGCGGGGCTCGTCAGCACTGAAACGATCAAGCGGACCGGGAACATCGATGTCCCCGCGTACTGTGCCCGCATCCTCGGCTCGATCACACCGGGCCACCGAGGTCTGCGGCTGCCGGAGCCCGCGGCCGGGGGCCGGTACGGCTGCTGGTTCGGCCGCGCGGGGACCGGGCGGGGACCGGGCGGGGACCGGGCGGGGACCGGGGCACGGTGGCCGAGCCGGCGCGGCAGCGCGCCGGGACTCAGTAGCGGTCCCCGCGGCCGCCCGTTTCGCAGACCTCGAAGACGGCCTCCCCGGCCTCCATGTCCCAGCCGGCCGCGGGCCGCACACGGGCGCCCACCCATACGAGATGCGGGTCCACGCCGATCACACGGCAGCGGAACATGAATCCCTCGGGGAAGCGGATCAGCGACTCGTTGCGCGCCACGGCGGTGTTGCGGTGCACGACGGTCGTACGGACGACGACGCCTGTGCCTTCGCTCTGTTCGGCGTCCAGGTCGCTGGAAGCGCACACCGGGCACAGCAGCCTCCTGAAGGCGGCCGTATTGCACCAGCGGCACCGCTGGTACGTCAGAGCGGTCTCCTGGCGCACCGCCGTCGCGGTACCGGATCCTTCCTTCAACACGTCTCGACTCCCTGCGCTCGGCCGGAATGTGCCACGCCGTAGGACCGGCGCGAGGGCACCGTATGGCACTGAGTGCCGCCGAGTAAAGATACTGAGTGCCACAAACTTTCTCAGCGGGAGCCGAGGGCCGCCTCGACCTGCTGGACCACACGCCATATCGGAGTCCCCCGCCGGGTGACCAGCACGACGACGTCGTCCCCCGCATCGGGGCCGGCACCGGCCGGACGGACAGCCGGCCCACCTCCGGGATCGCCCCCGGAGGCCGCGGACACTCCCCACACATCCAGTACGAGACCGAGCGCGTGGTCCACGGCGGCCTCGGCATCACCCCGGCCACCTGAGCGGAGCCACGACCGCAGTGCGTTGTTGTGGGCGGCGACCACCGCGGCGGCGATCACATCGGCCCTCAGGGCGCCGTCCGGATCACCGCCGCAACGGTCGTGCAGATAGCCGGCCAGGGTGCGTTCGTAGCGGCGCACCACCGACAGTTCATAGGTGCGCAGTCCGGGCACCTCTCGGGTCAGCCGGTAGCGCTGCACGGAGAACTCCGGATCGGCGGCGTACATGCGCAGCACCAGCCGGGCGGCGTCGCAGACCTTGGCCACCGGGTCGTCCGCGTCCGCCGCGGCGGCCAGGAACTCGGTCATGTCGGCCAGGCAGCGCTCGTGATCCGGGAAGACCGCGTCCTCCTTGGAGGGGAAGTAACGGAAGAACGACCGGCGGCCGACTCCCGCGCGCGCCACGATGTCGTCCACCGTGGTCTGTTCGAACCCGCGCTCCAGGAACAGCTGGAAGGCCGCCTCGGCGAGCACGTCCCGCATGGGGGTTTTGGGCCGGGAGCCCGCGGCCGCGGGTCCGGTGGCGCCGCCACCTTGTTTGCGCACCTCAGTCATGCGGGGAACCTAACACCGGATCGCATATTTGGCACTGAGTACCTTTACTGCGGGAACTGAGTGCCATATTCTCGCGGTGCGGAGCATGCGCTACCAGCGGAACCAGTCAGGTAGGAGAGCCGGCGTGAGCTTGAGGATCGTTGTCTGTGTGAAGTACGTGCCCGATGCCACCGGTGACCGGCATTTCGCCGATGACCTGACCGTC
>NZ_JBHVDH010000028.1:0-78693 GCF_042802855.1 Streptomyces sp. NPDC057445 | reverse complement strand
GAGTTGACTCCGCGGCCGTCCGCCGTTGCTCTTACGCGCTGTGTCGTGTCAGCGCGTCGCCGTGTCAGGGTGCCGGCGGCATCGTGCCCTCGTTCCCGGGCCGGGTGCCGTCATCCTTGTGGGCGAGGCGGTCCAGGGCTTCCTTGGCCTTGCCTGTGCCCGACTGGATCTTGTCGCTGTATTTTCCCTTGGTCCGGTGATCGACCTTCGCTGCGGCCTTGTCCAGGCCGTGCTCGATCTTGTGGATCCTGTCCTCGTGATGGTGCGCGAAGTCAGAGACCTTTTCCCTGGCCGGGGCGAGTTTGGCCTTCAGCGTGTCCAGCATGCCCATGGGTCACCTTCACTCGTGGGATCTATTTCCGGGCGCCCTCGCCGGCCTCGTTGTCCGCGGCCTCGTCGGCGGACTGCTGCTTGGGGATCTCCACGCTCTCCGTGGCGGAGGCCGCTTCCCCCGACTCCGCTCCGGAAGCGGCCGAAGCGGCCTGTTCCGCTCCGGAGACCGCCGCGGACGGCGTCTCCGGAGTCTTCGGTGCCGTCCCGGATCCGGATCCCGACTCGGAACCGCCTTCGGCCCCGGAGTCGGATTCGGCCGTCGGAGTGGCGGCCGACCCCTCCTCGGTTGACACCTCCGGAGTTCCCTTGCCCTTCCGGCGAAACCTAGCAAAAACGCCCATATCTACTCCATAGCCTACTCGTGTGGGCGAAATCCCGCCCCGCCCGGGGCGTCCCATTGCACCGCCCAAGGGCGACGGTTCGTAAACCGGCGGCCGGAACCTCGCAACAGGAAACGACCCCAGGCATGCTCCGTCACGTAACTCGTTCGGGGAGGCCCGCCGAGGTTTGCGAGACTGTGCCGGTGAGAAGTGCAGCTCCCGCACCGCGGGTCATCGCCGTCGTCGGTCCCACCGCGGCCGGAAAGTCCGATCTGGGTGTCCACCTGGCCCAGCAGCTCGGCGGCGAGGTCGTCAACGCCGACTCGATGCAGCTGTACCGCGGGATGGACATCGGCACCGCCAAACTGACCCCGGACGAGCGCGGCGGCATCCCCCACCGACTCCTCGACATCTGGGACGTCACGGAGGCGGCGAGCGTCGCCGAGTACCAGAGGCTGGCCCGCGCGGAGATCGACCGGCTGCTCGCACAGGGCCGCACGCCCGTACTCGTCGGAGGCTCGGGGCTGTACGTACGCGGAGCGATCGACGCCCTCGAATTCCCGGGCACCGATCCCGGGGTGCGCGCCCGCCTGGAGGCCGAGCTGGAGGAGCACGGCCCGGGAGCGCTCCACGCCCGCCTGGCCGCCGCAGACCCGGCCGCCGCTCGCGCGATCCTCCCCGGCAACGGCCGCCGCATCGTCCGCGCCCTGGAGGTCATCGAGATCACCGGCAGGCCCTTCACCGCGAACCTGCCCGGTCATGACTCCGTGTACGACACGGTCCAGATCGGCGTCGACGTCGGACGGCCCGAGCTCGACGAGCGCATCGCACTGCGGGTGGACCGCATGTGGGAGGCGGGGCTCGTCGACGAGGTACGCACCCTGGAGGCGAGTGGACTTCGCGAAGGGCGCACGGCCTCCCGCGCACTCGGCTACCAGCAGGTGCTCGCGGCGCTCGCGGGGGAGTGCACGCAGGATGAGGCGCGCGCCGAGACCGTACGCGCCACCAAACGCTTCGCGCGCCGCCAGGACTCGTGGTTCCGCCGCGACCCGCGTGTCCACTGGCTGAGCGGTGCCGTCGCGGACCGCGGGGAACTCCTGGACCGGGCCCTCGCGTTGGTCGAACGAGCGGTCACAGCCTGATCACGTGATGGCATCGGGACGCCCAGCGCGTCATCGCGGCGCCCGGGGTCGTGCCATCATCAATCATCGATCCACCAGTGGAGTCCGAGTTGGGAGGGCGCGTGGCGATGGAGGCCGGCCCTCGCGAGAGAGACCAGGAAGCACGGGAAGACGTGGCGCGTCTGAGCCCGGACGGTCCTGACGACACTCTGGACGTGACTCTGGACGTGCCCGCCGACGAGGCAGGCGGCATCGTTGTCGGAGCCGAGGTGGAGGTCGAGCTCCGCCCGCAGCGCAGGCTGCGGATCTGGCAGCTCGCGCCCATCGTGGGACTCGCCGCTGTCGGATCACTGATGTTCGCGTTCCCTCTCGCCTTCGGCTCGGGCGACGGCGGCGCGGTCGTCGCCATGCTCGGGCTGCTGATCAGCAGCTGCGCGGCGGGCTGGGCGATGATGGCGGCCCGCAGGGTCGGCCACACCTGGCCGGGGCTCCCCGGCCGCGGCTCCGGCGAACGGCCCGACTGGCGTGTGATCGCGCTGTATGTCGTCGTCGTCGGCGCGCTGGTCGCTCTCGCCGTATGGCGGGTCGCCCGGCTCCGCTGACCGGCTCTCCCGGGCCCGGGCCCATCGGTGCGGCCAAGGCCTCTCCGACCCGGCCCACGGGCCGTGTCCCACCCGGCCCGTACGATTGATCCGTGACCACTGCGCAGACCTCCACGAGCTCGCCGTCGCTCGCGTTCCTCAAGGGCCACGGCACCGAGAACGACTTCGTGATCGTCCCCGACCCCGAAGGCGTCATCGACCTGCCCCCGGCGGCCGTCGCCCGGATCTGCGACCGCCGAGCCGGGATCGGCGGGGACGGACTGCTGCGGGTGGTCCGCTCCGCCGCCCACCCCGAGGCCCGCTCGATGGCCGGCCAGGCCGAGTGGTTCATGGACTACCGGAACGCGGACGGCTCGATCGCCGAGATGTGCGGCAACGGCACCCGGGTCTTCGCCCGCTATCTGGAGCACGCCGGCCTGGTGACCGCGGGGGAAGTCCCGATCGCCACCCGCTCCGGCGTCAAGCTGGTCCACCTCGCCCAGGCGGTGTCCGACGGCGGATCCGCCGTGGAGGGCGACATCACGGTCGCCATGGGCCGCGCCCGGCTTCCCGAGGACGGGGTCACCGTCACCGTCGACGGCCGAAGCTGGCCCGCGCGCAACGTGAACATGGGCAACCCGCACGCGGTCGCCTTCGTCGATGACCTGGACCACGCGGGCGATCTGCTGTCCGTGCCGGCGTTCGCCCCTGCCTCGGTCTACCCGCACGGGGTGAACATCGAGTTCGTCGCCGACCGCGGCCCCCGGCATGTGGCGATGCGCGTCCACGAGCGCGGCGCCGCCGAGACCCGCTCCTGCGGGACGGGAGCCTGCGCGGTCGCCGTCGCGGCGGCCCGCCGCGACGGCGTCGACCCCGCGGTGACCGGCGAGCCCGTGACGTACACCGTGGACCTGCCGGGCGGGACGCTGGTGATCACCGAGCGCCCGGACGGCGAGGTCGAGATGACCGGTCCCGCGGTGATCGTCGCCGAGGGACGGATCGACCCCGCTCTGCTCCGAGGAGCCGCAGTCGGTGTCGTCCAGGACAGCCAAACGGCTGTCGCATAGAGCTTCGCTCGAATGGGTGATCCGGTTCACGCTGAGCGAGAGCCGGACTCCGCCACGTGGTGGGCTCGGTAGCATCAAGCACCGGCCCGGAGGGCAAGCCTGCCCCTCCCACCGCCGGTCGACGCTGCCGGAGGTGCCCCATGAGTGCAGAGGCCCCCAACCCTGGTGCTCCCAGTCGCCGGCGCGGCCGCCCCAGACTCGACCTCCGTCGGCTGGGCCGGGCCGCGCTGCTCGGTCCCGCCGCGCGGGGCCGGCTGCCCGACGCGATCGGCCATGTCGCGGAGGCACACCGCGCCCACCACCCCGACGCCGATCTCGGAATCCTGCGCCGGGCGTACGTCCTCGCCGAGTCCTCGCACCGCGGCCAGTTCCGCAAGAGCGGCGAGCCGTATATCACCCATCCGCTCGCCGTGACCCTCATCCTCGCCGAACTGGGCGCGGAGACGACGACACTGACGGCCTCCCTTCTCCACGACACGGTCGAGGACACCGATGTGACCCTCGACCAGGTCCGCGACGAGTTCGGCGACGAGGTCTGCTATCTCGTCGACGGCGTCACCAAACTGGAGAAGGTGGACTACGGCGCCGCGGCCGAACCCGAGACGTTCCGCAAGATGCTCGTCGCCACCGGCAACGACGTCCGCGTCATGTCGATCAAGCTGGCCGACCGGCTGCACAACATGCGCACGCTCGGCGTGATGCGCCCGGAGAAGCAGGCCCGCATCGCCAAGGTGACCCGGGACGTCCTGATCCCCCTCGCCGAACGGCTCGGCGTACAGGCCCTCAAGACCGAGCTCGAGGATCTGGTCTTCGCGATTCTCCACCCCGAGGAGTACGAACGCACGCGCGCCCTCATCGCGGACAACGCGGACGCGTGCGACGCGCTCGCCGCCATCGCCGAGAGCGTACGCACCGTGATGCGGGAGGCCGGCATCCAGGCCGAAGTCCTCATCCGTCCCCGCCACTTCGTCTCCGTGCACCGCGCCCGGCTCAAGCGGGGCGAGCTGCGCGGGACGGACTTCGGCCGGCTTCTCGTGCTCGTCGGAGAGGACGCCGACTGCTATGCCGTTCTCGGTGAACTGCACACCTGCTTCACTCCGTTGATCTCGGAGTTCAAGGACTTCATCGCAGCCCCCAAGTTCAACCTCTACCAGTCGCTGCACACCGCGGTCGCCGGTCCCGACAGCGCCGTCGCCGAAGTCCTCATCCGCACCCACCAGATGCACAAGGTCGCCGAGGCCGGCGTCATCGCCCTCGGCAGTCCCTACACGGCGACCGACGCCAACGACACTGACGACGCGCGCCGCACCGTGATCGCCGCGGGACAGACCGCGCCGGCCGAGCAGTCCGAGCACGCCGAAGGCGAGCGCGCCGATCCGACGCGCCCCGGCTGGCTCTCCCGGCTGCTGGAGTGGCAGGAATCCGCCCCCGACCCCGACACCTTCTGGACATCACTGCGCGAGGAACTCGCCGAGGACCGCGAGATCACCGTCTTCCGTGCCGATGGCGGGACGCTGGGCCTCCCGGCAGGAGCGAGCTGTGTGGACGCCGCATACGCGCAGTACGGGGAGGAGGCGCACGCCTGCATCGGCGCGCGTGTCAACGAGCGGCTCGCCACGCTCAGCACTCGCCTCGGCGACGGCGACTCCGTACAACTGCTGCTCGCCCAGGACGCGGCATCAGGACCGTCGCCCGACTGGCTTGACCACGCCCGTACGCCCGCCGCGCGGATCGCGATCACCCGCTGGCTCGCCGCGCACCCGGAGGGCGCGAAGGCTCCGGCCGCGGCGCCCCGCGCGCCCATGGCGGTCGCCGCCGGCCGGCGCACGGCAGCGAACGCCGTGACCGATCTGCCCGGAGCGAGCGTGCGCCTCGCCGGCTGCTGCACACCTGTGCCGCCCGACGCGGTCACCGGCTTCCTCGTGCGTGGCGGCGCTGTCACCGTCCACCGCGAGGAGTGTCCCGCCGTCACCAGGATGCGCACGCTGGGGCGCGCCCCGGTGGGTGTCCGCTGGGGCGACGCGGCCGAGTGCAGGGTCACGCTCGTCGCCGAGTCGTTCGGACGGTCGCGGCTGCTCGCCGACCTCACGGACGTCATCGCGACGGCAGGCGCGGCGATCGTCTCCGCCACCGTCGAGCCGCCGAGCGAACAGCGGGTGCGTCACACCTACACACTCCAGCTCCCGGACGCGGCCGGGCTTCCGGCGTTGATGCGGGCGATGCGCGATGTGGCCGGGGTGTACGACGTGACCCGCGCGCAGCATCCGGCGGGGACGCCATGAGCCTCGCGCAGCATCCGGCGGGGACACCGTGATCCGCGCGCAGCATCACGTGGCGACGGCCTGATCCGGCAGAAACACCGGGTGGCCCTGCCGTCAAGCTGCCGGAGTCCGTTCGGGTGGGGGCGGAGCGCGTCGTCGCCGCAGGCAAGCGCCGCGCTGGTAGCGGTGGTGCATGCTGCTCTCCTCTCGACGCCTGCGGGCCATGCTGCTCGCCGCCGCTTCGGTCACTCTTCTGGCCGCCGCACCGCCCGCACCCGTGCCGCTCGGCATCGGCGATCCACTCTTCCCGCACCTGGGCAATCCTGGGTACGACGTCATCAGCTACGACGTCTCGTTCGCCTACGGCGGCTCGAACAGCAAGCCTCTGGACGCAGTCACGAAGATCGAGGCCCGTGCGACCGAGCGTCTGGAGCGGATCAACCTCGACTTCAGCCGCGGCACCGTCCGCACGGTCGAGGTGAACGGCCGCGATGCCGAGTTCGCGACCGTCGACGAGGACCTTGTGATCACGCCCAGGGGAACGGTCGAGGCGGGGGAGCCGCTGAAGATCACCGTGAGCCACACGAGCGATCCGAACGGCCCCAAGGGCGCGGGGGGCTGGGTCCGTACCACCGACGGACTGGCCATGGCCAACCAGGCAGATGCCGGCCACCGGGTCTTCCCCTGCAACGACCACCCGGCCGACAAGGCCATGTTCACGTTCCGCATCACCGCCCCGGCGGACCTGACGGCCGTGGCCAACGGCCGGCTACTGGTGAAGGTCCCGACGGGGCGGACCACGACCTGGCTGTACCGCACCGGACACCCCATGGCGACCGAACTCGCCCAGGTCAGCATCGGCAGGTCGTCCGTCCTCCGCCGGACGGGCCCGCACGGTCTGCCCGTACGGGACGTCGTGCCGACGGACGACCGCACGATCCTGGAGCCCTGGCTCCAGAAGACTCCGGACCACATCGAGTGGATGGAGAGCAAGGTCGGGCGCTACCCCTTCGAGACGTACGGTCTGCTGATCGCCGGCGCCGACACCGGATTCGAACTGGAGACACAGACGCTCTCGCTCTTCGAACGGTCGTTGTTCACCGAGCCCCGGCGCCCGGCGTGGTACGTCGACTCGATCATGGTGCATGAGCTGGCCCACCAGTGGTTCGGGAACAGCGTCACGCCCCGCACCTGGTCGGACCTCTGGCTCAACGAGGGACACGCCACCTGGTACGAGGCGCTGTACGCGGAGGAGCACGCGCAGCAGCCCCTGGAGAAGCGGATGCGTGAGGCGTACAAGCAGTCGGACGGCTGGCGGGCTGCGGGCGGACCGCCTGCTGCTCCCAGGCCCGCGGAGCCGGGCAAGCAGCTCGGTCTGTTCCGGCCGGTCGTCTACAACGGCAGCGCGCTGGTGCTGTACGCGCTGCGGCAGGAGATCGGGGAGCCCGCGTTCGAGCTGCTGGAGCGTGCCTGGGTGTCGGAGCACAGGGACGGCACAGCGTCCACGGCGGACTTCACGGCGCTCGCTTCACGGATCTCGGGCCGCGATCTGTCCGCGTTCTTCCAGACGTGGCTGTACGGCCAGAAGACGCCGGCGATGCCCGGGCACCCCGACTGGCAGAGCGCCGCACCCGGGGCGCGGAGGTAGCCGCCGGTGTCGTCACGGCGAAGCCCCGGCGTCGGACTGCGGTGGTGCGGATGCCCGGCGGAAACCGGGGTGACGGCCGCGGTGGCACCGTGCGACCATCGACAGGTCGGCGCTGCCGGACCGGACCCGGCTGGGGAGCCCGCACGGGTTCTTCAGGCCTCGGGAATCTTTCCGGCCCGTCACGCGTTGTGACCGGCGTACCGTACTTTCCGTACCGTACTTCTCTTCGACGTAAGGATCCAATGACCTCCTCTTCATCCCCTTCCAAGAACGCGCAGAGCTTCGCGGACACCAACCGCACCGAGAGCCTCCGGGCCGATGCCCTGATGGAAGAGGACGTCGCCTGGAGCTACGAGATCGACGGAGAGCGGGACGGCGATCAGTACGACCGCTCCGACCGGGCCGCACTGCGGCGCGTGGCGGGTCTCTCCACCGAACTCGAGGACGTCACCGAGGTCGAGTACCGACAGCTCCGTCTGGAGCGTGTGGTGCTCGTCGGTGTCTGGACCTCGGGAACCGTGCAGGACGCGGAGAACTCCCTGGCCGAGCTCGCTGCGCTGGCCGAGACGGCGGGCGCGCTCGTGCTCGACGGTGTCATCCAGCGACGTGACAAGCCGGACCCGGCCACGTACATCGGCTCGGGCAAGGCGAACGAGCTGCGGGACATCGTGGTCGACAGCGGAGCCGACACCGTCGTGTGTGACGGTGAGCTCAGCCCGGGCCAGCTGATCCACCTCGAGGACGTCGTCAAGGTCAAGGTGGTCGACCGGACCGCCCTGATCCTCGACATCTTTGCCCAGCACGCCAAGTCCCGGGAGGGCAAGGCGCAGGTGGCGCTGGCACAGATGCAGTACATGCTGCCCCGGCTGCGGGGCTGGGGTCAGTCGCTGTCCCGCCAGATGGGCGGCGGCGGCAGCGGCAGCGGCGGTGGCGGCATGGCCACCCGAGGCCCTGGTGAGACCAAGATCGAGACGGACCGTCGCCGGATCCGCGAGAAGATGGCGAAGATGCGCCGTGAGATCGCGGAGATGAAGACGGGCCGCGAGATCAAGCGCCAGGAGCGCCGGCGGAACAAGGTTCCCTCGGTCGCGATCGCCGGATACACCAACGCGGGCAAGTCCTCGCTGCTCAACCGGCTCACCGGCGCCGGTGTCCTCGTGGAGAACGCGCTGTTCGCCACCCTGGACCCCACCGTGCGGCGGGCCGAGACACCGAGCGGCAGGCTGTACACGCTGGCGGACACGGTCGGATTCGTCCGGCACCTGCCGCATCACTTGGTCGAGGCCTTCCGCTCCACCATGGAGGAGGTCGGTGAGTCCGATCTGATCCTGCACGTGGTGGACGGCTCGCATCCGGCTCCGGAGGAGCAGCTGGCCGCGGTGCGCGAGGTGATCCGCGACGTCGGCGCTGTGGACGTGCCCGAGATCGTGGTGATCAACAAGGCGGACGCGGCAGATCCGCTCGTGCTGCAGCGCCTGTTGCGGATCGAGCGGCACGCGATCGCCGTATCGGCCCGTACGGGCAGGGGCATCGGCGAGCTGCTGGCGCTGATCGACGCCGAACTGCCGCGGCCCGAGGTCGAGATCGAGGCTCTCGTGCCGTACACGCAGGGAGCGCTCGTCTCACGGGTGCACGCCGACGGTGAGGTGCTCTCCGAGGAGCACACCTCGGAGGGCACGCTGCTCAAGGCACGCGTCCACGAGGAACTGGCCGCAGCCCTCGGTCCGTACATCCCGGCGACGCGCTGACCGGCCCCACTCGGCATTCGGCAGGACAGACCGAAGGCCCGCTCCCTCCAGGTGAGGGTGGCGGGCCTTCGGCCGTGTGCGGCAGATTCGCGTCTACCGGCCGGCGAACTTGTCACTCATCGTCGTGTAGATCTCCTTGGCGCCCTCGCCGAGCCGGGGTCCGGCCAGCCAGCCGCCCGTCGACGGGCCGATGGAGGTGTTGGAGACCAGCGCCAGCTTGCCGTTCGGCTGCTTGGCGAACCAGCCACCACCGGAGGAGCCTCCCGTCATGGTGCAGCCGATGCGCCACATCGTCGGCGTACCCGGGCTGATGGACAGCCGGCCGGGACGGTCGACGCACTTGTGCATGATCAGGCCGTCGAACGGCGGCGCCGCCGGGTAGCCCCAGGCACCCATCGCGTCGGTGTCCTTCGCCTCGGGGGCATCGAAGTCGACGTCGAGGGCGAAGCCGACCGTCTCTTCGAGGGACTTGGTGCCCTTCTCCGGCTTCACGTGCATCACGGCGTAGTCGTACGGTGCGCCACCGCCGCCGGTCGGGCCGCCCTGGGTGATCCACTCACCGGAGGTGGAGGCCCAGTCCGCCCAGTAGACGCCGTACGGGGCGATTTCCTGCGGCTTGGCGTTGTTCAGTGCCGCGGGGGACTTGGCCTGGTCGTTGTAGGCCGGAACGAACATGATGTTGCGGTACCAGCCGCCTTCCTGGCCGGCGTGCACGCAGTGGCCCGCGGTCCAGACGAGGTTGGACCTTCCGGGGGCCTTCGGGTCCTTGATCACGGTGGCGGAACAGACCATCGTGCCCGCGGGGGCGTCGAAGAACACCTTGCCCACCGGCGCCGCGTGCTTGTGGTACGGCTTCTCCTCGGGCTTGGCCGGAACGGGCGCCGGCTCCGGGTCCGTGACGCCCTGGTCGCCCGAGAAGTCACCGGCGGCCATGGTCTTCTGCGGAGACTTGGCCTCCTTCATCCGCTCGGGGTTCCACAGGCCTGCGATCACAGGGTTGACGAAGTCCGTGGCCTCGCGCAGCCACTTGTCCTTGTCCCAGTTCTTCCACTCGCCGTTCCTCCACTTGTCCGGGTCGACACCGTGCTCCTTGAGCTTGTCGGCCAGGTCCGCGGGGAGGGCGGGGCTGTCGCCGCTGCCGGCGGCGGGGGTGGAGGCGGCAGGCTTGTCGGACGCGCTGTTCTCGTCGGGGCCGCAGGCCGTGGCCGTCAGCGCGAGCGCCGCGGCCAGACCGGTGGCAGCCAGCAGCGGACGTATGGATCTCATCGAACGAGTCCCCCTGAGTGAATTGCCATGAACGTGTCACATGCTTGCGCATGCGAAAGGGCGGTCATCCCGAGGACCGCCCGTAGTGCGCCCCTATTTTAGTCCGGGAGAACTGGCGGCAGTTGAACCGGGATACGACCTGCACGGTCTCTCCACGCGAGGCTTCACACGCACCGGACGGGGAGGCGTGCGGGAAGCGCGAAGGGGCCTGCGGACATGCTCCGAAGGCCCCCTTGCACGGCGCCACCCGCGCCCTGTTGCCCGTTACCGTCGTATCGCCTGTTACCGGCCGGCGAACTTCCGGCTGACCCTGTCGTAGACGGTCTTGGCCTCGGGACCGAGCCGAGGTCCGGCCAGCCAGCCGCCCGTCGACGGGCCGATGGACGTGTTCGACACCAGCGCGGGCTTGCCGTTCCTGCCCGGTGCGACCCAGCCGCCACCCGAGGCGCCGCCTGTCATCGTGCAGCCGATGCGGTGCATCGTCGGCTGGTCGGCCTCGATGGACAGACGGCCCGGCCGGTCCTGGCACTGGAACATCCGCTCACCGTCGAACGGGGGCGCAGCGGGGTAGCCCGTCGCCGTCATGGTGCTGATCTTCGGTGTGGCCGGGGCGTTGAAGTTCACCGGAAGCGCCGAACCGACCGTCTCTTCCAGCGACTTTCCGCTGCCGCCCTTCATCGGGGTCACATGGATCACGGCGAAGTCGTACGGAGCGCCGTGGCCGCCCGTCGTCGTGCCCTGGGAGATCCACTGGTCGGAGGTCTGCGCCCAGTCGCCCCACCACACACCGAGCGGAGCGACTTCCTCCTTGGTGGCGGCGGGCGACGTGCCGTTGTCGTTGTACGACGGGACGAAGGCGATGTTGCGGTACCAGCCGCCCTCCTTGCCCGCGTGCACACAGTGGCCCGCGGTCCAGACAAGGTTGGACCTGCCGGGGTTCGCCGGGTCCTGCACGACGGTCGCGGAGCAGACCATCGGCCCCTTCGGCCCGTCGAGGAGAAGCTTGCCCGCTTCGGGGGCGCTGTCGTGGAACGGGGTGCTCACAGCCTGTGCCCGGACCGGCTCGGGAGTGGGGTCGGTGACTCCCTTGTCACCGGCTATGTCCTCCTCCTCGACCGACTGGTCGGGCTGCTCGGCCTCCCGCATCCGTTCCGGGTCCCAGAGGTCCTCGATCATCGGGTTGACGAAGTCCTTGGCCTCGCGCAGCCAGGTCTCCCTGTCCCAGTTCTTCCACTCGCCGTTCTTCCACTTGTCCAGGTCGATCCCGTGCTCCTTGAGACGGTCCTTGAGGTCGTCCGGGATCGTGATCTTGCCGTCGGGAGAGGCCGGGGTGCTCGGGCTGCCGGCCGCGTTGCTCTCGCTCGGGCCGCACGCCGTGGCCGTCAGAGCGAGCGCCGCGGCGACAGCGACCGCCGCGAGCACCGGAGTTCTGCGACCGGCGCTCCTCCCACGGCGTGCTGCGAAGGTCGGGCGATTGAGTCGCATGTCGTGATCCCCCTGGGACTTCATGAGTTCCGTGCCTGATGAGACGAACTGCCCCCGACACGCCGGGCGGTGCTGCCCGCCGCGCGGAGCACAGCCCCACTATGCCGGTGCCGATGGTGACGGTCTCAGGCAGGGGCGCGGTTCCCGCAGGAAGGATCTTCCGGATGGACCGTGATCCCTTGGTCCCGGCGTCGTTGGTACGTACGGGGGACACGAGGTCGGGGTTCAGCCCCATGGCGCGGCGGCGGAGCGTCGTGCCGATGCGGAACGTGACTGTGACAGCGGGAGGACCCTTAGCCGTGGCCGTGACCGAACCTGCCCGCCGGGTGGCGCAGCCCGCCGCTCATGAAGGGATCCTCGGACGCCAGTCGTTGCGCGAGTCGGCGGCACGTACGTATGCCCGTTCGCTTCCGATCGTTCCCGTGAGGGCCCGGGGGCTCACCATCGAGGGCGCCGACGGCCGCCGCTACCTCGACTGCCTTTCGGGCGCGGGGACGCTGGCTCTCGGCCACAACCACCCCGTCGTGCTGGAGGCCATCAGGAAGGTGCTCGACTCGGGCGCGCCGCTGCATGTCCTCGACCTCGCCACTCCGGTCAAGGACGCCTTCACCACCGAGCTGTTCGCGACCCTGCCCCGCTCGCTCGCCGACAACGCCCGGATCCAGTTCTGTGGACCTGCCGGCACCGATGCGGTCGAGGCGGCTCTGAAACTCGTCCGCACGGCGACCGGCCGCACGGGACTGCTCGCGTTCACAGGGGCCTACCACGGCATGACCGCCGGAGCCCTGGACGCCTCTGGCGGCGCCACCGATGTCCGCGTGACCCGGCTGCCCTACCCGCAGAACTACCGCTGCCCCTTCGGAGTCGGCGGCGAGCGCGGCGCCGAACTGGCCGCACGATGGACCGAGAACCTCCTCGACGACCCCAAGGGCGGGGTCGGCTCCCCGGCCGGAATGATCCTGGAACCCGTGCAGGGGGAGGGCGGAGTCATCCCGGCGCCCGACACCTGGATGCGTCGGATGCGCCACATCACCTCGTCCCGCTCCATCCCGCTGATCGCCGACGAGGTACAGACCGGCGTAGGCCGCACGGGTACCTTCTGGGCGGTCGAGCACAGCGGGATCGTCCCCGATGTGATGGTCCTGTCCAAGGCGATCGGCGGGTCCCTCCCGCTGGCCGTCATCGTCTACCACTCGGATCTCGACATCTGGCAGCCCGGCGCGCACGCCGGTACGTTCCGCGGGAACCAGCTGGCCATGGCCGCGGGCACGGCCACCCTCGCCTACGTCCGTGAGAACCGTCTCGCCGAGCGGGCCGCGACGCTCGGAGCCCGAATGCTCGGCAGGCTCCAGGGCCTCGCGGCGACCCACCGCTGCATCGGCGACGTACGAGGCCGCGGCCTCATGATCGGCGTCGAACTCGTCGACCCGGACTTCGACGACCCGGGCGCAGACGCCCCTCCGACCGACCCCGCCCTCGCCGCCGCGGTCCAGCAGGAATGCCTGCGCCGCGGCCTCATCGTCGAACTCGGCGGCCGCCACGCGGGCGTCGTCCGCCTGTTGCCCCCTCTCACGCTCACCGACGAACAGGCCAACGCGGTCCTCGACCGATTCGCCGACGCCTTGAGCGCGGCAGAAGGCTCGGCCCGCCGCCGGAACGACAACCGACCGGCTCACTGATCCCGGACGACAGCACAAGGAAGTCCCCGTGAACCCCACCCCTGTCGCACCTGACGTCCCCGACCCCGACGGCCGCGTCCTGGCCGACAACGACGAGGAGACCGGGACGCCCGACCCCCTCACGGCCGGGCCGACGACGGTGCCGCGTCAGCCGACGGGCTGTTCCGACGAGCGGAGCGAACCGTCCGCAGGCCCCAACCTCGGCGCCCCGACGCCGTCCCTCACCGCGGTGCCCGACCCGCTCGACCACCCCGATCCGGCCATCGCCGCGGACGCTGCCGCGACCGAGAACCTGCTGCGCTGCTGGGTCAGGGAGAACGATCTCCCCCGGCCCGACGGCCACACCCTCCGTATCCCGCTCGACACCGGCGGCACCGCCCTTCTCGTACCGGTCCGCTACTGGTCGGCCACCGGCTGGCATCGCTTCGGCCCGCCCGCCCTGGAAGGAGCGCCCCACGGTGCCGCACCGGCCGACGCCGTCACCGTGGCCGCCCTCCTCAGCCGTGAACCTGGCGGCGCGGGTCCTCTCCCCGCCCTCCGGGACTCCGGCGACGACGGGTGCGCCGGCAGGCGACGTTCAGAGGCGGCCGACCTCGTCGGCCGGGTCGCCGACTCGCTCCGCCGGACGGCCGACTTCATCGCCGACCGCAGGCAGTCCCCCGGGCCCGGCGCCGGTGCCGACCTGTTCCTCACCGCAGAACAGTCACTGATCCTCGGACACCCCCTCCACCCGACACCCAAGAGCCGGGAGGGACTCTCGGAGACCGAGGCCCGTCTGTACTCACCCGAGTTGTACGGCTCCTTCCCGCTCCACTGGATGGCCGTCGACCGGGGCGTGCTGGCCACCGACTCGGCCTGGACGGAGGAGGGCCGGGTCATTCCCGCCGAGCGGCTGGCGCGACGTCTCATCGGCGACCTGCAGCTCCCGCCCGACACCGTGCCCCTGCCGGTCCACCCCTGGCAGGCCAGGGAACTCCGCCACCGCCCCGCCGTCGAAGCGCTCTTCGACGCCGGTCTGCTCCATGACCTCGGCCCCGGCGGAGATCCCTGGCACCCCACCTCATCGGTCCGCACCGTGCACCGACCGGGTGCCCCCGTCATGCTCAAGCTCTCTCTCGGCGTACGCATCACCAACTCCCGCCGCGAGAATCTCCGCAAGGAACTCCACCGTGGTGTGGAGGTCCACCGTCTGCTGCGCAGCGGTCTGGCCGAGCAGTGGCGGTCCGCACACCCCGGCTTCGACATCGTGCGCGATCCCGCCTGGCTCGCCGTCGACACCCCCGACGGTCTGCCCGTGGCCGGTCTCGACGTCATGCTGCGGCACAACCCCTTCGGCGCCGGTGACGATGCCGTGTGCATCGCCGGGCTCACCGCACCCCGGCCCTGGCCGGACCGGCCCGGGACCCACTCCCGCCTTGCCGACATCGTCAACCGGCTCGCCATCCGCACAGGCCGGCCCGGCGGCGCCGTGGCGGCCGAGTGGTTCCTCCGCTACCTCGATCAGGTCGTACGCCCCGTGCTCTGGCTGGACGGCACGGCAGGGATCGCCCTCGAAGCACACCAGCAGAACACCCTGGTGCTGCTCGACCCCGACGGCTGGCCGGCAGGCGGGCGCTACCGCGACAACCAGGGCTACTACTTCCGCGAGTCCCACCGCAGGGCCCTGGACGGCAGGCTCCCCGGCATCGGCACCGCCAGCGACACCTTCGTCACCGACGAGGTCACGGACGAACGCTTCGCCTACTACCTCGGCATCAACAACGTCCTCGGACTGATCGGCGCCTTCGGAGCCCAGCGCCTCGCCGACGAGCGCGTACTCATCGCGGCCTTCCGCCGGTTCCTCACTTCCGCCGCCGCACTGGGCTCACCCCTCCCGGCACTCCTCCTGGACACCCCCACGCTGCGCTGCAAGGCCAATCTGCTCACCCGGCTCAACGGCCTCGACGAGCTCGTCGGTCCCGTGGACACCCAGTCCGTCTACGTCACGATCACCAACCCCCTCCATTCCTGAACGGCCCGCAACGGCAACGAAGGCCACCGGGCGGTCCGAACCGCTGAGAGGAGAGCGCACCACCCATGCCTCCCACCGAATCGAGCACCGACACCGGAGTCCCCGGGGTCCCCGGGGTCCACTCCGCAGGGGGAGGCGAGGACACCCTGGACCTGCGGCTGCCCGACGAACTCCTCGCGCTCTTCGGGCAGGACCGGCCGGCGGACGACCTCACGGCCTCGGCCGACCCCACGGCCACGGCCGACCCCACGGCCATGGACGGCACGGCGGCCGGCGAATCCGCCCACAGAGCACTCGCCCGCGATGACCTTCTCGACACCCTCGCCGACTGGGGTGCGGCCACCACCCCCTTCGGCCCCCTTCAGCTGCTCCCCGTCCGTATCGAGCGCGACCTCCAACTGATCAGCCGGTGGATGAACGACCCCGCCGTCGCGGCCTTCTGGGAACTGGCGGGGCCCGAATCGGTCACCGGCGCCCATCTGCTCTCCCAGCTGGACGGCGACGGGCGCAGCATCCCCTGCCTCGGTGTCCTCGGCGACGTACCGATGAGCTACTTCGAGATCTACCGCGCCGATCTCGACCCACTCGCCCGCCACTACCCCGCCCGCCCGCATGACACCGGCATCCACCTCCTCGTCGGGGGTGTCGCCGACCGCGGCCGGGGTGTGGGCGCGGCACTGCTCCGGGCCGCCGCCGATCTCATCCTCGACAAGCGCCCTCGCTGCGCACGTGTCATCGCGGAACCCGACCTGCGCAACACCCCCTCCGTCTCGGCCTTTCTGAGGGCCGGCTTCCGCTTCTCCGCGGAAGTGGACCTCCCCGGCAAGCGAGCCGCGCTCATGGTCCGCGACCGCACGCTGGCCGGCCTGCTGTGAACGACCCGCTGCTCTGGGTACACCGCCCGCCCCGCGTCGGTTCCCTTCGAGGAGTCCTCGTGTCGAAGTCCCTGGCCGGCCCTGGCCGCACCGGAATGTGATCGCGCTGTCAGTGGCGCCCCTTAGGCTGGACGGTCTATGACGAAGCCATCCCTCCCCGAGCTCCTCCACGCCGCGGTGACCGCTGTCGGCGGGGTGGAACGGCCTGGCCAGGTCACCATGGCCGAGTCCGTGGCCGCAGCCATCGACGACAGCTCCCACCTGCTCATCCAGGCCGGTACCGGCACCGGCAAGTCCCTCGGCTATCTGGTGCCGGCCCTGGCCCACGGGGAGCGTGTCGTCGTGGCCACGGCGACACTCGCGCTGCAGCGGCAGCTCGTGGAGCGCGACCTTCCGCGCACGGTGGACGCGCTGCACCCGCTGCTCCGCCGCCGTCCGGAGTTCGCCATGCTCAAGGGCCGGTCGAACTACCTCTGCCTGCACCGCCTCCATGAAGGGGTCCCGCAGGAAGAGGAGGACGGCCTCTTCGATCCGTTCGAGGCGGCAGCGCCCACCAGCAAGCTGGGCCAGGACCTCCTGCGGATGCGGGACTGGGCGGACGAGACGGAGACGGGAGACCGGGACGATCTCACCCCCGGCGTCTCCGACCGGGCGTGGTCCCAGGTCTCCGTGTCCTCCCGGGAGTGTCTGGGCGCCAGCAAGTGCGCGTACGGGGCGGAGTGCTTCGCCGAGATGGCCAGGGAGCGCGCCAAGCTCTCCGACGTGGTGGTCACGAATCACGCGCTCCTCGCCATCGACGCCATCGAGGGCGCTCCGGTGCTGCCGCAGCACGAGGTGCTGATCGTCGACGAGGCCCATGAACTGGTCTCCAGGGTCACCGGCGTCGCCACGGGCGAGCTCACTCCCGGCCAGGTCAACCGCGCGGTGCGCCGCGCAGCCAAGCTGGCCGACGAAAAGGCGGCGGACCAGCTGCAGACGGCGGCCGAAGGTTTCGAGCGGCTCATGGAGCTCGCGCTCCCCGGCCGCCTCGAAGAGATCCCGGAGGACCTGGGGTACGCGCTGATGGCGCTGCGCGACGCCGCCCGTACGGTCATCTCGGCGATCGGTGCCACCCGTGACAAGTCCGTCCAGGACGAGGACGCCGTGCGCAAGCAGGCCCTCGCCGCGGTCGAGACCATTCACGATGTCGCCGAGCGGATCACGAACGGCTCCGAGTACGACGTCGTCTGGTACGAACGCCATGACCGCTTCGGCGCCTCCCTGCGGGTCGCACCGCTCTCGGTCTCGGGGCTCCTCCGCGAGAAGCTTTTCGCCGACCGGTCGGTCGTCCTGACCTCCGCGACGCTCAAGCTGGGCGGCGACTTCAACGGTGTCGGCGCTTCGCTCGGGCTCGCCCCGGAGGGCACGCAGGGCCCCGAGGGCGAGGACGTCCCCGTGTGGAAGGGCCTCGACGTCGGTTCGCCCTTCGACTATCCCAAGCAGGGCATCCTCTACGTCGCCCGCCATCTGGCCACGCCCGGCCGCGAGGGCAGCCGGGGCGACATGATGGACGAGCTGGCCGAGCTGATGGAGGCGGCCGGCGGCAGGACCCTCGGCCTGTTCTCGTCGATGCGGGCTGCCCAGGCAGCGGCTGAGGAGCTGCGCGGGCGTTTCGACAAGCCCATCCTGCTCCAGGGCGAGGAGACTCTCGGCGAGCTGATCAAGAACTTCGCGGCCGATCCCGAGACCTGCCTCTTCGGCACCCTGTCCCTCTGGCAGGGCGTCGATGTACCGGGGCCGAGCTGCCAGCTTGTCGTGATGGACCGCATTCCCTTCCCCCGCCCCGACGACCCGCTGATGAGCGCCCGCCAGAAGGCAGTGGAGGAGGCCGGCGGAAACGGCTTCATGGCTGTCGCGGCGACACACGCGGCGCTGCTGATGGCCCAGGGGGCCGGCCGTCTCGTACGGGCCACGGGTGACCGGGGAGTCGTGGCCGTGCTCGACCCACGCCTGGCCAACGCCCGGTACGGCAGCTATCTGCGGACTTCACTCCCCGACTTCTGGTACACCACGGACCGTAACCAGGTGCGCCGCTCGCTCGCCGCGATCGACGCGGCGGCGAAGGCCGACGACCGGTAGCGGCGCCAGGACGAAGACGGGGAAGTCGGTACGTCGGTGACCGGGGCGCAGCCACACAGCAGGGCCCCGGGACCGGCGCAGTGGGTCCCGGGGCCCGGTCAGAGCCGACGAGGTGAGGTCACACCCGCCGAAGAACCGCCACCACCTTGCCGAGGATCGTTGCCTCGTCACCGGGGATCGGCTGGTACGCCGCGTTGTGCGGAAGCAGCCAGACGTGGCCGTCCTCCCGCTTGAAGCGCTTGACCGTGGCCTCGCCGTCCAGCATCGCCGCGACGATGTCACCGTTCTCCGCGACCGGCTGGCGGCGCACGGTCACCCAGTCCCCGTCACAGATCGCGGCCTCGATCATGGAGTCGCCCACGACCTTGAGGACGAAGAGCTCACCGTCGCCGACCAGCTGCCGTGGCAGGGGGAAGACGTCCTCGACCGACTCCTCCGCGAGGATCGGGCCACCGGCGGCGATCCGGCCGACGAGGGGCACGTAGGAGGCGGCGGGCTTGCCGGTGGTGTCGGTCGGCTGGGTGGCGGGCTGATCCGAGCCGCGGACCTCGTAGGCCCGCGGACGGTGCGGGTCGCGGCGGAGAAAGCCCTTGCGCTCGAGAGCCATGAGCTGGTGGGCGACCGACGACGTGCTGGACAGCCCTACCGCCTGGCCGATCTCGCGCATCGACGGCGGGTACCCCCGCCGCTGCACGGAGTCGCGAATGACCTCGATGACCCTCCGCTGCCGGTCCGTGAGACCCGAGCTGTCCGCGCGGATCCCTGGAGGCCGGCCGGGCAGCGAGCGCGTAGGTCGCGAGGGCTCGGTCCCCTCCGGGGTCGTGACTGCGTCGTTCATGGCATGCACCGGCTCGAATCGGTTCTGGGAGCGGTCCTGGGCAGTGATGGTGGCACTGTCTGCGGTGGTGGTCACGTCGGCCCCTCTCGAGATGGTCTCCCTAGCTGCACAACGGTAGTTGCTTTCGAAAGGTTGCGCCAAACACACGTTCGAGTGAAAAATCGCAAATTACCTGACGTGTGCTTGCGTCGGGTGTATTAGGCGGCCTGGGTCGCGGTGGCGATTCCGGCCGTCGCGGAGTCGCTGCGACGGCCCTCACCGCCGTTCGCGAGGCCGCGGGGGTGTTTCCGTGGGTGCCACTCCAGTGTGTCATCCGCGGACCCCTAATCCGGGTAGCCGCGCGTTTTCCCGTACTCTCGTGGCCGGTCCGATCGGCCCGCGTTCCGTCTGTCCGCAGGCGCGCGCCGCGCGACACGCGCCTGCATGCGATGGACGGTCAAACCCCAGATCTAGTGGTTGGATTGGGGTAGCCGCCCAGAAGTTGTGGTCCGGGGTCATCAAGGTCTCGGCGATCGCCTATGCTTGTGGCTGCTTCGAGGGGGTCCGACCGGCCCTGTCGGGGCTATTCAGTCGTGCTGTGAAGGAGGGTTGGGAGCCATGCACTGCCCCTTCTGCAGGCACCCCGACAGCCGCGTTGTCGACAGCCGGACCACCGACGACGGTACGTCGATCCGGCGTCGCCGTCAGTGCCCCGACTGCTCCCGTCGATTCACGACGGTGGAGACCGCCTCGCTGATGGTGATCAAGCGCAGCGGGGTGACGGAACCCTTCAGCCGTACCAAGGTCATCTCCGGCGTGCGCAAGGCGTGCCAGGGGCGGCCGGTCACCGAAGACGCCCTCGCACAGCTCGGCCAGCGGGTCGAGGAAGCGGTGCGCGCCACCGGAAGCGCCGAGCTGACCACCCACGATGTCGGGCTGGCCATACTCGGCCCCTTGCAGGAGCTCGACCTCGTCGCGTACCTGCGCTTCGCGTCCGTGTACCGAGCGTTCGACTCGCTCGAAGACTTCGAGGCCGCGATCACGGAGCTCCGTGAGCAGCGGCCC
Source organism: Streptomyces sp. NPDC057445 (assembly GCF_042802855.1). Classification (NCBI taxonomy): domain Bacteria; kingdom Bacillati; phylum Actinomycetota; class Actinomycetes; order Kitasatosporales; family Streptomycetaceae; genus Streptomyces; species Streptomyces sp. NPDC057445. Next base: position 58,298 of record NZ_JBHVDH010000028.1, on the reverse strand, counting down.
CCCGCAGAGGAATGCGAGCCCGGTGTGCCCCAGAAGGCACCCGTGCCCGCCATCGCCGCCGACTGACCGACCGGCCGGCCCCACCGGGGCCGGTGATCGGCCGCGGAGCGGCAAAAGACCTGTCACGGAAGCCGCGCGCGGCGCGGCTTCCGGGGCGCTGGACAGACACTGTGCCACGGGAAGATCTGGGCACTTCAGGGCGTTTTCGCCCGTATATGGGAGGCGGCATGACAGAGACGACGAGCGGCCCGGCACGGGGTTCCCGGGCCAAGGGATCCAAGGCCGCGGCGGCCCCGCAGGGTCTGCGTATCGAGCGCATCCACACCACCCCCGGCGTGCATCCGTACGACGAGGTGGTCTGGGAGCGCCGCGACGTCGTCATGACCAACTGGCGCGACGGCTCGGTCAACTTCGAGCAGCGTGGCGTCGAGTTCCCCGACTTCTGGTCGGTGAACGCGGTCAACATCGTCACCAGCAAGTACTTCCGGGGGGCCGTCGGCACCCCGCAGCGCGAGACCGGTCTCAAGCAGCTCATCGACCGGATCGTGAAGACGTACCGCAAGGCAGGTGAGGACTACAAGTACTTCGCCTCGCCCGCCGACGCGGAGATCTTCGAGCACGAGCTGGCGTACGCCCTCCTGCACCAGATCTTCAGCTTCAACTCGCCGGTGTGGTTCAACGTCGGCACGCCTCAGCCGCAGCAGGTCTCCGCCTGCTTCATCCTGTCCGTCGACGACTCCATGGAGTCGATCCTCGACTGGTACAAGGAAGAGGGCATGATCTTCAAGGGCGGCTCCGGCGCCGGCCTGAACCTCTCCCGCATCCGCTCCTCCAAGGAACTGCTGTCCTCCGGCGGCAACGCCTCGGGCCCGGTCTCCTTCATGCGGGGCGCCGACGCCTCCGCAGGAACGATCAAGTCCGGCGGGGCGACACGCCGCGCCGCCAAGATGGTCATCCTCGATGTCGACCACCCGGACATCGAGGACTTCATCGAGACCAAGGTCAAGGAAGAGGAGAAGATCCGCGCGCTGCGCGACGCGGGCTTCGACATGGACCTGGGCGGCGACGACATCACGTCCGTCCAGTACCAGAACGCCAACAACTCGGTCCGCGTGAACGACGAGTTCATGAAGGCCGTCGAGTCCGGCGGCAAGTTCGGGCTGCGCGCCCGTATGACCGGCGACGTCATCGAGGAGGTCGACGCCAAGTCGCTCTTCCGTAAGATGGCAGAGGCCGCCTGGGCCTGCGCCGACCCGGGCATCCAGTACGACGACACCATCAACCACTGGCACACCTGCCCGGAGTCGGGCCGGATCAACGGCTCGAACCCGTGCAGCGAGTACATGCACCTGGACAACACCTCGTGCAACCTGGCCTCGCTGAACCTCATGAAGTTCCTGAAGGACGACGGCAAGGGCAACCAGTCCTTCGACGTCGAGCGCTTCAGCAAGGTCGTCGAGCTCGTCATCACGGCGATGGACATCTCCATCTGCTTCGCGGACTTCCCGACGCAGAAGATCGGCGAGAACACGCGGGCCTTCCGCCAGCTCGGCATCGGCTACGCCAACCTCGGCGCCCTGCTGATGGCGACCGGCCACGCGTACGACTCCGACGGCGGCCGTGCCCTGGCCGGCGCCATCACGTCCCTGATGACGGGTACGTCGTACCGGCGCTCGGCCGAGCTCGCCGCGGTCGTCGGTCCGTACGACGGCTACGCCCGCAACGCCGCGCCGCACAAGCGCGTGATGAAGCAGCACGCCGACGCCAATGCCACGGCCGTCCGCACGGACGAACTGGACACGCCGATCTGGGCCGCCGCGACCGAGGCCTGGCAGGACGTGATCCGCCTCGGCGAGAAGAACGGTTTCCGCAACTCCCAGGCGTCCGTCATCGCCCCGACCGGCACCATCGGTCTGGCGATGTCCTGCGACACCACCGGCCTGGAGCCCGACCTCGCCCTGGTCAAGTTCAAGAAGCTGGTCGGCGGCGGCTCGATGCAGATCGTCAACGGCACCGTGCCGCAGGCACTGCGCCGACTCGGCTACCAGCCGGAGCAGATCGAGGCGATCGTCGCCCACATCGCCGACCACGGCAATGTGATCGACGCCCCCGGCCTGAAGACCGAGCACTACGAGGTCTTCGACTGCGCCATGGGTGAGCGCTCCATCTCCGCCATGGGCCACGTCCGCATGATGGCCGCGATCCAGCCGTGGATCTCCGGCGCCCTGTCCAAGACGGTCAACATGCCGGAGTCGGCGACCGTCGAGGAGGTCGAGGAGATCTACTTCGAGGCGTGGAAGATGGGCGTCAAGGCGCTCGCGATCTACCGCGACAACTGCAAGGTCGGCCAGCCCCTCTCCGCGAAGAAGAAGGAGAAGGAGAAGGCCGAGCTCACCGAGAAGGCCGAGGAGACCATCCGTACCGCGGTCGAGAAGGTCGTCGAGTACCGCCCGGTCCGCAAGCGCCTTCCGAAGGGCCGTCCCGGCATCACGACGTCCTTCACGGTCGGCGGCGCCGAGGGCTACATGACCGCCAACTCCTACCCGGACGACGGTCTCGGCGAGGTCTTCCTGAAGATGTCCAAGCAGGGCTCGACCCTCGCGGGCATGATGGACGCCTTCTCGATCGCCGTCTCGGTCGGTCTGCAGTACGGCGTGCCCCTCGAGACGTACGTCTCGAAGTTCACGAACATGCGCTTCGAGCCGGCCGGCATGACGGACGACCCGGACGTGCGGATGGCCCAGTCGATCGTCGACTACATCTTCCGACGCCTGGCGCTGGACTTCCTGCCCTTCGAGACCCGCTCGGCGCTCGGTATCCACTCCGCGGAGGAGCGGCAGCGCCACCTGGAGACCGGCTCCTACGAGCCGGCGGACGACGAGGTGGACGTCGAGGGTCTGGCCCAGTCAGCCCCCCGTCAGCAGGAGCCCCTGAAGGCGGTCGCCCCGCCGAAGGCCGAGGTCCCGGCCCCGAAGCAGGCGCACACCTCCGCCGAGCTCGTCGAGATGCAGCTGGGCATCAGCGCGGACGCGCCGCTGTGCTTCTCGTGCGGTACGAAGATGCAGCGGGCCGGCTCCTGCTACATCTGCGAGGGCTGCGGGTCGACCAGCGGCTGCAGCTGATCCCGGGCGCCTGCTGGACTTGAACCAGCTGGTCAGGGCGGTGGAGCCGGTATCCGGCTCCACCGCCCTCGGCCTTCTCGGCCCAGCGCTGCTGTGTCTGATGCGTCGGATCGCGCGCCTGCGATCCCGGACACCGCCGTTGCCGGGTGGTGCGGTGGACGGCACACGGGGTGACGCGGAGGGCGCCGACCTGCGGTCGGCGCCCTCCGTCGTGTCGTGAACCCGTCCTGTGTCACATCGCGCCGGGTATCTCGGGCCGGTCGATGATCCGCAGCCACGCCCCGTCCGGCCGGCGGCGCGGGACCTGTACCCGGCCGCCCGTGCCGTCGGCCGGGCGGTGGAGGTAAGGGCGAGGTCGCCGTAGCGGACCGTGGGAAAGGGCTCCTCCACCGGAAACGGCAACGGCGCATCCGAACGGCCGTGACTCAGAGGAACCGGGCGCCCATGAGCTTCGCGAACTCCGCCGGGTCGGCTTCGAAGCCGCGGACGGAGGTGCGGAGTTGCCATGCTCCCGTGTCGTCGCGGGTGAATTCCGCGATCGTCGCCGCGGTGGCGTCCGGTACGCCTGAGAGGTCGTCGTTCGCCAGCTCGACGGGACCTTCGAGTATCCGCACACCGGTGTTCGCGATTCCGGAGAACGTCTTCTCCGCCCTGCGCTGCTGGATGACCACACCCACCACGACCCGTGCGTAGCCGTCGGCCAGGCGGTCGAGCTCCAGGGTCATGATCTCGTCGGCCCCGAAGCCCTGGCCGGTCGTGCTGTCCCTGTTGAGGGTGATGGTGCCGTCGGGGGAGCGGCTGCCGAAGTGCACGAGATATGCGGGCTCGCCCTGCGGACCGTCCGTCGTGTAGGTCGCGGCGACGATGTCGAGATCGATGGGTGGTTCGCCGATGGGGCTCGGGTCCCATTTGAGCGTCACCTGGACCTTACGGAGCCCCTTGCTGAGACTGCTCACCCTGCTTCCCTTCATCGTGGACAGCCGTTGCGGACGTCAACGCCCCTGTGGAAGGCCCATGTTGTCACGTGTGGGAGTTCGTACTCCGAACGCTTTCGGCCACGTGGTCAGTGCGGGATGCGCCGGGGCGGGCGCTGCGGTACGGCTTCGTCCCGGAACAGCTCTATGGCGCTGCTCACCTGCCGCATCAACTGTGTGTGCTCGATCTTCTCGAGGTAGAGGCAGCGCCGTGCGACGCCCTCCAGTTCGAAGGCGAAGTAGAGCGACATCAGCGGATTGATGAACAGTTCACTGCCGCGAGTGCGTGAGGTGAACCGGACGTCTCCGAACGCGCCCTGGACGGCGGCCGCTATGGAGCCGCTCACGATGCTGGGATGCTCAGGAGTGCTCGCCCGGGCGTGCTCGACGGCGTCGAGGAAGAGGGCCCCCTCCCGGGTCGTACGCGAGACGGAGAAGCTGCCCAGGTACGCGCCGTCGCGCTCCAGGGCCGCGATGTTCTCCAGGACGAGACCGTGGCCGCGATGTCCGGGGCGAGCCACGCGTCGAGCGGCAGACCCTCGAGAGCGCTGAACGACAGGTTGCCGAGATACACGTCCTTGCCTTGGTGGAGCAGCGAGAGCGCCACGGGCAGCCCCGCGTAGACGTCGAATCCGCCGCCCGCGCCGGCGACGAGAACGCGCTCGGCGGACTCCAGGCGTGCGAAGACGGGGTTCATATGGAGCGCGGTCATGTCGATCATTGTGTGCGGTACCGGGTGACGGCCGGTATCGCTTTCTGCCGGAGAGTGACCAGGGCCACGTCCCGGGCCGTACGATGGCGCGGTGCTGGTCAAGTGGATTCGCTGCACCGTCGTGGACCGTCGAGGGTTCGAGCGGGGGCAGCGGAGGTGGGCGGGGCTGCTGGGTGAGCCGGGATTCCGGGGGCAGGGCGGAGGGTGGAGCCGGGGGCGGCCGGGTGTGGCACACGTCTTCGCGTTCTGGGAGACGCGCGCCTTCTACGACTCGTTCATGGCGCGCTCCCACGACAGGCTGGCGGCGGCGCAGTCGGGTACGTTCACCGACACCCAGGTCAAGCTCTTCGACCATCGCTTCGACGTGAAGACCGGCTTCGAGCCCCGCTTCACCGATGCCGACGTCCTACGCGTCGCCCACTGCAAGGTGCACGAACACAGGGTCGAGCACTTCTCGCTGATGCAGGAGAAGGTGTGGAATCCGGCGATGGCGGGGTCACCCGGGATGGTGCGTGGGCTGTTCGGGGAGGCGCCCGGGAACGAGTTCCTGGTGCTCTCCATGTGGCAGTCGGCCGCAGAGCACGGTAAATATCGCGTGGAGCGGGTGGAACGGCTGTCGTTGCGCGCGCAGACGGAGGCGGACGTCGCCGCGCTCGCCGGCGATGTGGTCGAGCTCGAGCCTTCCTGGACCGTGTGATCGACCCGGCGTCCGCGCCCCTTCGCAGTGACACGCGGACGGGCGCTGTGCGGGGGGCTCGTCCTGGCCCCGCCCGATCTAGTGTTTGTCGTATGGCACGACCGCGGCGCATCGTTCTTGTCCGGCACGGCGAGTCGGAGGGGAATGCCGACGACTCGGTGTACGAGCGTGAGCCGGACCACGCCCTGCGGCTGACCGAGCGCGGTTGGCGCCAGGCAGAAGAGACCGGGCAGCGGCTGCGTGAGCTCTTCGGGCGGGAAGGGGTCAGCGTCTACGTCTCGCCGTACCGCCGCACCCATCAGACGTACAAAGCGTTCCGTCTCGACCCGGATCTCGTCCGGCTCCGGGAGGAACCGAGGCTGCGTGAGCAGGACTGGGGGAACTGGCAGGACAGGGACGACGTACGGCTGCAGAAGACCTACCGCGACGCTTACGGGCACTTCTTCTACCGCCTGCCACAGGGTGAGTCCGGCGCCGACGTGTACGACAGGGTGGGGGCGTTCCTGGAGAGCCTCTACCGGAGCTTCGAGGCACCGGACCACCCGCCCAATGTGCTGCTCGTCACCCATGGTCTGACCATGCGGCTGTTCTGCATGCGCTGGTTCCACTGGACGGTGCCCGAGTTCGAGTCTCTCTCCAACCCAGGCAACGGCGAGACGAGAATGCTGCTGCTGGGCGAGGACGGGCGGTACACACTGGACAGGCCGTTCGCGCGCTGGTGCACACCCGAGTGGTACGGCGTCACCGGATAGAGTGGCCGGGCGATGACCGCTGATTCCTCTCCCACCCCACCCGACTCCGTCGACCGGCGTTTCGACCGCGCCCTGGCCAGCCTGCGTGGGCTGTGCGTGGGGGACGCCCTGGGCTCCCAGTTCTTCGTGCCCTCGAACTATCCGCTGCTCAAGCGGCGCGAGCTGCCGTCCGGCCCCTGGCAGTGGACCGACGACACCGAGATGGCGTGTTCCGTGCTGGCCGTCCTCGCCGGCCACGGCCGGATCGACCAGGACGCACTCGCCCGCTCGTTCGCCGAGCGCCATGACTTCGACCGCGGCTACGGGCCCGCCGTCAACCGGATGCTCCGGTTGATCCGTGAGGGCGACGACTGGCGAGAACTCGCCTCGGCGTTGTTCAACGGTCAGGGCTCGTGGGGGAATGGTTCGGCGATGCGGATCGCCCCGCTCGGCGCGTGGTACGCCGATGATCCGGAGCAGGCCACGCACCAGGCCGAGATCTCGTCGTACACGACGCATCAGCATCGCGAGGCCGTGGTGGGCAGCATGGCCGTCGCGGCAGCCGCGGCGCTGGTCGCGTCCCCGGACGGGCCGCCGACGCCGACCGAACTGCTCGACGGGGTGGTCGCTCTCGTGCCGCGCAGTGCCGTGGGCGCGGGACTTCGCCGGGCACGGGACATGCTCGACTACGGCGATGCCGGGACGGTCGCCGCGGTGCTCGGCAGCGGGCGTCGCACGAGTGCGCACGACACGGTGCCGTTCGCCCTGTGGTCGGCCGCCCGCGCGCTCGGCGACTTCGAGCAGGTCTTCTGGACGACCGCTCAGGTCGGCGGGGACGTGGACACGACCTGCGCGATTGCCGGGGGAGTGGTCGCGGCTGCGGACGCCGGTGCTCCGCCGGTGGACTGGCTGGAACGTACCGAGGCTCTGCCCGAGTGGCTTCCGACCCGAGTCGGCTGAGTGCCGGGCGCCAGCTGAGTGGCTGCAGCCCTGTGGCCCGACTGTCACGGTCCTGCCACAGCGTCTCCGCGGCGGCCTGAGCCGGCCAGGGGAGGGCTACCCTTTCGGCCACGCCGCGCGTTGATCATGACCGGCGCGTGCCGACGAGACGCCGGGACCTGCGGGCGGCCATAGGCCGGGCAGGGGAGCCCGGTCGGGAGGGGTCCCGTGTCAGACGTACCGTCCACGCCAGAGGGAACAGAACCGGAACCGGGCCCGGGCAAGGAATCGGGCCCAGGGGCGGACCAGGTTCAGGACCGAATACCGGATCAGGAGCGGGGAGCGGCAGAGGATTCACGCACGGAGTCGGGCAGCGAGCCGGAGCCGGTCCGGAAGCAGCAACAAGGGCCGCCCGCCGACACCGAGCCGCGTGTCTCCGTCAACAAGTCGCAGTCACCGGGTTCCGAGCCGCGAGCTGCTGCCCGGGCGTCGCAGCCGCAGCCGCAGCCGCAACCGCCTGGTCCTGGTCCTGGTCCTGGTCCTGGTGCTGTTCCTGGTCCGGGGCCCGCGCCGGGCCCAGGACATGTGCCCCCTTCGCCCTGGCCGCACCATGCGCAACCCTGGCCTCCGCCGAGGCCCCGCCCCGAGTCCCGGCTGGCCGGGATACGACCCGGCCCACCCGCTCCCGTACGTGTCGCAACACTCTGGTGCGCCCTCGCCACCGCGCTGCTGAGCGCACTGCTGCTCGGCGAGGGGCTCGGAGTGAACCTGCTGATCGTGGCCGTGCCGGCCGCGCTCGCCGCGTTCTTCGCGGCCCGGACCGCAGGCCGCCGGCTCCGCCCCTGGACGGCGGTGTGGGCACTCGGCGCCCTGGCCCTGCTGACCGTTCCCGCACTGCGCGACGCAGGCTGGCCCACCTTCCTGGCCGTCGTCTCGGCGCTCGCGATCGGCTCGCTCGCCCTGCACGGTGGCCGCAGTTGGCCAGGGGTGCTGTTCGGACCGATCGGTCTGTTCGACACGCTCGTCACCGGCCCGGCCTGGGGCTGGCGGGGGCTGCGTGAGCGGGCCGAGGGTTCGCGCGGCCGCTGGGGACCCGTGGTCAGGACGATCGCGGTGGCAGCGGTCCTGCTGATCGTGTTCGGCGCCCTGTTCGCCGGTGCCGACGCCGCTTTCGCCGATCTGCTCGGCGAGCTGATCCCCGATGTCTCGCTCGTCGACGGCCCGTGGCGGTTCTTCCTCTTCCTTCTCGGCCTCGCCGGCGCGCTCGCCGCGGCACGCACCGCGGCCGCCCCGCTCCGCTGGGACCGCCTCACCATGGGGAAGGGCAAGGCCAGAGGCAGGCTCGAATGGGCGCTCCCGCTCGTCGTCCTCAACCTTCTCTTCGCCGCGTTCATCGCCGTCCAGCTCGCCGTCCTTTTCGGTGGGTACGACAAGGTTCTGGACGAAACGGGACTGACCTACGCCCAGTACGCCCGGCAAGGGTTCTGGCAGTTGCTCTGGGCCACCCTGCTCACGCTGATCGTCATCGGGCTCGCCCTGCGCTGGGCACCGCGCGACGGTGCCCGCGACCGCACCCTCGTACGTACCGTGCTCGGCACCCTGTGCGTGCTCACCCTGGTCGTCGTGGCGTCCGCACTGCGCAGGATGGACCTCTACGTCGATGCGTACGGACTCACGCGGCTGCGCGTGTCCGTGGCCGCGATGGAACTGTGGCTCGGTCTGGTGATCGTACTGATCATCGCCGCGGGGCTCTTCGGCAACCGCCGGCTGCCGCGCGCCGTGGTGGGCAGTGCCGCGGCCGCTGTGCTGGCGTTCGGCCTCGCGTCCCCGGACGCGCTGATCGCCGAGCGCAACGTGCAGCGCTACGAGAAGACCGGCAAGATCGACGTCGACTATCTGCGCGATCTGTCGGCGGACGCCGTACCGGCCCTGGACCGGCTGCCGGAACCCGTGCGTTCGTGCGCGCTGCGATCGATCGAGCTCGATCTCGAGGATCCGGGCAAGCCTTGGTACGTGAACAGCTGGGGCGAGGCCCGTGCCCGCTCGCTCCTGGCGGAGCGCCCTGCCGATCGCGGGTCCGACTGCCCGGACGAGGGGGACGGGCCGTTCGGCGGGGACCGCGACGAGTACGGCGAGGATTCAGGGTTCGACGGCGGCACCGGGGAGGGCTACGAAGAGTACGACCCGGGCACCGGCATGGACTGAGCCACGTCGCGCGCTGTGCCGGCTTTGGGGATGTCGGTACAGCCGCCGGCGCCAAGCGCGGTGAGCGTCAGGTCACGAAGTCGAGGCCCGTTCCACATCCGAAGAGCACGGGATCACCATGAGTTGGCAGATGGTGACGACGGCGAGGGCGACTCCCGGACGCCCCTCCCGACGTGCGGCGCCCGGCTTTCGCCGTGCTTCGAGTTGAGGGGTTGTCACTATGGCCCCTCCCACACATGAGTTACCTCTGTCAGCTCTGCCGGCGCATGCGTGCGGCCATGTTCTCCAAGTCCGGGTATGCGCTTCGCTCGGTACTTCACGAATGTGACTCCTCCACGGCTGAGCGCCTCCAGGCCTTGATCCTGGATGGGGTCGTCGAACCCTCGAACCGGCTCGTCGATGAGGTGGTGAGCCGCGGAATCGAGCGGAGAGACGTCCGCCCCGACGTCACCGGCGGCATGCTGTTCGATGCGATCCCGGCGATGATGATGTACCGGTCGAAGGTGTGCGGCAGCGAATGGTTGGATGCCGACATCGCCGAGATGATCGATCAGATCATCGTGCCTCTACTGCGCCCGCAAGCCGGCTGAACCCGGGTCCGCGGACCGGCCGAACACCGGTCGGCGGCCCTGCCGATCCGGCCCCGGGTCGGGAGATCGGGATCCGGGGTGTCGTGGCCCGCCCGAGCGGCGTACCCTGTCTGGCGCCATGCCGTACGAACCACCCACACATACCGTTGAGCGCTCGCTCCGGGCCACCACTGGTGCCAAGATCATCGCCGGAGTCGATGAGGTCGGGCGCGGGGCGTGGGCCGGACCGGTCACGGTATGCGCCGCCGTCACGGGGCTGCGCAGACCGCCTGACGGGCTCACCGACTCCAAGCTGATCAGCCCCAAGCGCCGTACGGAGCTGGCGGGCAGGCTGGAGGAGTGGGTGACCTCGTACGCCCTCGGGCACGCGACTCCGGAGGAGATCGACGACCTGGGCATGACCGCGGCGCTGCGGCTCTCCGCCGTGCGCGCCCTGGACGCGTTGCCGGTGCGGCCGGACGCGGTCATCCTCGACGGCAAGCACGACTATCTGGGTCTGCCCTGGCGTGTCCGTACGGTCATCAAGGGCGATCAGTCCTGCGTCGCCGTGGCGGCCGCCTCGGTGATCGCCAAAGTGCGCAGGGACGCGCTGATGGCCGAGTTGGGGCAGGAGTCGGTGTGCGAAGCCTTCGGGTTCGCCGACAACGCGGGCTATCCTTCGCCCGTCCACAAAGCAGCGCTGGAAGCACTCGGCCCCACGCCGTACCACCGTCTGTCCTGGGCCTTCCTCGATGGCCTCCCGCAGTGGCGGCACCTCAAGAAGATCCGGGTCCCCGCACAGGCGGCCGCGCCGGAGTGTCTGGAGAGCGGGGGCCAACTCGGCTTCGACTTCTGACCCGGGCCGGTCCACCGACCGCTGTGCGAACCGGTTGACCAGTCCGGTCGCGCTTATGTGCCCACCCGCCGATGCCGGATGCACCGGCGTTTGATAAATATCCACTCATGCCTCTCATCCCCGAGGAGCCTCAGATTCACGAGAGCGCCCAGGGTCCCCGCGTCACGCCGGCCGCCGGCCGCACCGCGCCGACCCCCCGTCCCGTACCCGGTCCGCGTACCGCGGCCACGCCCCGTCCCGGACGCCCGGGCCCCGGCCCGGCCCGGCCCACTCCACCGGCACAGCGCACGCACGGCTCTGCCGGGACGACGACGTCGCCCCGGTCGGAGAATCGTTCCGTACCGCAGATCCAGCTGATCCCCGCCCCGGCCGGCGGAGCGCTCGACGCCGCCGGCGAGGCTGTCGACCTGCTGCTCGACTCCGGTCGGGCTCCCGGCGACATCCTGGTGCTCACCACCGGTGAACAGCACCCCTGGGCGGCCCATGAACTGTCCTTCGGCGAGAGCGCGTACTGGGCGCAGCACGACGCCGGAGACGATGTCTTCTACGCGGACGCCGCCTCCGTGGGCCGTGCGTCGACCCGGCCTGTGGTCGTCGTCGCGGTCAACGGCGCCAACGAGGACGAGATCGCCCGGGCCCTGCCCGTCGCCATGGACCGCGCGGGAATGCTGCTCATCGTGTGCGGTGACCCGCAGCGCGTCAACGCCGTGCTCGGCGCGGGCGTCTGAGCCTGCGCCGCGCCGTCGGCGGCGCCGCCGGCCCTCGTTGCGGGGTGCGGTCGGGACGCCGGACCGCCGTGCACCGTGCGATGGCCGGTTGGGTCGACGTGCGCGCGGGATTCGACGTGACGGTACGTGGGGGCAGGAGACGGTCAAGGCGTAGCGGGACCGGGACGGGTACGCGCAGTGAGCGTCGCGCGAACTCGTCGCGAGCACGCGGTCAGCGGGCCGCCGTGCGCCGCAGAATCTCGGCAGCCCCGCTCGCCGATCGCAGCGGGAGCATTCCCGTCTCGACCGCCAGGCCGTCGAAACCGTCCGGCCTGGACTCGAAGTTGGGCCGACGGCCGCCCCGCCCCTCACCGAGCACCTGCCACCCGTCGCGCGTCAGCGTGATGTACGCGCCGCAACGCAGCCCGTGCAGGGTGCAGGCGTCACGCAGCCCCCACATCCACGCGCCGTCCTCCTCCGTCCAGCGTTCGTCGCCCTCACGGCAGTAGAGCAGCACCGCGGTGCGGGTCGGCGTACGGCGGCGCAGGTCGTGCGGGATCACCCGGCGCAGATGCGCCAGCAGGGCATTGCGGAAGTCCCAGCCGTCGGCGGGGACGGCACGCCGGGCGAACGATGCGCTGGCCGTGAGCCGTTCCTCATGGTCGAGCACCGCCACCACGGCCGTCGACGGGGTTGGCCGGTGGCGTGAGTGCAGGCCGCTGACGACCTCGCGGGGATTGCGCAGCAGAGGTATCCCCGCTGCCGTCCACTCGGCAGGTTCGAGCATCCTGGCGAGGCGGCTCGCGGAGTCGGCCGATCCTTTGATCGAAGTGTCTGCGGACGAAGCGAATCCGAAGGTCACGTTCCTCCCTTCGCATACGCGCCCACAGTGCGGGCAGGGGTCGGTGAGGCGCACCGTGGCACAGCCCTTCGAACCGCGACCGGGCCGTGCGGGGGGCGGATCCAATTCTTGCGGGCCTGCGGGCGGGCGGCAACGAGCAATTGAGGCCGCTGACTGGAATGGACAGGTATGACGGTCATATCCCTGCCCAATCAGGCCAACTGTCACGCGCAATTCATGCTGACACGGCGAGGACCAGCGGAAACACCCCCTCTGCTCCGGATCGGCGCAGCAACCGCGACGCCACGGCGAGGGTCCAGCCGCTGTCCGAGAGATCGTCGATGAGCAGAACAGGCCCTCCGGCGGACCCGATCGCCCGAGCCAGTTCCGGCGGAACGGTCAGTGCGTCGTGCAGACCGCGTACCCGCTGAGCGCTGTTCGTGCGAGAGAGGCGTGTGTCCTCCGAACCGGGGGTGTACTCGACCGAGCCGAGAAGCGGCATACGGCCGACCTCCGCGATCCGGGACCCCAGAGAGGCGACGAGCTGCGGCTTGCTCCGCGAGGCGACGGTGACCACCCCGGCGGGACGAGGCGGCGCGTCGGCGGCTCCTGACGACCAGCCACCGGGCCCCTTGGCCCAATCGGCCAGCACACTCACCACGGCGTTCACGACGTCGTCCGGAACCTGCCCGTCCGGCGACTGAGGAGTGAGCATGGGACGAAGCCGATTGCCCCATCCGATATCGGAAAGCCGCCCGAGCGCCCGGCCCGTGAAGGACTGCTCCTCGACCGGAATACGGCCCTTCAGATCGACGCCCACGGCGGCCAGTCCGGTCGGCCACATCTTGCGCGGCTCCACCTCCACGCCTGGCCTGCCCAGTTCCCCGCGCGCCGCATCCAGTGCCGCGGTCGACACCGCGGGGTCGAAGCGGCCTCCGGCGCAGTTGTCACAACGTCCGCACGGGGCGGCCTCCTCGTCGTCGAGCTGCCGCCGCAGGAACTCCATCCGGCAGCCCACGGCCGACGCATAGTCACGCATCGCCTGCTGCTCGGCCTCGCGTTGCCGCGCCACCCAGGCGTACCGCTCGGCGTCGTACACCCAGGGCTCGCCCGTCGACGTCCAGCCGCCCTTCACGCGGTGCACCGCGCCGTCCACGTCGAGCACCTTGAGCATCGTCTCCAGGCGCGTACGCCGAAGCTCGACCAGCGGCTCCAGCGCGGGCAGCGAGAGGGGCCTGTCCGCCTGTGCCAGGACGTCCAGTGTGCGGCGCACGAGCTCCTCCGGAGGGAAGGCGACCGATGCGAAGTACTGCCAGATCGCCTCGTCCTCCTTGCCGGGCAGGAGCAGCACCTCGGCATGCTCCACTCCTCGCCCTGCCCGGCCCACCTGCTGGTAGTAGGCGATGGGGGACGAGGGCGAACCGAGATGGACCACGAAGCCGAGGTCGGGCTTGTCGAAGCCCATGCCCAGCGCGGAGGTGGCCACCAGTGCCTTCACACGGTTGGCGAGCAGATCGTCCTCGGCCTGCTGCCGGTCCGCGTTCTCCGTACGGCCCGTGTACGACGCCACCGTGTGTCCGCAGTGCCGGAGATACGCCGTGACCTCCTCGGCCGCGGCGACGGTGAGGGTGTAGATGATTCCGGAGCCGGGCAGGTCGCCGAGGTGGTCGGCGAGCCAGGCCAGACGGTGGGCGGCATCGGGGAGCTGAAGAACACTCAGGCTGAGGCTTTCCCGGTCGAGCGGGCCGCGCAGCACCAGGGCGTCGGTGTCCGCACCCGTCCCCAACTGCTCGGCGACGTCCGCGGTCACGCGTGCATTGGCGGTGGCGGTGGTGGCGAGCACCGGAACACCCGGGGGCAGGTCGGCGAGCATCGTTCGCAGCCGCCGGTAGTCGGGCCGGAAATCATGGCCCCAGTCCGAGATGCAGTGAGCCTCGTCGACGACCAGAAGCCCGGTGGCGGCAGCGAGCTTGGGCAGCACCTGATCGCGGAAGTCCGGGTTGTTGAGCCGCTCGGGACTGACGAGCAGCACGTCGACCTCGCCCGTGGCGACCTCCGCCTGGATCGTGTCCCACTCCTCCGTGTTCGACGAATTGATCGTCCGGGCGCGGATACCCGCGCGGGCGGCAGCTTCCACCTGATTGCGCATGAGCGCGAGCAGGGGCGAAACGATCACCGTGGGGCCGCTGCCTCGCTCGCGCAGCAGCGACGTCGCGACGAAATACACCGCGGACTTGCCCCAGCCGGTCCGCTGCACCACCAGCGCCCTGCGCTTGTCGGCGACGAGCGCCTCGATGGCCCGCCACTGGTCCTCGCGCAGCCTGGCGGCGCCGGTGGAGTCGCCGACGAGGCGTGCGAGGACGGAGTCGGCCGAGGTCCTCAGATCTGCGCGGTCTGCGTTGGTCATGCCCCCATGCAACCCGATGGCACGGACAAAGCGCGAACGGGGCGGTCGACCTGTGGATAACGTTATCCACAGGGCTGGCGGCGATGCCTTGATCACGGGACCGTCGAGGCATGCGAGACAGCAACGAACACAACAAGTCCCATGAATCCCACGAGTCCCACGGTCGGATCGACGAGTCGCACGGCTGGCCGGACATTTCCCACGGCCGGGCCGAAGAGTTCGACGCCCGCGTCGATGAGGCCCACGATCGGGCCGATGCGGCGCGCGGGGCGGATGAACCTCATCGTCAGGCCGGCGAGATCCGTGACCGGCCCGACGAACTCCACGGCCGGCCCGACGAGCCGTCCATCACCCTGCGCGGGCCTGCCGAGCTCGCGGATGCCTTGCCCTATCTGATGGGTTTTCATCCGACGGATTCGGTGGTCATGGTCGCGCTGCACGGCACGCGCGGTCGCTTCGGTGGGCGGCTCCGGGTAGGCATTCCCACCATGCAGCGGGAGTGGCTGCCGGTCGCAGAGCAGCTCGCGGAATGCCTCGTCGAGGCGGGCGAGCGGCGCGGAGCCAGGCCGGACGGCATTGTCGTCTTCCTCTGTCAGGACCCGGGGGAGGGAGAGACGGGCCGCACGGTGATGGAGCGGCTGCGCCCGCTCGCGCAATGGCTGAGGACGGCCTGCGGCTCGTTCGACGTGCCGGTGTACGAGGCGCTGTGCGTTTCCGACGGCCGCTGCTGGTCCTACTGCTGCCCGGATTCCCGCTGCTGTCCCGCAGAGGGCACAGTTCTGGCGATGCAGGGCACGTCCGTGATGGCCGCCGCGGCCGCCTATGCGGGGATCCAGGTCCGGGGGTCGCTGCGGGACCTGGAGGCGCGACTGGAACCGCCTCGCGACTCCACCCCGACCGAGCAGGTGCGAGCGCTCGACGACGCGGCTTCCGCGCTGGTCTCGAGGATTCTGGACCAGGAGAGCCGTGTGAAGGTCGGCGCTGAGACGCTGGGGCTGGCCCGCCGGCTGATGAAGCGGCTCGGGGAGAGGACACCCCGGGCCGTCGGATGGCCGGAGGCGGACGCACAGGACGACAGGCTCATTTCGCATGACGAGGCGGCCGCCGTGATTCTCGGACTTCAGGACCGGGAGACCCGGGACCGGGCGGCCGCCTGGATGGAGGGGCCGGATGCCGATCATGCTCTGCGGCTCTGGCGGACGCTGGCCCGTCGCTGCGCCGGGCCGTACGCGGAGCACGCGGCGGCGCCGCTTTCGCTGGCCGGTTGGGTTTCCTGGTCGACCGGAGATGAACCAGGTGCGAGGGTCGCGCTCGGCCTCGCTCTGCGCGCGGACCCGGAGTACGTCTTCGCGCGGTTGCTCCACCAGGCATGCAACGACGGTCTGGATCCGGAGGGGCTGCGCCGCTGTCTCCGGGGGAAGGCGGCCCCGGAGACCGGCGACTCCGGTACCGACACCAGCACCGGCGGCGGTGGCGAGGGCGTGCCCGGAAGCCACCACTCGACCGTGCGGGCCAGGCGGCGGGCGGGATCAGTGCGTTCCGGGCGTCCGGCAGGGAAGAGGGCGAAGAGGACGACCGCACCCAGCGGCTCCGAGGCACCCGGGGCAGACACGCCTTCCCGGCGCCGCCCCACCCCGGGCTTCACCTCGGGCTCCGGGTCGGCGACCGGCCGGAGCAGGGCCCGCACGGCCGACGGAGCCCACCGGCGCGGTCCGGAGGCCGGTCGTTGACCTCCTTCGCCCTCTCCAGGGCGGGGCCGTCCACGTGACGGCGGTCGCCGGTGGAGCCGCTTGCTGACGGCGGTCGCGGTCGGAGTCCGTGCGTCACGGCAGCAGGCCCCGGCGTGACGGGGCAGCCGCCGGAGGACTTCGACCGGGTCGCCATGAGGCGCGCGACAAGCGGACGGAGGGCCCTTAAGAAGTCGCCTTCCCGGATCACGAAGGGAGTGTTTATCGTCAGGCAGACGACTATGATCGGCGGCATGTCGCCCTACGACCCGTCGGCCTTCCCGCCCTTCGCAGTCACCGTCGACCTGGTCGTGCTCACCGTACGCCGCCATGCGCTCTGCGCACTGGTCGTACGCCGCGGAGAGCCGCCGTTCCAGGGGCGCTGGGCGCTGCCCGGGGGATTCGTGCGAGCCGATGAGGATCTCACGGCGGCAGCGGCGCGGGAGCTCGTGGAGGAGACGGGGCTGTGTGTGCACGATCCCGGTTCGCCCGAGCCGGACAACGGTGCCCACCTGGAGCAGCTCGCCACCTATGGCGCCCCGAAGCGGGACCCTCGTATGCGGGTGGTCAGCGTCGCCCATCTCGCACTCTCCCCGGATCTGCCGGCGCCCCGGGCAGGAGGCGACGCGAACAGCGCGCGCTGGGCGCCTGTCGAGACGTTGCTGAACCCGGAGGGCGGCGGACGGGAGGGCGAGGCGCCCGCGCCACTCGCCTTCGACCATGCACAGATCCTGGCGGACGGCGTGGAGCGGGCCAGGTCGAAGATCGAGTATTCCTCGCTCGCCACGGCGTTCTGTCCACCGGAGTTCACGGTGGGCGAGCTGAGGCGGGTGTACGAAGCGGTGTGGGGTGTCGCGCTGGACCCGCGGAACTTCCACCGGAAGGTGACGGGCACGCCGGGCTTCCTCGTTCCGGCGGGCGGGACCACGACCCGCCAGGGCGGCCGCCCTGCCCAGCTGTTCCGCGCCGGTGGTGCGACGCTGCTCAACCCGCCCATGTTGCGGCCCGAGGTCTGACGGACCGGCCGCCGCGGCAGCTCGGCGCTACTGTCTGCCGATACGGGCCCCGGGCCCCGTCCGCCGACAGCGGCGAAGTCCCGGGCTCCGGTCGGTGTGCTCAAGGCCCGCGTCCGGCGATTGAGACGGTCACTCCCCCTCGTCCGCCCGCGCCGACTTGGTTCTTCTGCGGAAAACTGGGCCTGGCTTCCCGGGAGTTGGGCGAGCACCCTCGTCGAATGCGCCTCGGGAGGGTTGCCCGGCTCCCGGGGCCTCCTGGACCACCGTGCGAGTGGCAGTCCTGCCCGCCCTGGGCCGGTGATGTTCGTCCCGCTCGTGCCCAGGGCGCTCCGCACCTCGAGGACGCTCAATTGCCGCGCTTCCGCGCGGCTTGTCCGAGCCGGGCCCTCCGCGGCAGCCGTACAGGGTCGTACGAATGCGCCGCTGCCTCTCGAAGGGGCCGCGCACGGTCGCCCAACCGGTGTGCGCGGCGCTGGCGTTGTCGCGGTCCGGGCCGCTCCGCGGGAGCCGTTCACCGTCGCCCGCAACAGCCCCCGTTTGTTGATCGAAACGCGCCCGAGGACCCGGAGAACCACGCAACTCCCCGGTGAATGACCGTTTCTTCCCGATAAGTCGTCAATTGTGGAGGGGGCGCTGATCACCCTTTCGTGTGCTTTTCACCAAAGACCTCAAGGGTCGTCGGGGCCGCGCCGACAAAGGATGCGTGAGTACCCTTGCGCACACCATGATGACCGCCGCCCGCCCCGCCGAGTCCGGCCTCGCCGGCCCGGGCGAACTCGACCGATACCCCTATCCGGAGGCACCCGGCGCCGACCGGGTGGACCGTGTCGGACCGCCCGCCTGGGACACCTCGGACGCCGAGCTGGGCCGGGCCGCCGGCCGCCGTACGGCGGGGAACCGGGGTCGCGGGCTCCACGGTCAACTCGTCCAGCAGCTGGGCCAGATGATCGTCTCCGGCGACCTCGGAGCCGACCGTCCGCTCGTACCCGAGGAGATCGGCCAGCGCTTCGAGGTGTCCCGGACCGTCGTCCGGGAGTCGCTCCGCGTTCTCGAGGCCAAGGGCCTCGTCAGCGCCCGCCCGAACGTCGGCACCCGGGTCCGTCCGGTCAGCGACTGGAATCTGCTGGACCCCGACATCATCGAGTGGCGCGCCTTCGGCCCGCAGCGTGACGATCAGCGCCGCGAGCTCACGGAGCTCCGCTGGACGATCGAGCCGCTCGCTGCCCGGCTCGCCGCGGGGCACGGCAGGGAGGAAGTGCAGCAGCGGCTCGTCGACATGGTGGAGATCATGAACCACGCCCTCACTCAGGGTGACGGGATCACGTACACGCGCGCCGACGCCGAGTTCCACTCGTTGCTGATCCAGGTTGCCGGCA
This sequence comes from Streptomyces sp. NPDC057445, assembly GCF_042802855.1. Lineage (NCBI taxonomy): Bacteria > Bacillati > Actinomycetota > Actinomycetes > Kitasatosporales > Streptomycetaceae > Streptomyces > Streptomyces sp. NPDC057445. Next base: position 39,419 of record NZ_JBHVDH010000028.1, on the reverse strand, counting down.
ACCGCATGCTGGAGCACCTGTCGGGCATCGTCGCCGCCGCGCTCCAGGTGTCGGGCGGCCTGGCGGCAGGATGCGACCGCCCTTCCGACGCGTCCCTTGCGCACCACGCACGGCTCGTCGACGCCCTCGGTGCCGGTGACGCCAACGGCGCGGAGACGGCCATGCGCCAACTTCTCACGGCCCACCCTGAGGTGGACCGCGTCGTGCCCGCTCCGCGCGAGCACTGATCGCGGCACGGCCGGGGCGTCCCAGGGGCGCATCCCATCGTGTGTCGCCGGATCCATGGATCCGGCGACACGATCGTGGGCCGCGTGTACCGGACACCGGGCCACGGCCGGCCGCCGGGGCGTAGCGGGTCGTGGGGTGGCGGATTCGAGGGGTTGTGGGGTTGTCGGGCGCGAGGCGGGGAAGGGATTCGCGGGAGCTTCCGTCACGGAGGTTGTCCAGGTGATTCTGGAGCAAACTTCCCATCTGGTCGTTTTGTCACAAATGAGGTGTGACTCGGGCCACGCGGATTGGGCGTAACGCTCCTCGAAACAGCGCGATGACCTAAGAGGTGACAGCCGAGGAAGGAATACAGCCGCCATGTATGGCGCTGTCCATCTCTGAGGCTCAGCCCGCGCCGCCGGTACATCCCCAACCGGTGGTCGTCGGCTCCGGCCCGATCATGGGCGGGGCCGGAAGCCGTTTTCCATCGTTCCGAGAGGTTGTTCGTGTCGGCCAGCACATCCCGTACGCTCCCGCCGGAGATCGCCGAGTCCGAGTCTGTGATGGCGCTCATCGAGCGGGGAAAGGCTGATGGGCAGATCGCCGGCGATGACGTGCGTCGGGCCTTCGAGGCTGACCAGATTCCGCCAACCCAGTGGAAGAATGTTCTGCGCAGCCTCAACCAGATCCTCGAGGAAGAGGGTGTGACGCTGATGGTCAGTGCCGCGGAGCCCAAGCGCACCCGCAAGAGCGTCGCAGCGAAGAGCCCGGCAAAGCGCACCGCCACCAAGACCGTCGCTGCCAAGACGGCCACGTCGAAGACCGTCGCTGCCGCCACCGCGGCACCGGCGTCCGAGACGGTCGAGGCCACGGCCGACGAGACCGAGGCCCCCGCGAAGAAGGTGGCTGCGAAGAAGACCGCGGCCAAGAAGGCGACGGCGGCCAAGAAGACCGCCGTCAAGAAGACGACGGCGGCCAAGAAGACCGCCGCCAAGAAGGACGGCGAGGAGCTGCTCGAGGGCGAAGAGGCTCTCGACGAGGCGCAGCCCGGCAAGGGCGGAGCCGACGAGCCGGAAGGTGCCGAGAGCGCGGGCTTCGTGCTCTCCGACGAGGACGAGGACGACGCCCCCGCGCAGCAGGTTGCCGCGGCCGGTGCCACCGCCGACCCGGTCAAGGACTACCTCAAGCAGATCGGAAAGGTCCCCCTGCTCAACGCGGAGCAGGAGGTCGAGCTCGCCAAGCGCATCGAGGCGGGTCTGTTCGCCGAGGACAAGCTGGCGAACTCCGACAAGCTCGCCCCGAAGCTCAAGCGCGAGCTGGAGATCATCGCCGAGGACGGGCGCCGCGCCAAGAACCACCTGCTGGAGGCCAACCTCCGGCTGGTCGTCTCCCTCGCCAAGCGCTACACCGGCCGCGGCATGCTCTTCCTGGACCTCATCCAGGAGGGCAACCTCGGCCTGATCCGCGCCGTCGAGAAGTTCGACTACACCAAGGGCTACAAGTTCTCCACGTACGCCACCTGGTGGATCCGCCAGGCGATCACCCGCGCCATGGCCGACCAGGCCCGCACCATCCGTATCCCGGTGCACATGGTCGAGGTCATCAACAAGCTCGCGCGTGTGCAGCGCCAGATGCTCCAGGACCTGGGCCGCGAGCCCACGCCGGAGGAGCTGGCCAAGGAACTCGACATGACCCCGGAGAAGGTCATCGAGGTCCAGAAGTACGGCCGTGAGCCGATCTCGCTGCACACCCCGCTGGGCGAGGACGGCGACAGCGAGTTCGGTGACCTGATCGAGGACTCCGAGGCGGTCGTCCCGGCCGACGCGGTCAGCTTCACGCTTCTGCAGGAGCAGCTCCACTCGGTGCTCGACACCCTGTCGGAGCGCGAGGCGGGCGTGGTCTCGATGCGCTTCGGTCTCACCGACGGCCAGCCGAAGACCCTCGACGAGATCGGCAAGGTCTACGGCGTCACGCGTGAGCGGATCCGCCAGATCGAGTCCAAGACGATGTCGAAGCTGCGCCACCCGTCGCGTTCGCAGGTGCTGCGGGACTACCTGGACTGAGTCGGCGATACGCCGTCGGCCGAGCCGGCGGCGTGTCCTTCGCGGCAGAATCCGAGAGCCCGGTTCCCGAGAGGGGGCCGGGCCCTCGCACGTTGTGCACCGGGTGCGGGCTGCTCCGGCCTGACTGACTCTGAGTGGACGGATTACCACCGGAGAGTCAGGAGACGGTATGCGTCGCCCCATTGCCCGAACACTGGCAGGACCACTGGCCCTGATGGCGGCCGCGGTCCTTGTGCCGCTGACGCAGCCTGCGCCGGCATCCGCCGACGGCGTGATCATCGGCGGCCGGCCGGCTCGGTCCGAGGACAGCCCCTGGGTCGTCGCCCTGTCCAGTCGTGACCGGTTCGGAGGTATGAGGGCAGGTCAGTTCTGCGGCGGTGCGGTCGTGGCGCCCACGAAGGTGCTCACGGCCGCCCACTGTCTCAGCCGTGAGGTGCTGGGGGCGTCTGTGGGAAACGTCCGCGATCTGCGCGTCATCGCGGGTCGGGCGGAGCTGCTGGGCTCGGGCGGTCAGGAGATCCCGGTACGGGAGGTGCGGCTCGCGCCCGCCTACAACGCGAGCACGAACTCCGCCGATCTTGCCGTGCTGACGCTGTCCAAGGCCCTCCCCGCGGACCGTGTGATCGCGGCGGCGGCCAGTGGCGACCCGGCGTATGCGCCCGGCACCGCCGCGGTGGTCTACGGCTGGGGGGACACATCAGGGGCCGGCAGCTACGCGTACACGCTGCGCTACGCACCGGTGCGGGTGCTGCCGGACGCGGCGTGCGACAAGGCGTACGCGGGCGTTCCGGGCGGCCCCCGCTATGAGCCTTCCACGATGCTCTGCGCAGGAGACGAGCACGGTGGCCACGACGCGTGCCAGGGAGACAGCGGAGGGCCTCTCGTGGCGGGCGGCCGGCTGATCGGGCTGGTCTCCTGGGGCAGCGGATGCGGCCGGGCCGACAGCCCGGGCGTCTACACCCGGGTCGGCACGGTTCTTCCGTCGGTCGGCGGCCGGCCCTGAGAGGCAGACGCCCACCTCAAGTCCCGGGCGCTTCACCGAGGGGCATGTGCGGACGGCGACCGCGCTGTTGCTGCGAGTCATGAGAATGGGCGGTCACCCCCGGCAGGAGGGGCGGCCGCCCATCGGCCGGTCCTGGACCGGCCCTTGGCTCGTCGTCGGACGCGAGAGTCAATCAGCGCTCGTCGTCGCCGGTGCTGTCCGGTACGGCGGTCAGCCGGTCGGTCTCATCCTGTATCTCCGCGGCGATCTTCTTGAGTTCCGGCTCGAACTTGCGCCCATGGTGGGCACAGAAGAGCAGCTCACCGCCGCTGGTCAGGACGACACGCAGGTACGCCTGGGCGCCGCATCGGTCGCACCGGTCAGCGGCCGTCAGCGGGCTCGCGGGGGTCAGAACAGTAGTCACGTCGCCTCTTCTCTAGCTCGACGAGCTGTCGTACCAGGGTCAACATCCAACCAGGCCGAAAACGTTCCCGCTCCCGCCTTTTCCTCGAAACTTCTCCTTCAAGGTGGCTGTCTGCTGCCGGTTGGCGGCGAATGTGCCGTATTGCTTAGCTTTACGGTTTCGCATTGCTTGTCTGTGCAGTTTCGGTCCCCCCGGCTGGGTTGCCGGTTGTTCATGAGGACGTGCCCGGAGCCTAAATGGTTCATGCCCGGAAGGGAACGTGATGTGCACGTCACTCCATCGAGGGATCGAACGTGTATGCGATCGTCGTCTAGCATGAAGAATCATGAGGGTGGCGTTACATCGGCTCTACCAGGCCTCGGTACCCTCTGACCGGCGACCGACGCCGGGGCCTTTACCCCACAGGGGCCAGATCCAAATTCAGCGAGGAGCGAACCGCGTGACCGCCGAAACGTCCGTGCCGTCCAGTGCGCTGCTGACCGCAGACCGTGACGGTTCCAACTACACAGCGCGGCACTTGCTGGTTCTCGAAGGCCTCGAAGCTGTCCGCAAGCGGCCCGGCATGTACATCGGGTCGACCGACAGCCGTGGTCTCATGCACTGCCTCTGGGAGATCATCGACAACTCCGTGGACGAGGCCCTCGGTGGGTACTGCGACCACATCGAGGTGATCCTCCACGACGACAGCTCCGTCGAGGTCCGGGACAACGGCCGGGGCATCCCCGTCGACGTCGAGCCCAAGACGGGGCTCTCCGGCGTCGAGGTCGTCATGACCAAGCTGCATGCCGGCGGAAAGTTCGGCGGCGGTTCCTACGCCGCCTCCGGCGGTCTGCACGGTGTCGGCGCCTCCGTCGTCAACGCATTGTCGTCCCGTCTCGACGTCGAGGTCGACCGGAACGGCGCGACCCACTCGATCAGCTTCCGCCGCGGTGTCCCCGGCATGTTCACCGAGTCCGGTCCCGACGCCCCCTTCGACCCGGCCAACGGGCTGATCAAGGGCAAGCGGGTGCCCAAGACCCGCACCGGCACCCGTGTGCGCTACTGGGCGGACCGCCAGATCTTCCTCAAGGACGCCAAACTCTCCCTCGAGACGCTCCACCAGCGCGCCCGCCAGACCGCCTTCCTCGTGCCCGGTCTCACGATCGTCGTCCGCGACGAGCGTGACCTGGAGGGCGAGGGCAAGTCGCAGGAGATCTTCCGCTTCGACGGCGGCATCAGCGAATTCTGCGAATTCCTCGCCCAGGACAAGCCGGTCTGTGACGTCGTGCGCCTCACGGGCCACGGCTCCTTCAAGGAGACCGTCCCCGTCCTGGACGACCGCGGCCACATGACTCCGACTGAGGTCACCCGCGACCTCGCCGTCGACATCGCGCTGCGCTGGGGCACCGGCTACGACACCACGCTCAAGTCATTCGTCAACATCATCGCAACCCCCAAGGGCGGCACACATGTGACCGGATTCGAGCGCGCCGTCACCAGGACGGTCAACGAGGTGCTGCGCTCCATGAAGATGCTGAGGGTCGCCGAGGACGACATCGTCAAGGACGACGCCCTCGAAGGGCTCACCGCAGTCGTCACCGTCCGGCTCGCCGAGCCCCAGTTCGAAGGCCAGACCAAGGAGGTCCTCGGCACCTCCGCGGCCAACCGGATCGTCGCCAATGTCGTCGCCAAGGAGCTGAAGGCGTTCCTGACGTCGACCAAGCGGGACGCCAAGGCGCAGGCCAGGTCCGTCCTGGAGAAGGCCGTCGCCGCCGCCCGTACGCGTATCGCGGCGCGCCAGCACAAGGAGGCCCAGCGCCGGAAGACGGCCCTGGAGTCATCGTCCCTGCCGGCCAAGCTCGCCGACTGCCGCAGCGACGACGTCGAGCGCAGCGAGCTCTTCATCGTCGAGGGGGACTCCGCGCTCGGCACGGCGAAGCTCGCCCGGAACTCCGAATTCCAGGCGCTGCTCCCCATCCGGGGCAAGATCCTCAACGTTCAGAAGTCGTCTGTCTCCGACATGCTCAAGAACGCCGAGTGCGGCGCGATCATCCAGGTCATAGGAGCGGGCTCGGGCCGCACCTTCGACCTTGACGCCGCCCGGTACGGCAAGATCGTCCTTCTCGTCGACGCCGATGTCGACGGCGCGCACATCCGCTGCCTGCTGCTCACGCTCTTCCAGCGCTACATGCGGCCGATGGTCGAGGCGGGCAGGGTCTTCGCCGCTGTGCCGCCGCTGCACCGGATCGAGCTCGTCCAGCCCAAGAAGGGCCAGGACAAGTACGTGTACACGTACTCGGACAACGAGCTGCGTTCCACGCTGCTGGAGTTCCAGCGCAAGGGCGTCCGCTTCAAGGACTCGATCCAGCGCTACAAGGGCCTCGGGGAGATGGACGCCGACCAGCTGGCGGAGACCACGATGGACCCGCGCCACCGCACGCTGCGCCGGATCAACATCAGCGACCTGGAATCCGCCGAGCAGGTCTTCGACCTCCTGATGGGCAACGAGGTCGCCCCGCGCAAGGAGTTCATCACCAGCTCCGCGGCGACGCTGGACCGCTCGCGCATCGACGCCTGATACCCGACCTCAGGGGCGGAACCGCAGCATCCGTCACCTAATGGGGTGAAGAGGAGGAGAGAAGAGTCCGGGATCTCCCCGTTCTGTCCATTCTTGGCACGCGACCGCAATGGTTCGCTGACAAGGAGAACTGAGCGTGGAGAAGCAGGACGGCCGGGACGACGGGGCTGAACGCATCGACGACCCGTGGTACGACGCGCTGGCCTCCGGATGGGGCGAGCTGGACGGCACGGGTGTACCCGTGGCCGCGGCGCCCTCCGGGGCGGCGTACCCGGAGCGCCACCGCACGGCGACCGACATCTATCTGGAAGTGCAGCGCAGCACGGCCTTCCAGGAGGTGCGCACCCGCTATCGGCGGTTCGTCGTTCCCGCGACTCTCGTCTTCTTCGTCTGGTACGTGGCGTATGTGGTCGCCGCCACAGCCGCACCGGGTCTGATGGCGAGGCCCGTCGCGGGCGCGGTCAATGTGGCGATGGTGGCGGGACTCGGCCAGTTCCTCAGCACCTTCCTGTTGACGTGGGCGTACGCCCGGCATGCCCGGCTGCGCAGGGACCGCGCGGCACTGGATCTGCGGTGGACGGTCTTCGACCAGACACGGGACCAGGACCCCGTCCGGGAGAAGGGCTGTACGGGGAGCGCACCGGGGCCGGTGCAGAGCGTGCAGCCGCCGCAGAGCATGGTTCCGGCGCAGGCCGTGGAGCGGACGAGGAGCGCCGAGTCGGTGCAGGCCCTCGAGCCGGTGCGGGACCTGACGCAGATGCGGGGGGCCGAGCGTTGACCGGCGACCACCAGACTCTTGCGCTGCTGCTCTTCAGCGCCTTCATCGCGGTGACCCTGGGCATCACCACCTGGGTCAGCCGCAACCGGCACGGTTCCGCAGAGGAGTTCTACGTGGGCGGGCGACTGTTCTCGCCGATGGAGAACGGTTTCGCCATAGCCGGGGACTACATGTCAGCGGCCTCCTTCCTGGGTATCTCCGGGCTGATCGCCCTCTACGGCTACGACGGAATGCTCTACTCCGTGGGCTTCCTCGTCGCCTGGCTGGTCGTTCTGCTGCTCGTCGCCGAACTCGTACGCAACTGCGGGCGGTTCACGCTCGCCGATGTGGTCGCGGCCCGGATGAGGGAGCGCCCCGTACGCATCGCGGCGGGCACTTCCTCGGTCACCGTGTCCGTTCTCTATCTGGTGGCGCAGATGGTCGGGGCCGGCAGCCTGGTCGCCCTGCTCCTGGGCGGGACGAGTGAAGCCGCACGCTCCTGGACCGTCATCGGGGTCGGTGCCCTCATGGTGATCTATGTGTCCTTCGGCGGGATGCGGGCCACCACGTGGATCCAGATCGTCAAGGCCGTGCTGCTGATGGCGGGCGCGATCACGCTCACCGTGCTCGTACTGGCCCGCTTCCACGGCGACTTCAACCAACTGCTCAACTCCGCTGCCGAACAGAGCGGCCACGGCAAGGACTTCCTCTCGCCGGGGCTGCGTTACGGCGGCGACTGGACCGCCCGTCTGGACTTCATCAGCCTCGGGCTCGCCCTCGTGCTGGGCACCGCCGGACTGCCCCACATCCTGTCCCGCTTCTACACCGTGCCGACCGCGCGGGCTGCACGCCGCTCGGTCGTCTGGTCCATCGGCCTGATCGGCAGCTTCTACCTGATGACGATCGTGCTCGGCTTCGGCGCCGCGGCCATCCTCGGCACGAACGAGGTGCGCGCGTCGAATGCCGCGGGGAACACGGCGGTTCCGCTTCTCGCCCTCGATCTCGGCGGCGGCGCGGGCTCCACGGGAGGCACCGTGCTGTTCGCCGTCGTGGCGGCGGTGGCCTTCGCGACCATCCTGGCCGTCGTAGCCGGGATCACGCTCGCCTCATCGGCCTCGGTCGCGCACGATCTGTACGCCTCGCTGAAGCGTCGTCATGCCAAACAGCACAGCGAGGTCGCGGTGGCGCGGGTCGCCGCGGCGTTCATCGGAGCGGCAGCGATCGCGCTCGGACTGCTCGCGCGCGATCTGAATGTCGCCTTCCTGGTCGGCCTGGCCTTCGCCGTCGCCGCCTCGGCCAATCTGCCGGTGCTGCTGTACTCGCTGTTCTGGCGGAACTTCACGACCCGTGGCGCGGTGTGGTCGGTCTACGGCGGGCTGATTCCCGCGGTGCTGCTGGTGCTGGTCTCGCCGGTGGTCTCGGGCAGTCCGGAGGCCCTGTTCCCCGGCGTGGACTTCCATGTCTTCCCGCTGCAGAACCCTGGTGTGGTCTCCATCCCGCTCGGCTTCCTCGCGGGCTGGATCGGCACCGTCACCTCGTCCGAAGTGCCGGACGAGGCGAAGCACGCGGAGACGGAGGTGCGGGCGCTGACGGGGGCGGGGGCGGTGTGAGCCGTGAGGAGCCGACGGGGTGAGGGGTGACGGAGCGAGGAGTCCGAGCGGTGACGGGGCGCGTCACCAGCACCAGACGACGATCCGGACGCTTTCCGTACCGTAGGTGGCGGCAAGGTCGCGCATGGCCGTCCAGACCGGTGCCCAGCGGCTGTCGTGCTCGGCGAGCATCCGCAAGGTGAGACGCACAGGACGGTGGACAAAGCCGTCCAATGGCACCTCGCCGCCCGGCGGCCACTCGGCGGGCGCCAGGATGCTGTCGCTGCCGAATGCGACCGATGCCTCTTCTGCCAAGGCCCGCGACGCCGGAACGACGTCGTGCAAGGTGAGTTCGCCGCTCGATTCCCGCCGCCACCGCCCGGCGTAGCCCCACGCCGGGTCGGGGGAGAGCGGGGCGTCCCAGTCCAGGGCGACCAGTTCCGCCCAGGTCGCCCAGGTGTGGCTCCACTGCCATTCTTCGCCGGCGGCCTCGCGTATCGACTCCGAGGCGTCGTCGGGCAAGCCCCGGTCACCGAAGAGCGGATCCAGAATCTCGTATCCGCCGCAGTTCCACAGAGCCCCCCAGGCCGTCTGGTCGCGGCCCAGCCGGAAGTCCATCAGGTCCGCTTCAAGCTCCCAAGGGTGCCCCGGCTCGCGACTTTCGATCCCGCCGTCCATGTCCGTCCCCACGGCGGCGAGCCTAACGGCTGTCCTCCGGAGCCTGCCGGTCAGATCCGGACGACATGTCCTGGACGCCCGCCGCCCACGTGTACCTGTGCTCCGGGCGGCCCGTCTCCCCGTACCTCAGGGACAGATTGACCCGGCCCGAGCGTTCCAGGAGCTTCAGATAGCGCTGGGCGGTCTGGCGGCTCACCCCGGCGTGTTCGGCGATCTCCTGGGCGGAGAGAGCGGCCTCGGCGGCGAGGAGCACCTTGCGGACCAGCCCGGCGGTGGTCGGGGAGTGGCCCTTGGGGAGCCCCGGGGAGCTCGTGGCGGAGAGGGCGCCGAAGATGGCGTCCACTTCGGCCTGTTCGGCCTCGCCGCCGCGGTCCAGGGTGCGGCGCAGTCCGGCGTAAGCCTCCAGCCTGGCGCGCAGGCCGGTGAAGTTGAACGGCTTCACCAGATACTGGAGTGCACCGTGCCGCATCGCCGCCTGGACGGTGGCGACATCACGGGCCGCCGTCACCATGATCACGTCGGTCTGATGCCCATGACGGCGGAGCTCGCGGACGACCGAGAGCCCGCTCTCGTCCGGCAGGTAGTGGTCCAGCAGAATCAGGTCCACGTGCAGTCCGGCGATCCGGGCGAGTGCCTCGGTGGCCGAGTGGGCCTGTCCGACGACGTGGAAGCCCGGCACCCTGGCCACGTAGGCCGCGTTGATCCGCGCGACACGGACGTCGTCGTCCACGACCAGGACATTGATCGGTGCGTCGGTCATTGCGTCGGTCATCGTGGCTCTCCCGCGGTCGCGAGCCCGGATTCCACCAGCGCCTCCGGGAGTACGACGGTGAACTCCGCCCCGCCGCCCATGTCGGCGCCCGATTCGGCCACGCGGACGCTGCCGCCCTGCCGTTCCGCGAAGCGCCGGACAAGTGCCAGCCCCAGCCCCCGCTTGCCGTGTGCGGGGAGCTCCTTCGTGGACCATCCCTCGGTGAAGATCAGTTCGCGCTGTTCGGCCGGGACGCCGGGTCCACTGTCGGCGACCCTCAGGACCACCGTGCGTCCCTCGCCGCGCAGCTCGATCCCGATGCGCGGATCCTCGGAGCCGGCGGCGGCGTCCAGCGCGTTGTCGACGAGATTGCCGACCACCGTGACCAGGCCGCGCGGGTCGACCAGCCGGTCGGGGAGGAGTGTGCCGGGCGCGATCCGCAGCGAGACACCGCGCTCCGCCGCGACCGTCGCCTTGCCGACGAGCAGCGAGGCCAGCAGCGGGTCGTGGATCTTCTCGGTGACCTGCTCCGCGGTGGCCCGGTGCACACCCACGACCTCGGTCACGAACTCCGCGGCCTCCTCGTGCAGCTCCAGTTCCAGCAACCCGAGCAGTGTGTGCATACGGTTCGCATGCTCATGGTCCTGGGCACGCAGCGCGTCGATGAGGCCGCGCGTCGAGTCCAGCTCCCGGCCGAGCTGCTCCAGCTCCGTGCGGTCGCGGAGCGTCGCGACGGCGCCTCCGTCGTCCGTCGGCATCCGGTTGGCTATCAGTACGCGGTGTCCGCGCACGGTCACCAGGTCCTCGCCGGTCACCCGCCCGGACAGCACGTCCGTCGTGCGGCCCGGGCCGAGGACCTCCTCGAGCGGCTGTCCGACGGCCTCCGGCCCGAGGCCGAGGAGGCGTTGCGCCTCGTCGTTCGTCAGCCTGATCCGGCCCGACCTGTCGAGGGCGACCACCCCTTCCCTGATGCCGTGCAGCATCGCTTCGCGTTCGGCGAGCAGCGACGAGATGTCGGAGAAGGCCAGGTCATGGGTCTGCCGCTGGAGTCTGCGGGAGATCATGTAGGCGGCGAGGGCGCCGGCCGCCAGGGCGCCCCCGGCGTAGGCGAGCAGTCCGGGGATCGCGGCGAGCAGCCGGTCGCGGACGCTGTCGTACTCGATCCCGACCGAGACGGCGCCGATGATCTTCCCCCCGTCGTCGCGGAGAGGGACCTTGCCCCGGGCGGAGCGGCCGAGGGTGCCGCTGTCGATCTCCATGACGTGGTGCCCCGCGAGCGCCTGGCGGGGGTCGGTGGAGACGACCCCGCCGATGTTCCTGGGGTCGGTGTGCGACCAGCGCACCCCGCGGGTGTCCATGATCACGACGTACTCGGCCCCGGCGGCCAGCCGGATGCGCTCGGCCTCCCGCTGCACGGGGCCGTCGGCCGACGGCCGCGAGGCCAGAAGATCGTCGGCGACCTGTGGTGAGGCGGTGGTCTCGGCTATCGCCAGCGCGCGCCGCATCGCCTGGTCGTCGAGCTGGGCGCTCAGCGGGGCCAGGAAGAGGCCGGTGGCCAGCACGGTGACACCGGCGGCGATGGCCAGCTGCATCAGCAGGACCTGCGCGAAGACCCGCCGCGGCCAGCCGAACCGCCGCCGTCTCGCGGGCGCGCCCTGGGGGCCGGTCGGTGCGGGGCTCATAGGGATGCACGGTAGAGGGCGGGGACGCGCTTCGGAAATCTCGCTGTCGCGGTCGCCGCGGTGCCTCGTCCCTCGCGAGTGCTGCTCTCCACGGCGCCTCGTCGCCGCGGTCCGGGGACCGAGCCGGGGCGCTCCGGGCACCGAGCCGGCCGCAGCGATCACCGGGGTGCGCCCGGAACCTGGAACCGGCGGCATGGCCGGGGACGGCGGCGGGCCGGCTGCGGGGCGCCGCATATTCTGGGGCGGGACAATCGGGTCGTCGTCCGGAGAGGTGCCGCGTTGAGCAAGCAGCAGATCCCCGTCATCGTCCTCGCGGGCTTTCTGGGATCGGGCAAGACGACCCTGCTCAACCATCTGCTGCGGGCGGGTCGCGGTACCAGGATCGGCGCGATCGTCAACGACTTCGGATCGATCGAGATCGACGCCATGACCGTGGCCGGTCAACTGGGTGACTCCACGGTGTCGCTCGGAAACGGCTGTCTGTGCTGTGCCGTCGACGCGAGCGAGCTGGACGTCTTCCTCGAGAAGCTCACCCGGCCCGCCGCCCGGCTCGATGTGATCGTGATCGAGGCGAGCGGCCTCGCGGAACCGCAGGAACTCGTCCGTATGCTCCTGGCCAGCGAGAACGAACGGATCGTGTACGGCGGCCTGGTGCAGGTCGTCGACGCGGCCGAGTTCGACGCGACGAGGGAGAGGCACCCCGAGATCGAGCGGCATCTCGGCATCGCCGATCTGATCGTGCTGAACAAGGCGGACCGGGTCGACGCCGCGGCGGCCGGTCGTCTGCGGTCGCGTATCGCGGGGCTCGCCGACGGAGCGGCCGTGATCCCGGCCTCGTACGGACGTGTCGATCCCGCGCTGCTCTTCGAGTGCCGCCCGCGGACCGAGCGCGTAGGACAGCTGTCGTTCGAGGACATCGACGAGGACGGGAACGACGAAGCGGGGACCGGGCACCACGGCCACGACGGTCATCTGCACACCGCCTACGAAACCGTCTCGTTCACCGCAGCCGACGCCCTGCACCCGCGCCGGCTGCTGGACTTCCTCGACTCGAGGCCCGAAGGGCTCTACCGGATCAAGGGATTCGTCGACTTCGGCGACGCGGACCCGCTCAACCGGTACGCCGTCCACGCCGTCGGCCGGTTTCTCCGCTTCTACCCGGAGCCCTGGCCGGCGGTCGAGGCAGCCGGGCCCCGGGGCACAGAGCTGGTCCTCATCGGCTCCGGCATCGACACCGGAGTCCTGCTCGAGGAACTCGACGCGGTCAGGGTGACCGGTCCGCAGGACGCGCCGGCCGAGCACAGCATGTGGGGTGTTCTGCGGTACGTGCCCGAGCCCCGGGATGAGGAACCGGACGACTACATGCAGTGACCCGTTGTCCGGCGGGAGTCGGGCAGTTCATAGGATCGACCCGTGACGACAGGTACAACCGCGTGGGCCCCGCCGACTGAGACCGAGCAACTGCTGTACGAGGCAAGGGAGGCAAGGGAGGCGAGTGCGAGTGGTGTGCGGGGCGCGGAACTCGCCGTACTCTCCCGCGCCCCGCTGTTCCTGACCCTCCCTCGGCTGCACGCGGACACCCCTGGATTCCGCGCCCTGCCGGCTTCCGTCAAAGACCCGGAGACCGGCAAGCCGAGCCTCCCGGTGTTCACGGCGGGCATGCTGCCGCCATGGAACCCGGAATGGGTGCACCGGTCCGTCACCCTTGCCGAGCTGGCACAGGAGTGGCCGAACGACCGATGGCGGCTGGCGGTCAACCCGGGCTCACCTTGCGCGATCACTCTCGAGGCCAGGCGCTCGCACCGACAGGCCTGGCTGAGGGCCGCGGCGGACACCGGTGGCCCCCGGCGCGGACTGCTGGTCACGCACACGGGCGGTCCGTTGCAGGGCTCCCTTGCGCACGGTCTGGCCTGCGGCGCGCATTTGTCGGTGCACAACAGCGTGGCGTGGAACGAGCTCGGCACGACGTACTTCGACTACTTCCGTGACGCCGCGACGCTGCGCGGCATCTGGAGGGTCACGAACCGCGCGGGCTTCCTCGACAAGCTGGACGCCCTGTGCAACGCCATGCTCTGCGGCAGGGAGGAAGCCATCGCCCTCACCGCCCGCACCGGACTCACCGACCGGCTGGGCCGGTCACCCTCCCACGAGGAGTGGCTGGATGCCGTCACCCGGGCCCTGCTCGTGCGCAGGGCGGACACGGAGACGGTCGAGGAGGTCCGGGCGACCGCCGGGCGGATCGCCTGTTACGAGGAGCGCTTCCGCGCCGACGGGGTGCTCGGCGCCGGTGAACGGGTCGATTCGCTGAGCGCGTTCGACTACGGACGGATCGTCGCCTTCGTACGGATGGCGCTCGGCGCACGCCTGTGCGCCCCTCAGGAGGCCGAGCAGGCGGTCCTCACGGCCGGCAGGCTGAGCCGCCAGAGGTACGCCTCGTGGGGCGCGTTCTCGGCCGCGTACTCGCTTGCACGTGTACTCGCCTTCGACGAGGACGAGTTCGGGCAGACGTACCAGGAGTCGGTCGCCCAGCACCGGATCCTCACCCAGGACCAGAAGAGCCCCTGCCGGAGCGTTCCGTGGTCATGAACTGGGTGCCGCCGACGGCGGTGGAGCGTGAACTCTACGAGGCCCGGCTGCGCCAGGACGTGGACGCGCAGCTCAAGGTGCTGGCGGCCGAGGAGCTGTACATAGGCCAGCCCCGGCACGAGGTCGACGCCGAGCCGGACATCGTCCGCTGGCGGGCCGCCGTGGACCCGGTGACCGGGGGCCGGTACAGGCCGCTGCTCACGCGGGGCGTGCTGCCGCCGTGGCATCCGGACTGGGTCTTCCACAGCGTCTCGCTCGACTGGGTGGCGGAGTTCGACTGGCCGGACCCGAAGCAGTGGCTGGTCGTGAACGGCGGCACCCCCGCCGCCGTGACCCTGCCGGCCTCGCCTCAGCACCGCGCGGTCTGGCGCCGCTACTACGCCGAGAACGACCGCACGACGGACAACCGGCTGACCGCCCTGCACACCGGGCCCCTGTTCGGTCCGCTCGCCTTCGGGCTCGGGTGCGGGGCGCACCTCGCCGTCTCCAACGGCGTGCCCTGGAACGAGGTGGGCACCGTCTATCTCGACTACGAGTCCCAGCGGCGCATGCTCCGCGAGTCCTGGTCGATCAGCGACAACGCGGGATGGCACAGGCAGATGAGCGCCCTCCTGGACTACTCCAACAGCCCGCCGCAGCCGGAGTTCGCGCTGCGGGTCCGCGAGCAGTTGCGCAGGGGACTGGGCGAGCTTCCGGCCGCCGATCTTTGGCGCGAAACCGCTGCCGGATCCCTCCACGACCAGGGCGCGCCGCCCGGCGTCGTCAAGGACATGGAGGAGCTCGTGCGCCGCATCATGCGCTACGAAGCCCGTTTCCGTGCCGACGGACTGCTTCCCGACGACGGCCGGGTGGTCAGTGCCGCCGCGTACGACTACGGGCGGGCGCCGTCCGTGGCCCGATGGGGGCTGGCCGCGCGCCACTGCACCCCGCACGAGGCGGAGCAGGCGATCGTCCACGCGGGCGCGCTGAGCAGGTCGGCGTACCACTCGTGGGAGGAGTTCTCGGCGGGGTACACGCTGGGCCGGGTGCTGCGCTTCGACGAGGACGAGTACGGCGACTACTACCAGGGCGCGCTGTCGTCCCACCGGCTGCTCATGGAGAACGAGGGCAGCCCCTGGCGGAACATCCCCTGGAAATGACGGCGGGCCGCCCCCTCCGCGACCGGCGGAGGGGGCGGCGGCGCATCAGGAGGCAGGACCCGCCAGCGACGCGACCGGCTTCTCCAGCGGCGTCCCCGACCCGTCGCGCCGGGGGTCGGCCTCCGGCAGGTCGGACGGAGCGCCGCTCTTCTGCGCCGCACGCGCCGGGGCCGCGCCCGCCCAGGCCAGCAACAGAACGTCCTCGCCCCTGAGGAACCGCTGGCAGCGGACACCACCGGTCGCACGGCCCTTGCGCGGATACTGGTCGAACGGCGTCAGCTTGGCCGTCGTCACCGAGTCGTCCAGCGCACCCGTGGAACCCGCGGCCGTGAAGACCACCGCGTCGGCCGCCGGATCCACCGCGGTGAACGAGATCACCTTGGCGTCCTGGGCGAGCTTGATGCCCGCCATACCGCCCGCCGCACGCCCCTGCGGCCTGACCTGCGAGGCCTGGAAGCGCAGCAGTTGCGCGTCGGAAGTGATGAAGACCAGGTCCTCCTCGCCCGTACGCAGCTCGACGCCGCCCACGATCCGGTCACCCTCCTTGAGCGCGACGACCTCCAGCTCTTCCTTGTTGGCCGGATAGTCCGGAACGACGCGCTTGACCACACCCTGGAGCGTCCCCAGCGCGAGGCCCGGCGAGGACTCGTCGAGAGTGGTCAGACAGACCACGGTCTCGTCCGCCTCCAGGGAGAGGAACTCGGAGATCTGCGCCCCGCCCGAGAGATTCGGGGCGCCGGCGGTCTCCGGCAGCTGCGGGAGATCGATCACCGAGAGCCGCAACAGCCGCCCGGCAGAGGTCACCACGCCCACCTCGCCGCGCGCCGTCGCAGGCACCGCGGACACGATCACATCGTGCTTGGCGCGCTTGCCGCCGTCCTCCGGCAGCGGCTCCCCGGTGACCGTACGAGCCAGCAGCCCCGTCGAGGACAGCAGCACACGGCACGGGTCGTCCGCGACCTGCAGTGAGGCGGAAGGCACGGGCGAGCCCGCGGACTCCAGCAGCACCGTGCGCCGGTCGGTGCCGAACTTCTTGGCCACCGAGGCCAGTTCGGACGACACCAGCTTGCGCAGCTCGGCGTCCGAGTCCAGGATCCGCGTCAGCTCCTCGATCTCCGCGGTCAGCCTGTCGCGCTCGCTCTCCAGCTCGATCCGGTCGAACTTGGTGAGCCGGCGCAGGGGGGTGTCCAGGATGTACTGCGTCTGGACCTCGCTGAGCGAGAAGTGCGCGATCAGGCGCTCCTTCGCCTGCGCGGAGTTCTCGCTGGAGCGGATGAGGCGGATGACCTCGTCGATGTCGAGGAGCGCGACGAGCAGACCCTCGACCAGGTGCAGCCGGTCGCGCTTCTTGCCCCGCCGGAACTCGCTGCGGCGGCGGACCACGTCGAAGCGGTGGTCGAGATAGACCTCGAGGAGCTCCTTGAGGCCGAGCGTCAGCGGCTGGCCGTCGACCAGCGCCACGTTGTTGATACCGAAGGACTCCTCCATCGGCGTCAGTTTGTACAGCTGCTCGAGGACCGCTTCGGGGATGAAGCCGTTCTTGATCTCGATCACCAGGCGCAGCCCGTGCGCACGGTCGGTGAGGTCCTTGACGTCCGCGATGCCCTGGATCTTCTTCGCGCCGACCAGGTCCTTGATCTTCGCGATCACCTTCTCCGGGCCGACCGAGAAGGGCAGTTCGGTGACGACGAGGCCCTTGCGGCGCGCCGTGACCGTCTCGACCGTCACCGTCGCCCGGATCTTGAAGGTGCCACGGCCCGTCTCGTACGCGTCCTTGATCCCGGACAGTCCGACGATCCGGCCGCCGGTCGGCAGGTCGGGGCCCGGGACGTAACGCATCAGCGTCTCGAGGTCGGCACCCGGATGCCGGATCAGGTGCCGGGCGGCGGCGACGACCTCGCCCAGGTTGTGCGGCGGCATGTTCGTCGCCATACCGACAGCGATGCCCGACGCGCCGTTGACCAGCAGATTCGGGAAGGCGGCCGGAAGCGCCACCGGCTCCCGCTCCTGCCCGTCGTAGTTCGGCGAGAAGTCGACCGTGTCCTCGTCGATCGACTCGGTCATCAGGCTCGTCGCGTCGGCCATCCGGCATTCCGTGTACCGCATGGCGGCCGGAGGGTCGTCGTTGCCCAGCGAGCCGAAGTTGCCGTGGCCGTCGACCAGCGGCAGACGCATCGAGAAGGGCTGTGCCATACGCACCAGGGCGTCGTAGATCGACGCGTCACCGTGCGGGTGGAGCTTGCCCATGACCTCGCCGACGACGCGGGCGCACTTCACATAGCCGCGGTCGGGGCGCAGGCCCATCTCGTTCATCTGGTAAACGATCCGGCGGTGTACGGGCTTCATCCCGTCCCGGGCGTCCGGCAGGGCCCGGGAGTAGATCACCGAGTACGCATACTCGAGGAAGGAGCCCTGCATTTCGTCGACGACGTCGATGTCGAGGATCCTCTCCTCGAAGTCGTCGGGCGGCGGCGTCTTCGTGCTGCGGCGGGCCATCGCTGCTGCGGCTCCTTCACCAACATGAACCTTGAACGGGATCTGACGCCGACCATTGTGGACCGTCCCGCTGACAACGCCGACCGCGACCCGGAACAGCGGGCCCGCACCCCGCGCGGAAGCGCCGGGAACTTCGCCAGGCGTCGGCACGCTTGCATACAGTGGCAGGACACTCAAAACGCGATCGAAGGGACTACATGCCCATGGGTCACACGGCCACAGCGCAGGCCGGCTCCGGCGGCCTGACAGCAACCGAGCATCGCCTGGCCAACGGTCTGCGGGTGGTGCTCTCCGAGGACCACCTGACCCCGGTCGCCGCGGTCTGCCTCTGGTACGACGTCGGCTCACGCCACGAGGTCGAGGGGCGCACCGGCCTGGCTCACCTCTTCGAGCACCTGATGTTCCAGGGCTCCGCGCAGGTGCCGGGCAACGGTCACTTCGAGCTGGTGCAGGGGGCCGGCGGCTCGCTCAACGGCACGACCAGTTTCGAGCGCACCAACTACTTCGAGACCATGCCCACCCACCAGCTGGAGCTCGCGCTCTGGCTGGAGGCCGACCGCATGGGCTCGCTGCTCACCGCGCTCGACGACGAGTCGATGGAGAACCAGCGGGACGTCGTCAAGAACGAGCGCCGTCAGCGCTACGACAACGTTCCGTACGGCACGGCCTTCGAGAAGCTGACCGCCCTCGCCTACCCCGAGGGCCATCCGTACCACCACACCCCGATCGGGTCCATGGCCGACCTGGACGCGGCGACCCTCGAGGACGCCCGGAACTTCTTCCGCACCTACTACGCGCCGAACAACGCGGTGCTGTCGGTCGTCGGGGACATCGATCCGGAGCAGACCCTGGCCTGGATCGAGAAGTACTTCGGCTCCATCCCGACCCACGACGGCAAGCAGCCGCCGCGCGACGGTTCCCTGCCGGACATCATCGGCGAGCAGCTGCGCGAGGAGATCGTCGAGGAGGTGCCCGCCCGCGCCCTGATGGCCGCCTACCGGCTGCCGCACGATGGCACGCGCGAGTGCGACGCCGCCGACCTGGCGCTCACCGTCCTGGGCGGCGGAGAGTCGTCCCGGCTGCACAACCGACTGGTGCGCCACGACCGTACGGCCGTCGCCGCCGGCTTCGGCCTGCTGCGGCTCGCCGGGGCCCCCTCGCTCGGCTGGCTGGACGTGAAGACGTCCGGCGGGGTCGAGGTCCCCGACATCGAGGCTGCCGTCGACGACGAGCTGGAGCGGTTCGCCGCCGAGGGCCCCACGCCCGAGGAGATGGAGCGTGCCCAGGCCCAGCTGGAGCGCGAGTGGCTGGACCGGCTCGGCACGGTCGCGGGCCGAGCCGACGAACTGTGCCGGTACGCGGTGCTGTTCGGCGACCCGCAGCTGGCGTTCAGCGCCGTGTCGCGGGTCCTCGACGTCACCGCAGAAGAGGTGCAGGCCGTCGCCCAGGCCCGGCTGCGCCCGGACAACCGTGCGGTGCTGGTGTACGAGCCCGCCGGGGCCACAGAGGACGACGACGCAGAGGACACAGAGGGAGCCGCACAGTGACCGACGCTGCCGTGACCATGGACTTCCACCCGCAGCCGGGCCCCGGCGAGGCCAGGCCCTGGGCCTTCCCGGCCCCCGGCCGGGGCACCCTTGACAACGGACTGACCGTCCTGCGCTGCCACCGCCCCGGCCAGCAGGTCGTGGCCGTCGAGATCTTCCTCGACGCCCCGCTGGACGCCGAGCCCGAGGGGCTGGACGGCGTCGCCACGATCATGGCGCGGGCGCTCTCCGAGGGCACCGACAAGCACACGGCGGAGGAGTTCGCCGCCGAGCTGGAGAGGTGCGGCGCCACCCTCGACTCGCATGCCGACCACCCCGGCGTCCGTGTCTCCCTCGAAGTACCGGTCTCCCGTCTCCCCAAGGCACTCGGCCTGCTCGCAGAGGCCCTGCGGGCGCCGCTGTTCGCCGACAGCGAGGTCGAGCGGCTCGTACGGAACCGGCTGGACGAGATCCCGCACGAGACGGCGAACCCGGCCCGTCGCGCCGCCAAGGAGCTCTCCCGGCAGCTCTTCCCCGTCTCCTCCCGGATGTCCCGGCCCCGCCAGGGCAGCGAGGAGACGGTGGAGCGCATCGACTCCGCGGCCGTAAGAGCCTTCTACGAGGCGCATGTCCGTCCCGCCTCCGCGACCGCCGTGATCGTCGGCGACCTCACGGACGTCGATCTCGACGCCGTGCTCGCCGACACCCTCGGCGACTGGACCGGCGGCGCGGCCGAGCCCCGTCCCATGCCGCCGATCACCGCCGACGACACGGGCCGTGTCGTCATCGTCGACCGACCCGGCGCGGTGCAGACGCAGCTGCTCATCGGCCGCATCGGCCCGGACCGCCACGACAGCGTCTGGGCGGCCCAGGTTCTCGGCACGTACTGCCTCGGCGGCACCCTCACCTCCCGGCTGGACCGCGTCCTGCGGGAGGAGAAGGGCTACACCTACGGGGTCAGGGCCTTCGCCCAGGTGCTGCGGTCGGTCGCCCCGGCCGTCCCCGGAGGGGCCACGGGCGCGTCCACGATCGCCATCAGCGGCTCCGTCGACACCCCGCACACGGGCCCGGCCCTGGACGACCTCTGGAAGGTGCTGCGCACGCTCGCCGCGGAGGGTCTGACGGACGCCGAGCGCGATGTCGCCGTGCAGAACCTCGTGGGCGTGGCCCCGCTGAAGTACGAGACCGCGGCGTCGGTCGCGGGCACGCTGGCCGACCAGGTCGAGCAGGGTCTCCCGGACGACTTCCAGGCCCGGCTGTACGCGCGGCTGGCCGGGACCGGCACCGTCGAGGCGACGGCGGCGGTCGTCAACGCCTTCCCGGTGGACCGCCTCGTCACGGTCCTGGTGGGGGACGCCTCGCAGATCGAGGAGCCGGTCAAGGCTCTCGGCATCGGTGAAGTGACGGTTGTCACCGGCTGATTGACCGGCCATGGCCTGAAGTGACCCGGGAGGGCCCTGTTGACCGAGTGTCAACGGGGCCCTCCCGTATGTCCGCTTTGTTGGAGAGGCTGCCTGTCTGACCTGTGGCGTGCGCTACAAATACGCGTGTCTGTTTGGTGATTGAAAGATGGCCCGCTTAGCGTCATCTGCGCTGTCCGCCAGTTGCACCAGCCGCACCCGCGGCATCGGACAGCCATCGCCGAGTCCCCGTCGGGCGCGAGCCTGGGGAGCCGGGGACCCATGTGTCCCCTGGGGTGAATCGGACGCCTTCGTCCCGTTGCGGAGGGGCCCGTAGGAGACCTTCCTGCTCCGAACCCGTCAGCTAACCCGGTAGGCGAGAAGGAAGGAAAGGATCAGCCACTACATGGCGTTCACCCGTGCCACCGGGAAGCATCGTGGTCCGAGCCGGCTTTCGCGCAAGCGTGCCGGCATCGCGGGAGCCGCGGCCCTCGCCACCACCGGCGTCATCGGAACCCTTGCCTCCCCGGCGCTCGCCGCCGACACGGACACCGCGTCCTCCCTCGAGGACACCGGCCTGGGTCAGATCATCGCCGCCGACACCCTCGCCGAGCAGATCGACGCCCAGGCCGACGCCCAGCAGCGGGAGGCCGAGCTGATCGCCGCCCAGGCGAAGGCCGAGGCCGAGGCGAAGCGTAAGGCGGAAGCCCGGGCCAAGGCCGCCCACGAGGCCAAGGAGCGCGCCGCCCGTGCGGCCGAGCGCAAGCGGCTGCTCTCCTACACCCTTCCGGTCACCGGCTCGTACGTCAGCACCAGCTACCACGCCGGCGGCGCGCTCTGGTCCTCCGGCAGCCACACCGGCGTCGACTTCCACGCCGCGTCCGGCACCCCGGTCGTCGCCGTGGGCATGGGCACGGTCGTTGAGGCCGGCTGGGGCGGCGCCTACGGCAACAACATCGTGATCAAGATGAACGACGGCACGTACACCCAGTACGGCCATCTGTCGTCCATCGGTGTCTCGGTGGGCCAGCGGGTCACCCCGGGCCAGCAGATCGCCCTGTCCGGCTCGACCGGCAACTCGAGCGGCCCGCACCTCCACTTCGAGGCCCGTACGAGCCCCGACTACGGCTCCGACATCGACCCGGTCGCGTATCTGCGCGGCCACGGCGTCAAGGTCTGACGCCCCGCGTGCGGCGCGAAGGCCCCGGCCCGGTCCTCAGGACCGGCCGGGGCCTTCGGAATGTTCAGGCCAAAAGATATGCAGGTATTGCCGTACCCCATCGGAAATTGCGGCCCATTGCAATAGAGTCACCGAACAGACGTCGCTCGACTGGGTTTCGCGCGGATTAAAGGCGGAGGTTCGGTATGCGCATTCCTGCGCGCTCGGTATGCACGGCTATCCGCGACGACATCGTCTCCGGTGTCTTCGAGCGCGGCAGCCGGCTGGCCGAGGAGCAGTTGGCGCGCCGCTACGGTGTCTCACGCGTCCCTGTGCGCGAGGCGCTGCGCACCCTGGAGTCGGAGGGTTTCGTCGTCACCCGCCGGCACGCCGGCGCGTGCGTCGCCGAGCCCACCGAGCAGGAGGCGGCAGACCTCCTGGAGATCAGGATGCTGCTGGAGCCGCTGGGTGCGGCGCGGGCCGCGCAACGGCGCACGGAGGCCCATCTCAAAGTGCTGCGCGGCCTGGTCAGGCTGGGTCAGGAGCGGGCCCGCAGGGGCCAGGGCGAGGATCTGCGCTCGCTGGGAAGCTGGTTCCACGAGACCCTGGCCCAGGCCTCCGGCAGCCCCGGCCTCATCGCGCTGCTCACCCAGCTCCGGCACAAGATCGCCTGGATGTACGCGGTCGAGCAGCCCGCCCGGCCCGTGGAGGCCTGGGGCGAGCACGGTGCGATCGTGGACGCGGTGGCACGCGGCGACGCGGAACGGGCACGGGCGCTCACCGCGTTGCACGCGGAGCGGACGACGGGGGCGCACCGGCTGCGGACCGCGCTGCCGGAGGCCGTGAGGACTTCGCAACATACCGTAAACACGGCGAGCGTCCGCCATTAACAAAAGCGCCGTATACAAATAGCGACCGCTCGAAACAGCGGAGCCGTGGAACCAGTAATTACCGGTTCCACGGCTCCGTCGTGTGAATTGTCTTTCGACCGGGTTTCCGGGTTGCTTTCCGCCGGTTTCCCGATCCCCTTGTTTATGGGCGGGTTTCCGGTCCGGACGGGCTGTCCCGCTCAGACGGTCTCGGGAAGCTCCTCGAGGCCTTCGGCGACAAGCTTGGCCAGACGGTCGAGGGCGGCGTCGGCGCCGTCGGCGTCCGAAGCGAGCACGATCTCCTCGCCGCCCTCCGCGCCCAGACCGAGCACTGCGAGCATCGATGCGGCGTTGACGGGGTTGCCGTCGGCCTTGGCGATCGTCACGGGGATGCCGGAGGCCGTGGCGGCACGGACGAAGATGGAGGCGGGGCGGGCGTGGAGGCCCTCGGCCCAGCCGACATTGACGCGGCGCTCAGCCATGGTGATGCCCTTCGAGTCCTCAGTAGTTGTCTAGACCAGTCTCTCATGTGCGTGAGAGTGGTCGCGACCGGCCTTCCGTCCGTGTCCCGGCCGTCGGTCGCTCCCGGCGGCGGGCCCGTCCGGCTGCCCGGGGGTGCCCCCAGACTGCACCCGCGCTTCCGCCTTCGCGACCCGTGCCCGGGCCGTAGTCTTGGCCCATGCAGACCCCGTCGGACCACGCGTACCCCGACCACTGGGAAGCCGACGTGGTGCTGCGCGACGGTGGGACCGCGCGCATCAGGCCCATCACCACCGATGACGCGGACCGGCTCGTCAGCTTCTACGAGCAGGTCTCGGACGAGTCCAAGTACTACCGCTTCTTCGCCCCGTACCCCCGGCTCTCCGCGAAGGACGTGCACCGGTTCACCCACCACGACTACGTGGACCGGGTGGGCCTTGCGGCCACGGTGGGGGGCGAGTTCATCGCGACCGTGCGCTACGACCGGATCGATGCCACCGGAATGCCCGCTTCCGCACCCGCCGACGAGGCGGAGGTCGCGTTCCTGGTGCAGGACGCACACCAGGGGCGGGGTGTCGCCTCGGCGCTGCTCGAACACGTCACGGCCGTCGCGCGCGAGCGCGGCATCAGGCGGTTCGCGGCCGAGGTGCTGCCCGCGAACAGCAAGATGATCAAGGTCTTCACCGATGCCGGCTACACGCAGAAGCGCAGCTTCGAGGACGGGGCCGTCCGTCTGACGCTGGATCTCGAACCGACCGCCAAGTCGCTCGCGGTACAGCGCGCCCGGGAACAGCGCGCCGAGGCGAGGTCCGTGCAGCGACTGCTGGCGCCGGGGTCGGTAGCCGTGATCGGGGCGGGCCGGACGCCGGGAGGGGTGGGCCGCGCCGCCCTGGGCAACCTGCTGGCATCCGGCTACACCGGGCGGATCTACGCCGTGAACCGCGCCCTTGCCCCGGACGTGCGCTCCCTGGACGGCGTACCCGCCTTCCGCTCGGTCGCCGAGATCGGCGAGCCCGTCGACCTCGCGGTCGTGGCCGTTCCGGCCGAGCGCGTCCCGGAGGTCGTCGCCGACTGCGGCGAGCACGGGGTGCAAGGACTGGTCGTGCTGGCCGCGGGGTACGCCGAGAGCGGCGCCGGCGGACGGGAGCGGCAGCGCGAACTGGTGCGGCAGGCCCGCTCGTACGGGATGAGGATCATCGGGCCCAACGCCTTCGGGATCATCAACACCGCGGACACCGTCAGGCTGAACGCGTCGCTCGCCCCGGAGTCCCCCGCGCCCGGACGGACCGGCCTGTTCACCCAGTCCGGGGCGATCGGCATCGCCCTGCTCAGCGGGCTCCACCGGCGTGGCGCAGGGCTGTCCTCGTTCATCTCGTCCGGCAACCGGGCGGACGTGTCAGGGAACGACTTCCTTCAGTACTGGTACGAGGACCCGGACACCGACGTCGTTCTCCTGTATCTCGAATCGATCGGCAACCCGCGGAAGTTCACCCGCCTGGCACGGCGCACCGCGGCGGCCAAGCCGGTCGTGGTGGTACGGGGCGCCCGCCACAGCGGGAGCGCGCCGCCGGGACACGCGGTGCCCACGACACGGGTTCCGTACGCCACGGTCTCGGAGCTGCTCGCGCAGGCGGGGGTGATCCGCGTCGACACGGTCACGGAGCTCGTCGACGCGGGACTGCTGCTCGCCGGGCAGCCGCTGCCTGCGGGGCCGCGGGTGGCGATCCTCGGGAACTCCGAGTCGCTCGGGCTGCTCACGTACGACGCCTGTCTGACCGAGGGGCTGCGGCCGCTGCCCCCTCGCGACCTGACGACGGGCGCGACTCCTCAGGACTTCCGCGATGCGCTGGCGGAGGCGCTGAGGAACGACATGTGCGACGCGGTCGTTGTCAATGCGATTCCCTGGGTGGGGGAGGGCGGTGTGACGGAGTCGGGCGACGGCGAGGTCCTTGCGGCTGCCCTGCGCGCCGCGGCGACGACGGCTCCGGCCAAGCCCGTCCTCGTCGTGCACGTCGAACTCGGCGGCCTGGCCGACGCGCTGGCGGCCGCGACGAGCTCGGCGCCACCGCGGCGCGGTGCGGCGGTGGACAACGACCGGGCTCCGGCCCACGCGGAGGAGCGCGGAGAGACCCACCAGGTCCCGGGAGGGGGCCCGCGGCCCGCGACCGGCCCGGCCTCACCGTCGGCCACGGCGGGCTCGCCGCCTCGCCACGGAGGCGAGCCTGCTGTTCGCCCCGCAGCGTCGTCCTGGTCGTCGCCGACGGACGCGGGTGGCCCCGCGTCCGACTCCGCAGGCCGGGCAGGGGCGTCGGCCGAGGGCCTCCCCGGTCCTCCCCCTGCGGGCGGTCCGGCTTCGGCGCCGGACCCCACGGCACAGGATCCGGGTGGGCCCGGCCAGGACCGGGCATCCGGCCCCGCGGTCGCGGCATCCGCACCGGACCCCGCCGCGCACGGCCCCCGCGGGGCCGCCGGCCGTGCCGCTCCGGCCACGGACCCGGGCGTGGGTGCGGCGGACGGTCCGGGGGGAACCGACGGCCCGGCGGGCAACCCCCGCGCCCGGCTGTCCCCGGGGTCCGACGCCGATGCCGCCGGGCAGGAGCGGAGCGGGAGCCGGTCCGCCTCCCCGGAGCCCCGGATTCCCGCATACCCGGCAGCGGAGCGGGCCGTACGCGCCCTCGCCCAGGCCGTCCGGTACGCGCAGTGGCGACGGGATGCCGCCGAGCCCGGGAAGGTGCCGGAGTACGAGGACATCGACGAGGCCGGCGCGGCCGCGCTCGTCGGGCGGGTGCTGGACGAGACCCCGGCGGGGGACGGCGGGGTCACGCTCAGGGACGAGGACGCGCGGGTACTGCTCGGGCGGTACGGGATCGACGTACGGGCCACCCTGCCTGCCCCCGGCCCCGACGCCGCGGCCGATGCCGCCGCGCGTCTCGGCTACCCGGTGGCCCTGAAGACCACCGCACCCCACCTGCGTCACCGGCCGGACCTCGGCGGCGTTCGCCTCGACCTCGCCGACGAGCAGCAAGTGCGCCAGGCCTACGCCGAGTTGACCGAGGCCCTCGGCAAGCCCGAGGAGCTCAAACCCGTCGTGCAGGCCATGGTCCCCCGCGGCGTGGACACCGTCGTGCGCGCCGCCATCGACCCCGCCGTCGGCGCCGTGCTGTCGTTCGGGCTCGCGGGCCCCGCCACGGAGCTGCTCGGCGACACGGCCCACCGCCTCGTCCCCGCCACCGACCGCGACGCCGCCGAGCTCATCAGGTCCGTCCGGACCGCGCCGCTCCTCTTCGGCTGGCGCGGGTCCGCGCCCGTCGACACCACGGCGCTCGAAGAGCTGTTGCTGCGCGTCTCCCGGCTGGTCGACGACCACCCCGAGGTGGTCGGCGTCAGCCTCGAGCCCGTCGTCGTCGCCCACCACGGCCTCTCCGTGCTCGGCGCGGGCGTGCGGCTCGCCCCGCCCCCGCCCCGTACCGACCTGGGACCGCGCACGCTCCCCAGTTACTGAGCGCACTCCCCGGTCCCGCGGCCCCGTAGGATGGAGCCCATGGCGAAGACCGGTACGACGACCCAGGGGCTGCGCGCGGCGATCGAGCGCAGTGGCTACTACCCGGCTCTCGTGGCCGAAGCGGTGGAGGCCGCTGTCGGTGGTGAGCAGATCGCGTCGTACCTGGTGCACCAGGAGACGACGTTCGACGCGAACGAGGTCCGCCGCCATGTCACCGTCCTGGTCCTCACCGGCACGCGCTTCATCGTCAGCCACACGGACGAGCAGGCCGCCGACAACAGCTCCCCGACGCCGTACGCCACGACCTCCACCGAGTCGGTCAAGCTCGACCGCATCTCCTCGGTCGTCGTCAGCCGCGTCGTCGCCAACCCCGAGTCGTACAAGCCGGGCACCCTCCCGCGCGAGGTCGTCCTCACCATCGGCTGGGGCGCCGTCTCACGGATCGACCTGGAGCCCGCGGCCTGCGGCGACCCCAACTGCGACGCCGACCACGGCTACACGGGGAGCTCCACCGCCGACGACCTCAGCCTGCGCGTCAGCGAGGCGGGTGACGGCCCGGAGACGGTCCGGCAGACGCTCGCCTTCGCTCAGTCGCTGTCCGAGGCCACGGCCGCCACGACGGTCACCCGCTGATGTCCCGGCCCGCCTCCCTCTGGCCCGACGAACCCCTCCCGCTCGCACTCGACACCGCGGCCGTACCGGCGTACGGATCCGCATCCCTGGCCGATCTGCTGCCGACGATCGCCTCGGGCCAGGGTGTGCCCGGACTGCGGCCCGTCATCGCGGAGCTGAAGCCCGCCGACCGGAACTGTGTCTTCCTCATCGACGGGCTCGGCTGGCAGCAGCTCAGGGCCCACCCCGACGAGGCCCCGTTTCTGACCTCGCTCCTCGCCACGTCCTGCGGCGGCACGGGCGAACCGATCACCGTCGGCTTCCCCGCCACCACGGCCACCTCGCTCGCCTCCTTCGGTACCGGTCTGGCGCCGGGCAGGCACGGCCTTCCCGGCTACACCGCCCGCAACCCCGGGACCGGCGAGCTGATGAACCAGCTGCGCTGGAAGCCCTGGACGTCGCCGCGTGTCTGGCAGCCCTATCCGACGGTCTTCCAGCTGGCCGACGAGGCAGGGGTGCACACCGCCCAGGTCTCGTCCCCGACGTTCCGTGAAACCCCGCTCACCAAGATCGCGCTGAGTGGTGGCACGTTTCACGGCCGGCTGACCGGCGAGGAGCGGATGGACTTCGCCGCGGAGCAGCTCGCCTCGGCCGACCGGTCCCTCGTCTACACGTACTACAGCGAGCTCGACGGCAAGGGTCACCGCTTCGGCGTCGACTCCGATGCCTGGCGCGGCCAGTTGATGTACGTCGACCGCCTCGTCCAGCGTCTCGCCGAGCAGCTCCCGCCGCGTACGGCGCTCTACGTCACGGCCGACCACGGCATGATCGACATCCCCTTCGACGAGGAGTCGCGCATCGACTTCGACGAGGACTGGGAGCTGCGTGCCGGTGTCGCCCTGCTGGGCGGCGAGGGCCGGGCCCGCCATGTGTACGCGGTGCCGGGCGCCGAG
Organism: Streptomyces sp. NPDC057445; assembly: GCF_042802855.1. Classification (NCBI taxonomy): domain Bacteria; kingdom Bacillati; phylum Actinomycetota; class Actinomycetes; order Kitasatosporales; family Streptomycetaceae; genus Streptomyces; species Streptomyces sp. NPDC057445. The sequence goes on along the minus strand of NZ_JBHVDH010000028.1, from coordinate 11,007 downwards.
GCCGACGTACTCGCCGTCTGGCGGGAGGTACTGGGCGACCGCTTCTGGGTGGCGAGCCGTGACGAGGCGATCGAGGCGGGCTGGTTCGGCCCGAAGGTCGACGAGCGCGTCCACCTGCGCATCGGCGATGTGGTCGCCGCGGCCCATGCCGATGTCGTGATCACCGCATCCGTGAACGAGCCGAACGAGTCCGCGATGGTCGGCATGCATGGTTCCATGACCCCCGCCGAACAGCTCGTCCCGCTCGTCGAAGTACGTTCGTAGCCCGACGTACCCTCGCCGCCCCAGTCCCCCACGGTCCACCCGGTACCCGACCGAAACCTGAAAGGTCGTCACTTCCTCATGCCCGAGCTGGTGTTCTTCTCCGGAACGATGGACTGCGGAAAGAGCACCCTCGCTCTTCAGATCGAGCACAACAGGTCCACCCGCGGGCTCCAGGGCATGATCTTCACCCGTGACGACAGGGCGGGGGAGGGCAAGCTCTCCTCGCGCCTCGGCCTGGTGACGGACGCGGTCGAGGCCGCCGAAGGCTTCGACTTCTACGCGTACCTGGTCGACCAGCTCTCCAAGGGGGGCCGTTGCGACTACGTCATCGCCGACGAGGCCCAGTTCCTCGCACCCGAGCAGATCGACCAGCTCGCCCGTGTCGTTGACGACCTGGAGCTCGACGTGTTCGCCTTCGGGATCACCACCGACTTCCGCTCCAAGCTCTTTCCCGGTTCGCAGCGGCTGGTGGAACTGGCCGACCGGGTGGAGGTGCTGCAGGTCGAGGCGCTGTGCTGGTGCGGCGCCCGCGCCACCCACAACGCCCGCACGGTTCATGGGGAGATGGTCGTCGAGGGCGCCCAGGTGGTGGTCGGTGACGTGAACCAGTCGGCGGACGAGATCGGTTACGAAGTGCTGTGCCGGCGTCACCACCGGCGCCGGATGACGGCCGCCTCTGCCCGCGCCGCCGCGCTCTCGCCGGACGTCCTCCCGGTCCCGTCCGCCTGACCGGGCGGAAGGGTCGGGGGCCGCGCGGGGCAGGAGGGTGGCCGGAGCCCTCTGCGTAGTGCCGGCCGCGGGTCTCAGCGCTGGGCCGACCGCACGATCGTGAAGACCGCACCCTCCGGGTCCGCGACCGTCGCGAGCCGCCCGTACGTGCCTTCCTGGGGTGCGTGCAGCACATGCCCGCCGAGGTCCACCACCTCGGCCGCAGTCGCATCGGTGTCCTCGACCTCGAAGTACGTCATCCAGTGCGAGCCCCTGTCGCGGGGCAGGGCATGGCCGACGCCGTGCAGGGAAGCCACCGCGCGGCCCTCCAGATGCAGGGTCGTGTAGTCGAAATCGGCGGACACCACGGGCTCGGAGCCGTAGCCGAAGACCGACTGGTAGAACTTGCTGACCGACGACGTCTCCCGCGTCACCAGCTCGTACCAGACCGGTGTGCCGTGGGTGCCGAACAGGGCGGTGCCGGAGTGGGCCGCGGCCTGCCAGATGCCGAACACCGCGCCCTCGGGATCCGCGGCGATCGCCAGCCTGCCGGCGTCCGCCGCGTCCAGCGGCCCGACGCCGACCGTGCCGCCGCAGCTTCTGATCTGCTCGGCGGTGTCGTCGGCGTCGTCCGTCGCGATGTACGGCGTCCAGGCGATCGGCAGATGACGGTCGGGCGGGAGCTGTCCGATGCCCGCCACCTCCTTACCGTCGATCAATGCGCGGACGTACGGGCCGAGCTGCTGCGGACCGGGGACGAAGTCCCAGCCGAACAGCGCGCCGTAGAACTCCTGTGTCGCGGAAAGTCCGTGCACCATCAGGCTCACCCAGCAGGGCGTGCCCGGTCTGCGCCGAGTCGCCTCGGTCGTCATCGTCGCTCTCTCCTCGGACCGTCGTGACCGTACGGTGGGGAACCCGCAACGGGCTGTGGTGGGCAGCGGTCGCGCGCCGCCCCGTGCAGATGCTTGCACCACCCGGCGCGCGGCGTGTCCCGACCGCGCCGCGTTCCCGGGGATCTCCCTGGAGGATGCCCGTTTTGGCATTGCCCATCCCCTCCGATGCCGTCAAGGCACGCCGTGCCCTGCGCGAGGATGGCTTCTATGACCCCCATCATCACCGCAACAGAACTCATGAGCGAGTCGGCCGGTGCGCGGCCGCCCGTCCTCCTCGACGTCCGCTGGCAGCTGGGCGGGCCGCCGGGACGCCCCGCGTACGGGTCCGGGCATCTGCCCGGAGCCGTGTACGTCGACCTCGACACCGAGCTGGCGGGCCCCCCCGGCGCCGGGGGCCGGCATCCGCTGCCCGACGTGACGGCCTTCGGCGCGGTGATGCGCCGCGCGGGAGTCTCTGGCTCCACTCCCGTCGTGGTGTACGACGGCGGCCAGGGCTGGGCGGCGGCACGGGCGTGGTGGCTTCTCCGGTGGACGGGGCACCGGAACGTGCGGGTGCTGGACGGGGGCCTCGCGGGCTGGGAGGGTCCGCTGACGACGGAGGTTCCCGCGCCGGAGCCGGGCGACTTCACGCCGGTGCCGGGCGCCCTGCCGCTGCTCGACGCGGACGGCGCGGCCGCTCTGGCCCGCGCGGGGCTGCTGCTGGACGCCCGTGCCGCGGAGCGCTACCGCGGCGACGTCGAACCGATCGACCCGGTGGCCGGCCATGTCCCGGGCGCGGTCTCGGCCCCGACGACGGAGAACGTCGACGCGGACACCAGCACGTTCCGCTCCGCGGAGGAACTGTCCGAACGCTTCAAGAAGCTTGGCGCCCTGGACGCCGCTGAGGTCGGCGTCTACTGCGGCTCGGGCGTCTCCGCCGCCCACGAGGTCCTGGCCCTGGAGATCGCGGGCATTCCCGCGGCGCTGTACGCGGGCTCCTGGTCGGAGTGGTCCGCCGACGGGACCCGGCCGGTGGCCACGGGACCGGACCCGCGGTAGCCCGCGCCGGGCGCCGCCGCGCGCCGAGGCCTCCTCGCAGGTCCGGCGGGGCAGGCCCGGCGGGCGATTCCCATGGCCGGGTCCTGTCCCCACGGCCTGACGCCGGGCCGCTCTGCGGTCGGCGGCCCTGTTCGGAGGGTGGGTGTGCCAGCTGTGCTGCCCCGGGGACGCCGTGCTGAGGGTGTCCGCCGCGGAGCACGGGCCAGTGGCCTGGGCCGACCGCGGGTCCGGACGGCCGGGGCGATCGGTGGCCCTGTGCCGCTGTTCGGCGGGCGGTGTACGGCTGTGTGGCCCCTGGGACACCGACCCGGTGGTGTCTGCCCGGGCTAAGAGGCCCGGGTGGCCGCCGGTCGGGTTTCTGTTCGGCGGGCGGTGTACGGGTGTGCTGCTCCCGGACTCCAGGCGGTGACCCCGTCGTGGCGGCGTCTGCTTCGGTGCGAGCGCCGGGAGCCGGAAACGCCAGGCGTCCGGATTCGGTCGCGCTGGTGCGTCAGCGGCGCAGGGCAGAGCTCCGGACATCGTCCGTGGCGCCGCAACACGAATCGCCTCCGGGGAGGCCGCACCCTGGGCCCGGTGCGGTCCCGGGTGCACGGCGAAGGGCTCGTACGGAATCCGTACGAGCCCTTCCGCGGCGCTGGGCAGAGCCGCTGCGCCGCTACTCCTGCTTCTTCCTCCGGGTCCCGAACACGATCTCGTCCCAACTGGGGACGGCCGCGCGGCGGCCCGGGCGGACGCCGTCGGCCTCCGCCTGGCGGTCGGTCGTGCCGGTGAGACGGTCGCGGTGTCCAGTCACCGAGCGGGGCATGAGAACGTCCGCGTAGGCCGAGCCCGCGCCCGCCGACGCGGCAGGGGCCGGCGGCTCTTCGGCCTCGGGCTCCTGCGCCGGGTCCGTCGCGGGCGGATCGATCGGTGCGGGGCGCTCGGGGACGACCATGTCGCCGCGAAAACTCGGAACCGCTTCCAGAAGGCTGGTCAGCGAATCGCGCTCGTCCTCCTCGGCCTCGGCCGAGGGCGGGACGGGGGCGGGTCGCTCGAGTGCGCGGTCGAGCGACCGGTCGAGCGGCCTGTCCCGCGGCAGCCGGGCGATACGGGGCACGAACGGGAAGCTCGGCTCCTGCGCGATCATGGCGTCGTCGGTCTCACCGATCAGCGCACGCGCCTCGTCGTCGACGGCCTGCACGAGCCGCCGCGGCGGGTCGTACGTCCAGCTCGCCGAATGGGGCTCGCCCGCTACCCGGTAGACGAGCAGCACCTCCCAGGTGCCGTCGTCGCGGCGCCAGGAGTCCCACTGCACGGAGTCCTTCTCGGCACCGCGCAGCAGGAGCCGCTCCTGCACCGCCTCGCCGAGCTGCGGGCCGGTGTTCTCGCCGGGACGGCGTACGGGAGTCTTTCGCGCACGCTCCGCCATGAACGCGCGCTCCGCGAGCACGGGTCCTTCGAAGCGCCGTACCCGGTCGACCGGGATTCCGGCGAGCTGAGCGACCTCCTCGGCGGAGGCACCGGCCCGTATGCGCGCCTGGATGTCGCGAGGGCGGAGATGACTCTCCACCTCGATCTCGATCTGGCCGAGGCGCGCGCGGTCGTTGCGCACGGCAGCGCGCAGCCGCTCGTCAATCGGAAGCGTGTACTCCGTGCTGTCCGCAGCCTTCAGCACCAGTCGTGTGCCGTCGTTGGAGACGGCCACGACACGCAGTTCGGGCATGGGGACCTCCCGGGTGGTGCCTGCCGACGTCACGTGCGTCGCTGCTTCCGCTAGTCGAGTGTGGCCTGCCCGGGTGCAGCCTGCCACAACCTTGCCGAGTTGCCCGGCGTGTCGGGCATGGGCCCTGGATCGCCGTTATGGCACGGTTACCTGTCTGCAACGCAGCGTGACGGATCTCGTCACTCTGTGCAGCAGGCGCCCGTGCGGTGCCGCGGCGCCGCCGGTTCGAGTGCCGCTGTCGGCCCCCTCCCGTAAGCCCGGACGCCCATGAGGGAGACCTGACCCAGGGCTCGCCACAGTACTCCATTCGGGCCATGCGGGTGGACCGGCGCGCCGCCGAACTTGTCGCCGGGGGTGGGAGTTGAGTCGCCGTACCCGGAAACCGAGGGTGTCAAGCTTCACAGAATCCCCAGAACCGGAACCATTCGCTTCGCCTATATGTCCCTTCTTGGTGCATGGTGGGACAGATGGGTGAGCAGAGGCCGGAGATGTATCAGAAGCGGCACGGCAAGGGGCGGGCGGCAGCGCAGCAGGAGGCACAACAGCAGGAACGGCGGCCGGATCTGAGCGTCCCCCAGGTCGCGGGGAGCGCGCTCGCGGCCGTCGCGGCGGCGGTCCTCGCGTCCCGGCTCGGGGTCTACGGCACCGTTGTCGGCGCGGGTGTGGTGAGCATCGTCGCCACCTGTGGAGGCCCGGTCTTCCAGCACCTGTTCCGGCGAACGGGCGAACAGATCCGCGATGCCACGGTTCATGCCCGGCCCAGGACCCGGCAGTCCGCGCATCGTCCACCGAACGAGGTGTGCCCCGAAGGGGAGTTCGGCACGTCCACGACTCATGGCACCCGTATCCGCGGCTGGAAGCGCTCCGTTGCGGCCGCCGCTGCCGTCTTCGCCGTGGCGATGCTCGGCGTCACGACGTACGAGATCGCTTCGGGCAAGGATCTGGGTGGTGGCACGGGCACGACGGTCGGCTCGGTCGTACGAGGTGGCGGTGGTGGCAGCGGCGAGGACTCCGCGCCGGGCGGCACCTCCCCCGACGGCACCCCCGACGGCACCTCGGACGCTCCGCGGCAGAAGGGGAATCCGGACGAGGGCGGCCGGGGCGGTGACGGGAACGCCGGTCCGGGCAACGGCTCCCGTGACGGGCAGAGTCCCGACCCGAGCCCTCGGGGCGGGGGCCCGGACGGGGACGGGAGCCGGGGCGACGGCGCGAGCGGGTCCGTACCCGCCCCTGACGCCTCCACCCCGGCCGGCGAGTCCCCACAGCCCCCTGCGCCCAGCGGCCCGCCGCCGCCGTCCTCCTCTGCGGAAACGGACGCGGGCGCTTCCTAGTCGCCCAGTACCCGCCGCAGATAGTCGTTGCCGAACACCCGCTCGGGATCCAGCCGGTCCCGGAGCGCGGTGAATTCGCCGAACCGCGGGTAGACGTCGTCGAAGTACTCCGCGTCGCGGGTGTGGATCTTGCCCCAGTGGGGGCGGCCGCCGTGTGCGGTCATGATCCGCTCGACCGCGGTGAAGTACGTGCGGTACGGCGTGCCCTTGTACATGTGCACGGCGATGTAGGCGCTCTCGCGGCCGGAGGCGGTCGAGAGCGTGATGTCGTCCGCCGGGGCGGTCCGCACCTCCACCGGGAAGCTGATCCGCAGCGGCGAACGCTCGATCATGGCCTTCAGCTCGCGCAGTGCCTCGACCGCCGCCTCCCTCGGCAGCGCGTATTCCATCTCGACGAAGCGCACGCGGCGGGGACTTGTGAAGACCTTGTAGGGAATGTCCGTGTACGTGCGGGCGGACAGGGCGCGACTGGAGACCTTCGCGATCGCGGGGATCGTCGCGGGCACCGCCCGGCCGAGCGAATTGACCACCTGGAACAGGCCGTTGGACAGCAGCTCGTCCTCGATCCAGCTGCTGACCGCTCCGGGCGGGGCGGCGGGACCGGCGCTGCGGTTGTTGCGCTTGGTGTTGCAGCTGCCGGTGTGAGGGAACCAGTAGAACTCGAAGTGCTCGTTCTCCGCGTGCAGCTCGTCGAACTCGGCCGTGACGCGGTCGAACGTCATGGGCTCCTCACGGGCCGTGAGCAGGAACAGCGGCTCCACCGCGAACGTGATCGCGCTGACCACGCCCAGTGCGCCGAGGCCGATCCGGGCCGCGGCGAAGACCTCCGGATTCTCCTTCTCGGAACAGCGCAGCAGCGAACCGTCCGCCGTGACCAGCTCAAGGCCCCTGATCTGGGCGGCGATCGAAGCCGAGTCACGGCCGGTGCCGTGCGTGCCGGTACTCGTCGCGCCCGCGACGGTCTGCTCCATGATGTCGCCCATGTTCGCGAGCGAGAGATCCTCGCGGGCGAGCGCCTCGTTGAGGCGCTTCAGCGGTGTCCCCGCGTCGACGGTCACCGTCATCGCCGTACGGTCGATCTCGCGTATGCCGGTGAGCAGATCGGGCCGGATCAGTACGCCGTCGGTCGCGGCGATCGCGGTGAACGAGTGGCCGGTGCCGACCGTCTTCACCCGCAGGCCGTCCTCGGCGGCCCGGCGTACGGCAGCGGCCAGCTCGTCGGCCGTGGCCGGCGACACCTCCCGCACCGGGCGGTAGGCCACCGTGCCCGCCCAGTTATGCCACGCGTTCCCCGTCCTGGTCCTGGATGTGCTCGTCATCCTGCCCCTCCCGCGTCGGCGCCGGCGTGCGCAGCCGGCGGTACCCCAGGAACGCCACCACGGCCGCGACCGCTCCCGCCACCGCGGGCACCGCGTACGCCGCACCGGCCCCGTACGTGTCGACCACCCATCCAGAGGCCGCCAAGCCGAGTGCCACACCGACCGCGAGCCCGGTACCCGTCCAGGTCATGCCTTCGGTCAGCTTGGTGCGCGGTACGTGCGCTTCGACGAGGGCCATCGTGGTCACCATCGTCGGGGCGATGGCCAGGCCGGCGACGAAGAGCGCCACGGCCAGGATCGTCAGATTCCCGGCCAGTTGGAGGGGGATCATACTCACGGCCATCGCGCATACACCCAGCACCCATCTGCGGGACGGCTCGCCCTTCAGATGAAGCAGCCCGAACACCGCCCCGGCGAGACAGGACCCGAGCGCGTACACCGCGAGGACCAGGCTCGCCGCCGCCTTGTTGCCCTGCTCCTCGGCGAAGGCCACCGTCACCACGTCGACCGATCCGAAGATCGCGCCCGTCGCGACGAACGTGGCGACCAGGACCTGCAGACCGGGGGAGCGCAGCGCGGAACCGCCGGAGTGGTCTCCACGGGGATGCGGTACGGGCTCGGTGCCGCGCTGGGCCACCAGCCACAGGACACCGACGACGAGGAACGCGGTGGCCAGCAGCGGCCCGGCCTCGGGGAACCAGATCGTCGACAGACCGATGGAGACGATCGGGCCGACGATGAAGCACACCTCATCCATGATCGACTCGAAGGCGTACGCCGTGTGCAGCTGACGCGGCGAGTCGCCGTGGATGAACGCCCAGCGGGCGCGGGTCATCGCGCCGACGGCGGGGATGCAGCCGGCGCCGGCGGTGAAGGCGAAGAGCGTCCAGTTCGGGGCGCCCTGCCGGGCACAGAGGAGCAGGCCCGCCACGGCCGCCGCCGAGACCAGCAGGGCGGGGCGCATCACCCTCCGCTGCCCGTGCCGGTCGACCAGCCGGGAGACCTGGGGGCCCAGTACGGCGGCCGAGAGGGCGAGCGTCGCGGAGAGCCAGCCGGCGAGGCTGTACCGCCCCGTCAGCTGGGAGACCATCGTCACGATGCCCACGCCCATCATCGCCAGCGGCATCCGGCCGAGGAAGCCGGCGGCGGAGAACGCGACGGTGCCGGGGGCGGCGAATATCGTGCGGTAGGGACTGGGCAAGGGGCGCTCCGTCGGACGTGGACGTGCGGGCGCGCGAGCGAGCGACCCGTAAGGCGTGTGGAAGGCTGGTACAGCTTACGGGTTAGGTAACCCTTACTCCAGTCCGCGGTAAGGGGCCTGCCCGCCCGAGGGCAAGGGAGGGTGGGAGGATCGCACCATGGCCGAACAGCTGCATCCCGCTCCACGCGACCCCGCTCCCTACGACGCCTTGCTGCTGCTCTCCTTCGGCGGCCCCGAGGGCCCGGACGACGTGGTTCCGTTCCTGGAGAACGTGACCCGTGGCCGCGGCATCCCCAGGGAGCGGCTGAAGGAGGTGGGTCGGCACTACTTCCTGTTCGGCGGCGTCAGCCCGATCAACGAACAGAACCGGGCGCTGCTCGACGCGCTCCGCAAGGACTTCGCGAGTGCGGGTCTGGACCTGCCGGTCTACTGGGGCAACCGGAACTGGGCGCCGTATCTGACCGACACGCTGCGGGAGATGGTGCTCGACGGGCGCAGGCGGGTCGCGGTGCTCGCTACCAGTGCCTACGCCTCGTACTCGGGCTGCCGGCAGTACCGGGAGAATCTGGCGGACGCCCTCGCCGCGCTCGAGGCGGAAGGTCTGCCGCTGCCTCGGGTCGACAAGCTGAGGCACTACTTCAACCACCCGGGGTTCATCTCTCCCATGGTGGACGGCGTGCTCGCCGCGCTCGCGGACCTTCCCGAGGACGTGCGGGCCGGAGCGCATCTCGCCTTCACGACCCACTCCATCCCCGACGCCTCGGCCGACGCGTCGGGACCGGCCTGGGAACACGGCGAGGGTGGGGCGTATGTGAAGCAGCACCTCGACGTGGCCCGCGTCATCGTCGACGCGGTGCGCGAGGAGACGGGGACCGAGTACCCCTGGCAGCTGGTCTACCAGTCGCGCAGCGGCGCGCCGCACACCCCCTGGCTGGAGCCGGACATCTGCGACCACCTCGAGGACCTGGACGGGAGCGGGGCATCCGCGGTCGTGATGGTGCCCATCGGGTTCGTCTCGGACCACATGGAGGTCCTGTACGACCTCGACACGGAGGCCACGGCCAAGGCGGCCGAGCTGGGCCTGCCGGTGCGGCGCGCGGCGACGGTGGGTGCCGATCCGCGGTTCGCGGCGGCGATCCGGGACCTGGTGCTCGAGCGGGCGGCGACCGAGCGGGGCAATGTGGTGGAGAGGTGTGTGCTGGGGGCGCTCGGGGCGTCGCACGACCTGTGCCCGATCGGGTGCTGCCCGGCGAGGTCGGAGCGGCCGGCCGCGGCCGGTGCCGACAGTCCGTACGCATGACGTCGACAGCCCGTACGCGAAAGCACGTATGAGTACGTATGAGGGAGATCTTCGTGACCGACCCCGTGCTGGGTGAACTGCTGTCCCTGGCCCTCGAGGCCGGGCGCAGGGCCGGAGCACTGCTGCGTGACGGCAGGCCGGAGGATCTGGCCGTCGCCGCGACCAAGTCCAGCCCGATCGACGTCGTCACCGAGATGGACATCGCCGCGGAGAAGCTGATCACCGGCTTTCTGTCCGGGGCCCGGCCGGACGACGGATTCCTCGGCGAGGAGGGCGCATCGGCGCAGGGGACGAGCGGTGTCCGCTGGGTGATCGATCCGCTCGACGGCACGGTGAACTATCTCTACGGCCTGCCCACATGGGCGGTGTCGATCGCCGCCGAGCGCGACGGCGAGACCGTCGTCGGGGTGGTCGAGGTGCCGATGCGGGGCGAGACGTACCACGCGGTGCTCGGCGGCGGCGCCTTCTGCGGCGACCGGCGGCTGAGCTGCCGGCCCGCACCGCCGCTGGACCAGGCTCTCGTCTCGACCGGGTTCAACTACGTCCAGTCGGTGCGCAGTCACCAGGCGGAAGTCGCACGGCAGCTGATCCCCCGCCTGCGCGACATCCGGCGCGGTGGCTCGGCCGCCGTCGACCTCTGTGACGTCGCGACGGGCCGTCTCGACGGTTACTACGAGCGCGGCCTCAACGCCTGGGACCTCGCCGCGGGCGATCTCATCGCCCGCGAGGCGGGCGCGCTGACCGGCGCCCGCCCGGGGGAGCCTCCGTCCGGCGACCTGGCCCTGGCGGCCTCACCGGGCGTCTTCGAGCCGCTGCAGCGGCTGCTCGACGAGCTGGGCGCCTGGCACGACTGACCTCCGCCCGGGCGCGTCCGCGAAGCAGCGCTGTCCGCCCCGGGCAGGGCCTGCGACGTCCGGTGGCGGGGGGCATCGCCGGTGCCCGAAGGGCGGGCGGGGACACGCGGTGGGGACACCGCCCGGCCGGAGTCCGGGGAGGTCGTGCCCGTCCGAACCACGCGGACGAGCCCGACAGAGCGGCGTCGAGGCACGCTCCCCGGCTTCGCCGGGCCCCACCCGTGCGCGAAGGCCTACGGGGAGGCGTGCCCGGTGGTAACTCCAGGCGAAGCCCGGGGGATTCGCGGGCCGGTCGGGAGTCCGCGGACAGCTCCCAAAGGTCCCGGAACACGCCCCCCTGTGCATGGAGGCCCCGTACATGCGGAAGGGCCCGGCGCCGTCCCGCCGCGCCGGGCCC
>NZ_JBHVDH010000027.1:0-86387 GCF_042802855.1 Streptomyces sp. NPDC057445 | reverse complement strand
CCTGAGCCACGCCAGGAAGCTGTTTGAGTGTGTCGGTGCGCTGGAGGTTGGCCGGCCCGGCCCAGACGGAAAAGCGCGTCCGGGAGGGTCCGCGTGCGGCGCTATCGCCGCTGGAGGCGTTCGAGTCCTGGGTTCAGATCGTGCCCGTTTCCTTCGTCAAGGCGTCGTTGCGCGTATCGGCTGTGTCGTGGGTATGCGCACGGATATTCGTGGCGAGGATGGCCTTCCACGGCTGCGGGCGGCTTGGCCTTCTCCGTGTCGTCGAAGACGCGATTCTGATCCACATGATGCGCTGGCCCGACGAGATCCGGGACCCCGCCGAGCCGGCCCGCAGGAGACCGAGCAGCAGCTCGAAGGCGCACTGCCGCTCATGGACACGATGAGCAGCGACGGCATGCCCGACCTGCACGACGAATACTGCAAGGAGCGCCGCGGCGAGACGGCGACCGTCCACGAGATGGCGGAGAAGCGGACCGCGAAGAGGACCGCGTCCAAGAAGACCACCGGGAAGAAGACGGCCGCCAATAAGGCAACGGTGAAGAAGGCCGCGGGCAGGAAGCCGCGCAGTCCTGGCGGAGGCGGTCGGTCGGCCCCGACGGCCCGTACGTACTGGGAGAACCGGGGACCGCGCGACTGGCGGCCGGTGACAGTACGGATCCGCTACGGGGACCTGAGCGGGGAGCCGGTACCCGCGCTGCCGCATGTGCGGCTGAAGCGGAAAGCTCCCATGAATGTGCTGGTGGAGCGAGACGACGGGTCGAGAGTGGTGAAGCCGATCCGGCAGCTCCGCGTCCATAGCCCAAAATGAGGCACACGCCCCTCTGGGACGCCGTGTTGCTCAGGCGTGATCCACGAGTTGCGTGGCGCCGCGCTGGCGAGCACAGTGCGCGCAGCAGAAGAAATGCCCATCGGCCTGAAGCCCGTGGCCGAGGATGCGGCACTGACAGTTGTCGCAGATTGGCGCCATCTTCTGGGCCACGCATTCGATGCTGTCGAATACGTGGACTGCCCCCGCGGCGTGCACCTCGAATGCCAACTCATAGTCGTTGTGGCAGACCTCGCATACAGCCATGAATGATCAGCTCCTCTGGCGCCGCAGCGGATGGCGACGTGACGATGATTCAGAACGTATCGCTCCCAGACCGCGGCACTTCGGATGGAACCGGCCTGGCGGACCGAAATCCCTCAAGTGGGCCCCCAGGGAGCTACCCCGCCGCTGGTGGTTGCCCGCGACCGTCTACGCCGACGTGCTGGCAGGCATCTCGTACGCCGGTCATCGTGGGGGCTCTCTATCCCTCCAGGACGTGCGTCGAAAGTGGATCTTGGACGTGGAATGATCTCGATTCGTGACGCGGGGAGATCCAACTGACGAGCAATGGGCCGTACTGGAGCTGCTGTTGCCGAAGGGCAAGAAGCCCGGCCGGGCCACCGAGATGGGCCAGGCGGCAACTGATCGACGGCAACCGCTTCCGGGTCCGCACCGGCATCCCGTGGCGGGACGTGCCGGAGAAGTATGGGCCGTGGGGCCGGGTGTTCGACCTGCTCCGCCGCAGGCAGCGCAACGGCACCTGGCAGCGCATCTTCACTCAACCTCAGGCCCGGCCGATGCGCAGGACCTGATCAGCTGGGACCTCACGTCGACCCCACCGTCTGCCGGGCCCACCAGCACGCCGTCGGAGCGCGGAGAAGGGGTGGAGCAGCACCCTGGGACGACCCGTGACTTCGTCGGCCGCTGCAGTGTCGGGGTAGTGCTGCGGAAACCGGCCAGGAGGTCCGCTGCCCCTTCGGTGGACGGCGATATGCCCGGGACCGCTCCGCCCCGCGGGCCGGGTACGCGGTACCCCGGGAGAGACACGTCACCGTGCGTCGCGCAGCTGAATAAGGTACGCCGCAGTCAGCGCAACGGCGCGGTCCTCATCATGCGACAGCTCCACGAGGGCACGTGACGCTTTTGTCCCAGGGACGGCGGCCAGCGCCTGAGTCAGCCGTCCGCGTGCAGGCGCTTCAGTGGTGGCGTGGGTGAGGGTATCGACGAGCCTGGTCTCGATCTGATCCGCCATCGCGGTGTCGCTCGCCAGCACGCTCAGTGCATCGGCTGCATCGACGTCGTTCTTTCCTTCCACGATCATGTCGATGAGGGTCGGGACCGCATCGGCCACTCCACGTGTCCCGAGCGCCAGAGCCGCATACCGGCGGACGACGACGTCGGGGTTCGTGAGGGCCTGCCGCAGCTGCGCGGTAGCCTCATCGCCGGGCATCTCGGCGAGGGATTGAACGGCACGTTCCCGCACCGCGGCCACCGGTGAGCCGAGGCCCTCCGCCAGCAGTGCCGGGCCGCCGTCGCCCGATCGCGCCAGCGCCCAGCGAAGGGCTCCGGCGACGTTCGGCTCCGTCTCGCTCAGTGCCGCCTCGACCAGGGCCTCCAACGGCACCGGAACCTCGTCGACCGAGGCAAGGGCCGCGCGCTGGCGTGTGTCGGCGCTCTTCGAGCCCAGTGCCTGGAGGAGCGCAACGACCTGGAGGACGTCCTCCCAGCCGGCGGGGTTAGCGGCATCGATCCGGCGCAACTGCGTGAGCAGCTCGGTCTCGGCCGCGATGCGTTCGCGTGTTTGACTGATGAGGTCGCCGACGAGCGCCGAGGGCGTGAAGCCGGGATCGTCGAGCGCGCGTCCGATCTCACGCAGCGACAGCCCCAGCGACCGCAGGCTCTCGATATGGAAGATCCGCCGGATGTCCTCCCCGGAGTACTCCCGATAGCCGGAGCCCGTGCGACCGGAAGGCTGTACCAGGCCAAGCGACTCGTAATGCCGGAGCATGCGGGCACTGACCCCGGACCGTCGTGCCACCTCACCGATCAACACGTCCTATCGTCCCTCCTGGCCGGACCCGCCGAGGGCCACGACGCGCTTCGCCTCCTCGATCGCGAAATCGAATCCGGCGTCCGGGTCGCGCAGCAGCCGTTGTGTGGCGAGCGCGTGCGCGCGAACGCGAGGGTCAGAAACCGTCGTCGCAGCACGCAGAGCCGGCACGATTATTTCACCCAGCGCGACCAGTGCCCGGCTGAGACTCAGCTGCGTCTCCCGCTCACCGCGCCCGAGCTGCGTCGCCAGCACCTCGGCCAAGGCGGACTCCTCATCTTCCGGCACGAGCACGACCGCGGCCCGCCAGGCACTCCGCGCCACTTCGTCGTCGGCGTCGGACAACAGCGTTCGTGTGATCGCTGGCCACGCCTGCCGGTCCCCGATCTTGGACAGCGTGTGCAGCGCCTGGCTCCGTGCCTGCGCACGCTCCGAGCGGACTTCGCAGACCAGCTCGGGGAGCGTCATGGACACCGGATGGCGGGTGAGCGCCCAGGTCAGCATGTCGCGGACGAAGAACTCGGGCTCGATCGCGCATCGCTCGATGAGCTTGTCGATGAAGCGCGGGTCAGGCGCCGTACCGACCGCCAGAGCAGCCCGCAGTCGCACGGACGAACGGCCGTCCTCCAGCCCCTGGAACGCTCGTACGGCATCCGTGTTCTGTCTCGTGATCGTCATTCGAGACCACCTCCTGGCAAGCAGTCAAGGCCCTGTCACCGTGTCAAGGTCAAACAGGGCCCGCTGCGCGATCACCAGTCACCTGCTGCGGGCCCGCCAGGGCCAGCATGAGCGCCTCCGGCCTCGGAACAACGGAACAGCCTATTTGCGCCGCCCACCCACAGAATCAGTGGCCGCTCACAACCAGGCCGCCGGGACAGGGTGGCAGGCTGAAGCGGAGCAGCGGGCGGGCTCTCCTGACTCGGCGGGGGAGCTGCATGCGGCCCGCAGTCGGATCCATGCCGAGCATGGCCGCCTGCGGGAGGCCCGTCCGCAGCGCCCGTTACGAGATGTGACCTTATGCGCTATGTACGAATTTTGGTGGGTCATAGCGTGGCAGCGTTGGCGGGGGACGACCGGGTGTGACGGTAGCGGTATGACCAGCCAGGCGAGACAAGGTGGCGCTGCGGGCTCGACGGGTGCCGCCGGGATTGCGGCAACGGAGGGAGTCGCGATCGACGGGCAGGGGAACGGGCGCACGCTTGATTTGTTCCCGGGTGTGATCCAGAACGATTCGGCGCGTTGGGCGTTGGAGTATGTGGGCGGGGGCGCTGACGTCGGGCAGATTCTGGCCATCGCGAATGACATGAGGGGCGACGACGACGGGGCGTTCTATGACGCCTGGTACGGTGCCGCGAACCGCTATACGGGGTACGCCAGGGACGCCGAGCGGCAGGGGAAGAGGGGCACGGCCCGCTATCACTACTTGCGCGCCACGGTCTACGCCGGGGTGAGTTACCGTCCGTTGTACGGGAAGCCGGTCGATCCCCGCCTCGTGACCGCCTTCAACACCCAGTTGGACTCGTTCGGCAAGGCCATGGCGCTGAGCGACCGGCCCGCGGAGCCACTCGATGTCTCCCTCGACGGCCACAGGCTGACGGTGCTGTTTTTGCCCGGTGCGGGTGCGTCGACCGCCCGTCGCCCGGTCGTGGTCATGAACAACGGTTACGACGCTGCGGTGCCGGACATGTACTTCGCCATGGGCGCGTTCGCGATCGCGCGGGGCTACCACGTGGTTCTCGTGGACGGCCCCGGCCAGGGGGCACCGTTGATCTGCGACGGGTTGACCCTGATCCCGGACTGGGAGAGGGTCATCCGCCCCGTGGTCGACGCCGTGGTCGCCCGCCCCGATGTGGACCCCGCCAAAGTCGTCCTGCAGGGGTGGAGCCTCGGCGGCCACCTGGCCTTGCGGGCAGCGGCGGGCGAGTCCCGTCTCGCCGCGATCGTGGTGGACCCTCCCGTGTGGTCGATGCTGTCCAACGTCCCTCCGGCCTCTGCGCTCGGCGTCACGTCCGAGGCACTGCGGCGCCTCCCGGAGGTCTCCGACGCGGACCTGGCCGCGATGCAGACAGCCATCGAGACGATCCCCCGCTTGAAGTGGGGCCTGGTCGATCGCGGGTTCTGGGTCAACGGCGCCCACGACCTGCGCGACTACTTCCGGAAGATCGCCCCGTTCACCTTGGAAGGACACAGCGACGACATCCGCGTTCCCGTACTCGGAACCATGGCCGACGCCGACCCCCTCGCCCGCAACGCCGAGGCCACCCTCGCCCGCCTCAAAGCCCCCACCACCCTCCGGAAGTTCACTGCGGCCGACGGCGCCGGAGACCACCAGGAGCAGCAGAACCGCGCTCTCGCCGAAACGGTCATCCTCGACTGGATCGATGACACGCTCGCGGACTCCTCCCGTTAGCCGTGTCACCGGTCAGTGGACTGAGCAGGGGCTAGGGGAATGATCTTGGGTGACCCAGCTACGGGGCGGGTGGCGGGAAGGCCCGTCAGGCGGCGGACGGCGGCGGGTCCAGTCGCGCTGCCGGGCCAGTGGCGGTCCAGCGCGGTTCCGGCCGCCGATCCGAACGGTCGGCCGCTTCCACGCGGGCAGATGCAGAGCAGCCAGTCAAAGACGTGTTGCTATGCGGATCAGGTCGGCGACTGAGCGAAGTCGGCTGTGCGACGGCCAAGCGATCACCGTGGTCACGGGCGGAGCGTCCAGGACCGGCACGGCGGCGAGATCCCGGCGCAGGTCGGTGCCGGCGGACTCGGGCACAACCACCGTGGTACGGCCGAGCGCGATCAGCTGGAAGAGCTGTGTCAGGTTCCGTACCTCGACCCCTGGCCCCTCGGGGTAGTTGCCGCCGGGATCGGGCCAGCGAGCCATCGGGAGGTCCGGCAGTGCGGTGACTTCGGCCATCCGGATCTCGGAGCGGCCGGCAAGTGGGTGAGAGGTGGGCAGGATCGCCACCTGCCCCTCGGTGTACAGGGTTTCGCTGTCGAGTCCGGCCGTTGAATCGAACGGCAAGTGCAGCAGAGCCACGTCGGCCTGCCCGTCCTGCAGCAATGTCTGTTGCTGGTGTGCCTCGCAGAGCAGCAGATCGACGGTGGCTGCGCCGCGCTCCGCGCGGTAGGCGTCGAGCAGTCTGGCCAGCAACTCGGCGGCGGTGCCGGATTTGACGGCGAGGACGAGGCGGGAGCGCCTTTGCGCAGCCTGCTGGGTACGCCGCTCGGCTGCGGCCACCGCGCTGAGGATCGCGCGCCCTTCGGACAGCAGTACGGCCCCGGCTTCAGTGAGTGTGACCTTGCGGGTGGTGCGCTCCAACAGCATGACCCCGAGCCGCCGTTCGAGCCGGGCGATCGCGCGGGACAGGGGCGGCTGCGCTATCTCCAGACGCTGGGCGGCCCTGCCGAAGTGCAGTTCCTCGGCGAGGACGACGAAGTACCGCAGCTCGCGTATTTCCATGCATGCACCGTACTTCGGCGGACGGTCGATTTATGTCGCTCGGGTATTGGTGCGTTACCGAGGTGGTGTTGGTGCATGGTCGAAGCGCGGCCATGCTCGCTGTCATGAGCAAGAAGACAATCGCGCTGGTCACCGGCGCGAACAAGGGAATCGGGTACGAAATCGCGGCAGGGCTGGGCGCATTGGGCTGGAGCGTCGGTGTCGGCGCCCGGGACGAGGGGCGCGGGAAGGACGCCGTGGCGAAACTGCGCGCGGCGGGTGTCGACGCGTTCGGCGTGCCCTTGGACGTGACCGACGACGCGAGCGTGACCGCCGCGGCGCAGCTGATCGAGGAGCGGGCGGGACGCCTTGACGTCCTGGTCAACAATGCCGGTGTCGCCGGTGGTTGGCCGGAGGAGCCCGCGGCCCTCGACCTGAAGACCGTGCGGCGGCTGGTGGAGACCAACGTCATCGGCGTCATCCGGGTCACCAACGCGATGCTGCCACTACTGCGCCGCTCGACACACCCGCGGATCGTCAACCAGTCCAGCCATGTCGGCTCTCTGGCCCTGCAGACCACGCCCGGTGTCGACCTCGGCGGGATCAGTGGGGCGTACGCGCCGACGAAGACCTACCTCAACGCCGTCACCATCCAGTACGCCAAGGAGCTGAGCGGCACCAACATTCTGATCAACAACGCCTGCCCCGGCTACGTGGCCACCGACCTCAATGGGTTCAGCGGTACTCAGACCCCTGAGCAGGGCGCGGCGATCGCCATCCGGTTGGCGGCTCTTCCCGACGACGGCCCCACTGGTCAGATGCTCGACGACAACGGAGTCGTGCCATGGTGATGGTCTGATGTGTTCTGCTCGACCGGGCCGCGGCTCAGTGCGCCCGGCCATTGCCGTGTGAGCAGCCGTTCCCTACGGCTTGGGCGTGTTCTTTCGCGTCCGGGCTCGAACGAAGCCCGTACTTGACCGCCCGGACGGGGAATCGCCGGACGTGGGCACGGCCTCCGGCTGATTCTATTGCTCCGGCCAAGGACGCACTGACCAGTACGAAGGCCGTGGGGGCCCGGTCGCAGTGTCGGGTCTCGTCAGGGTCCTACGGCCAGAGCTTGGTCGAGCGTGCTCAGGAGACGGTCCACGTCCTCGTCCGTGGTGTAGAGGTGGGGGCTGATCCTCAGCGCCGACCCGCGAGCTCCCACGTACACCTTTGTCCGTTGCAGGCTGTCGAGGATCTGCCGTCGCCGGTGTTCTGGTACGCGGATGCCGAGCATGTGGGGCCCCCGGGGCTGTGCGACGGGCAGACCGCGGTGCCGTGCCTCCGCGGTGATACGGCCGGTCGTGACGGCGAGAGTGGCGGCGATGTTCGGGACCGTCCACTTCGTGAGCTGTTCGAGAGCCGCGACGGCCATGGGGCTGAGTTCGAAGGCGGTGCGTTGTCCGACGTCGAAGCGTCTGGCACCGGACTGGTAGGCGTCACGGTAGTCGACCAGCCGGGCGAAATCCTGGGCGTCCTCGCGGAGGATCCAGTTCTCTTCCAGCGGGGTGCCGTCGTGGTGGGCGGGTGCCACGTAGAGGTAGCCGAGCCCGAAGGGGCCGAGGAGCCACTTGTAGCCGACGGTGACCACGAAGTCGGGCCGCAGGGCGGCGACGTCGAGCGGTACCGCTCCCGCCGACTGGCTGGCGTCGACGACCAGGCCGGCGCCCACCCGCCGGGCCGCCGCGGCGATCGCGTCGAGATCGAGCAGTGCGCCGTCCGTCCAGTGGACCTGCGGCACGGACACGACCGCCACGCTGTCGTCGAGGGCCGCGAGGACCGCATCGGTCCACGTGTCCTCACCGTTTCGGCGAACGGTCACCAGCCGCGCGCCGGTGCGTTCGGCGAACCGCCGCCAGGTGTAGATGCCGGAGGGGTACTCCTCGGCCAGGACCAGCACGCCCTGCCCCGGCCTCGCCGTGAGGTTCTGCGCGGCGACGGCCAAGCCGTAACTGGTCGCCGGGACGAGGGCGATGTCGTCGGGGCTCGCGCCGACGAGCGCCCCGAACAGCTCGCGCCGGCGTTCGGCGCCGGTGAACCAGTCCGCCGCCAGGATGTCCCAGGGGTGCGCCCGCCGTTGCAAGGCGGCGCGGCCAGCGGCCAGTCCGCTGCGCAGGGTGGGCGCGAGACTGGCGTTGTTGAAGTACGCGACGTCGTGGGGGATGTCGAAGAGTTCCCGGGCATTGGGCAGTGCCTGCGGTGACGTTGGGTCTGTCATGACGACCTGTCTACCGGTCCGGGACGATTTCAGCGCCTTGCTCGCGGTGGTGTTAGGAGGGTCGCACCACTGCGCGGCACCTGACGCCTCGAGCCCACCAGGGGTTCGAGGGCCTTGCCCTGCTCCGGTGCGTCCGATTCGCGCCCTGGTCGCCCCTTCGCCCCGACCGGACCGTGGCCACCAACACCGGTCGCACGGGAAGGGAGCAGGATGGCGAAACGCCGGAGGCCGCAGCCGCGGGACAGCCTCGGCCGGTTAACGTCGACGGGAATACCGATCTGGTTCGGCGTGCTGGTCGTCGGGATCGTGGTCATCACGATCATCAGGTAGGTGCAGCGCCCCCGAGCCGACCCGGGTTCGGGGGCGTCCCCATTCCTGCCATGCTGTGCGATGGCAGCGCCCTGCCGAAACGGGGGCCTGGTCCAGATGACCAGCCCCCGCCCATGAGGGCAAGCGTCAGCGGGTGTGGTTGGTCCGCTTCGGATAGTCCGGGTCGTCTTCTGCGGCCGGCAGACCCCTGTGCCCTTCCGACCACGGGTTCACCCACTGGCATCCTCCGCACTGGTAACGGCCGTCCAGGCCGGCGAGGCGGGAGCCGCAGCGGGGACAGTCGATTTCGGTGATCTCTGGCCCGTCCGGTACCGCCTCGGTGGGCGGTAGTTCGGCGACCTGCGGGGGCCGGACACACCGGCTGTACATGCCGTGGACAAGGCGGTGCGAGGCAGAACAGGGCCTGGATGTGGTGCTTTCCCTGGGCGATCTTCTTCTCGTAGTAGGTCCGGGATGCGGGGTCGGCGAGGGCGGCGAACGTGGCAAGGAAGCCGACTACATCGATACGGCCGAGCGAATCCGGGGTGCCCCGTCTTGCGGAACCGCCTTGACCCAGCATCACCGTCGGCCTGCGAGCCCACCGCCGGCGCCCGGCCTGGGCACGAACACGCGGAGACAGAGCCGCACGCTTCACCTGGTGAGTGAACTTGCTTCCCGCGGTGGACGGAGCTTTCGACAAGCCCCATCTTCCCAGGTCAGGAGCACTCTCCACTCATGCGATCTCAGCATCCGGGACGCCCAACACCGTGAAAGCCCCAGGCTGGATGATTGATTCCAAGGGGCCAGTCGGGTGTCGCCGATGCTCGCGATGGCGGTGTGCCTCGCAGACCGCTCGGCAGGGCCTTCGGTTCAGCGTGGCCGCAGCCCGTCGAAGACGACCTCGAAGATTCGCTCCCGGGGGGCCGGATCCGCTCCGAGTTGTTCCATCGCCCTGCTGGTGCCGGCCAGGAGGGCGATGAACTCCGGCAGACCCAGCTCCGGGCGGACCGCTCCCGCCTGTTGCGCCCCGGTCAGCAGATCGGACAGCCGGGCGTGGATCTCCATGGTCGGTTCCTGCAGGGATGCGTGCACGTCCACCCCGGCCGTAGCGAGCGCCTGGGCGAACTCGTTCTTGCCCGCGGATTGTTCCACCACCAGGCGGAAGCAGGCGAAGAAGGCTTCGGCGGGCCCGGTCTCGGCGGCCAGCTGCGCGGTCTGGGCTGCCATTGTCTCGAGTCTGCGCACCATCACTGCCTCCAGCAGTGCCTCCTTGGTCGGGAAGTGCCTGAAGAGCGTGCCGACCCCGACCCCGGCGGTTCGGGCGATCTCCTCGGTCGGCACGCCGACGCCGCGGGTGGTGAACACCTGCGTGGCGGTGTCCAGCAGCCTGGCCCGGTTGCGGGCGGCGTCCGCCCGCAGCGGGCGCTCCTGAGCGCTACCCATCCGTCTCCCGCCTTTCGCCGTCGACGGCAGAACCACCCTGGACAACCGGAGTCCCCAGTCCGTATCGTGAAAACGGAGTCGCTAGTCCGATTCTAGCTGTGGATCCCACTGGAGGTTGGTCATGCCTGAAACGCTGACACCGCGCGAGGTCTTCCAGAAACTCATCGAGAACATCAGCGCGGGGCGGTTCACGGAGCTGGCCGACCTCTATGCCGAGGACGCCGTAGTGGAGACCGTCTTCGAGCCGGCCGGTCCGCGCCGGATCGAGGGGCGGGCCGCACTCAAGGAGCGGTTCGCTCAAGTTTCGGCAAGTTCGCCCGTGGAGCTGACCCCGGCGAACGTGGTCGTCCGGGAAACCGACGATGCGGAAGTAGTTGTCGCCGAGTTCGACTACCACGTGCACCACCGGTTGACCGGACGGACATTTGAGGCCTCCAACATCCAGGTGCTGCGGGTCCGCGACGGCCTGATCGTCAGCAGCCGGGACTACCACGACCACCTTGCCCTCATCGTGGCCGGCGGCAATCTGCCTCAGCTGGTGGCGGCGCTGGAAGGCAAATAGCACCAGTGCCGTGCTCAAGGCCGGAGCCACTGGGGCCCCGGCCCGCATCGCGTGTCCGGCGACGGCTCAGCGCGGCGAACATGCGGTCCTGACCTCGATGATTTGCTGGTCGGTCACGTCCAGCGGCCGACTCGCAATGAAGTGCTCAGGGCGCTCGCCGGTATGTGCGGGTCTCCAGCTTACCGGCTGCGCGATCACCGATCGGGACCCTCGTGGGGCGGCTGATCAGTGAACGCGGCACCGGTACCAAGGAGCCGGCCGCAGCCAGCACGGCGCCCGCTACTGGCGCTCGGTCAAAACGCCAAGACCGCCCGCAATGAGCCCGAGGACGAGTGCGGCGAGCAGAACGACGGTGGTGTGCAGGGACAGGAACGGCGGCTCCGGCGTTCCGGGGAGGACACAGCGTGACAGACACGGGTTCTCAGAGCGAGGCGCGAAGTGACAAGGAGAGAGACAGACCGAAGGGGTGGCTTTTCGGGCTGGCGACGCGCAGGCGCGGGCGTCTGCAGGAAGTGGCAACTGGCAACGGGCTGGGCGTCGTGCGGCGGGTGCACCGCTCACGGCCGCTGTGGACACGGCCGTTCTCGCCGTTGCTGGCCGCCGCCATGGGTGGCCTCTGCCTGGTGCTGGTGCTGGTGCTGATGCGCGAGCCCGTCGCGGCGGTTCTTCTTGCCCTGCTCGTACCTGCCGGGTTGTTCGTCTACGCCTCTGCCGTGCCGTCGAGGCACCGGGGGGCCGGCAGTGGGTCGCGGTGTGCGAAGGCGGACTTGTCGTCGCACACGAGTGTCTCTGCGTAACTCTCGGCGGAGTGTGCGGTCGAGTCGTCAGGCGTTTCGAACGCGGTGTTGGCCATCGTTCCACAGGAGTGACCAGATCCCTTTGGTTGCGATCGGGCGCGTACGGCGGGAGGCGGACGGTGGTTGAGCCAGTCGTGCTCGGCCTCGTACCGCTTCAGCCTTGCTGCCAGGTGGCTGTTGAGGCTGTCCCAGACCACCATGATCGGGCCGCCGAGCCGGATGTGGGCTCGTACCAGCAGGTCCCGGTAGTCCTTCCAGGAGAAGCTCTTCCGGGCGCCCTTCAGCAGCAGGTGGCGGCGGGTACCTGCCAGGACCAGTCGTGCCGTTTCAGCAGACGCCACACCGTTGCCGCCGACAGAGTCAGCCGGAACCGGCGGCGGATCACGATCTGGACGGGCGAGGGGTCCACCGCTCATCCTCGAAGCCGTGCGCGGCCGGGCCCTTGCCCAGTTCCTCCTCGAGCGCGCTGAACCGGGTACCGGTGACGGTCGGGGAGTTCGCTGGACCTGCCGACCGCAAGGCCTTCCATCCCGACCTCACGCCAGGCCCGGCGCCGGCGCTCCGCCGAGCGCACACTCACCCGCAGGTTCTTCGCGATCACCGCAGTCTTCACACCCGCCGCGGACCGGGCACCGGCCTGCAGCCGGACCTTCTCCCGAAAAGCCCGACGCTCAGCGTTCAGGGCCCCCACCCTCCGGATAACGCATACCAACGGCATACCGCAGGGATCACGACCCCCGTCAATACCGACGACAGCCCGAAGTCCTGGGTAATGGCGGCCGGCTGTACGGGGCGAGTTCACCCCGCGAGTACCGCGCGGGGCCATCCGGCGGACTCCGTATCCTCGCCGATCGGGCGATCAAGGTCGACAACCGGCATGTCGCATTTGGTAATCAATCCTGGCAAGTCCTAGTTTGTGCGTCGTGACTGGGGCCGAGGGCGATACTTCGCGGGTGATCGCTGGGCGCTACAGACTGCTGCGACGGCTCGGAGCAGGGGGAATGGGCCGAGTCTGGCTGGCTCACGACGACGTGCTGGATTGCGACGTGACCCTCAAGGAGCTCGACGTACCGCCGGATCTGCCCCGAGCACAAGTGAGCGCCCGGGTGGAGAGGGCTCGCGGTGAGGCCCGGCATGCCGCCAAGTTGCGTAACCACCCGAACGTGGTGACGGTCCATGACATCGTCGAGCAGGCCGGTCTGCCGTGGATCGTGATGGAGTACGTGCCCGGCGCTATGGATCTGGAGGCCTTCGTGCAGGCGCACGGGCCGCTGGCGCCCGCGGAGGTCGCGGCCGTGGGGTTGGGTGTGCTGGAGGCGCTGGCAGAGGGGCATCAGTTCGGGATCCTGCACCGGGACGTCAAGCCGGCCAACATCCTCCTCGCGCCCGGTGGCCGCGCGCCTCACGCTTCTCTTCCAAGGAACTTCACCCGGGTGACGCTCGCCGACTACGGGATCTCCCTCGCGACGGCGTCTCAGGAGCCGCGGCTCACCGGCGCCTCGGGCATCGCGGGAACCCCGGGCTATCTGGCTCCGGAACGGGTGCGAGGCGGACAACCGACTCCGGAATCGGATCTCTTCTCCCTCGGCGCCACGCTGTACTTCGCGGCGGTCGGCAAAGGCCCTTACGACATGGAGACCCAGGCCGCGGCGTTGACAGCACCGCTGGTCGAGGAACCGAAACTGCCCGAGCACATCTCTGCGGGACTGGCGCAGGTCGTCGACGGACTGCTGGACCGGAACCCGGCCGAGAGGACGACCGGCGAGGAGGCGAAGAGGATCCTCACCCGGGTCGCCGCCGCCGACAGCCGCACCAGGACGGAGGAGTCGGCCGGCGTGTGGGGTGCTTTGCGGCCCGGCGGCGGGGGGACATCGGGCCCACAACCCGACGGGCCGGGCTCCGGTGGGCCGGGATCCGATGGCCGCAGTCAGCCGCTCACCGTCGCGGATTGGCAGAACCGGGAGACTGTTCCCGTCTCGTCCGGCAACTCCGGTCCGCCGCCGCGCCGGAAGCTGCCGGGACGTCTGGTCGTCGCACTTGCCTCGTCGGCCGTGGTGCTCCTGGGCGCGGGCTTGTGGGCCGGAGCGGTTCTGCTGGACGGTTCCGGCGACGAGTCTCCGCCTCCCTCTCCGACCGGGCCGCTTCTGCCCTACGGCGCCGCCGTGGGCCTGGCGAAAGAACTCAAGCCCGGCGACTGTGTCGCAGCCCGGTGGCAGGGCAAGAAGTTCGTTGGTGAGCCCCGGCTCAAGGTCGTGCACTGCACCAAGGGAGCCCCGACCGGTCAGGTGGTCGAGACACACTTGCCCGCATCCGTCGAGGATGCCGAGCGCGGCGGCAACACGGTCTGCGGCGCTCTGCTCAAGAGCACGGTCGACGGGATGGCGGACGCAAGATCGTACGCCGTTCCGCCGAGTGAGGAAGGCTGGGACCGAGGCGTGCGGGCCATGCCCTGCCTGGTCTCCAACAACACCGCACCGATCGGGGGGCCGGTCGGCCGCTTCCGCGCGATCGGGGACGAGTTTCTCGTAGGGAACGCATCGATCGGCGACTGCTTCAACTCGAAGGAAGTGCCGGACGGCTACTCGTTGCTCCTTGCGGACTGCGGCGTGCCGCACCAAGAGCAGATCGTGGGCTTCGTCCAGGCGCCGTCGAACATGACCTTCAAGGAAATCAACGCCGGGTTCGAGGCCGCCAACATGTGCGCGAACGATTTTGGGGCTGCCTACACAAACGACGTGCGTACCGTCCAAGGATGGTTGGACGAGTCGCATTGGGATGTCGGATTCCACTACGTGATGTGCACGCTCAACATGAAAGACGGATCGAAGCTCCCCGGCGGCACCGTCCAGCCCGCGCAGGCCCGCCAGAACGCCGCCCCGGACAGCTGACCTCTACCGGGGACAGCCGCATGCCGCTACCCGGTTGGCGGGCCTGGGCGCGTCCCACATCGGCCGCGCAGGGGAGGTAGTCGGCGATGACCGCGAGCTCCGCGTCCGAGTAGCCGTCCAGGACCGTGCCGAAGCGCTCGCGGGCGGCTCCACGGGTTTGTCCTCTTCCTCTCACGCCTTGGGGCGAACTGCGGTTGGCAGCCTGCCCGCCTCAAAGCCCCTGCCAACGGACATGGTCCGCCGTGGTCAGCGGATCGACGTCGACTACCTTCGTCGGCAAAGGACAGGTGCGGCCGGTCAGCTCAGAGACGGTGGACCGGTGCAGACGTCTTGGTCCAGTGCCAGTTGACGGGTGTCCACTGCTTCTTGAGGGCGGTGCGTTGCCGGGCGTACGCGCGCAGGGCCTCCTCGACGGCGGCCGCGAGGCCGGTGAGGTCGTCGGGGGCGGGCACGTGCAGGATCAGGACCTGCTTGTTGTGGACCAGCAGCAGGTCACCGGCGGGCGAGCAGGCGGTGAGCGTGAAGTGGGTCAGCGGCTTGAAGGCCTTGGTCTCGGTGTCCAGTTTGGCGCGCAGTTCCCCGGCCTTGTCCCACGCGTACAGGCCGTAGCGATTGAGGTGGAAGGCGTAGCCCCGATTCCTCTTCCGCCACCAGTTCGGTCAGGGCGGGCCTGCGCCGGTTCGCCAGTCCGACCGGGGCACCCTTGGTACGCAACGTGCGCGTCTGTGGCGAGAAAGTCTCGTGCTGCGGAGGTGACCTCGTCCCAGAGGTGCTGCTGGTCCGGAAGCTGATCGTTCTGCAGGTCGATTGCTGTCGCCAGATCAGCGATGGGTTGCAGCACGTCGGGGTAGTCGAGTTCGGCTGCGGTCTCCTGATGGATCAGCTTGGCTCCGAGTATGGGATCGAGCTGGCGCGCCACGATCTGGCGGGCCCACCAACGGGCCGCGGTCCAGCGCGCCTTGTCAAGATCGACTGAGGCCAGCGCCAGCAGGCCCAACTCTTCCAGCACAAGGTCGAATAGCTCGGGTGCCTCACTGTTGCGTCGACGCTGTGCCTCGCCCCCTCATCTTTCCGTGAAGGAAGTCCTACCATCGAGAGCCGGACTGTTGATCAGATGGCCGGCAGTACGCGCTTGCGCAAGGTCGCTGACGTACAGCCGCAGCTGTTTGATCAGCTTCAGCCTGTCCGCGACTTCGGGAAGTTCGCCGGCGCCCGCCACCGGACCGCTGACGCCCTGCGGCGGGGAGCGGCACCGTGCTTCGGTCTGAGACGTCAGCCGGTGCGCACCGCCGTAATGGTGAACCGTTCGACGTCGGCGATGTGTCCACCGGTGGAGGCGACAACTGTGAGCACCGGGTCCCGGGAGCCGGAGAACGGCACCGTCACGTGCCAGGGCTGCTTGTCGCCGCCCGCCGACGTGCAGCACGGTGAGGTGCCGAGCGGCGCGGTCGACGACGGCTGGCGCACCTGGACGCGGATGCTCTCGTCCACTCCGGAGATCCGCCCACCCGTCTCCAGCGGCGAGCGCACGAGCGATCCGTATGCTGGCGTGGTCAGGGAGAACGTCGTGTCGTCGGTGCCCACGACCTCCCACGGGGCATTCGGGCCGTCGCCGAACCGCACGAGGTGAATCACTGCCGCGGTACCGCCTTCTGGCCCCGTCGGTGCGACGCCGATGCGGGCGTGCCGACCGCTCACGGTGCGCGAGGTGATCCGGTCGATCTCCGTGAAGTCCAGGTAGTCACGGGTGAAGGACAGCGCGGTCTGCGCTGGGTCGAGATGCCAGGGCTGGTGGCCGCCGGAGCGGTAGGCACGCTCCCACGCCTGAGCTTGGGCGAGCGTGGTGAACGGCCACACGGGCTGGAGGCTCCAGGAGCCCAGGGGTGGTGTGCCGCTGGGACTGGGCGTGGCCGGGACCTGCGTGGCCGATGAGGTGGCCGGAGGAGACGGCGAGGGTGTGGGCGCTGTGCCTGTCGGTTCGGGCGTTGCCGACGCGGCGGGCGGCGAACCTGATGTGCGCGCGGACTCGCCGGAACCGCCGCAGGACGTGAGTGTCAGGCCGGCCAAGGTGGCTGCGGCGAGGATTCGGAATGGGAGCCGGATGTTCATGGGTGCCCCAGGAGAGGTGAAACCGACCGCCGATCGGCCCGTCCGGCTATGGTCCCACCAGTCCGGCCCGTGTCGAAGGGGCTGCGTCGTGGTTCGCCAGATCAGTTGCACAGCCGATCGGGCGTACGATCACGTGGCCTCGCCGCCTTCGGACGTGGCCGTCGGGTTCGCGGCGGAGCCGGTGCCGGGCTCGGCAGTCGGGTACGGCAGAGGTGCCGTCCCTTGCCTTGTCACTCCTTGTCGTAAGGGAATCGGGCGAGGGGCGCCTTCTGGGCGAAGAACGTCTTGGCCTGGGCGGTCGCCCGTTCGTCGGTGAGTACCTGGCCGGGCCGGGAGCCGTTGCCGAGCAGTACGCCGCCGAATCGCATGCCCATGTATGCCGCGGTGTGGTGCAGGGTGAGGACCAGTGGCTCGGCGACGACTTCCTCGCGGTGTGCCATGGCCGCCACGCCCCAAAGGGTGCGGCCGGCCATCTTCTCCTTGAAGCGGGGGTCCGGGGTGGACAGCCACTTCGACCAGTAGTCGAGGTAGCGCTTGGTGGAGGACGACACGGAGTACCAGTACAGCGGTGAGGCGATCACAACGTCGGTGGCAGCCAGCGTCGCCTCCCACAGCAATGCCTCGTCGCTCTCCTCCAGCGGCCAAGGGCCCGCCGCGTGGCGCGCGTCGTGATAGTCGGGCAGACGGAGCTGCGCCAGGTTCAGCCACCGTTGTTCGGTGTCGTCCGGCAGCTGTTCCGCCGCCGTACGGGCAAGCAGTTCGGTGTTGCCGTCCGCGCGGGCGCTGCCGAGGAGGAAGAGGAACGAACGGGCCATGGAGTGCTCCAGGATCAGCCCGGGTCGACATCCGCCGTGCTCCGGGATGCGGTTGAGTTCCCCGCCTCCAACCGCCCTCCACCGGCCGATATTCCGGCAGCGGAGCGCACCCGCGCAGCTCATCCGTGAGCCCGAACGGCAACATTCGACCGCGCCTGCGGTCCACTGACTCAACCGTCCGGGCTATCCGCTCCCCAGACCCCTTCTCCTGCACAAGGCACCCTGGTCAGCGCCTCGGCGCCCGCCAGGGGCTGCGAGGTGACGCGCTTGAGCTGCGTGCGCGCATCGATGCGCGTCTCGGGGGCGAGGCTCGCCCTGTAGGGATGGGTGGCGACGGGGCAGCTGATGGCAGGGCCGGCCTTGACGCGCCCACCTCCGGGTGGGCTGCTTCCGCGGCGTCCTCGTCACCTTCGGCGCTGCATCGGGCACGCATGAGGCACGGCGATTCAGCGCTCTGGGCCCTCTACCTCTGTACCGCCTGAGGTGAGCCGTGATCGTCCTGTTCGGAGCCACGGGCGGTATCGCGGCTGCGGGCCGGCCCGTGTTCAGGCGCGTGACAGTGCCTGATCGGCTTTCCGAGCTATGGATCGAATCCACGTGAACACATACGTAGATATATGATCATGACCTCCCTTCAGGGAGGTAACCGGGTCACGGGGGCATGGGGGCTTTGCGCGGCCGCGCGCATCCATCACCATTCTCAGCTCGGCGGGGATGCCCTCGGTCGAGGCGTGTCCGGTCCCGACTCCCCGTCGACCCGGGAGTACAACTGACCGAAAGGACCGATTCGTTGCGCGTCACGCGCCTCCTGGCTCTCGTCTCCGGAATTCTGCTCGCCGTCGTGGGCATGGCCGGCACCGCCACCGCCGCTCCCGCCTCGGCCACATTCGCAAAGGCGTCCGCATCCGCCACCGGTTACGCCGCACCCGACATGGTCTACTGCAAGCTCAATGTTCGTTCAGGAGCGACCAGTTCGTCATCCCTCCTGCGGACTCTGTACAACCGCAACGGCAGCTGCCCGGGTTCGAGCGGGCACGACTCGATCAACTGCTGGATCTCCAACTGCAGCGGCGCGATTCAGGGCGGCAGCTACACCTGTACGACCGGCGGCCGGTCGTACAGCACCTGGCTTCCCGTGAATCACCGCGGTACCCGCGCCTGGGTGGCAATCAAGTGCGGCACCTACGTCCTCCCGTAACCGCCACCTACAACGGACGAGCACCTCTGGTCGCCCGGGGCAGGTGGTGACCACCGCGCCATGAGGTGCTGTGAGGTGGTGACCCGGACATTGACGGTCTCCGGGAGCGGGCAGGCGCCTTCTGCCTCCGTACGACCGCAGCGTTTCGGTTGCGGGGCGGTATCCCCGGCAGTCGGGTGACCGCGTCGTCCCCGCAGTTCGATGTACGCACCGTGGGCCCCGCTGCGGTGCGGGGCTCGTCAACGGTGCGGTCTGCGGCGGGCGCGGGCTCTCGGTGACGGCTCCGGAGCAGGCGCGCGCCGGTGGCGAGGGCCTGTTCGTCGAGGATGGTTCCTCGACGAACAGGCACCGCTACCGGGTATACAGGGGGAAGGACCGGCCGAGGTCGAAATACATCCTCGTTCCGCCCCCGCTACCGCGAAAACCCGCCGCAGTCTGCAAGGTGTCGCCTTACCGGCTGGTGGACGGGGACGACTCTCGCCCACCGACACCGTGGGGGCGACGAGAACCAATTTTCTTCCGCATCGCTCTTCGAGCCCACACGATGCGGGGCCAGTCTCCTGCTTCAACATCTACTCGTACGACCACGCCCTGCCGGTCCACCGGTATCGAGGGCCAAGCCAGCTGGCAGGCCTTTCGCTAGCGGCTGGACCGTCATCCTCTGCGTAGATGCCGAAGGAGTCTCGGGAGGCCAGGTGGGCACAGGAGCCTGCGGCAAAGGCAGCCGCATCGGACCACCGTCGAGGTCCCGCGGTGCCCGGCGCGCCCGCCCCTACTGCGGGTTCGCGGTCTCGGCCCGGGTGCGTTCGTATGCGGCCTGGTCCAGGATCTCCCAGGCCGCTCCGCCGATGGCGAGGACGCCGCGGGTCGGCAGCGGGACGTCGCCGATCCGTGGGTTTTCCCGGAGCCGGAGGGGCAGGCCCAGGTCGACGCCGTCGAGCGTGGCCCGGGATGTGTCGACGAAGTACATCTGCTCCGGCATGAGCGTTCCCCTGTGGCCGCTCGGCATCACGCCGGACAGTTGCAGGTGGCCCATTCCCAGCGCGTAGGCCAGCCGCTCACGGACCCGGACCAGGGAAGGACGACGCCAGGTGGAGAGCGGCAGCGCGGAGCCGAACCTGTTGAGAAGACCGAGGAGGGGACTCGAGGAAGCAGTGAGGGTCCAGTCCAGCGGGGGCGCGTCCATCGTCACGTGAAGGGAAGTCGGGCCCGTCCAGGCGAGCCCGATGGGGGCGTGTCCCGTGTGGTCACAGGCGGCCCCGTAGTACCGGGGGCATGCCGTATCGAGTCGTGGCCCGTCGACGTGGATCGACCAGCGGCCACTCGGGTCGCGATGCCACACCGTGCGGTAGGGCCCGAAACTGCTCTCGGGGAAGACGCGCAGGGCCAGTACATGGCCCGAGTCGAAGGGCAGCCCGAACACGCCCCAGCCCTTGACGTACTCGTGACCGGGCCAGGGCGCCCGACCGCGTACGGCCGGGACGTCCGACAGCCTGGAGGAGAGGTCGAGCATCCACCATCACCCCGTGAGGCCTCTTCGGTACCCCTGACAAGCGTAGAGCGGGAGGAGCGGGGCGTCACCTCGTCGGTGCGCGCGACGCACACAGACGATCAAGACGGCGGATGCCCGACTCCAGCAGTCCGAGTCATCCGTAAATCGCTGGCGCGGCATCCAACCGCGGTGGATGATCCGCAGGGTCCGGGGCCGCCGCGAGCCCTCTCTTCCTGCTTGAGGGGAAGTTGTGATGACCGTTGCCGAGTCCAAGCCGTCCGGGTCCCGGCCCGAAGTCCGCGCGGCGGCCGGGAGGCTGCGCGGCATCCGGGAGGCGGGTGTGGCGGTCTTCCGTGGCATCCCGTTCGCCGAGCCCCCGGTCGGCATGTTGCGCTTCGCCGCGCCGCGACCGGTAGGGGGCTGGAGCGGGGTGCGGGAGGCCTTCTCGTACGGCCCGCCGCCCCCGCAAGGCGGGCATTTCGGCATGGACGCGCTGTCGGAGGACGCGGCGGGCGACGACTGGCTGACGGTCAACGTCTGGTCGCCCGAACCCGACCCGGGCGCGGGGCTGCCGGTGATGGTGTGGATCCAGGGCGGTGCCTACGTGATCGGCATGTCCGGCCTCCCCGAGTACGACGGTGGTCGGCTCGCGCGGGACGGTGGCGTCGTCGTGGTGACGTTCAACTACCGCGTGGGTATCGAGGGCTTCGCGCAGATCGAGGGGGCTCCTCCCAACCGGGGTCTGCTCGACCAGGTCGCCGCTCTCGAGTGGGTGCGCGACAACATCCGGGCCTTCGGCGGCGACCCTGACCGGGTCGCGGTTTTCGGGCAGTCGGCGGGTGGGGGATCGGTCGCCGCGCTGCTGGCGATGGACCGTGCGGCCGGGCTCTTCCGCCGGGCCGTCGCGCAGAGTGTGCCGGGCACGTTCTTCTCGCCGGAGCTTGCCGCGGACATCACTGCCGCCTGCGCCGCCGAGCTGGGGCTGCGGCCCACGGTGGCCGACCTGTCCGGTGTTGCCCCACACCAGCTGTCCGCCGCCGGTGACACGGTCGGCGCCAAGATGGACCAGTGGGCGCAACGCTGGGGCCGGCCCGCGCACAGAACGATCCCCTTCTCGCCCGTCGTCGACGGCGAGGTCCTGGCCGTCACACCGTGGCAGGCCCTGACCGACGGCGCCGGCCGAGACATCGAACTCCTCGTCGGCCACACCCGCGACGAGCAGCGCCTGTTCACCGCCATCAACGGTCTGCTCGGTGAGGTGAGCGAGGAGCAGGCGGCGAACGCCCTCCATGTCTTCGCACCCGGCCCGGACGGCGCACGCCGCTACCGCGACGCCTTCCCGGCGGCGGGCCCGGGCGAGCTGTACGAACTGGTCCACTCCGACTGGCTGTTCCGCATGCCGTCGCTCCACCTCGCCGAGGCCCAGACGGCTGCCGGCGGCCGCGCGCATGTCTACGAGCTGGCCTGGCCGGCCCCGGGCATGGGCGGCGCCCTCGGCGCCTGCCACGGCCTCGACGTACCACTCGTCTTCGGTAACCTGGACCGCGGCCAGCCTGCCATGCTGATCGGCGAAGCGCCCTCCCCGGAGGCAGAGGCCCTGTCCGCCCGGATGCGCGCCGCATGGGCTTCGTTCGCCGCCCACGGCGACCCCGGCTGGCCCGCGTACGACACCGGTCAACGCCTCGTTCAGCTCTTCGACACCCAGCCGGCTGTCACTGCCTACCCGGAAGAGCCCTCTCGCTTGATCTGGCAGAGCCACACCTTCCCCGTGCTGCCGCTGATCAGCCGGTAGCGCCGACCAACCCGGCCGGGCGGGGCTACTGGTTCTGTTCGAGTGGGGACTCGAGGAATGCCTTGGCATCGTTGGTGTAGCGGGTCGCGGCGCGTTCGCTGATGCCGAAGAGGGCGGCCAGGTGGAGGGCGTCGGGCCCGTGGGCGAGTGCCTCTTCGAGCTGTCGGTCCATCCGGATCCGGTTGAGCGTGACGCGGTCTCGCCGACTGATCCCCGAGCCAGTGGGGGCTGGCGGGCTTCTCGTTCTTGGGCGGTGTGCTCGGAGACGATCAGGTGGGGGTTGATGGTGTGGGGCCATCGCGGTGGCGGTAGAGGGGGTATTGGGGGCACGAACGATCGGTGGATGGTCCGGACGCTCCGTGCCTTCGCTGGGCCACGAGCCCTGACACCGCGGAGGCCGGATGCCGCGGGACGCCGGTGTCGGCGCAGGACCAGGTAGTGCGCACCCGAGGTCGTTGTCAGCCCGTGGAGATGGAGTCCAGGACGTCGCCCACCTTGGTGTCTGGCAGGGCTTCGGCGACGTCCGCGAGGGCGACCATGCCGACCAGGTCGTGCCCGTCGATGACGGGCAGGCGGCGCGCTTTGTGGGCGGCCATGGTGCGCAGGATCTCGTTGGCGTCGTCGTCGGCGCCGATGGTGACCGCTTCGCCCTGGGCCGGCACACCAACCTTGGTCTGGGCGGGGTCTTTGCCGGCACCAAGGACCTTCACCACCACGTCCCGGTCGGTCAGCATGCCCTGAGCCTGTTGTCCGTGCCGCAGATCGACAGGTCCCACGGCGACGGCTCACTGCGCCGCTGCGCGACCCGAACGCCTCAGAGGAACAGCCCCCAGGGCGGAGTCGGCGGGCACGATCAGGAAGACGAGCGCCGCGTCGGTGATGCCGGCCTCGGCGGCCGTTCGGCCCGAAGGCAGCTCGATCCCACTCCGGACCCCCACGCAACCGCAGTAGGAAGCTTTGATGAGGCTCTTTGAAAACGGCCAGCCCTGCTCTTCGTTCCCCACTCGGTCGAGCGATCCACCCAGGACCCAGCCGCCCGCTTGTTGAGTGTGGGGGCCACGACAGGGTGTGAGTCGTCGAGGGACAGGAAATCCCGGTGAGATTGATCTTGCTGGGGTTCGCCTACTTCACCTGGGTTTCGAGCTGGTGGGGGATGGCGCCAGCGCGCCCCCAAGGGGCCTATGAAGACCCTTCGGGGTTCGAGCGGCTCCACAGAGCGATCTTCGGAAGGAGAAGGTTTGCTGAAGGAGCGCGCAGCCTCCGGCGGACCGGCTCCGCGGTCCGGTCGATCGGGGCGACTCAGTGGGGTGCTGCATGATGCCTGCCTTAAAGCCCGGCCCTGGTACGGCATGTCCCAGGCTTTCCTCAGTAATCACGGCATAACTTCTTCCTCGAAAGAGGACTGTCCGTAACCGGCAGCGCCATGCGTCGTATCACCAGGAAGTGAGTCATGCCTGTTCAGGCGAAGAGATTCGGTTTTGGTATGCCGTGGGAGTCGCTCTACGGATACAGCCAGGCAATCCAGGTCGGTGACGCGGTGTACGTGTCTGGGCAGGTGTCCCATGATCGTGACGGCAACTTCGTAGGTGCCGGCGACTTCGAGCTCCAGGTCAAAACCACGCTGGCCAATCTGGACCTGGTGCTGGAGCACTTCGGGGCCGAGCGCAGCCAAATCGTGGAGAGCACGGTGCTGGTGAGGAACCTGCGGGAGAACTTCGACACGACGGCACACCTTCACGCCGAGTACTTCGGGGAGCACCGGCCCACCAGCACGGTCATGGGTGTCTCCGACCTGGCACTACCGGACCAGTTGGTCGAGATCGGCGCGCTCGTGCGTCTCGACGTGAAGCCATAGGTCGGAGTCTGCCTGGCTCCCACCAGTCCTTCAAAGCGCTGGCCTGGAACCACCTACTCACGAATTGGGAAGTCGCCATGTCCTACCCAGAGCCCCGCTACCTCGGCGAAAGGGGCCAGGCCAGCGCGCTGTTCCGACCTGCACCCCCGCAGCCCGACACCGGCTCGGGCGGCACCAACATCAGCTACGTGGCAAAGCAGGAGAACTCCAACGGCGAGTTCGGCCTGTACAAGATCGACATGGCGCCGAAGACCATGGGCGCCAGGGAACACTTCCACCGTACGATCTCCGAGTCCTTCTACGTCCTGTCCGGCGAGGTCCGCCTCTACAACGGCGAACGCTGGGTCACAGGAGGCGAGGGAGACTTCCTCTACGTACCGCCCGGCGGGCTCCACGCCTTCCAGAACGACAGCGACGACCCGGTGTCGTTTCTGCTGCTCTTCACACCGGGAGCTTCCAGGGAGGAGTACTTCGAGAAGGTGGAGAAGTACTCACAGCGCAGCCGCGAAGAGTTGAAAGCCTTCCGGATCAGGCACGACCAGTACAACACCACCGACATGCTCGAGGACTAGGCTGCACTGAGTGCTGCGGTCCCAGTGTCTTACGCCCGGGACCGCCCGAAAGCGCCGGCCGGTGCGGCCCGTCAGTCCCTGGCACCTCAACTGCTCGCACCCGGTGACGGCTCGTCAAGGGCGCCTGCGGCGTCGCTCTGCGATGAGCTGCGCCCATGCTGGACGACCCGCCCCGGCCCTGATCCTGGCTGGCCATCGGGCTGCCCCTCCTGTATGGCGCCCGTTCGCAGGCGAGCGGCCTATGGGTGGGGAGCCAAGGTGTACTTGGTGGAGCACTCAAAGGAGTACGTCGACAATCCTGGCCGCGGCTGTGACCGCCATGGTGTTCTCGACAGCCGGACAACGGCGTTGCCGGGACGGTCCGGTATGACGGTCTTGGCCCATCGACCCGTGCAACGCTCCTCGTCACGGCCTTCTACTTGCCCGGCTGACGACTGCACTCAGCCAGTTCCGCGAGTTCACGCTCCCAGTGTTCGGCGAAGTCGGAAGGCTGGGCGAAACCTTCCACTCTGGCGACCACGACCCCGGGCGCACTGGAGAAGATGACATGGGACCTGAGGACGCCGTCGAGGTTCCGGATCCAGATCGAGGCCAGCTCGTAGGAGCATCCGTCGAGGACGTTCACCTGGAAGACCCGCTGAGAGCAGTACTGTGCATCACGGACGAGATCGCTGTCCGGGCGCGGGGACCGTCTCAGCTCACAGTCGATACCGGACGCCGAAACGAATCGCTCGGCAGGCAGATCCAGTCCGAAGGGCGTCTGCGGGTGCCAGAGGGGTTCGGTGAAGGGGGCGTCCCGGCGGACGCGGTCCAGCCAGATTCCCTCGGCGATGGCCTCCACGTACTCGTCGTGAAACCTGAACACATAGTGCTGGGACGTCTCCAGCAGGGATCGTCCGTAGCGGTCCATGACGCGTCGGTGGTGCTCCGCCAGCCAGGGCGATTCGTTCACGACGTAAACCCAGCAGCCCGGCTGCGGCGAATACGGATAGGGCAGCCCTTCCTCGCGGATCACTCTGATCGCGTGCAACCTGTCAAAGGTCAATCGTCCCAGATCGCCGTACTTCCCGGTGTTTTCCCATTCGTCGGTCTCGAAGTAGAGACCTTCGACCGGTGGCCTGTCGAGGCTGTCCCAGTCCCCGTCATCGCCGTCTTCGTCCCAGGCATCGCTGTTCCGGGGCCAGTTGCCGTAGACCACCAGAGGGGACGAGACAAGGTCGGCTGCAATGGAGACCTCAAGACTGCTCAAAGAGAGCGCAGGCCGGTCCACGGATTCGTCGAATGTCACGACGTGACAATCCCCCAGGACCAACTGGTTGTCCATCGAATATCACTGGGCGCCGACGGGCGAGGCCCGACGGGACCCTGTGAACGTCCATCGCCAGGTGGCCTGGCGGAACACCCGAGTTGCGCTGCCCTTGCCGACTGACCCGCAGCCGGTGCGAGAGACATGCAAACAGAGCTGCAGGGATCGTGGTCCCCTGCCGATGGTTACCGACGGATCCTCACCTTCACCATCCGCGGCCGCGAACTGCCGGACAAATGCGCCGCGATCACCCGGCGGCGCCTGGCCAGCACGGGCGGCTCTCGCCGCGGCATCGGCTGGTGCCGACAGGGTCATCGGGAGATGCGACAAGGTGGCGACCGTAGCAGCACGCATCACATTTCTTCCCCGCCGTCCCTGCCGACACCGTCGGCGCCGACGGTGTCGGCCGCCCACAGGATCTGCGAGTCGAAGATCGCCGCCGTCCGCGTGCGGCTGCAAGCGTACACTACTGGGCAAATCACAGTTTTGATTATTTAACCTTTCAATTCTGGCAGGAGCGTAGCCAGAACCGTCGGATCCGGCGTCCGATCTGCCCCGGAAGGTCCGCAGCGAGTGGCCGTCGGCAGCCTTGGGAGGGCGCGGGCGGATCACAAAGGCGCCAGGAGGATTTTCTCGATGACCCGGCCCGATGACCCGCGCACCGCGGCGGCCCGGATGTTCGCCGAGGCCGGCGCGTTCGGCGAGCTTCTGGCCGGGATCGAGTGGGCGGCGACGCCGCTCGGGCCCCCCGAGTCCTGGCCGGGGCCCCTGGTGGACACCCTGCGCCTCATGCTCACCTCTGAACACGGAATGGCTCTGTACTGGGGCCGCGAATTCGCCACGCTGTACAACCTGGGCTCCACACCCATTGTCGGTGCCAAACACCCCTGGGCGCTCGGCAGGCCCTACAAGGATGTGTTCCCCGAGGTCTGGGTCCACCCCGTGAGCTCCCACTTCCACTATGTGACCGATACCCGCAAGCCCCTGCTGATCCCCGATGAGCCGCTCATCATGGAGCGCCACGGCTTTCCGGAACAGTGCTACTTCGACTCCGCCTTCCAGCCCGTGCTGCTGGACGACGGCACCGCCGGCGGTGTGCTGCAGATCATCACCGAGACCACCGGCCGGGTACTGGGCGAGCGCCGACTGCGCCTGTTGAGCGAGACCGGCGCCCGTACCGCCGGGCTGCCCACCCCGGGCGAGGTCGCCCGCGTCGTCGCGGAGGTGCTGGACTCCTATCCCGAGGAGATCCCGTTCCTGGGCCTGTATCTGGCCTCCGAGCCGGGGACGCTGCGGCTGGCGGCCTGCGCCGGACTCCGGCCGGCGGCCGAGGCCGCCGGGGCGGAGGTCGAGGCCCGGCTGGCGCAGGTGGTCGCCGACGGTGCCCCGACCACGCTGCCGGCCGCCGCGCTCACCGGCGGCAACACGGCCGGGCAGCACGCCGCGGCCTCCCGGCTCCCGGTCGAGCAGGCGCTGGCCCTGCCGCTGGACTGTGCGGGCCAGGTGGAGGGCGTCCTGGTGGTGGGCGTCAACCCCTGCTTCCCGCCGGCCGGAGCCTACCGGGACTTCTTGGAGGTGCTCGCTGCCGCTGTTGCCGGGGCGCTGACGGCCGCGCTCGCCCACGACGAGCAGCGCCGGCGGGCGGAAGCGCTGGCCGAGCTGGACCGGGCCAAGACCACCTTCTTCGCCAACGTCAGCCACGAGTTCCGCACCCCGCTCACCCTGCTCCTGGGCCCGCTCCAGCAGGCCCTGGCCGACGAGGACCGGCCCGAGCGGCGCGAGCAACTGGAGCTGGCCGAGCGCGGCGCCCTGCGCCTGCTGAAGCAGGTCAACACCCTCCTGGATGTCGCCAGGGCCGAGGCCGGGCAGATGCGCCCGGCCCTCGAGCCGGTCGACCTCGCCGGTGCCACGGCCGAGCTGGCCGGGGTGTTCCGCTCCGCCTTCGAGGCGGCCGGGCTGACGCTGGAGGTGGACTGCCCGCCGCTGCCCAAGCCGGTGTCCCTGGACCGGGAGATGTGGGAGAAGATCATCCTCAACCTGCTCAGCAACGCCCTGAAGTTCACCTTCACCGGCGGCGCCCGGGTGCAGCTGGCTGCGGCCGGCGACCGGGCCCGGCTGACCGTGGCCGACACCGGCACCGGCATCCCCGCGGACGAGCTGCCGCGCCTGTTCGAGCGCTTCCACCGGGTCCGCGGCGCCCGCTCCCGCTCCCACGAGGGCAGTGGCCTCGGTCTGGTGCTGGTGAAGGACCTGGTGGAAGCGCACGGCGGCACCGTCGGCGTGGACAGCCGGCTCGGCCAGGGCACCAACGTCACCGTGAATCTCCCCTTCGCCGCCGCCCACCGGCCCCGCCCGGACCCGCCCGCGGCCGGCGCCGGATCCCCCGGGGAAACTCCCAGGGAAGGAGGAGGCGGCCGGCCCGGCCGCGCCGCGGCCTATGTGGACGAGGCGCTGGGCTGGCTGGCGGCCGGCCCCGCCCCGGCCACCCCCGCAGCACGTAGCCCGCACGCTCCCGCGACCCACGATGCCCCCCACGGCCCCGGTCCGCACGAAACCGACCGCCCCCACCGGGCCCGCCTGCTGGTCGTCGACGACAACGCCGACATGCGCGCCTACCTCACCCAACTCCTGCAGCCCGACTACGACGTGCTGCTCGCCGCCGACGGCCGGGCCGCCCTGGAGATGGCCCTGGCGCAGCCGGTGGAGCTGG
Organism: Streptomyces sp. NPDC057445; assembly: GCF_042802855.1. Taxonomy (NCBI): domain Bacteria; kingdom Bacillati; phylum Actinomycetota; class Actinomycetes; order Kitasatosporales; family Streptomycetaceae; genus Streptomyces; species Streptomyces sp. NPDC057445. The sequence goes on along the minus strand of NZ_JBHVDH010000027.1, from coordinate 57,988 downwards.
TGCTCAGCGACGTGATGATGCCCCGCATGGACGGCTTCGAGCTGGTCCGGGCGCTGCGCGCCGACCCGCGCACCAACCGCCTGCCCATCGTCTTGCTCACCGCCCGCGCCGGCGAGGAGGAATCCGTGCAGGGCCGGCAGGCCGGCGCCGACGACTACCTGGCCAAACCCTTCTCCGCGCGCCAGCTGCTGGCGCGCGTCCGCACCGGATTGGAGCTGTCCCGACTGCGCGAACAGGTCCTGACCGAGACCCGCAACCAGCTGGCCGTGCTGGCCTCCCTGGCCGACGCGGGCCTGCGGCTGTCCGCCACCCTCGACCCGGACCGGATACTGCAGACTGCCGGCCAGATCCTGCTGCCCGACTTCGCCGACCAGATCAGCATCCATCTCGCCGCCGCGGCACCCGCCCCGGCACAGTCACTCCCGGCATACATCGCTGGCACCCCCCTTCTTGACCGCGAGGCCCTGGCCACCGCCGCCACCCACGCGATCAACGGCACCGCCCCGGCCCCAGCCGGCCCGCACCCGCCGCCCCCCGCCGTGCTGGCCCTGCCGCTGCACGCCCACGACCAGACACTGGGGGCCCTGGTACTGGTCCGGCACACCGACTACTCCGCGGTCGAACACAAGTATCTGGAGAACCTCGCCCACCGCCTGGCCCTGGCCTACGACAACGCCACCCGGTACCACAACGAGCGCCGCCTCGCCCTGACCCTGCAGCGCGCCCTGCTGCCCCACCGCCTGCCCCAGGCGCCCGGGGTGCGCCTGGCCGCCCACTACCGGGCCAGCAACCGCGGCGCCGAGGTCGGTGGCGACTGGTACGACGTGCTCGCACTGCCCGACGGTGCCGTGGGGCTGGCCATCGGCGACGTCATGGGCCACGACGTGGAGGCCGCCATCGTGATGGGCCAACTCCGCTCCGCCCTGCACAGCCTCGCGATGGAGGGCGCCGACCCGGCCCAGGTGCTGGCCAGGCTGGACGCCTACCTGCAATCGCTCGCCACCGAACGCTTCGCCACCTGCCTGTACGCGGTCTACAACCCACACCGCCACCGCCTGCGCTACGCCGCCAGCGGGCACCTGCCGCCCCTGCTGGTAGCCGCCGACACCGCCTACCTGGAGCTGCCCCCGGCACTGCCGCTGGGACTGGGCAGCACCCCGGTCGACCGCGAGGTGGCGTTCCCGCCCGGCACCAGCCTGCTGCTGTACACCGACGGCCTGGTGGAAAACCGGGCACTGGACCTGGACGGCTGCCTGGCGGCCCTCTGCCAGACCTGCGGCGCGCTGCCCGCCGCCGCCCGCACCGACCCCCAGCAGATCACCGAACGGGCCCTGGAGCTGCTGAACACCCCCGACCGGGTCGACGACGACACCGCCCTGCTCGCCGCCACCGCCGAACCATCGTGTCGAACCGGCGACCCGCCGGCTGACGGAAGTGCCATACAACCGACCGCTACTGCTCGTCGTTATTGCTAAGGAAGCGGTGGATTTGCTTCGCCAATCCACCGCTGACCAACTGTCTTCATTGCTGATGGAGCCGCGGATCCTGGGCGGTGGCTATCCGAATCGTCTGCGTGTCCACCGAGGCCAAGATCATCTCGCCGAACCAATCGGTGAGCGAGACGTGCGTCGTCCGGCGGCCTGCATGTACCACCTGCCGACTTCGCTCCGCAGCGGCCGGCGCCTCGTAGGCCACTGTGTTGGCAGCCGTGCGGACGCGCTGAAGCGTCGCCGGCGCTTGGTCCCGAACTCGCGTGGCGTGGCCTTGATCTGGGCTCGGCTCAGGACGTAGAACGTCCACTGCGCCCGCGCGTCACCGGCAGCGTATATACGGGCCTCGTGGACGACGAACACGTAGACGTCGGCTCGGAAGTCGTACTTCCGCTCAACAAGGTCGGCCGCAGGTCACCCCGATCAGGCGGGGGGCTGGGAGACGAAAACTCGTTCCAGCAGGGCGTACAGGCAGTCCCGGTCCTGGTCGCTGAGCCTGTCCAGGCCATCCTGTGTGGCGCGCATCTTCGAACGAATCGCGTCGGTGACACGCTCGCCCTCGGCCGTGAGGACGACGTTCTTGACGCGCCGGTCGGAGGCGCCGGCCTCGCGGCGCACCAGGCCGCGCTTCTCCAGCCGGTCGACGATCCCGGTCACGTTGGAGGCGTCGCAGGTCAAGGTGTCGGCCAGTGCCCGCATCGCGGTGGGTCCCCGGCGCAAAACGGTCAGCGCCTTGCCCTGGCTCGCTGTGAGGTTCTCACTCGCCGCCGCGACCGTGAAGTCGCCGTAGTAGGCGCCGAGCGACACCGAGAGCAGCTCCATGAGCTGGGCCGTGTCGACGCGGGGAGGTCCTGTCATGGGGGTCACTCTACCCAGGAAACTTGACTACCTCAAATATCTACATTTACCGTCTCCTCATTGCCTGAAGTTCTCAAGTATCAAGGTTTTCAAGTACCTGCGAGGAGCACCACCGTGACCGTCACTGCGTCCCCCGCCTCCCGCGCGGCCGAGACCCTGTCCCGGCCTATCGCGCTGAACGGCCTGACCGTCCCGAACCGCATCGTGATGGCGCCGATGACCCGCATGTTCTCCCCGGGCGGTGTCCCCGGTGAGGACGTGCGGTCGTACTACGCCCGTCGCGCCGCTGCGGGTGTGGGCCTGATAGTCACCGAGGGGACATACGTCGGCCACGAGTCGGCCGGGCAGAGCGACCGTGTGCCGCGGTTCCACGGTGAGGAGCAGCTGGCGGGGTGGGCGAAGGTCGCCGACGCCGTTCACGCGGCGGGCGGCACGATCGTGCCGCAGCTGTGGCACATCGGCATGGTGCGCAAGCAGGGCGACCCGCCCTTCGCCGACGCCCCCGCCGTCGGCCCCTCCGGCATCCGCGTCGACGGCACCGAGGGCGCCGGCAAGGCGATGACCCAGCGCGACCTCGACCATGTCATCGGCGCCTTTGCCGATGCCGCCGGGGCCGCCGAGCGAATCGGCTTCGACGGCGTCGAACTGCACGGAGCCCACGGCTACCTCCTCGACCAGTTCCTGTGGGCGGGGACGAACCGCCGTACCGACGCCTACGGCGGCGACCCCGTGGCCCGTACGAAATTCGCGGCAGAGATCGTGGCCGCGGTCCGCGAGACCGTCTCGCCCGACTTCCCTGTGATCTTCCGCTACTCGCAGTGGAAGCAGGAAGCCTACGACGCGAGGCTCGCCGAGACACCGGAGGAGCTGGAGGCGATCCTGACCCCGCTCGCAGCGGCCGGCGTCGACGCCTTCCATGCCTCCACCCGCCGCTACTGGCTGCCGGAGTTCGAAGGCTCGGACCTTAACCTGGCGGGCTGGACCAAGAAGCTCACCGGCAGGCCCACCATCACCGTCGGCTCGGTCGGCCTCGACGGTGACTTCATCCGCGCTTTCGCGGGCGAGGGCGCCGAGGTCGGCAGCATCGACAACCTCCTCGACCGCCTGGAGCGCGACGAGTTCGACCTGGTCGCCGTCGGTCGCGCCCTGCTCCAGGACCCGGAGTGGGCGGCGAAGATTCTGGGGGACCGGATTGAGGAGCTGGAGCCGTACGACGCGGCGGCGCTGAAGACGCTGAGCTAGCCAGCCCCGGTTTGACTCGTAGTCCCACGGAGCGCGACCGTCGTTATCCATGAAGCACGGCTTCGGCGTAGTCGGGTGGCGTCCGATTTGTGCTCAAGCGAGGCCGACTTCGACAAGATCAAGACTGTTAGCGCAACCGCCGCCTGGCGTCCCGTCACGGTGCGAATCCGCAGCCCACCCTCCGACTCGGCCCTTGCTTCATCTATCGAAATTCGATAGATTCCCATCGCAATTCGATGGAAGGATGGGTCGTGGGGAAGCTGACAGTGCGTGCGCTGCGCGCCGTGCTCGCGGTGGTGCTCACCGGCACCGTGTTCGTACAGGCATTGATGGTGTGGGCGTTGGCCAGCGGGAGCGACCCGGAGGACGGGTCGCTCCCGCTGACCCCCCTGCGCTTGATCACGATCCTGGGCATGGTGTCGGCCCAGGTCGCCCTGGTCTGCGTATGGCGGCTGGTGACGATGGTGCGACGCGGAACCGTGTTCTCCCACGCCGCCTTCCGGTACGTGGACGGCGTGATCGGCGCGATCGTGGCGGCTGCCCTCGTGTGGTTCGCGGTCACGGCCCTCAATGCGCCGGGCCAGCGGGACGACCCGGGCGTCACCGTCATCATGGGCGGAGTCGGCTTGGCCATCCTGGGGGTCGCACTCATCGTGCTCGTGCTGCGGATGCTGCTCGCCCAGGCCGTCGCGCGCGACGTCGAAGCGGCGCAGATGCAGGCCGAGTTGGACGAGGTGATCTGATGCCGATCGCCGTCGACATCGACGTGATGCTGGCCAGGCGGAAGATGTCCGTGGGCGAGCTCGCGGACCGCGTAGGCATCACGCCCGCCAACCTGGCGGTACTCAAGAACGGCCGCGCCAAGGCGGTGCGCTTCGCGACGCTTGCTGCGCTCTGCGAGGTGCTCGAGTGCCAGCCGGGTGACCTGCTGCGCTGGGAGGCCGAGGGCGCCGCGGGCGGATGACGTGCCCAGGGCGGGCGTGAAGACAGGGCTTCGCCCTAGTCGCTTGACGCCCGATTCATGACGAACTGTCAGGTTAACGGCGGTCTGGGAACGTGCCAGGCGCGAGGTTTCCAAGATCGGGGTTCCCGACGCCCCGTGATCCGGGTGGAAGACCGTGCCTGCCGACGCATCATTGCCGAGCCCGCCTCCCTTTGACCAACTCCGCGAGCATCCCGGGGCCTTGCCCGAGGAGATCCCGGGCCTGCTGGAGCGTCTGGCCGAGGTGCCCGACCCTCGCGATCCGCGCGGCGTTCGGCACGCTCTGGTCGTCGTGCTCGCGCTCACCGCGTGCGCGGTTCTGGCCGGAGCGGCCTCAGCTCCAGCGCCCGGTCAATGGTGGCCAGCGACTCTGGCTCGTCAGTGGCACCGTAGGCACCGTAGAAAACGTCATTCCCATACGGCCGAGGGCCTTGAGCGCTTACAGCTTGCAGACCGCCATGGCGGCGCGGGTGAAGGAAACGGGAAACGGCCGACCTCGCCGACGCCTACCAGCTGCTGAGTCCAGCGCACGAGCTCGCGGTCGGCCGCGGAGGTGCGCCGCCGTGTCTGCCGGCAGCCGCCGTCTCCAGGGGCCGCCAGACGACTCCTGACGACGAGTAGCAGGTGCAGCCGCGGGTCCGCGCCATGGTCGGCGCGGGCCCGCGGTTCGTCCCGGACGGAAGACGTGCAAGGGGCATGACCCAGATACGCCGGAAACCCGCCACGGGATGATCTTGGAACGATATTGACCGCGGCGGGGGTGGCTGCTGCAATGGCGGCATGTTCTCCGCGACGTTCCTGGTTATCAGGGCTCACATCGACTTCGGTCGGGTGTGGTCCGCCGCGTGTCGCTGACCGCGCGCTCGATTCGCCAGGATCCGTTCGTATCGTCCCGGAGTTCGTCATGCCTGACCGCACCCCCGGTGTGCCCGTCCGACTCGACCCGCGTGGGCCGCGCTTCGCCGCCGCGCTCACGACCCTTGTCCTGCTTCTGGTCCTTGCCACCGGCAGCGGCGTGTTGCTCGCGGCGCAGGCTGTCGTCTTCGCCCTCGGTGCAATTCTGGGACTGCGCTGGTCCCCGTACGGTTGGCTCTACCGTCGGCTGGTGCGTCCCCGTCTCGGGCCGCCGCAGGAGCTCGAGGAGGAGCGGCCGCCGCGTTTCGCGCAGGCGGTCGGCCTGGGCTTCGCGATTGTCGGGGCGGCGGGTTACCTGTCCGGTGCCACCTGGCTCGGTATCGCCGCGAGCGCGGCGGCGCTCGCAGCGGCCTTTCTGAACGCCGCCTTCGGCTACTGCCTGGGCTGCGAGCTCTACCTGCTCGCGGTCCGCAGCCGGGCCCGGCTGAGCCACGGGTGAGGTAGTCGTGAGCGATCCGACCGGGCTGATCGTGGCCGCCGTCGTGTCGGCGGCCGCGACCGTCTTCGGGCTGGTCCGTGCCCGTCGTGACGGCAGGCTGCGCGACGGTGGCCGGGGTGACGCGCTGCGTCTGTCCTCCGGTGAGCTGGGTGTGGCGCTCGGGGAGCGGGCGACGCTGGTGCAGTTCTCGACGGCCCTCTGCGCGTCCTGCCCCGGCACCCGGCGCCTGCTGGCCGGCGTGGCCGCCGGGACGCCTGGCGTGCGCCATGTGGAGATCGATGCCGAGGCGCGGCTCGACCTGGTCCGTCGCGTCGATGTGATGCGCACGCCGACCGTGCTCGTCCTCGACCGCGCCGGACGTGTCGTGCGCCGCGCCTCCGGGGCGCCGACCCGGGCCGACGTGGTGTCGGCGGTGGAGCTGGCCACGGCGGATTGAGAGACCATTTCGTTTTCCGGGGTTCCGCAGCCGTCGTGTGGCCTTTCGTTTGTAACGAACGGTGATCTTTCCCTGCATGGCATCACCCGACGCGATGAATCCGGGCAGCCTCCAGGCCCACATGATGCCGCCCGCGCGGCCAGGGAGGCCTGGCGACCGAACACCTCATCCACCCACGACGCCGCGGCGCTGCCGCCGCCGGGCCCACCGCACGACTACGACAACCACCAGGGCTCGATCCTCCCGGCACGCAGCCCGTCGTACACCCTTGGCGGCCGACCGCGCTTTTCTCGAGTTCGAGGCGGATCTGGCGGAGCGGCCCGACCAGCCCCCACGAGCCGCGCGTAACCTCACCTGAACCCCGTCGAGTACTCGCACACCCTCACCTGGCTGTGGTGCGCGCCTGGTGTGCCACTGCGCGCCCTTCCTTGCCGACACGGTGTCGGTATCTACTGGCGGGCATGACCGCACCTACTTCTGACCTCCCGTTACCCATCCGGCGTCCAGAGGGTGTCAGCCCGTCCCGCGCCCGCCCCGCCGTGCGCGGTCTCTACGCCCGCCTCGGCCTCACACCAGCGGACCTGGGCGCCCCGCTCCTCGTCCTGCCCGATGACTACACCGGCGATACCCCGGCCCTGCCCGGAGCCGTCCCGCTCGCCCGCGTCGAAACCACCGTCGCGCGCTGGTCGGCGATGGGGATCCGCGGGGTGAAACTCTTTGCGCTCGGGCATGATCGTGATGCCCGCGGATCTGCCGCTCTGGCCGCGGGCAACCTCATGCTCCGAGCGATCACGGCCGCCCGCCGCGCCACACCCGACATGGCGTTGACGACCGAGGTCTGCGGCTGCTCCTGGACCGAGACCGGTGAGTGCATCCTGCGTGTTCCCGACGGCCGGATCGATCTGGACGCCACGCACGCGTACATGGGCCGGATGGCCATCCAGCACGCCGAGGCCGGGGCGGACGTCGTCTCACCCACCGCCATGCTCGACGGCTCCGTCCACGCCGTACGCACCGCGCTCGACGACCACGGCTTGCACGACGTCGGCGTGAACCCGAACCTCGCGATCCACACCACCCTCTATGCCCCGTTCAAGGCGCTGATGGGCACGGATCCGGCTGCCGGGCACCGCCGCGGCCTCCAACTAGAACCAGGCCGGGCCGAGCGCGACACGCTCGTCCAGGCCCGCCGCTGGATCGCCGAGGGCGCCGACTCCCTCACCCTCCAGCCGGTCCTCACCGCCGCCGACATCCTGGTGCGCCTGCGCGCCGACCAGGAGGTGCCGCTGGTGGCGTACTCGACGTCGGGGGAGTGGCCCGCCCTCACCGCTCTCGGCATCGAAGGCACCGTCGAGTACCTCGCCATGCTCAAGCGGGCCGGTGCCGACCACGTCCTGACCTTCGCCGCCGAACAGGCCGCCGCCTACCTCGGAGCACACCATGGATGACACACCCCGCGCCCGCCCGGGCGCACTCGATGCCATCCTCGCCGACGCCGCCGCACTCGGCTTCGCCATGTCCTGCGAGGAGCGCACCGGCTCCCTGCTGGCCACCCTCGCCGCGTCCAAGCCCGGCGGCCGGTTCCTGGAGCTGGGCACCGGCGTCGGCGCCGGCGCGGCCTGGCTCCTCCACGGCATGACTGAAGACACTTCCCTCACGAGCGTTGAAGCCGACCCAGCAGTGCAGGCGGTAGCGGCCAAGCACCTCGCCCACGACCACCGCGCCACGTTCACCACCACCAACGCCTGGCTCACCGCCTACACTGGCCCGCCCATCTCCCTCGCGTACGTGGACTGCCGGCCGGGAAAGATCCACCGCCTCGCCGACCTGATCGCCCTGCTCGAGCGCGGCGGCCTCTACATCGCCGACGACCTCCTCCCACAGCCCACCTGGCCCGACGACCACCAATCCCGCGTCGACGCCTTCCTCGCGCACCTGCCCGAACACCCCAACCTGCTTTACACACCGCTGAGATGGGCCTCCGGGCTGCTCATCGGGACCCGAGTCTGAGGGTCTATCGTGGGCGGCATGTCCGCCCCTGAGCTGATCCGCATCGTCTCCCGCGACTCCCCGATGGCCCTGGCCCAGGTCGAGCGCGTCCGCGCCGAGTTGGCCGCACTTCACCCCCACACCCGCACAAGCGTGGTGCCGGTGAAGACGACCGGCGACAAGTGGATGGGCGACCTCTCCCAGGTCGAGGGCAAGGGCGCCTTCACCAAGGAAGTCGACGCCGCGCTTCTCGCAGGCGAGGCGGACCTCGCGGTGCACTGCGTCAAGGACGTGCCCGCCGACCGCCCTCTGCCGGCCGGCACCACCTTCGCCGCGTTCCTCAAGCGCGATGACATCCGCGACGCCCTCATCCACCCCACCGGCCTCACCCTCGACCAGCTGCCACCCGGCACCCGCATCGGCACCTCCTCGGTACGCCGCATCGCCCAATTGGCAGCGTCTCACCCTCATCTGGAGTGCGTGCCGTTCCGCGGCAACGCCAACCGCCGCCTGGACAAGCTCAGCAAGGGCGAGGCCGACGCCCTGCTCCTGGCGGTCTCCGGCCTGGAACGGATCAGCCGCACGGACGTGATCACCGAGATCCTGTCGACGGAGCAGATGATGCCGCCGATCGGCGCCGGGATCCTCGCCCTGCAGTGCCGCGAGGCCGACACCACGGTGATCGACGCCGTCAGCGACCTCGGCCACCCCGACACCCACCGCGAAGCCACCGCCGAGCGCATGTTCCTCCACGTCCTGCAGGGGCACTGCAACAGCCCGATCGCCGGCTACGCCAAGGCAGAACGCAGTGGCGAACTCTCCCTGCGCGCATCCGTGTTCACCCCCGACGGCAAGACCGTCCTCAACGCCCACGAATGGGCCGGACGCCTCGACCCCGCCACCCTCGGCACCTCCGTCGCCGTCGCCCTCCTGCGCCAAGGAGCCCGCGACCTCATCGACGGCATCGCCCACTGACCACCATGGGCAAGCACGCCCGGCCCGGCCCGCCGAACCAACCCTCACGCGCTGTCCCAGCCGTCGACCCGGACGACCCCCTCGCCGCGTACGAACGCCGACGCCAGCCACCCCTGGACCAACCCCGCAGGCACCGCCCCCTGCACGGCCACGCCGGCCACCTCCACCCCGACACCCCGCGCGTCCTGGAGGAATGGGACGGCTTCACCTACACCCCCGTCGGCACCGCCGCCGACCTCGCGACAGCACAGCGCTGGCTGTAAGGGACAGGTTGTTTCTCAATCCTTGATCAGTCGTTGGCAGCGCATGAATGCTCGCGGTGACGACGCCGCTTACTCCGCAGCCCACCTGGGCCCGTACAACCGGCCGCCCAGGTCCGATGACCCCGGCGGTCTCCGACATGAGTGCGCGACCGAGCTGCTGGCGTCGCGGATCGGACGTGCGATGGTGATCACCATTGCGCAGGCCACCGTGATCATCGCGGTGGTACGGGTCGTAACGCGTGAGCAGGCCTGAATGAGCGTCTTCGCGTTGTTCGGGCGGCCAGTGGTGCGGAGCTGGCGCACCGCGACTGGCTGGGATGCCGCCGGGCGGCAGGATGTGCAGCCGGGCAAGCGGCCTGGCGCGCCGGCAACCCCAGGTCTGCCAGCGGACTCCGGCGCTCAACTGCGCCATTCTCTGCGCACCGGTGATCCCCGACCGCCATCACCATCGGTTCAAGGGCCGAAGGGTGCTGATGGGAGCGGCCTGGGCGAGGAAGGCTCCTTCGGTGTCTGGCCGACTGCCGAGATGCCCGAGGGCGGGTACCAGGAGCGTGAGGAACCTGCGACGGGTCCAAGCGTGCCCTTCGTGCCCGACACGCGTTGTTGAAACAGTGAACCGGCCAGCGGGGGAGATCCTGACGGAAGCCCTGCACCAACGTCAACACCCTGGACGATTACCGCCGACGGGAAGCGAAGCAGCTCGCCGACCAAGCCCCACAGGACACCCAGGTGTGGGGTACACGGCCGCCCCGCCCCGTGAAGAGACTCCTGAGCCCGCGAGGTCCCCGAGTTGGAGCTTCCCGTCGTGCGGAAGGGACGTCGGCCCCTTGCACACCGGCCAGGACGACTATCAGCCGGAGGCAGGCGGGCTGTGCCCGGTGTGCGAGAAGGCCCGTCGTGAACTCGAGGCCGCCCGGGAGCGCACGGGGATCACGGCGCGCCTGCGTGCCCGCGCAGCCGAGCGTTGACTGGCAGCGGTACGGGGTGAGGGCCCCTGACCGGGCGCGGCAGGGGCCCCCGGCGCGCCTCCGTGGGGCGGATGTCGCACGCTGGACAACGAAGCACCCCGTCGTTGGGAGACGGTGACGCCTGCTGGCCGGAGCGCGGGACCCGGCCTCCTGTCAGTCAGGCCCTGCTGGGGGTGCGTCGGATGTCCGCGTACACCCGAGCTGTCATCCCCGGCTGTCCCGGGGTCCGCCAGACCGGCGTGACACCGGAGGTGGCCCACTGCTGCTGGAGGCTCTTCATCACCGCGCGAAGGGTGTGCTCGTCGGCAGCGGTGACGTCCGGCACGACCAGGCCGGGCTCTGGCGACGTGCTGTGCGTCGATCTCTTTCCCATGGAGTGTGACGGCCCCCAGTCGTTACCCGGTTCGTCGAGGCACGACGGACCACCTACACGAGCGAAGAGCTGTGACTGAGTGTTCTGGTTGGCCAGTGAGTGTTGCACTTGGCCACCGGCCGTACGCGTCCCGGACGCCGCCCCATCCCGTCGACACAGGGTGGGGCGGCGTCCGTTTCTCAGGTGTCCGGTCCTCCGGAGGGCGGGCCGGGGATCAGGCGTCGAACCGCTTCATCAGCCAGGTGCACAGTTCCTCGGTGACGGCGGTGTGCGGGGTGGTCGTGGACGAGCAGAGGAAAGCGCCCGCTCCGCTCTGCCCCGGGTCCAGGTCGTCGATGACCGTGTACAGGTCGTCCTGCGTCTCGAAGTCCAGGATGTCGACCGCGCTGACCGACGGGACGAAGCACACCTGCGGGTGCCGCAGATCCGGCTTGCCGCCGTTCTCCGCCATCTGCTGGGCGAGGATCCCGTACGTCGCGAGCGTGCCGCCCGGTGCGCCGTCCAGCTCGGGGAAGTCGTTGGTGGTGATGGTCTTCTCGTACTTCGGGAACGTCCGGTGCAGGTGGGCGGCCGTCACGTCGTCGCCCTGGGCCTGGATGTAGAAGGTGGTGTCGGGGTAGAGCACCTCGAGCCGCAGTGCGACGTCCCCGGGGTTGACGTCAGGCAGTCCGACCCCGTCCGGCCGGCCGTTGGCGACGGCGAGCGTGCGCGGCGTCGAGGGCCAGTTGCCGACCCGGCGCAGCTCCTCCAGCAGGGCCTCGCGCTCCGGGGCGACGTCGATCTTCCCCGTCTTGTAGTCGTAGTGCCGCCACAGCATCTGCCGCGCGGCCGGGCTGTTCATCTGCTGTGCGAAGGGGTGAGGCTTGAGGTTCACGGGCGGGAGCAGGTACGCGAACGCCTGGACACCGACGGGGATGGAGGCGCCGCGGTGCGGGGTGTCGTACGAGAAGTACACCGCCGTCTCGTGCTCGTCCGGGGTGCCGTCGGTCTCCATCTTGGCGAGGGTGTAGCGGGTGATCAGCCCGCCCATGCTGAAGCCGCCGACGATCAGCCGCTCGGACCCCTCGCGCAGCCGGATGGCCTCGCGGATGGTGGCCTCGGCCGCCTTCGCGTTCTCCATGATGGACGCGGTGCGGTTGTCGAAGCCGAGCAGGATCACGTCCCGGCCGCGGCGCCGGAGTTCGGTGAGGAAGGGATAGTCCTCGCCGTCCAGGAACTGGTAGAGCTTGTCGAGCTCGCTCTTGCCGTGGTTGAAGCCGTCGGCGATGATCACCGGCCGGGTGAGGCGGCGGTCGTCACCGGCGTGGAAGACCCAGGCGAAGCCTTTGTCGACGGTCCACTCGTCGTGATCGGGGACGTCGATCGGGTTGGAGGGAGCGTCGAACGGATCGCCGATCGTGAACGGGCCGATCTCGGGCTCGGTCGTTTCGGACAAGGCTGTACTCCTCGTGGGAGGGGTGGGGGAACAGCCACATCATGGGGGGTGATTTGCCCGTATCACCCGTTTGACCTGCGGAGTTCATTACAAATGATGCAATGGCCGCGGGGAGTGTTTGGCCCGGGAGGTATCGGCTCTGCTTACGCCTGGGCCCGCGCCACCCAAGGCGAGCACCTCCTCCCGCCCACACGAGCCTAGATTCTCAACAGCCCCGACCGACAGATGGTCTGGAGAAGAGACGTCACCACCGTCTTCAGCCTGCTCAAGAGGGCCCAGCGCTACCCGCGCTACCTGATGCTCAAGCAGTTGCTCGCGCACCCGGACGCCGAACCCGACCCCGACGACCAGGAGCCGGAGGCCGAACCTCGGTCGGCGATCGACCTGACGGCGCTGCGAGCCCTGAAGTCGTCCCGCAGCGACGTGGAAGCACTTGATCTCACCGACGACGGCTGCGCCGCCTCCAGGACGCCTTCACCAAGGCGGCTGACCACGCCCACCCGGGTGTCGCTTCCTGGGCGTGGTCGAAGTGCTGCTGCAAGGCGGCTGGGCCGGTGGGCGTAGGTCTCACCAGCGGGCTGCCCCAGGCCTGCGTCGGCCAGCTGCCGTAGGCCTCGTGATTGCGTCGGTGAGAAGCAGCAACACGTGACGGTGAGTTCTAGGAACGAGTGGGGCTACTCAGCTGCCGGAATGTCGGTGAGTTTCAGCAACGCCGCAAAGCGGTGGCCTATGACTCGGCTTCTGTCTTTGTGATGTAGGTGTGGGTTCGGGTGAAGGCGGTGAAACCCATGGACTCGTAGAGCTGTTTTGGGACGGGGTAGGCGGCATCTCCCCGGCAGCAGAGGGTTGCGCGGTGCCCGCCGGCGTCGGCGAAGGCGTGGAGCACGGCGGTGCAGACGGCGCGGGCCAGGCCCAGGCGGCGATGCTCGGGGTGGGTGCCGACCGGTTCGAATTCGCCGATGCCATTGGCCTCGTCATACCAGCCTTGGCAGTAGGCAACGGCGTCACCGGCGGGAGAGACGACGATGAGGTCGAGCTCAGGGCGGTAGGGCCACGTGCTCCTCATGCGGGCATGGCGCTCGGTCGTGACCGGGTCGAGCCGAACGCGCCGCGGTGTGCTGCCGCACGTCCAGCGACATCGATGTGGTCCCGCTGGGCCCTGATCAGGTAGCCATCGGGCAGGGACGGCACGTCCGGCAGATGGGTGAGCGGTCGGCTCATCGCGGCCATGAAAGGACCGTCGGGGGCGCGTGTGTGGCCGCGCCGCTCCAGCGCGGCGGCCAGATGCGGTTCCGTTCCGTCTCAGCGACCTCGACGCTTAACGCTCCGGGGGCTGTCTGCTCGGCCCAGTCGAGTACTTCGTCGGCCAGCTGGGGGCAGCTTGGGTCGACCTGGAGCATGAGGGTGTCGGGCAGTTCGAGCCAGCCCCAGGCCAGAGTCTGGCTTTTGTGGATCCAGATCGCCGTGGGGTGCTCGTCGGCCCGGTCGAGGGCCAGGCACCAGTTCCAGGCGAGGTCGCCGACGTGACGGTAGCCGGTCGCCGGGAATACCCGGCTGGCCAGATCCTTCATGGCGCGCAGCGCCAAGGGACCGGCGTGGGTATGGCGTTGCATGGGCGCCATGCTGCCGATCGCTTCTGGATCAAGCAACGGAGTATCCCGGCACGAGAGAACCAGCTCAGGTTGCGGTCACTCGCGCGAGTGGACAACCGTGCCCCGGCAAGGCCCCGGCAGCTGCGTGAAGGCAGGCGCCACCACAGCAGGACGGAGCGCGAAGCGCAACTTCCTTCCAACGCAGGGGGGCGTAGTTGGCTCCGGCTTACGGGGCGGGCTCGAGCAGGGGGCCACTGCTACCGCGAAGGGGTCCTCTCGGAACTCATGAAAGGCCCTGCCCTCTTGAGACCGCACTGGTCATTTTGGGGCGCGGGGGACTAACGAGTACCCGCCAGAGGCCCCCAGCATGGTCCGCCACGGCCAGGGCACGTCGGGGAGGCCCGCTCAGTGATCAACCCATTGGCCGAGCCGGTCAAACGCCATGCGCCCCACGCATTCACGTCAGGGCAGGAGCGAGGCCGTGGGTCTCCTTGATTTCCGATGCCGACGCTGGGCGCCGCGGGCCTCCGGCCGATGTGTGCTGTCTCCGTATCGTGACTGTTTACTTGGCTGGTGCCGTCTTCTTGGCCGCGGTCTGTCCTCTCGGCAGGTCTCGCACGGCCCCAGGGACGAGCTTCCGTCTTCCAGCTGTTCTGCCGCGTGGGCGGTGTCCGAGGCGCGGTGGCGTGCCTCGCGGGCGACCCGCTCCGCGTTCGTGACCTGCTCCCGAGCGGCACGTGCCCTTGTTCTGGGCCTCACGATAGGCGGTCTCTGCCTCCCGTAGTTGCTGGGCGAGGTCGGCCGTGCGCTGTTCGCTCTCCCTTACCTCCTGGTCTGCCCGCTGCCGGTGCTTGAGTTGTTCCTCGCTAGTGCGCGCGGCTTCCTCGGCCTTCTCGGCCGTCTTCCGCGCCTGGCCACTCTGCTCGCGCAGCTGCCAGCGATGTGCTCGCTTGTCGCTCGTGTCTACGAGCTGTCCGGTGGGCTGGGCTTGAGAGGGTGCGGCGGCCCTCGTCCGCGGAGTCTCGACGGGGGGATAACCAACAGGGGCGGTCAGGGGTCGGGTGAGCCTGCCGGCCGCCCACTCCCCGGAAGTGCTCCAAGCTCTGCGAAGGTCCCGTACCAGGCGCAGCGCAGCTACTCGACGGGCGCCGAGCGTCACGCGTTTCGCGTTGGCCCGCGCATGAAGGCTTGTCCCGTAACTGATCTTCGATGAGGCGTGGGCGAGGACGATCGTCGTTCGGCCCGATCGCCTATCCGGCGAGGGCGAGGTTGTGCAGGTGGGCGATGCCGCTCATGGCGTCGCCCTTGAGTCGGCAATCGCGCAGGATCTTCCAGGTCTTCATGCAGGCAAAGGCGTGCTCGACGCGGGCGCGGACCTGTTTGTGGGACTTGTTGTGCGCCTGCTTCCAGTCGGGGAGTTCCTCTCTTTGCGGCGCCGGTGGGGCATTACGAGGCCGGTGCCGCCCGGATAGCCGCCGTCGGCGATCGTCATGGTGCCGCCGACGGCGGCCTTGGCGCCAGACTCCTCCCATGCCTGCAGTCGGCTCGGTTGCCGGGAAGCGGCCGGCCGACCACGACGACCAGCCGAGTGTCCGCATCGATGACGACCTGGTGATTGGTGGAGTGCCGATAGTTTTTGGACTGTTCGGCCACCGTGTGATCGCGGGTTGGAACAAGAGTTCCATCCACGATGAGCACCGTGTCATTGCGGAACCGCTTGCGGGGCCGGAGTGCGAGCAGAGGACCGAGGTGGCCGACGATGCGGTCGACTGAAGACTTCGAGACCCCAAACAGCGGGGCGAGCTGGCGTAGCGTCAAGTTGGGTCGCCAGTACGTGGCAACCAGCAGCAGCCGGTCCTCCAGCGGCAGGCCCCACGGCGACCCTTGACGTGCAGCGTCTGCACCTTGACGCCGCACAGCGGTCACCAACTTGGCGAACTGGCGCGGGTTCAGCCCGCTGAAGGGCACTATCCAGCACGGCGCCGACGCCGTGATCACACCAGCCACGCTGTGATCATTTCATTGCTGACGCGCTGGACCTCGGGTCTTCACCCAGGCTCCCTGCGGCCCGCGAGCCGACGACGCCACCAAAGGTCAGAGCGCCACTGCCGGCGGTCGGCAAACGGGTCGGGAAGGGTGCGCTTGAGGTACACAGTGTCCAGAGAGACCACTTGGCGCTCCAGCTCGGCACGAGCCCGGACAGGCAGCTGCTCCAGGACCAGCTCGAGCACGTCGCGGGCATGCCTCACGTCGTCAAAGGAACAGCCGCGGCACGAGCACTCCGCGTCCTGCGGATAGAGAGGCCGACGTCCAGGCGGTTCCAGAAACGCTTGGTAACGCTGCAGCGCACGGTCCGTGGCACCGGGATAGACGTAATAGTCGGCCGACAGCCTCTCTACTCGATGTATCGCGAGGCTGGTGCGGGCAGAGAGCCCGTGGATCCGATCCGGCGGCGGGCCCTCCCAGGCGCGAGGACCATGCTGTTCGACGCGCAGGGCGCCAGGCCGTCTACGCGGCATCGGCCTTTCGGTATGCAGTCATGGACGTCATCATGCCAGCACCCAAGCCCCTGCGGTCAGGAGCGACGGGACAAGCCTTAGAGGCCATCTCATTTGGCGAGTCTGCGGTAGCAGATGAGGGTGCAGGCGATGCTGGTGAAGGCTAGGAAGTGTTCAGCTTTGCGTTCGTAGCGGCGATGGAGGCGGCGACATCCAGCGAGCCAGGCCATCGTGCGTTCGATGGTCCAGCGGTGGCGTCCCAGCCGCTGGGAAGACTCGACGCCTTTGCGGGCGATGCGGTGCCGGATGCCGTGCTGGCGTAACCATCGGCGCAGATGGTTGTAGTCGTAGCCCTTGTCGGCGTGGAGTTTGGCCGGCCGTCGCCGACGCGGTCCGCGCCGGGAGCGGATAGGCGGGATGCCTCGCACGAGCGGTTCGAGGGCCTGGCTGTCGTGCAGGTTGGCGCCGGATATCCCGACGGACAGGGGCAGTCCGGTTCGCTCGGTGATCAAGTGGATCTTTGAGCCGTACTTGCCCCGATCCACCGGATTCGGACCCGTCAGGTCCCCCTTTTCAGGGCCCGCATGTTCACCGAGTCGATCGCGCAGCGAGACCAGTCCAGTTCACCCCGGGAGCCAAGTTCGTCGAGGACCAGGCGATGGAGCTTCGCCCACACCCGGGCTTTCGACCACTCGGTGAAGCGCCGATGAGCCGTGGGTCCCGACGGTCCGAACGAGGCGGCCGGCAGCTGCTGCCACGTGCAGCCCGACGTGGCCACGAACACGATCGCAGCCAGCACCTCCCTGTCACCATGCCGGCGCCGACCGCCTCCCTGAGGTCGACTCGGCGCCTCCGGCACCACTCGCTGGAACAACTCCCACAGCTCATCCGGCACCAGCCGCTCAACGATCCCCACACCTGGAGTTTATCGAACGGCCCAAATGAGATGACCTCTTAGGCACTGCTTCTCGGATCATGCTCGGAGCCAGATGACGAGCGTCGCGAGGGTGACGGTGCCGAAGTAGATGTAGGCGCGTTTCTCGTAGCGTGTGGCGACGGCGTGGAAGCCCTTGAGGCGGTTGATGGTGCGTTCGACAGTGTTCCGCTTCTTGTAGCGCTCGCTGTCGAAGACGGTGGCCGGCCGCCTCGGGAACCTCGATTCTGCCGGTGTCTACGCTGGTCGAGACATTCGGGGATGGTGTGCCGGATTCCACGTCGGCGCGGGTAGCTGCGGTTCCTCCGGGACGTGTAGGCCTTGTCCGCCAGCACATGGTCAGGCCGGGTGCGGGGGCCGTCCGGCTCCGGTGCGTGGCACGGAGACCTGTTCCAGCACGCGCTCGAGTTGAGGGCCGTCACCGTAGTGGCCGGGTGTCAGGACGAGGGCGAGGGGCCGGCAGCGCCCCTCGGCGACAAGGTGAATCTTGGTGGTGAATCCTCCACGGGATCGTCCCAGACACTCGCCTTTAAGGGCCTGTCGGTAGGTGCGTCACACCGCGCGGGAGATCTTGTGACAGGCCCCCCGCTGCTCATAGGTTGGCCTGATGGGCCTTTTCGACAGACTGACCGGCACCAAGCGTCCCGCCGGCGATATCGCACAGCAATCCGCTGAGCACGTCCGCGCGGCCCTGCTCGGACTCAGCCGCCCGGACCTTCCCTACGTTGTACGAGACGGGGCCCCGGAGGGAGCCGAACTGGTCGCGGAGTGGCGGCTGATGGAGTCGGCCTGGCAGACCTTCTTCGTCCGGTCGCAGGTGAGCCGAGCCGTTCAGATCCGGATGCGCCTGGTCCCCTCGTCCCACGAGGTCCGTGCCCTCGACCGGCAGTGGGAGGTCACCTGGGTCGCGGGCAAGCCCAGGCTGATGATGTCGCCTGAGTACACCCGTGGGCAGGTGCACACCGTGTCCAAGCGCTGGACGATCGGACGAGGCGCCGACGGCGGACTGGAGACGACGGAGACGTTCTGCTTCGACAACACGGCGCTGAAGAGCCCCCTTCAGGACGCCGTCCTCGCGGCCGGATGGACCTGGCGCGCAGTGGTGACCGGCAAGCTGTGACCGACCGCTGAGCCGACAGCACGCATCCAATCCGGTGGACCGGTGGCCCTGGGGGGAGGAGGCGAAGCGGCGTGGCGTGCCGGTCCGTGGGGGTGTGGGGTGCTTCTGGCCTGCGTAGACGCAGTCGGTAGCCGGGCGCCGCCGAAAACTTCGGACGTTCTCGGGACGGCTGGGCTGTCGGTGGCTCCGGATAGCGTGCGAATGGGAGCGAAGACGGTGCTACTGGCGTACGCGGACGGAGACGTGGCCTCGGCACTGAAGGCAGCTCGCGCCTTGACGAGAAGGGCGCGGCTCAGAAGAGTTTGGAGCAGGCTGTCGGTCGAGGCGCGAGCAGAGGCGGACGGTCTGATCGCCGATGGCCGCCACATTCAGGCCAACGCAGTGATGCGCGAGCGCGCCGGCCTTCCGCAGTCTGATCTCCGTGAGTGCGTCGACCTGCTGGAGCTTCGTGCCAGTAGCTTGCGGCAGTAGATAGAGACGCGTGGTGCCGAGGTCGATCAGGTGTCGCGCCAGTCAGGGTGGACTCGCGAGTCAGCCGGCGGCTTATGAGGTCGATCATCGCGACGTGGATTATGGCTTCGGATCGGTGTGGGTGCGTTTCGTAGTCGCGGGCGAGGCGCCGGTGGTGCATGAGCCGGCCGAAGGTCCGCTCGACCACCCCGCGGCGGGGGACCACCTTGAATCCTTTGACGCCGGGGCCGCGTTGGACAACTTCGACGTCGATGCCGAGGCGGGCACCGTGGTGGATGATCTTGGTGCGGTAGCCGGTGTCAGCCCACGCCTTGGTGACCTGGGGGTGGGCCTTGGCGATGTTCGAAAGCATGCACTGGCTCGGCCCCATCGGCGCCGCACTGATCGTCCTTGCCTTCGGCGCGGCCGAGATCACACACCTGATCCGCCGCCACCACCAGCTTGCTGCCGAACCGGCTCCGGCCCGGTGACCGCGAGCGCCGCACGGTCCTGACACCGGACGGTGCCACAGGGTGGGTCTGAAAACGCGCGCAGCCTGGACACACGGCGCACGCTGGTGGACGCATCACGTGCCCCCCACAGACTCGGCGACGGCGAGGTCGCCGACCCCAGCCGGGAACATTTCGGGTGCTCGCGGCACACAGGAGAACGAAGCATCGAAAGTAAGAAAGCAGACAACCATGGCTCTCGAATACGACGTCCTCGTCACCCTTCCTCCCCGGGCGGTCCTGCCCGATGGTTCCTCGGTCCGGCCGCTGCCGGCCTGGTCCCCGATGTCGGCGACCCTCATCTACGGGGAGCGGGACGCCATCCTGATCGACGCCCCGCACCTGGAGGAGCAGTCCCGGCAGGTGGCCGAGTGGGTGCTGGCCTCGGGCAAGAACCTGGTCGCGATGTACGCCACTCACGGCCACGGCGACCACTGGTTCGGTTTCTCCGAGGTCGCCAAGCACTTTCCCGACGCGCGGATGATCGCCACCGAGGGCACCGTGGCTCTGGCGGAGTTCACCGCCGGAAAGCGTATGGCGTTCTGGAACGGCCAGTTTCCCGGCCAGATCGTCAAGGACATCGTGCTGCCCGAGGTGATTGACGACTACACCTTCCTCCTGGAGGGCGAGGAGGTCCGGTTCGTCGAGGCCGGCGACAGCGACGGACCGGACACCACGTTCGTGCACGTGCCGTCCATCGGCCTCGTCGTCGCGGGCGACATCGTCTACAACGGCGTCCACCCCTACCTCGCCGGCGGCGAGAAGGCCCGGCCGCTGCCCGAGCGGCGCGCGGACTGGATCGCCGCCATCGACAAGATCGCTGCGGTCCACCCTCGCGCCGTCGTCGCCGGGCACAAGAACCCCGCCAACGACGACGACCCCCGCCACCTGGACGAGACCCGCAAGTACCTGCAGGACACCGAGGAAGTGGCCGCCGTCGCCCGCCACGCCAAGGAGTTCGCCGATCTGATGCTGCTGCGCCACCTGGACCGCATCAATCCCACCATCCTGGCCCTGACTGCCGAACACCTCTACCCCGGAACGACCGTCGACGGACGCGCCATCGAGTGGTGACACACCACTCCCGCGGGCACCGACACCACGGTCACACGGAACGGGGCCCCACCGCAGGACGGCCGGACCGACGAGCCGCCCTGAGCACGACGACGAAGCACTCGGCCGAAGAGGCCCCGTATGGCCGTGCGGGTCGCCGGTTCCTAGAAGCCCCGCACGGCCGGTGCTTCTAGGAACCGGCGAAACCGCAGCGCACCGCGGTCCGCGCGATGCGCCTTCAGTCCCACATGTCCGGGCCCACCGGCGTGGCCCGCACACCGAATCCCGAGGAATCGTTGGTCATGCCCCACAGCCAGGTGACCCCACCGAACCCGTCCGTGTCCGCCCCGAATGGTGTGACCTACTTCTACCGCCGCTTCGGTAACACCGGCACGCAGGCCGTCAGCTGAGGCCCTCACTCCGGGCCCGGTCCACCAGCATCGCGACGAGCTGCTCGTCCGACGCGGCCGACGGCATTGCACTACCGGCCGGACTCCTCCACGGACTTGTGCTCGATCGGAGTCTCGCGCACTTGGCGTATCTCCCCTCATCAGCAGATCCGCGCATCGAGCGCGTCGCCGTCGCTGCGCTGCAGTATCCGACGCACGGTCGCCTCGCTGGGCGCCCGGTAGGGCTGGTCCGGATCGCGCAGCGTGGCCCCGCACTGGAGAAGGAGCTGCTCAGGGGTGTCGGCGGCCCACTCAGCGATCGCGGTGAGGGACTTGGCCCCGGCCAGGACCGCACAGGCAGCCAGGGCCAGGACGTACCACAGCCGGTGACGCCGGCCTTGGAGGCGGCGCGGGTCGGGCAGACGGCGCAGTCGGTCCATCAGGTCAGGCAATTCATCGGGGCGGGCCGGATCGGAACCGACGAGTCGGCCAAGCCCGGCAGGCATAGGGGATGCTGACGCAGCAGCCACGGTCTTCCGTTGTGGTGATCAGCGAACTCGACACTCCATGATCACCGGAGCCGTGACTGCGCGCGTACCTGCCGATCCATCACGGATCACCATCGCGGCTACGTCGGGCCGACCGTGAGAACGACGGAGCCCTGGCCTCGCTGACCCTCCTGATCGACACCCCTGAACTCTTCACCAGCGTGGCGCTCGAAGGAATGCGCTCCTGGCACACGCTCCTGGCCGCTGATGCCCCCCGACGCGCCAGTGCCCGCCCGTACCTGCTGATCGCGGCCTCCCTCCCCGCATACGCGCAGCTGATCTTGTGAGGTCAGGGCGCACAAGATTCGTCGCGCCTGTGGCAGGGGGGTCTGGCGACCAGCGTCGGCGGGCACGGCAGCTGGCCGAACAAGTGGAACAAGCCGCGAAGCGTACGAATCATCCGCAGGAGCGCGGCGCCGCAGGGGGCGGCCCGTCGGCTTGCTTCAGCGGTTCGAAGGCAGGGGCTGGTTTCCGCCTCGGGTGCCGCGGTTCCGGGCGCCGGCAGCCGCGGCCGCGAGCGCCAGTGTCAGGGCGACCAAGCCCACGATGACGTTGTTGACGATGGTTCTGGTGGTGGAAACGTCCCCCGCGACGACCCAGGGTGCGATGACGGTCCAGGCGCCGATCACTGCGGCGGCCCAGGCCATCGCATGGGTGCGCTCATAGGCATGACCCAGGCCTCCCAGCAGGGCAGCAAAGGCAATGCCGGTCACCAGGTTGTTGACGGCAAGAGTGGAGAAGCCGTTGAAGCCGGCGATCCAGGGGGAGGCGGCCAGATAGATGCCGGTGACCAGGGACATTGCTTCAATACCCTGAGCCCGGCTTGTGGTGACCGCTCTCTCTGAGTGACGGCGCATTTCCACGATGTCCGGGTGTTGCTCGATGTCGTTCCGGGTGTAGGCCACCTTGATCATCTCCTCCAAGAGAGCGGCCGTCCACACGCTGCTACCTCCGTTTTCTCGAGAAAAACCTCCAAAATGACCCTTTTTGGGATCAAATACCGTCTGTTACTCGGACTCTGCTCGCCGTGCTGCTGTTCCTGGCCTTCGTGAACTTCCGGGTTCACGGGTCTTTCTCCTGTTTTCGGAAAGCGCCCCGGGCAGCGGAATACTGAGCCTGGCTGCTCCTGAGAGTTGATCACGACTCCTACAGGCCGAGCAGCCGCCGCATCCTCGCGTACTTCTCGCCGAGCTGGGTCCGGGTCGGTTCGTCGAGCAGGGCGAGCCGATTCGGGTCGGCGTTATGGGCGAGGTCGGCCTCCTTGATGAGGCGGGCGCCCGGCGTGGCGAGGATCCGCTGCGTGTACGACTCGTCGCTCTCGCCCGGGCGCTTGGTCATCGCGTCCACGAGGTCTTTCACATCCTGCGGAAGGTCGGCTGCCTCGAGCCACTCGCGGGAGAGCACGTCGTCCTCGATCGTGTCGTGCAGCCAGGCGGCGGCAATCTGTTCGTCGGAACCGCCCCGCTCCCTCACCCCGTCAACCACGGCCTGGACGTGCTCCAGGTAGGGCCGTCCCGTCTTGTCCCTCTGGAGCGCGTGGCCTTCGCGGGCGATCGCCGCGACCTGGTCGAGCGTGAGGTCCGGCATAGGTACGACTCTACCGGCGCCGGGCCTCCACCGCCCGGCTCACGGCTGCCCGCAGTCAGCAGCTAAAGGCGGCTCCGACCGGCGCTCGGCACGCGATCGTGCGGGAGCACGCCGGAAGAGTCGGAACAGCAAGGTCACGAAGCGGTGGCGGCGGACCGTGTGATCGTCTCAGCAGGCTAGCGCGGGACCGGGACGGAGCCGGTCGAGGAGGCCCGCCTGAAGCAAACGGGCTATCAGGGTGAATGGGCGCACCGGCGAAGAGGTGCCGCAGGAGGAGATCGTCAAGGGCTATGAAACCGGGGATGGCGAATTTGTCATCGTCGAGCCCGAAGAACTGGACGACATCGCGCCGGGACGCTCAAGGGCGATCGACATCTCGGGATTCGTCGACCTGAAGGATGTCAAGCCGGTGTTCTTCGACAAGACCTACTATCTGGGGCCCAAGGATGAGGAGTCGGCAAGGTCTACGCGCTGCTCCACGATGCCCTGGCCCAGTCGAACAAGGCCGGGATCGCGACGTTCGTCATGCGCAACCACGATTACCTCGTCGCCCTCAAGATCGAGGCCAACGTCCTCACCCTGCACTCGGCCGACGAAGTCCGCGACCCACACGCAGAGTTCGACCCTCCCCGCTAAGGGTTGTCCCGCAACTGATCTTGGGCTGAAGGTGGTTGGTGAGGGCTGGATCCTGGGGACTACTGGGGCGCTCCACCGCCACGGTTGCGTCGTTCTCGTGGACTGTCCGATTTGATCACTTGGTGTCCAAGGCGGTCCAGGATGCGACGGGTCGGGCGGATCCGACTGGGGAAATGAGCGGCAGGGTCTCCCTGGTACGCGGTACGGTGCGCCGATGTCAGAGATCAAAAAGTTCCAAGTCACCTTTGACTGCGCAGAACCTGAGCGCCTCGCTCGCTTCTGGTGTGAAGTGTTGGGGTACGTCATACCGCCGCCACCGGAGGGGTTCACCACCTGGGACGATTTCAACCGCACCCTCCCTCCGGAGGAGCAGGGATCATGGTTCGCCTGCAGTGATCCCTCAGGAGTGGGCCCGCGCCTGTACTTCCAGCGCGTCCCCGAAGGGAAAATCGTTAAAAATCGGGTGCATCTCGACGTCCGGGCCGGCACCGGGCTCGTGGGGGACGAGCGCCTCGCCACGCTCGAAGCCGAGTGCGCACGACTGGTCGCGCTCGGTGCGACCCACGTGCAAACGCTGTACGCCGATGAGGAAAACGAGTCGTGCATCCCGATGCTGGACATCGAGGGCAACGAGTTCTGTATCGACTGAACATTCTCCGAGCCGGGGAGGTGGGGAGCCACCTCCCCGGGGCCTCTGGTCTCGTAGGGGGCGGGAGTTACCCCGCGAGGGCGGGGTTGTGCAGCCGGGCGATGCCGAGCATGGCGGTGTGAACGCCATAGCCTTTCAGACGGCAGTCACGAAGGATCTTCCATGCCTTCATCCGCGCGAAGGGGTGCTCGACGCGGGCCCGGACCTTGCGGTGGGAGGTGTTGCGCTCCTTTTTTCCACGCTGGCAGTTCGGTCTGGCCGCGTTCACGTCGGTACGGAATGAGCAGGCCGGTGCCCCGATGGCCGCCGTCCGCGATGACCGTGGCCCGGCCGACGGCGGCCTTCGCACCGCAAAGTTCCCACGCCTTGCAATCGTTGCGGTTGCCCGTGACCGGTCGGCCGACGGCGACGACGGGTCGGGAGTCGGCGTCGATGACGACCTGGTGGTTGGTCGAGTACCGGTAGTTCTTCGACTGCGTGGCAACCGCATGATCCCGCGCGGGCACTAGGGTGCCGTCGACGATCAGCACGGCGTCCTTACGGAACCGCTGACGGATCTGAAGCGTAAGCGACGGTCCGAGGTGGCCGATGATGCGGCTAGGACTTGTCCGGGCGATCTTGGAGGCCAACGGTGCCTGACCCCCGTGAATCTCATTGTCGAAGGCCTCGCCGAGTGAGGTAGACGGGCGGTATGGATGCTGCCGTACTTGAACAGATGCTGGACGAGACCTTCGATCACGCTGTCGTGCACCACGGATACACCAACTACATGCGCGACTACGAGGTCATCGTCTACGCGACGGCGGATCCCCGTACCAGCATCACGCCATCCCACCTGCGGTATCTCTTCCGGTACTGCGTCGAGGCCCGATGCGAGACCTCAGTGCCGGCGGAGACCTGGCGGGTCTCTTTGGACGACCGGCTCATCGACCACGAACCCGGTGCCGATCTCGACGGATACGTCTGGGGCGTGAAGTGGCACTGCCTATACCCGGGAGCCAAGCTCCTCCCCGAGTCGGAGGCGACCCGCCGCTGGTCGAAGGCCCTCGGGATCGACTTCCACGAGGTTCGCATGGAGACCAACGCGCACAACCTCACTCTGCTCTTTTCCGAGCTTCAGGTGAGCGAGGTCCCGGTCGGATACGCGCCCTTCGTCACGGGGTAGTGATCAGGGTTCTTCTGATCTGTGACAGACGTCTGTCCGGGTCGTTCCTCCTACCATGGGGCGGGGCGATCTGAGTGATGCGGAGTGGGAACGGCTGCGGCCGTTCCTGCCGGTTGGCAACAGGCGTTGTGGCAGGTGGCGGGACCACAGGCAGGTGATCGACGGGATTCTGCACCGGGTCCGGATCGGAGTGCAGTGGCGTGATCTGCCCGAACGGTTCGGGCCATGGAAGACCGTCTATAAACGTCATCGGCTGTGGTCGGCCGACGGAACCTGGGAGCACCTGCTCCAGCAGGTTCAGGCCGCGGCGGAAGCGGCCGGTGAGATCGACTGGAACATCTCGGTCGACTCCACCATCGTGCGCGCGCATCAGCACGCCGCCGGCGCCCGCACGGACCCGCCCCCGGCGCCATAGGGGGCCGAACCGCCAGAACACCAGGACGAAAAGCGCCGTGGCAGAGTCTCCTCGCCCGGCTGGCGGAGGTGGTGCAGGAGGTGAGGGCCTTGGCCGCTCGCGCGGCGGGTTCACCACCAAGCTCCACCTGAGCGCGGACGGCCGCTGCCGCCCCCTATCCCTGATCGTTACCTCAGGTCAGCGGGCTGACTGCACGCAGTTCAAGCCGGTATTGGAGAACATCCGGGTCCCCCGAACCGGGCCGGGCAGGCCTCGCAGGAAACCTGACAGCCTGGCGGCCGACAAGGCCTACAGCAACGGCCCTTGCCGCGAGTACCTACGGCGCCGGGGCATCCGGCACACCATCCCGGAGATGACCGACAGCCAGGCCGCCCGCCTACGCAAGGGCTCACGAGGCGGGCGGCCACCCGGCTTCGACGAAGAGCCCTACAAGAAACGCAACACCATCGAACGGGCCATCAACCGGCTGAAACAACACCGGGCCGTGGCTAGCCGATACGACAAGCGCCGCTACGTCTACCTCGGCACCGCAACCGCCGCAGCACTCACCATCTGGCTACGAACATGATCGCCCGGACAAGTCCTGGCTATCCACGCGTCCCTCATCCAGGGAAATCAGCCGAGCGCGGGGCGAAATAGGCTCGGGATGGTTGGCGGAACGCACTCTCCGGGGAATCGGTCCGGCCATCCGTTGCCTCCGTACTACTGGACGCCGCGCGCGGCCTGATCACACTCACTGGGCAGAACCGAACGCATCTGCCACGGCAAGCGCGGGCAGATCATGCAGGCGTACCGGACGGGGCAGGAGGACCAGCTTGGCGCGCTCGGCCTGGTCCTGAACGCTGCCGTGCTGTGGACCACTCGCTATCTGGACGCCGCCGTTGAAACAGCTGCGGGCACTGCCCTCTGACCGGCGCGAGCACGACGTCCTGGACGAGGATGTCGCCCGGCTCTCCCGTTGCGGTGGGCCAACCTCACTGCCTGGGCCGCTACAGTTTCCGCGCCAGTGTCCCGGCCGGCGGATCGACCAAACCCAGCCGTCAGGCGACCGCACCGACGACACCGCCCTCCTGCTGCTGCGCATCGAACCGGACCCGCACACGAGGACCTGAATCCCGCCAGCGCCGGGGCCGGATAGCTACCTGCCCAGTTCGATGGAGGACGCCGCACCCGCGGCCGTCAACTTCGGGTCAGGTTCCTCGAGTCAGCATTGGATCGCCGAGCACGAAAGCAGTTCCAGCGGCGCTGACCAGTCTCAGCGGAACGCGGCGACATTGCGGGCGGCCCAGTCGGCGAAGGGGCGCGGGGCGCGGCCGAGGACCTGCTGGACGTCCGGGCTGACGCGCAGCTCGGCCGGGCTCGGGGAGCCGAGGATGTCCAGAGTGTCGTCGGCGAGCTCCGCCGGCATGCTCTGGGTCATGGCGGTCTTGGCCTCGTCGCGGGTGAGCTCGTGAAACCTCACTGGCGAGCCCAGCGCGGCGGCGATGGCCTCCGCCTGCTGGCGCGGAGTGATCACCTCCGGGCCGGTCAGCTCGTAGACGCCGCCGGTGTGCCGGTCATCCAGCAGGCAGGCTGCCGCGACCGCGGCGATGTCCGCCGGGTCGATGATCGGCACCCCGACGTTGCCGAAGGGCGCGGCGACGACCTGTTGCGCGCGGACGGACTCGGCCCACCACAGGGCGTTGGAGGCGAAGCCGCCCGGCCGCAGGATGGCCCACTCCAGGCCGGACTCCCGCAGCATGTCCTCCAGTGCGCGCATCGCGATCCGCGTTCGGCCGGAGGGCCTGGTCACCACGCCCAGCGTGGAGAGCAGGACGACCCGGCGGACTCCGCTGGCCGCAGCTTCGCTGATGATGTCGGCAGGGTTGGCTCCAGTGGCGTGCAGGTCGCCGGACAGCAGCAGGAACAGCGCCTTCGCCCCGGCCAGCGCGGGCTTGAGGCTGGCTGGCTTGGCCAGGTCGGCCGCCACGTGGCGGACGCCGTTCGGCACCGCCGCCGTGTGCCGCGACACTGCCATCACTTGCTGGCCCGCCTCGGCCAGCGCCTGCGTCAACGGCCGGCCGATATTCCCGGTAGCCCCGGTCACTACGATCATGATCAGCTCCTTGTCGGATGTCTCTGTGGCCTTCACACTAGGAGCGCGGGCTAACTTTTGGTAAGGACATACCTTGAGGTAAGCTCATGGCGTGGTGGAAGGCGCGCAGACCGGACAGGCCGAGGCGGGGAAGCGGTATGACGTGTTTCACACCGACTGCCCCGCGCGCGATGTGGTCGACCATGTGACCAGCAGGTGGGGCATCTGGGTGCTGATCTCGTTGCGGAGCAATGGCCTCCGGTTCTACGAGCTGCGCGAGAGCATCCAGGGCATCAGCGAGAAGATGCTCGCCCAGACCCTGAGGGCGCTGGTCCAGGACGGCCTGGTCTGGCGGGAGGTCGAGCCGACGACGCCGCCCCAGGTCACCTACGGGCTGACCGAGTTCGGCCGGGACGTCGGCGAGCCGCTGACGGAGCTGTTCGACCGGATCACACAGCGGCTGTCGCCGCGCAGCACGGGATAGCGTGGTAGCGGGTGGTGCACATCCGCGACGCGATGGACGACCTGCTGAGCCAGCACCCGCACCCGGGCCTTGTGAGCGAGGCAGGCCAGCAGCGCGATCCGCTTGATAGCCGCGTAGTCCCGCAGTTCGGAGGCGTCCGCCGCATCTGCTTCTCCGGCGAAGTCGCTAACCTCCGGCGACGCGACGCCGTCCACCCACACCGCGGTGTCGCCGAGCTTGTCCAGCCACTCCAGGTGCGTGAACAGGCGCTTGAAGTGCGACCAGCTCGGGCCCTGGGCGGTCTGCTTCAGCCGGTTGAACTGCGTCGTGCCGTCACTGTCGCGCTCTTCCAGCAGCCGCAGCATCCCCGACTGCTCGGCGAGGCTCATCCGGTCGTGGATGCCGCAGCAGATCGAGGCGTTCACCTCTGTGCGGATCGTGGAGGTCATCGTGTCGAAGGTGGAGAACGCCGGCAGTTCCAGCCCAGCCGCCACCACCTTCTCCAGCGCGATATAGATCAGATCCGCAGGGCGGTTCTTCGACGCGGCCTCCTTGGGGATCGCCGCCTCAGCGATCTGCCGAGCCTGGGACTGCTTGTACTTCGTCCCCACCCGCCGGCGTACCTCCGTACGCTGCCGCTCAGCGGTGCGGCCCGTCTCGTACAACGGGAGCGTGCCCTCCGGCAGCTCAACCGCACGACGGACGAAGTCGACCACCATCTCCGGATACTCATCCGGCTTCGGGAACCGCCCCATCCGCTGATAGGACTTCAGCGCCAGCAGCAACGCGAGCTGAAGCCCGTAGGAGTCCATCCGCTCAGCGGCCCACGCAGCCTCGTCCCGCGTCGACGCGAAGAAGAGATGCAGCTCATGCACGGTGACCAGCCGCTTGAACCGCGGGTACGCGGTCCGCTCGATCGAGGTCACAAGTCCCGCCCCGGGCCCAGAGAAGGGCGCCAAGATCAAGTACTGGCGGCTTTTGGGCTTACCTCGGCGCTACCCCTGCATGTGCACAGAGGGTGCGGCGTCCGGGGCCTGCTGGGGCGCCCCGCGGCGTAGAGCAGGGCCGTCGAGACCGGTCCGAGGACGCCCCGGCCCCGGCTGGAACAAGGCGTGGCGTAGCCCCCTGCCGTGGTGGCGCGGTCGCGTGGATGACGGTACTCACGCGTGGGGGGTGATGACGGCGCGTCCTTGGATCCTGCCGTCGTGCAGGAGCTGGTAGGCCTCGCCGGCGCGTTCCAAGGGGAAGTGCTCGACCAGCATCTTGATCTTTTGCTGCTGGGCAAGGGTGACCACTTCCATGAGTTCGGGGATGAAGCCCCAGTAGGGCGAGGCGACCGAGCACTCGTGCGGCGGGCTCAAGAAGTCGACGGGAAGCGCTCCGCCGCCGAGACCGACGATGGTCAGGTGGCCGAGCACCCGGGCCATCTGAGCGGCCATCCGCAGAGTCGGGTCTACGCCGACCATGTCCAGCACGAGCTGAGCGCCCTGCCCCCGCGTCATGTCCTTGATGCGCGTGACCGCCTCCTCGCCCGAAACCAGCGCCTCGTCCGCGCCCATGCGGTTGGCGATCTCCAGCTTGTCGGCGGCGGTGTCCACGGCGACGACGGTGGTCGCCGCGCTGAGCGCACGCAGAATCTGGATGGCCATCTGGCCCAGACCGCCCGCCCCGATCACCACCGCGGTCGAGCCCGGCCCCAGCAGGTGCAGCGACCGCTTGACGGCGTGATAGCTGGTCAGTCCCGCGTCGCTGAGCGGGGCGGCCTCGCGGGGATCGAGGGTGCCCAGCGGAAGCAGGAAGCGCGACGCCGGGACCAGCAGGTACTCAGCCATTCCGCCTTGGTGACCACCCAGGCCCCCGCCGAGACCGCCGGTCGTCTGGCAGTAGTTCTCCCGGCCCTCCCGGCAGTTGGCGCACAGCCCGCAGCCCCAGGGACCGTAGACGATCACCGGCTCTCCGGGCGCGAACCCGGTGACGCCCGGTCCCAGCGTCTCCACCCACCCCGCGTTCTCGTGGCCGATCGTGAAGGGGAGCCGCCCCACGCGCTCCGGGGGCGCCTCCATGAGATGCAGGTCCGAGTGGCAGGCGCCGGCCCCCCCGACCTTCACCAGGACCTGCCCCGGCCCGGGCTCGGGCACCGGTACCTCGCGCAGCTCCGCCGGCTTCTGCGGCTCGACGAATTGGAATGCTCTCATGGCTATCCATTGCTCGGGGGCTCAGTCGCGGATTCCGTCGATGTCGACCAGGAGGTGGCGCGGGCCGCGGAAGATCTGGTTGTGGCGGTACGGCGGTGGGTCCTCGACGAGCCGCGGGTTCTCCACGCGGCGGAAGAACTCGCTGACAGCGCTCTGGACCTCCAGCCGCGCAAGCGGGGCGCCGAAGCAGTAGTGGATGCCCTGGCTGTAGCCGACGTGCTCGTTGTCCGGTCGCTCGAGGTCGAGCTTGTCGGGGTTCTCGAACCGCTCCGGGTCGCGGTTCGCCGAGGCGTAGCACAGGAAGATCGTCGAGCCCGCCGGGATGGTGGTACCGGCGATCTCGATGTCGTCGAGGGCGGAGCGGGTGTGCCACAACTGGACCGACGACTCGAAGCGCAGCAGCTCCTCGATCCCGGGCACGATGAGCTCGGGCCGGCGGCGCAGTTTCTCGAGCTGGTCGGGGTGCCGCAGCAGGGACAGCACGCTGTGGGCGATCAGGTTGACCGTCGTCTCATGCCCGGCGAAGAGCAAGAGCATCGCATTGCTGACGAGCGACTCCTGAGGCAGGCGCCCCTCCGGGCCGTCGTCGTTGCCCATCCCCGACAACATGCCCGGGCCGGGCTGCTTGCGGTACTGGTCGAACAGGTCGGTCAGGAACTGCCTCATCTCGGCCACCTGAGCGGGAACCGCCGCTAGGCGGCGCTGCTGCTCCGGGTCGCTCGCCTCCGGGCCGAGGTCCAACCCGTCCAGGGCCGTCTCGATCCAGCCGTGGAAGCGCGGGATGGACTCCAGCGGCACGCCCAGGACCTTGCAGATGACGGTCACCGGCCCCGGGAAGGCGAACTCGTCGACGACGTCGATACGGGTCTTGCCCTTCATGTCGTCCAGGAGCTCGGCGAAGATGCGGCGGATCTCGGGCTCCCGGTCGGCGATCATGTGGGGACACTCGGGCGACGCGAAGTGCCGCATCATCCGGCGGCGATCCGCATCGTGCTCGGGCGGATCCTCGGTGATGATCGTCCCCTCGAAGGGGTCGACCCCCAGGATCGCCCCGGGGCGCTTCCTCGTATCCGAGCTGACCCGGTTGTCGTGGAGCAGCTGGACGACCTCTCGATAGGTGCTGACGACATAGCTGCCGTCCGCCTGCCGCGACACCGGCGTCTTCCGCAGTTCCTCGAAGAAGGGGTACGGATTGGCGCGGTTGGCGTTGCGGAGGGCCTGCTGCCAGGGAGTTTCCTCGGCCATGATGTTCTTCTTCCTGCTGGTGCTGTCCGGTGACGCGCTGGTCCAAAGGGGCGTGTCAGCGGCGTCGAGGCCGGAACTCGGCCCTCCGCTCGTTCGGGTCGTGGCCGGTCAAGACAACGTCGGGCAACTCCGTCGGGACGCCCGGTGCGGGGAACTCGGCCGGCATCGGGTTCATGTCGTCGGGCCGATCCCAGCCCGGCGGCGGGGGCGGGAACGGTGCCGATTGCTCGATC
The DNA here is from genome assembly GCF_042802855.1 of Streptomyces sp. NPDC057445. Taxonomy (NCBI): domain Bacteria; kingdom Bacillati; phylum Actinomycetota; class Actinomycetes; order Kitasatosporales; family Streptomycetaceae; genus Streptomyces; species Streptomyces sp. NPDC057445. Next base: position 25,868 of record NZ_JBHVDH010000027.1, on the reverse strand, counting down.
AGCCGCGCGTAGTGCTCCAGCCACCTGCCGTGATCGAAGGTGACCGCGGCGACGATGCGGCCCCGACGACCGTAGGCGGCGGCGAAGCGGCGCTCCTTGACCGACCCCTGCGTGAAGACGATCTCGTCGCCGTACGTCGGCACGCCGACAGACTTGATATTGACGCCGAACTGACCGGACCAGAAGCCGGGCAGCAACAGATGCGGATAGTAGTCGGGATCGAGGTTCACCATGTTGTGGGCCACGACCTCGGCACCGAGGACGGCATTGTCCCAGTGCTCCATCGCGAGGAACTGGTACTCGTACAGAACGTGGGGCGCGCGCGCCACGTCCCCCACCACGTAGACGGTGTCGGTCACCACGCCGTTGATGTCGAAGGCGCGACCGCCGGCGTCGCAGCCGATGCCCCAGAAGCCGGCCGCCAGCCCGGAGCCCTCCACCCATTCAACGTTGCGGATCGACCCGAGCGAGGCCACCACCACGTCAGCCTCGACAATGCTCCCGTCCGAGAGCCGAGCACGCCGCACGTGTCCGCTCGCGTCGCCCTCCAGTGACGACACGCCCATCCCGCAGCGCAGGTCCACGCCGTGGTCGCGCTGCATCTCCACGGCGACCTTCCCGATCACCCCCCCGAGCGCGCCGACCAGCGGCGCCGAGCCCCGCTCGGCGACGGTCACCGGGAGATCGAGTTCCCGGCAGACGGAGGCCATCTCCGAGCCGATGAACCCGGCGCCGATGATCAGGACCCGCGACGGCCGCGCGGCCAGCGCCTGTTGCAACTGTGCGGCGTCATCACGCGAGCGCAGCGTGTAGACCCCGTCCAGGGCGGCCTCGTCCGGGTTCGGCCACTGTCGCGCCCGGGTGCCGGTGGCAATGAGCAACCGGTCGTACGGGATCTGCTCGCCGTCGGCCAGGCGCACCTGCCTGGTGGCCCGGTCCAACCCGGTGGCGGCCACCCCGAGCCGCCACTGCGCATTCACTTCTCGCAGGCGGGGCAGCTTGGTGTGGTCGGCCGGCACCCAGCCTTTGAGCACCTGTTTGGACAGCGGAGGACGGTCGTAGGGCTCATGCGGCTCGTCCCCGATGATGGTCAGAGACCCGGTGAAGCCCTCCTCACGCAGGGCTTCGGCCGCCCGCAGTCCGGCCAGGGAGGCGCCGACGATGACGATCCGCCCGTTGGCCTTGAAGTCGCGCACCAGCTCTGCGACCGTTGCCGGCACGGTCATGACGTCGCGCTCCCCTCCGCGCCGTCCAAGCGGTCGATCACGATCGCCTGCACCGGACACGCCGCAGCGGCTCGCTCAACCTGCAGGCGCCGCTCGTCCTCGGGGTTCGGCTCGTAGGTGAGCGCCTCCGCACCACTCAATCTGAAGACCTCGTGCGCCAGAAACACGCACTGTGCATAACCCTGACACCGATTCAGGTCCACGACGATCCGCATGGGCAGACTCCTTCCTCGTCGCCTCCCGCATCACAGCGACCACCGGCGCGGTCATTCGGCTATGCGGGGATATCAGGCCTTCCGTCAGGTGACCCGTCCGGACAGCCCCCCATCACCCCGGCTTCACCCCGGCCGAAGGCCACCGGGCTGAGCGCCCGCAAGTTCGCTCTTGTTCGCGACGGCGCTCCCTTGCCGCGACGCATACCTCCGGTGAGCGGCACGGCCCGACGAGCGATCCACCCCCGATGGCATCGGCACCAAGATGCGCCCGGACATTCCACTACGTATAGGATTATTCGCCCCTCCCTCCATGACCACAACTCCGCTACCAGGGCGCATATGCTCCGTGCCGAACACGTCAGTCGGCAACGGACGGGCGTGCGCGGTAACCGTCGAAGTCGGCCGTCGCCACCAGCAGATCCGGCTCGGGACGACGTGCGCTCATCGAGCTTGGCCTCGTGCATCTCCAGGAACAGCGTTTGTCGATGGCGGCTGACGTGGCCGAGGAAATGCTCCGTCGCGTGGACGGGTCGATGGGGGACAGCATCCTCACGCTGTACCGCTCCGCCGTGACGGTGGGCGCGGACTGGGAACCGGGACTGGCGAACGTGTCCGCGCCGTCCCTGGTCCTCTGGGGGACGCTCGACCCGGCCTGCCTTGTCTCCGATGGGGCATGGGCTCGGTGATTTTGTGGAAGTGGTGGCCTGTTGTGCGTCGATCCCTGGGGAGGTCGCGGATGTCGTTGGCCGTCGGACTGCCGGAACAGCACGAACTCGCCGCGCACCGTCGAGTCGGACGCGCGCCCTGAGGCTGCGTGCCCGGTCAGTCACCCGCCCGGTCGTACCGCAGCACTGCCGCCGCACCGACCCCGCCTGGCCCGTCTGATGCCCCCTGCGATCGGGAAAGCCTCAAGGAGAGTCAGGAGCAAAGGGAGGCTGCTGCGATGTCCGGAACACCGACACAGCACAAGTCCGTCCGGTATCTGCCGATCGCTGAGCACGGCCTGATCGGGGATCTGCGTACGGTGGCCCTGGTAAGCACGGAAGGGACCATCGACTGGTACTGCTGCCCGTCCTTCGACTCCCCGAGTGTGTTCGCCGCCATCCTCGACGCGGACCGGGGCGGGGCGTTCGAGCTGTCCGCAGCCGTGCCGGCCGACACCAAACAGTTCTATTTGCCGGACACCAACGTGCTGATCACCCGGTTCTTCACCGAGGACGGCCTGGGCGAGATCCAGGACTTCATGCCGGTGACGGACGCCGGCGAAGCCGACCGCCACAGGCTGATCCGGCGGGTGGTGTGCGTCCGCGGGAAGATCCCGTTCCGGGCCAGGGTTGCCCCCCGTTTCGGCTACGGCGCCCATCCGCACACGGTGCGGATGCTGGACCGGACCGCCCTGTTCACCTCCGAGGCACTGTCCTTGACGCTGACCGCCACGGTGCCGCTGGGGTGCGACGAGCACGATGTGTGGACAGAGTTCGAACTCTCCCAGGGGGAGACGGCGGTCTTCGCCCTCGACCGGGTCAGCGGCGAGACCCCGCCGCGGGGGTGTCCGCACGCCGAGGCCGAGCGGACGTTCACTGCCACGGTCGCCTTCTGGCGGCGCTGGCTGCAGCAGTCCCGCTATCGCGGCCGATGGCGGGAGATGGTGCACCGCTCCGCCCTCACCCTCAAGCTGCTCACTTACGCCCCCACCGGCGCGATCGTGGCAGCCCCCACCACCAGCCTGCCCGAGCAGATCGGCGGCGGCCGCAACTGGGACTACCGCTATGTGTGGGTGCGCGACGCCGCGTTCGCCGTCTACGCCCTGCTCAGGCTCGGCTTCACCCAGGAGGCCAAGGCGTTCATGGGCTTTCTCATGCAGCACATCGATCGGCCCGAGGACGGACCGTCCGGGCCGCTGCAGATCATGTACGGTATCGACGGACGTTCCGAGCTGCCCGAACACGAGCTGCCCCACCTGGAGGGCTACCGGGGCTCGGCGCCCGTGCGGGTCGGCAACGACGCCGTCAACCAGCTGCAGCTGGACATCTACGGCGCCCTGCTCGACTCCGTGTACCTGTACGACAAGTGGTGTGAGCCCCTCCTCAGCGGCCAATGGCGTGGCGTGTGCGACGTGGTGGACTGGGTCTGCGAGCACTGGGACAAGCCCGACGAGGGCGTGTGGGAGACCCGCGGGGGGCGCAAGAAGTTCCTCTACTCCCGTCTGATGTGCTGGGTGGCCATCGACCGCGGCATCCGCATCGCCCTGCACCGCAGCCTGCCCGCCGAACTCGTCCGCTGGGGCCAGGTCCGCGACAGGATCTACTGGCGGATCATGGACAAGGGCTGGTCCCCCGCCCGGCAGGCGTTCGTCCAGTACGAGGGCGGCGACGTGCTGGATGCCGCGGTGCTGATGATGCCGCTGACCAAGTTCATCGCTCCCAACGACCCCGTATGGCTTTCCACCCTCGACGCCCTCGGCAACGAACTGGTCTCCGACTCCCTGGTCTGGCGCTACGACCCCGAGGCAAGCCCCGACGGCCTGGAAGGCGACGAAGGCACCTTCTCCATCTGCTCCTTCTGGTACGTCGAGGCCCTCACCCGCGCCGGGCGCCTGGACGAAGCCCGCCTGGCCTTCGAGAAGATGCTCACCTACGCCAACCATCTCGGCCTGTACGCCGAGGAGATCAGCCACACCGGAGAGCAACTCGGCAATTTCCCCCAGGCGTTCACCCACCTCGCCCTCATCAGCGCCGCCTTCAACCTCGACCGCGCGCTCGGCTGACAGCCGACCGGCCTGACGGCGTTCCCCGAACTACCTCGGCACGGCACGGCTGGTCGAGGACCCGCCCCTCCTACGCAGAACGCCATGCTCCGCGGACCCCGCCACCTGCCCGTCCAACTGTGAGGTCTGTCGTAGGTCAGGGCGTCGGTGAGCCGGTGCAGGCCAGCGTCGATGTCCTCGCCGCGTGCTGGTGAGCGCGAACGACGGTGGAGTCGATCTGAACCAGCCAGTCGATGTCACCGGCAGCGTCCGCCCGGGCCTGGATCTGCTGGAGGACGCGGGTGAACACGCCCTGCAGGGCGTACCGGCGGAAGCGGGTGTAGACCGATCTCCACGGCCGTAACGTTCGGGCAGGTCACGCCAGGTGATCCCGGTGCGGATCTTGTAGACCATGCCGTTGACGAGCCTACGGTCGTCCAAACGCGGACGTCCCATCACGGAGCCAGCTATGAGCGGGGCGAGTAACTCCCACTCCTCATCAGTGAGTTCATGTCGAACCACCACAGCATGATCCCACTTGCAAGATCACTTTGGAGACGGACCCTAGTCTTCTGAGTCAGGAATTCTGTTCATATGTATAGGCTTGTCTCATGGTGCGGACCGGGCGGCCGAAGGCCGAGTTAAGACTGTCGGATGAGGAACGGGCTGCACTGGAGGGGTGGGTGCGGCGTCGTTCCACGCCGCAGGCGTGGGCCTTGCGGTGCCGGATCATCCTGGCGTGCGCCGAGGGTGCCTCGAACAAGGATGTGGCGGCCCGGCTCGGTTCCACACCTCCTGCGGTGGGCCGTTGGCGGTCCGGTTCGTGCGGTACCGGATTTCCGGCCTGGGTGACATGCCGCGTCCGGGCGGACCCAGGACGGTGACGGATGAGCAGGTCGCCGCGGTGGTCACGAAGACACTGGAGTCCACACCGAAGAACGCAACACATTGGTCGACTCGGTCGATGGCTGACGAGATGGGCCTGTCGCAGTCGTCGGTGTCACGGATCTGGCGGGCGTTCGGCCTGCAGCCGCACCGGTCGGAGACCTTCAAACTGTCAACCGATCCCTACTTCGTCGACAAGGTGCACGACGTCGTGGGGTTGTATCTGGACCCGCCGAGCGAGCGTTGGTGTTCTGCGTGGATGAGAAATCGCAGATCCAGGCCCTGGACCGGTCCCAGCCCGTGCTGCCGATGATGCCCGGGGTTCCCGAGCGGGCGACCCACGACTACGTCCGCGCCGGTACCACCACACTGTTCGCCGCACCGGAGGTCGCTACCGGCAAAGTCATCGGCTCCCTGCACCGCCGACACCGCGCCGAGGAGTTCAAGACTGATCCAGATCATCGAGGCGTGCAGGTGGAGAGTGGCGAGGTAGCTGTCGGGAGTCTTGTCGTATCGGGTGTCTCACCGTCCCAGTTCCGGCCTCCTGGTACGTCACGCTCTGGGGCGGGTGAGGCACGTGGAGCCGACGTGAGCCGACCGGTGCACTGATGTCCGGGCGGGGATTCATGGGACATGGCCCGGCACCCGGCTCAGGTTCCGGGGAGGATACGGCGCGTTTCGTAGGCCCACATCGCGATCTCGACCCGGTTGCGGGCGCCGAGTTTGGCCATCAGGCTGGCCAGATGCGTCTTCACCGTGCTGAGGCTGATGTGCAGCGCGTCGGCGATCTCGGTGTTGGTCAGCCCGCGGGCGACGGCGAGGAGCACCTGCTCCTCGCGGGCGGTGACGGGTGAGACCGGCTGGGCCGCGGGCCGGCCGGCGGGCAGGTCCGCGAATGCCTGGAGCAGGCGGACGGTGACGCTGGGCGCGATGAGCGCCTCACCGTCGGACGCCGACCGTACGGCCTGCGCCAGAAGGTCCGGTCCCGTGTCCTTGAGGAGGAATCCGCGGGCGCCGGCACGCAGTGAGCCGTAGACGTACTCGTCGAGGTCGAACGTGGTGATGACGACCACGGCCAGCGGGTCGGCGACGCCCGGGCCGGCGACCAGCCGGGTGGCCTCGAGCCCGTCGAGTACGGGCATGCGGATGTCGAACAGGCAGACGTCGGGGCGTAGTTCGCGGGCCAGACGTACCGCTTCCCGCCCGTCGGCGGCCTCGCCGACCACCTCGATGCCGGGCTGGGCGTTCAGCATGATCCGCAACCCGGTGCGAATGATCGTCTGGTCGTCAGCGACGAGGACGCGAATGGACACCGCTCTCGCTCCTCGCTCTCGGCAGTTCGGCGTCGACATGCCAGCCCCGGTCGGTACCTGGGCCGGCTCGTAGTGTGCCGCCGAGCAGCGTCGCGCGCTCGCGCAATCCGGTAAGTCCGTATCCGTCGCGACCCCGGCCGGTGCGCCGGCCGTTGTCGCGCACGCTCACCCGTACCGTGTGCCGTTCCGCGGCGACCCGAACGACGAGCTCGGTCGCGTCGACCGCATGGCGCAGCGCGTTGGTCACCGACTCCTGCACGATCCGGTAGACGGCCGCGTCCACGGCCGGGGGCAGCGCGTCCAGTTCGCCGTCGAGCCCCAGGTCGATTCGGAGGCGACCACCCGGAGTGCGCACCAGGCGCTCCAGATCCGCGACTCCGGCAGGCGGCGCCAGCTCGGCGCCGACCCCGCGGTCGCGCAGCGCGGCGACCATGGCGCGCATTTCCTCCAGCGTGCGCGCCCCTTCCTCCTCGACCCCCTCCAGCGCCTCGACGGCGGCGGACGGGTCGGTGCCCGCGAGCACCCGGCCCGCCTGGGCGATGATCACCATGGCCGACACGTGGTGGGCCACCGTGTCGTGCAGTTCCCGGGCGAGCTGCTCGCGCTCGCGGGAGCGCACCTGCTCCAACTGCCGCTCGCGAGCGGTCACCCGGAACCGCACGGCAGCCCCGACCACGCCGGGCAGCAGCAGGAAGACGAAGCCCACGACATTTTCGACGACCGGGGTCTCGTCCGTGACGGAACACAGCGCGCCGGCCGCGAGGATCACCGCGCCGCCCAGCACGATCTCGCGTCCCGATCCCCACCGGGGCAGCGCGTACACCAGCACGAGCACGACCGCGCCGGTGTACAGGCCGACGGGCTCGCGCGGTGCGGCGACGAGCGAGGCCACCTGAAGCAGGATCACCGAGCCGAACGCCAGCGTCACCATCGCCAGCGGGCGGGTCCGGCGCCACAGGGGCAGCAGGCACAGCCATACGGCGAACACCACCGCCACCGGCCGCCACACGACGTTCTCGCGCAGGGTGGCCTCCAGCGCCACACCGGCAAGGCCCGCGGCGAGCAGCGCCCAGTCCCGCCGCACCCGGGCGGGCGCGTCGGGCGGCCGGGGTTCGGTCCACAGGGTTCGCAGGTCGTCTCGGAGCACGGTTCTCAGCCTAGGGACCGCGGCGTGCCGCGCATCGGCCGAAAGGACGGGTCGTCACTCCGCCCCGGGGCCGACGGATCCGCGGCCCGCGGGCCGATGCCGCGGAGCGCCGTGGCGACGAGCCTCGGCATCGGCGGCCGTACAAGGACGGCCGACGAGGTGGTTGGAGGACCCGATGCTCTCGAAAGCCCTGTTGCGCCTGGGCGCAAGCGCCGCCCGCCATCCCTGGCGGGTGATCGCGGCATGGCTGATCGCCGCCACGCTCGCCGTCCTCGCCGCCGTCGCCTTCGGCGGGCGGACTGCGGACTCGATGACCGCTCCGGGACTGGACTCCCGACGGGCCGCGGAACTGATCGAGCGGGCAGGCACCGGCCAGGAGGGGATGACCGCCCAAGTGGTCGTCACCCCCCTCGACGACGGTGCGACGTTCTTCGACGACGACGACGCGCGCGCCGCTCTCACGCGGCTGCGGGCCGAGGTGAAGCGGCTGCCGCACGTGCTCGGCACGAGCGACCCGGCGGGGGCGCTCGACGCGGGCGGGGACGCCGCCGTGCGCGGCGGCCTCGTTTCGGCCGACGGGCGGATCGCGGTCGTCCGGGTGCAGTATCCCGACCAGAGCCGGCTGTCGGCCGAAGACCTCGACGCCCTCGTCGATCTCGGCGACCGGCTGCGCGCCGAGCTGCCGCTGCGCATCGAGATGGGCGGGAACCTCTTCTACGCCTTCTCCGACCCCGACGGCGGCGCGAGCGAGCTGATCGGCCTCCTCGCCGCGGCCGCGATCCTGTTCCTGGCGTTCGGTTCGCTCGTCGCCGCCGCGCTGCCGATCGGCATGGCGGTCTTCGGGCTGACCGTCGGGGTCGCCACGATGACGGTACTGGCTGGGGTGACAGAGGTCCCGACCTTCGCACCGGTCCTGGGCAGCATGGTCGGGCTCGGAGTGGGCATCGACTACGCGCTGTTCGTGCTCGCCAGGCACCGGGAGTACCTCGCGTGCGGGCTCGATCCGCAGGCGGCGGCCGGACGAGCGGTGGCAACGGCGGGGCGGCCGGTGGTCTTCGCCGGCGGCACCGTCGTCGTATCGATCCTCGGACTGGCGGTCGCGAACGTACCGTTCATGACGGTGGGCGGGCTCGCCGTCTCGATCGTCGTTCTGACCATGGTGGTCGCGTCGGTGACGCTGCTGCCGGCCTTCCTCGGCGCCGCCGGCCCACGCCTGGCCCGGGCCGGCCGGATCGGCCGGGCTCTGCAGACCAGGAAGCTGGGCCGACTCGCACGGCGGCGGGACCCGGCGGCAGGCGCCGCCCACGCCGCCGGGTGGCGTCGCTGGATCGGGCACGTCAGCCGGCACCCGGTGCCGTACGCGGTCGGCGCGGCGGGGCTGCTGCTGACCGCGACGCTGCCCGTGCTCGGCCTGCGCGTCGGCCTGCCCGACGACGGCTCACTGCCCCACAGCCGTACCGAGCGCCGGGCCTACGACCTCGTCGCCGAGGGGTTCGGCCCGGGCACCAACGGTCCCCTCGTCATCGCCGCGGACCCCACCGGTGATCCGGGAGTGCTGGACCGACTCGTCGCAACGGTCGCGGCGGATCCGGGCATCGCATCCGTCGCGCCGACGCACATCGATCGGGCCACCGGCATCGCGACCCTCGTGGTGTTCCCGACCACCAGCCCTCAGGACAAGGCCACGGCCGACACCATCGCCCGGCTGCGCACCGACGTGCTGCCCACGGCGATCGGGCACGGCCCGGCCAGGGCCCACGTCGGCGGCGCCGCCGCGAGCCTGTCCGATGTGGGCCAACGCACCAGCCAACGCCTGCCGGTGTTCGTCGCCGCCGTGCTGGCGATGTCGTTCCTGCTGCTGATGCTGGTCTTCCGCTCGATACTCGTACCGCTCAAGGCGGTACTGCTGAATCTGCTGAGCATCGGCGCGGCCTACGGCATCATGGTCGCGGTCTTCCAGTGGGGCTGGGGAGGCGCACTCATCGGGCTGGAAGCGACGGTTCCGATCGTGTCGTTCATCCCGATGTTCCTCTTCGCCATCCTGTTCGGCCTGTCGATGGACTACGAGGTGTTCCTCCTCTCCCGTGTACGCGAGGAGTACCTGCGCACTGGCGACAACGGCACGGCGATCGTTGAGGGCGTCTCGCGCACCGCCCGGATCATCACCTCGGCCGCCCTCATCATGGTGGCGGTCTTCCTGTCCTTCGCCGTCGCCGAGGACCCCTCCACCAAAATGTTCGGGCTCGGCCTGGCCACCGCGATCTTCATCGACGCCACGGTCGTACGCATGGTGCTGGTACCGGCGACCATGACACTCCTCGGCCGGACCAACTGGTGGCTGCCGAAGTGGCTGGACTGGATGCTTCCCCGCGGCCCGGTCGGCACCGACGACACCGACGCGGAATCCACGGGTGAGGCCCCGCGTCCACGGCTGGTTGACCGTTGACTCAACTCCTGCCCGCCCTTGGCGTCCGGCACCTCAGCGCAGGTGGGCGCGGTTTCCGCGGGACGAGTACGCCTTGTCCCCGGCGACCGCGTCCGGCCGGATGCGGGGTCGGCCGACGGGCCCGCGTACCCGTACCTTCTTCAGGACGGGGATGAACTGCGGGCTGTCCGCTGCCTGGCCTGTGGTCAGGATGAACGCCAGCGGGCGGCACTTGCGGTCGGCGGCGAGGTGGACCTTGCTGGTCTGCCCGCCTCTGGAACGTCCGAGGAGGGCGGCCTTCAGCCGGAGTTTCCGCCGACGCCGGATGCGTCGTCGTTCTTCCAGCGCGGGATCACTTTCGGTCTCTTGCCCGTTTTGCTCTTCGAGGCCGCCCCCTTTGACCTGGCCTTCTCCTCCTCGGCCGCGGCTTTCTCCAGGGCGGTGACGACGTCCTCGTCGAGGTGCATCCCGGCCGCGTCGTGGTGGGCTCGAGCGGTGGTGGAGTCGATGCTGACCAGGGACAGGTCCACCTCACCCCGCTTCGCGGCTTCCGTGGTCAGGCCCTCCAGCAGGGCCTCGAAGACGCCGGCCTCACGCCACTGCCGGAAGCGGTTGTGGACGGTCGACCAGGCCCCGAACTCCGTCGGCATCTCCCGCCACTGCCCGCCCGTCTTGAACCGCCAGATCACGCCCTCGAACTTGCCGCATCGCTCGGGGTACGGGCCACTCCCAATCCGGATCGGTCAGTTGCACTCGCGTCACGTAAGACCGTCTATCGGACCGGACCGTGCCACGAAGGCACATCCCGCAAATTGATCACGACTCGATACACGCCCTAGTAGTACCCCTTCGCCCCGTCAAGCAGCTCCCTCACGATGTCCGCGTGCCCCGCGTGCCGTCCGGTCTCCTCAACGAGATGGATGAGCGGCCAGCGGAGGTTGGCGTTGCCGGAGCGGCAGTCGGGGTGGCGGCCGACGTCATCCCAAAGAGGCCGCGGCCACACCCTCGTTGCTTCGGGCACACTTGGCCTCGTACGACGCACACGCGCGGCCGGGAGTGCGCCCCATCGCTTCGAGGGAACCGGATGCGCACCACCGGCCGTCGTTCAGGCCCGTGTGTAGCCGCCATCGGCGAAGAGTTCGGCGCCGGTGACGAACGACGAGGCGTCCGAAGCCAGGAAGAGGGCGGCCTCAGCGATTTCCTCGGCGTCGGCCAGCCGCCCCAGTGGCACGACAGCCTCGGCGAACTGGTCGACGTCCGGCCCCGCGGCGCCCAGCAGGCCAGGGGTCCGCGTGGGTCCCGGGCTGAGCACGTTGACCCGGAATCGGCGCTCCCGCGACTGCCGGGCCCAGTTGTGCACGAGGTTGCTCAGCGCCGCCTTCGAGGCGCTGTAGACCTCCAGTTGCTCATTGGGCCGCACGCTGTTGCTCGAGCCGACGACCAGAATGGAGGCGTTCTCCGCCAGCAGCGGAAGCGCCTTCTGAACGGTGAACAGCGGGCCCTTGACGTTGACGGCGAGCGTCAGGTCGACGTTCGCCTCGGTGTGGGAGCCGAGCGCGGCGTCCGCGACGATTCCCGCGTTGGCCACCAGCACGTCGATGCGTCCGGTTTCCTCGCGGACTCGCGCGTAGAGCGCGTCCAGGTCGGCCAGGACCGAGACGTCGGATCGTACGCCGGTGGCCGCAGGACCCATCTCCTTGACTGCCGCTTCGAGACGGTCGATATCCCGGCCGGTCACGAAGACCCGTGCGCCCTCCCGGACGAAGCGGTGGGCGATGGCCAGCCCGATCCCGCTGGTCCCTCCGGTGATCACGGCCACCTTCTCCTGCAGCACGCCTGACATGTCGAACCCCTTCAGTTGTGGAATGGATCGTCCATAACGTAGGCAGTAATGGACGATCGAGTCAAGAATGGATAGGCTGAGACCATGCCGAGACCACGCGCATTCGACGAACGCCAAGTCCTGGAGCGGGCCCGGGAACAGTTCTGGGCGACCGGCTATGCAGGAACCCGGATGGACGACATCGCCCAGGCGACCGGCCTGGGCAAGGGCAGCCTGTACGGCGCATTCGGCGACAAGGGCAAGCTGTTCCACCGTGTGTTTGGCGACTGGTGCACCGCAGTCGTTGAGGTGGCCGAAGGGCGGCTTGCAGGTGGCCCGGACTCAGAGGCATTGGCCCGGCTGTCGGGATACGTGCACCTAATGGCGGAGAATACCGCCTTTGACACCGAGCGCCGCGGGTGCCTGTTGGCCAAGGGCGCGGCGGAACTGGCCCAGCACGATCCGACGGTCGCCGGACGGTCGGCCGAGACCATGACGGCACTGCTAACCCTGCTGCGGACGGAGATCAGCGCCGCCCAGCGCCACGGCGACATCGATAGCGCTGCGGATCCGGAGCGGTTGGCGGCACTGCTGCTGACGGTGGTCCGCGGTATCGAGGCGGTAGGCAAGGCCGGCCTGCATCCGGAGACGCTGCGGAACATTGCAGACACCGCACTGGCGGTCCTGCCCATGCCCGAGGGGCAGAAACGCCTCGCAACCGGGCGCAGTCCGGCCCGCGAGAACTAAGAAGTCATCTCATTTGGCTGCCTCGGTAGGCTGTGGGTCGTGGTACGAATCGTTGAGCGGCTGGTGCCGGACGAATTGTGGGAGTTGTTCCAGAGGGTGGTGCCGGAGGCGCCTTCGCGGCCTCAGGGCGGTGGACGCCGTCGGCATGGCGACCGTGAGGTGCTGGCCGCGATCGTGTTCGTGGCCACGTCGGGCTGCACGTGGCAGCAGTTGCCCGCTGCGTCGTTTGGTCCGTCGGGGGCGACGGCTCACCGCCGTTTTGCCGAGTGGTCGAAGGCTAGGGTGTGGGCCAAGCTCCATCGCCTGGTCCTCGACGAGCTCGGCTCCCGCGGCGAGTTGGACTGGTCCCGCTGCGCGATCGACTCGGTGAACATGCGGGCCCTGAAAGGGGGGCCTGACAGGCCCGAATCCTGTCGACCGGGGTAAGTACGGATCGAAGATCCATTTGATCACCGAGCGGACGGGTCTGCCCCTGTCCGTCGGAATCTCGGGTGCGAACCTGCACGACAGCCAGGCACTGATCCCGCTGGTGAAGGGCATACCTCCGGTCCGTTCCCGCCGCGGGCGGCGGCGACGCAGGCCGGACAAGCTCCACGCAGACAAGGGCTACGACTACTCTCACCTGCGCCGCTGGTTACGAGGGCGTGGCATCAAGCACCGCATCGCCCGCAAGGGAACCGAGACCTCGCAGCGGCTTGGCCGCCACCGCTGGACCATTGAGCGAACCATGTCGTGGCTCGCCGGCTGCCGCCGCCTCCACCGCCGCTATGAGCGCAAGGCCGAGCACTTCCTCGCCTTCACGAGCATCGCCTGCACCCTTATCTGTTTTCGGCGGCTCGTCTGCTGATGTGGGCCTGCAGCAGTTTCACGGCCAAGTCGTGGCCGTAGTGATCGGCCATGTCCATGGGGGTGCGACCGTCTGGGTCTGCGAGCTCCGGATCGGCCCCGAAGGCCAGCAACACGGCCGTGGTGTGCACAGTCAACGGCTGCCCGCTCTGCAGGGAGCCATCACCCTCGGCGTCGATTGCGTGCGTCAGCAGCGTCATGTTGCTGAAGACCTCGTCGGGATCGGACCCAGCGGCTAGCAACCGGGCCAGGGCCTCAGCATCCTCCTGCTCGACCGCCTGATGCGCGGGTGTCCAGTAGTCGCTCACCACGACATTCAACCGTCCCCACAGCACGCCTGCCAGCGACTATCTACGTCATCAGCCACCAATTGAGATGACGTCTAACTTGGTGCCATCACGGCCACAGAGTCTTGTTGGAATGCGATGCCGTAGTCGGTGAGCAATACCCGCCCGATTCCTGCGTCATGGCCGCCTTGAGGCTCGGTACTGGTCAGCAGGACATTAAAGGGTTTGACGTCTCGGTGCAGGATGCCCGACTGGCGTCCTTCGGACAGCGCGTCCAAGAGGGCTGGACCGACTCTGGCTGTGTCCGCAGGCGACAGTGGTCCGCTCTCGCACACCACAACCTCGAGGTCTCGCACTCCAGGCACGTACTCCATGACGATCCAAGGGAGACCGCCATCGACGAAACTGTCATAGACGTGTCGCCACGTGGGGGTTGATCCGCAGCCGAGCGGAGTGCCGGGCTTCTCCTCGAGCTCTGGCGATGCGTGCATTCAGCTCCGGTTCTGGGATCTCTGGCGGGGGAGATTCCTTGACCGCAACATCACAAGCCAGCTCTTGGTCGTGCGCAAGCCATACACGACCCATGCCGCCGGCTCCCAGACTATGCAGCAGCCGATAACGGCCAGCGATCACCCGGCCAGCGGCACCCTCTGTTCCCGCCATGCCACCCTCCCATCGATATCGAATCACTGAGAGAGGGGGCTGGTCGCCCGCATCCGCAGTGACAGCGCACTCGTCATGCGGTACGCCAAAACCGAGCGATCCGTCAGCACCGCCAGAACGCGCCGCAAGCAGGGCGGCATTCACGCGTCCGGACGCGGCACTCGCCGCGCCGACTGCTGCCGCTGCCGCTGCCGCTGCCGGACACCGGTCGACCCGTCGACGCGGCGACGGCGGTACGGACGGCGCCGCGGCTGACCTCGTGGTCGCGGGCGAGGGCGGATGGGGCGGCCTTCCAGGTACGCCGGCGTGGACGGTGTCGGTCTTCGCGGCCGGGATGGCGGGTCGGCGGCCGCCCTTGTTGCCCTTGGCCTCGGCGGCACGCAGTCCGTCGTAGGTCAGCTCGCGCTGGAGGTCGCGCTGGAGGTCGCGTTGGAGGTCGCGCTGGAGGTCGCGTTGGAGGTCGCGCTGGAGGTCGCCGGCGGCGGTGAGGTCTGGACCATGAACTTCACGGTGGACAGCAGCTCGCCGGTGCGCGGGTGGCGGGCGGTGAGGTCCATGTGCCGCTGCTGACGTTCTTGCAGATCGCCGCCGCTGGGGCGTGCGTACCGCTCCAGGGAGCGGACGGAGGCGTGGCGGGAGCAGGCCAGCAGCATTGGGGTGGAGGTAGCCAGGAGACCGTCAAGACGTTCGTGTCCTGCATTCTCGGCAAACTCGGGCTTCGCGACCGCGTTCAGGTGGTCGTGTACGTCTACCGCCGGGGCTGGTGATCTGATGCGGGTCCGCACAGCGGCCGGCCGTGCGGCATCAAGGTGGTCGCGTGGACGCATGGGTGGAGCGGCCGGACGGCGCCGCCTACGACGCTCCGCACATGGCCAGCGCGGTTCGCGCCAGCCCGCGCAGCCAGGCGTGGGCGTGGTCGGTGTCGTAGCGCTGATGCCACGACAGGTATACCGGTGCCGACGGCAGTTCGAGCGGGAGGGGGAGCGCGACCAGGCCGAGGTCGGCGACCGCTGAACGCGTGGTGGCTTCGGGGACGCTGATCAGGAGATCGGAGCCGCGCGCGAACTCCAGCGCGGCCGCTTCCGTGGGCGCAGTTGCCACCACGCGGCGGGTGAGGCCGAGCCGCGCGAGGGCGTCGTCGAGGGCATTGCTGAGGTTTCCACGTCGCGAGACGGTGACGTGCTCAGCGGCGGCGTACCGCTTTGCGGTGACGGTCCTGACGCGGGTGAGGGGGTGCCCCTGCCTCACGAGGATGACGAGGCGGGTCTCGCCCACGTTCTCGGCACGGATGTCCGGTGCGCTCGGGCGGTTGGCGTTCGCCTCCAGGTCGACCTCGCCGCGCCGCAACTCGGGGGTGTCGATGCTCGATTCCGCGACGAAGCGCAATCGCACGCCCGGCGCCTGTCCGCGCACGGCCGCGAGCAGTGCGGGGCCGCTCAAGGCGACCAGGGAATCGTGCCAGCGGAGTGTGAAAGTGCGCTCCAACGTTGCCAGATCGAGTTCACGGCTCGGTGCCAGCACCCCCTGGACCTGGTGCAGCAGCTCGTGCACCTGTTCCCGGACGGCGATCGCATACGGCGTCGGGGTCATCGTCCGGCCGGTGCGCACCAGGATCTGATCCCCGGTCGTGCGCCGGATTCGGCCCAGACTCCGGCTCATCGCGGGGGCGGTGACGTGCAGGCGCGCGGCCGCCCCGGCCACACTTCCCTCCTCCAGCAGCGCGTCGAGCGCGGCGAGCAGGTTCAAATCCAATTGCATGTGAGTAATCCTAGCCGTGCTTGACATGCATTTGAAGTTAATTAAAGGGCTGTATACCTTCGAGACGAGAGCGCAAGACGGAACGCACAGCTTGGCCCGACCGGCCTCATCACCCCTCCTCACACGGGAGTACCACCATGTCCGAAACGCTTCAGACCACTGACGTCGCCGCCTCCGACGCCGACCTGCTCGGCCAGACCGCGATCGCCGTGCGCGCGGCCGGTTCGGCGCTGCGCGAGCGCTTCGGCGAGGTGGTCCGCTACCAGACCCGCGAAGAGCTGATGCGCGCGCTCGCCGCCAACGACGACACGGCCCTCGACATCCTGCGCCCCCGCCTCACGCGCCTGCGCCCGGACGCCGGCTGGGTGGAGGACGAGCTGGACGGCGGGGCGCTGCCGCCCGGCGAATGGTGGGTCGTGGACCCGGCCGAAGGCAACGTCAACCACCTGCACGCCCTGCCGGACTGGGCGGTGACCGCCACCCTCGTGCGTGAGAACCAGCCGGTGCTCACCGCGGTCCACCTGCCGTTGACCGGCGAGACCTACACCGCGCTCACCGGCGCGGGCGCCTACCTCGACGGCCGGCCGCTGCGCGTCTCCCAGACCGCGGACCTCAGCCTGAGTATCGTGGCCACCAGCCAGGCCCGGCCGGACGAGGACGAGAAGGTCGTGCGGCGCGTAGGCTCCTCGATCACCGCGATGCTCTTCGATGCGCTCGTCGTCCGCACCGCCGTGCCCGCGACCCTGCACCTGCTGAACGTGGCCGCCGGCCGGATCGACGCCTTCTGGCAGTTCGCGGGCGCCCGCGCGGACCTGCTGCCCGGGGCGCTGCTCGTCACCGAGGCCGGCGGACAGATCTCCGACGCCGAGGGCCGCCCCTGGACCCCGCAGAGCGGGAGCTTCCTGGCCGCCGCGCCCGGCGTCCACGCCGAGGCCGTCGCCACCCTCTCACGCTGACCGCGCACCACAACCTGCACGTACGGAAGGACCAGATCATCATGACCACGATCGCCGTTCTCGGAAACGGCCGCGTCGGCGGCAACCTGGCCACAGCCCTCACCCGGGCAGGGCATGAGGTGACCGTGGCGGACCGCGCGCCGGGCGCCGCCGCCGACGCTGCCCGGACAGCCCCAATCGTCATCAACGCCACCCCGGGCGCCGGCTCGCTGGACCGGCTCGTCGCCCTGCGCGAGGAACTGCGCGACAAGATCCTCGTCGACGTCTCCAACGCCACCGTCAACGGACCGGACGGACTGCCCGCCGACCTGATCTACCCCGGCTCAAGCCTCGCCGAGCAACTCCAGGAAGCGCTCCCCGAAACGCGCGTCGTCAAGACACTCAACACCATGCTCTTCCCGGTGATGACCGCGCCAGCCACGCTCACCCAGGCTCCCGAGGCCTTCCTCTCCGGCGAGGACCCGCAGGCCAAGCAGACCGTCCGTGAACTGCTCATCAACCTCGGCTGGCGCAAGGAGTGGATCACTGATCTCGGCGGGATCCAGACCGCCCGCGCCACGGAGGCCGCGATACTGTTCGTACCGCACGTGATTCGGTCCAGCGGATTCGCGCCCTTCGCGATCTCGATCGCCCGCTGATCCGCACACAGTGCACCGCCCCCGGCGAACCACATCCAGAACGGATACAACAGCGCAGCCAGGGCCAGCGATTCAGCGCCGGACGGCGACCCGTGGCCACCCTTCCCGACGCTGTCGGCCCCGCACCGAGGAATCGGCCCATCTCACGGCGGACGCGCTTGCGGAGCTGGTCGCGAATCTGCCCGCCGATACCACGTCGACCCGATCACCTCGTCCCGGACGAGGTCGTCTGACCGCGTCCCCTCCTATTGGGGAACGACGTGGCGGGGTCGAACCGAACGGCGGACCGAACACCGGCGACGAACGCCCTGCTTATGCCCGCGACCAGCCGCTGCCCCGGAGCCACCCCGGAGGCGATTGTGTCGGTCCGCTGCTCTACTCTTCAGTTTCCGCACAGGATCCAGAGATCACCCAGGCGGAAAGAGCATGGCGACACCGCCGCAGAACGTTGCTTGAAGCATCCACAGGGGCCGACGCGCAAGGCTGCCAATTCTGCGGAGGGATGCCGGCGCTCAAGGCCACGGTCCGGGGGCATCAGGGTTTTCTGGTCATCATGCGATTCC
Source organism: Streptomyces sp. NPDC057445 (assembly GCF_042802855.1). Taxonomy (NCBI): domain Bacteria; kingdom Bacillati; phylum Actinomycetota; class Actinomycetes; order Kitasatosporales; family Streptomycetaceae; genus Streptomyces; species Streptomyces sp. NPDC057445. Next base: position 7,631 of record NZ_JBHVDH010000027.1, on the reverse strand, counting down.
TCAAGGTGCGGGGACACTTCTGTCGCACCTTGAGGAATCGCTGTTCACCGTGAGATGACCACCAACACGCTATGGCAGGGCTGGTGGGGCATCGCCTCCTTCGTCATCGCACCGGTCACCCTGATCTTCAACCTTGCACTCGCGCCCGCTTCGGTCGAATGACGCCCCCCGCCAACGGCCTGCGACCTCCGCTCGACCCCGGCAAGCCGGTCATGCGACGTGTCGGAGCGCTCGGTGTCTTCGCGCCCTTTCTCATCGCCGGTATCCTCGCGATCGTCGCGGAGCTGGATACCAGCGCGAACACCGCGAGAGTCGGCGAGTGCGTGCGCACTAATGGCACGGAAAGCGCTCCCGAAGTCGCTGTCGTCGACTGCGGTTCGGCCGAGGCGGAGTTCAAGGTGGCGGAGCGGCGCGAAGGCAGTGACGCCCGCTGCGATCACACTCGCTTTGCCGAGTACGCCGAGTACGCCGAGTCCGGAGGTCGAGACAGCCTCACTCTGTGCCTCACTCCGCCTCACCTAGGTGTTCTGCTTCTGGATCACCTGGCGGCCCGGATCAGGATGGCCGCCAGGTGCAGTCCGTCCGCCGCTGCCTTACTCCGGTGGCACCGCACCACGGTGACGTCATTTCGCGTGAGCATCTGCAGCATTCAAGATCACCAACTGATGCCCAAATTGCTGACCAAACGCTGCTACTTCACGTGAACGAAGCCAGGACGTGCTCGCCGTCGGTGTCGACCCATGTCTGGGTGAGCTGCGGCGAACCGCCGGGCATTGTTGTAGCGATGTAGCGATGTAGCACGTGCTGGGGCGGCGCAGCAGCACCACCACGTCTTCGCCGAGAGGTACGGGCACGGGGTTCTCCAGGTGGTTCGGTGGGGTGCGGGGCAACGGTAGCCACGGCAGGGAACCCGGCCCTCCTGCCGCCCCCTGAAACCGTCGATCACCGGCTGTATGGATCCAGAGCGGTCACCCGGGCCGGCAGCTTCTTGCTTGGCGGCAAGGAGGAAGGTCCGATGCCGCCGCCCCGGGAACAAAGACTGATACCCCGACGACTGGTCGGCTCTTTCCCTCGCCGCAAGGAAGCGGCAGGCCAGCGGTGTGCGGCAGGTTCACCAGCTGCTCCGCGGCACTCCACTGATTCCGGTCCTGCCGCGGCCCGCGTCGGCCAGCCGCGGTCCACGCCGACGAAGGGTTATGGCTACGACCACCTGCGGCGTTGGCACCGCTCCCGAAACTCCACACTCGTACCGTCGGCATATGCAACGAATGCTGAGGTCTCCGGATGCGAGCGTGCGCTGACCGGGTGACGCTGGTGGAGTGCCCTGACCTCACATACCGGGAGTCCTACGATGATCCAGATGTTGCATGAGAAAGGCCTGCGCAGCGAACACGCATACACCGCAGCCTTCCTGTCCATCGGCCTCTCCCTCTTCACCTGGGCCGCGTCCCTCAAAGCCGAACCTGGTGCCGGCCTCGACCGCGCTGACCGGTGGGGCATCTTCGTCGGTGAATGGGCGCCCACCTTCTTCGGGCTCGGGATTGCCCTGTCCCACTACGAGCAGCAGGATGGCGCCCTCAACGCCAGCGTGCGCGACATCCGCAAGGAGCGAGAACAGCAAGCCATGTAGGCCACACCAGAATGCGCCCGCCTCTGCAGGGATCCAGGGGCGGGCGCTCGGCGCCGGGGCCTGGTGGCCGGGCTTCGCGTTGTCCGGATGCGTCGGGGCCGGTCTGGAAGGACCCTGGGAGCATGGCTGACAACCCGCCCGTGGTCGTGCACCCACTGTCACGTGACGGAGGCAGACGGGTCACGATCACGGGTGATCCCGTCGGCCTGGCGTACCACGTTCAGGATGTGATCGAGTTCTTGCGCCGTGCTGGGTTCTCTGACACGGAAACGGCGATCGATGATCCGGATCTGATCGAGTGGAGGGGCGGCGGCCGGGACGAGTGGTCCGAGCCGCGCCAGTGAGCCGAGGCCGCAGAATGCACTTGCCCGGTGCCTCAGGATGGCCCCTACACGATCCGTGCTCGAGGAAACATCTGCCCTGCCTTATCGCTGGGTCCAACCTCGCGCCGTGCACAAGATCGTTTCTAGCGAGGAGAGGGGCTCCAGAAGGTCGCCCACCTAGGTGTCGGGCCGGGGGCGCGAGCGACGTCGCCGAGGGAGACGATGCCGGCCAGGGGATGGCCGTCGGTGGTCGGTGGATCTTGTGCTCGCTCGTGGACCTCAGGATCTCTTCGGCGTCGTCGTCGGCGCCGACGCTGCCCGCCGCGCTGCGGGTCGGTTCGACTGGTGATATCGGAGCACCGGACGCCAGGGTCGGCGAATCCGGCCGGCCATTGAATCGCCTCCTACAACCCCTGCAGCGTCCTCGAGTCTGGAGTCTGGAGTCTTAAGGTTCCCGGTCCGGCGTCGCTTCGGGAGTGGGCCTGCGGCGTGTGAGGTGGGATCCAAGTGGCCCAGGCCATGCCTCGTATCAGGGGACACAAGTGGGCGGGGTAGCAGGTCGCACGCCTTCGTGGGGGAGAGGCATCGTAAGTGTGCGCTGACCCGATCGCCCGGACCAGGGGTCGGCGCACCTTGGTTGACGGCTTGGAGAGCAGCTGCGCGGTGAGCATGCCGGCACGCCCGCCGGACTGCGGTACTCGGGGCTCACCCTCGCCCAAGAGGCGGATGCCGGTGGACCTTCTCCTTGAATCCACTGCGGAACGCCGGTGAGGCTGTCCCACGCCCTGGCGCCTGCACTTGCCCACATCCTCACGGTTCACCAGCAGCGCCCGCCGCAAGAGATCCCGTCCCCTCAGGAACGGGCTGCAGGGAAGACCGTGGGTCGATCAGGTGACCGAGGCTCTCCGGTCGTGACGTGCCGAGAGCAACGTGCGAACGGCAACCACGGCCGCTGCAACAGCGGTGGTGGTCAATGAGGGTTCGTCGGCCAGTCGGATCACTTGGGCAGCGAGCAGGAAGTCCACCAGCACAGCCAACGCGGGGCAGACGTTCCGGGACACCCAGTACGCGGCGCACGTACTGAACAGTCCCACGCCGGTGACGAGCAGAGCCGCGCCGTGCAGCCAGGTGGTCACGAGACGGCATGCCCTTCTGCGCTTGGGCGGGCAGCTGACTCGGTTTCCTTCTGGTCGAGTTCGGCGCGCTCCTGTGCGATTTCACGCCCGAGGAAGTAGTTCAGTGCCGTACGGATGGCGGCAACGGCTGCCAGCTGCCCGATCTCGGCGAAGCTGGGTGCGACGGCCGTACGCAGCACATCACCGGCCAGCTGGAACTCCAGTCCAAGGACCAGAAAGCGGCCCAGACTCAACCGGATACGGTTGAACCCCGCCCCTCGACCCCGCGCACCCGCCATGACGAACTGAGCGAACGCCCATACAGCGCCAAGGAAAATGATCAAAGCTCCGGCGCCCTCAACCGCCCTCACCAGCAGACCGATGGCATCGCGCAGCGTCGACTCGGGAAGTAGCTCCACAGACAGCGGCATGATGACCGGGTACCCCCGGCAGGTCATCCCCACCGGCCCGGTTCAACGGCGCACCGGTCGCAACGGGTGGCATGAAAACGGGCGCTGCGTGCAGGTTTGCAGCCCCCGGCTCCCCAGGGAGGTGGGGGTAGAGGGCAGCGAAACGGCTTTGAAGCGGCTGCGGGATGCGCGGGCGGGACGTTCGGGTGGATCCGCCTGGCTGATCCTTCGGCGCGGGAGGTGTAGGCACTGGCCGACGAGCTGGGATTGCACCCGCTGGCGACGGAGGACAAGCCGTTCACCCGTTGTTCCTCCTTGTATGTTGCTGCGAGATCGGCGGGGCAGGCCAGGGCACTGTGTCCCTCGATGGTGCATCGCGCGACGTCTCACCGTTCACCCGCCGACCGTCATCGCGAGCGGTGGGCGGGGGCGGTTGGAGGTCCGCTTTCATCTCCTCCAGAATGCGGACGGCTTCGGTGAGGGCGGTGCCGTAGACCGGCCATTGCCCCGACGCGTCGAGTTGACCGCGCCGGGCGGTAGCGGCCAGGTCCTGGTACAGACGCATGCCCCTGTCGACGCAGGCGCGCAGACGGTCCGCCTGCTCCGGACCTCTGGCCGGGTCAAGACACTCCAGGGTCGCGGCGGTGCAGTGCAGCAGCTCGGCATAGGCGGTGACGAAGTCCTTTGCCGCCTGGTCGGGTTGATCACGGTTGAGTGCGTAGTCCAGAGCTCGGGCGATGGACCGAACGTGGGTACCGATGCGCTCGATCATGCTGAGCACCACCTGGCTGCGCTGCAGTGATTCCTGGACGCTGCTCCAGGGGCGCCGGGGATTGAGTTTGGTGTTCTCCTGTGCCTCTTCCACCACAGCGCGCGCCCGGGCCGCCTGGGAGGCCAGCTCCTCACAAAGGCCTGCCCAGCCATTTGACTCCTTCTCATCCACGGCCATTTGTTCCGCGGACTCGGCCATGGCTTGCAGCAGGCTGTGGGCGCGCCTCGTCAGGGCCCGAATCGCTGTGGGGGCTGTGTCGGTGTGAGGCGAGGGAGCGACGGCGAAGTGAGCAGCGAGCCCGCAGCACACGCCGACGGCGGCGGCCGCTACCAGGTGCCCGATGTAGTCGATCTCCCCGCCCCCGCCGGCGAACGCGAACAGAGCCACCACGGGAACCTGCGCGCCCTGCGCGCCAAGCGGCTGCAATCGCGCCCCCACCAGCGCGACGAATGCGAGGACCGCTACGCTCCAGGCGTGGACGCCCGCAGTGCTCCCGAAAGCGGCCGCCACAGCCGTCCCCACCGCCATCGCCCCCAGATACTGCGCTGAGTCCCACAGCGACCGGTAGACCGTGACCTGCAAAGCGAGCAATGCGGTGAACGTCGCGAAAGCCGTGACCGCAGGCGGCAGCAACCACGAAGACACCCACCAAGCGACCGTCACCGCTGCGGCACCCTTGACCTGCAACAGCAACCCGTCCCGCTCCATACCCGGCTCACGTACCGCCCGGCCGACACGTCTCCCTCCCACCTTGAGCGAGCGCCGGCAACGGTTCCCCCACCCGCCGGGCACGGGCAGATATCGACAAAGCCTTCCCGACAGACCTGGCCGGCACCGCTCAACTTCCGGCATGTGCAGCGGCCGCCAGCCGTACGTGGGAACAGGCCGCCTCTCCAGCCCGGGCGGCGCGAATCCGCATCCGGCGCAGGAGGTCACGAGTCAGGCGCTGCTCGAGCGTGCTGCGCCATGTGATTGCGGGATACCGGGCCCGCAGATGCGACAGCGCACGGGTCCCGAGCCCGCTGTCGTGGAAGGGTTCCCCGATGACTACACCGGTGATCACGCCCTCGGCACACTGGCCGCAGACCTGATACCTCACCTGCCCGACCACCCTACGGATGTGCACCAGCAGCAGACACTGGCCACCGTTGCCCTCTGGGGCGACAGACTGCATGAACTCGACTTCGCGGTAGGCGAGGAGTCTGCGGTGCCGACGGCCCCTGAGCCGTCCAGAGCGCCGGTGCCTGCCACACCGGCGCTCCTTGGTGAAGGTCTGCAACAAGGGCAGCCAGCGCAGTTTTTCGGTGGTCATGGGCAGCGTCCGGTGTCCGTGCATGCAGTGCGCCTGCCCCACCACCCCCGACCAATGCCTGCTAGGGGGTGTCTGACAATCCCCGGCCACCGGCCGCGGAGGCTGTTCCGGGAGTGTCCGCCCAGGCAAACCCGTCGGTGCCGCCACAGAACCGTCACCCGCCCGGTTCACCACGGCGCATCAGGGGCACCACCCGGAAGGGCGGCTTCCCCCCTCTGCGTAGGATGCGGGCGGTCAGCTTTCGCACGTATGGATGGAAAGGCTCCGCGCCACCATGTCCGGCCCCCAGAGCCACGAGTCCTCGCCTCCCCCTTCCTCCGCACCCGGCCCCTGGTGGCAGACGGGCGCGGCACGCGTGGGAGCCATCGCCGCCGTCCCCCTGCTGGGGCTGGTGAGCGACCGGCTCGGCGGGGTGGCGCTCCTCGTCGCTCTGATCCTCTTGTGGTGGCGCAACCCCTGGCCCAGGTCGGGCAGGGTCGTCGCCTCGGTCGCGGCGATGGCCCTCTTCGGGGCGGTGCTCCCCGAGCAGCCCGCCGACACCCCGGCCCGGGCGGCGAACACCGAGGCCGCGAAGCCGCCCACGCGCCCGAGTCGCTTCCCCACCGCCTCGCGGGCGACGCCCGAGGCCACGATGCCCACGGTGCCCGACTTCACGGGCGACTCGCTGGACGTGGCCTTCCCGAAGTCGCGGAGGAGGGGCTTCACGGTCATCTACCACGACGCCTCGGACCAGAAGCGGGAGGTGACGGCGCGTTCGCTGTGGAAGGTCTGCTTCCAGGTGACCGGCGGATCGTCCGAGGAGCCGATCGTGGACTTCGGTGTCGTGCGCCGCGGGGAACCGTGCCCCGAGGCCGAGGGCAAGACGGTGCCGTGGAAGAAGATGCCCGACGCCCTGGGGCTGACCTGGCGCGCCGCCGTCCCGAAGGTGACGGCCGCGGGCGTACCCGAGGACGATGTGCACGCCGAGGCCGCGTACCTCAACGACACGCTCCCCCGTGAGGGCGAGTACGACGACTGGCGCGTGTGCCGGCAGGACCCGGCGAGCGGCGGTCCCCTCACCGACGAGGTGTACGTCGTGAGCCTCGCGCTCTCCTCGCCCGACCACGGCTGCCCCGCCCCAGACCGGGGCAGGGACGCCTACCTGCCGGACCGCGACGACGACGGTGACCCGGACTACCTCGACCCGTACCCCCGCGACCGGAACCGCACGAGGCTGTACCCGAACGGAATCCCCGGCGGTACGGGCGGCTCCGGAGGTTCGGGCGGCTCCGGCGACGGCTGGCACATCTGCCGCCACACGCGCTGGTGCTGACGGTGCCTTGACGCGGCGGAGAACAGCCCGGCCTTCGCCGATTCCCGCCCTCTGACCTTCGCCTCCGCGATGGGTTCATCTGATCGTCACATCAGGACCAACGTAGGTTCTGTCTGGCAAAGGATCTTGGATGGGTTCGCGGAGCCAGAGGATGAGTGCGGCGAGGTGGGCTCCGGCCTTGTAGCGGGCGGCGAGTTTGTCGAAGCGGGTGGCGATCGCGCGGAACTGCTTGAGGCGGTTGAAGCAGCGCTCGACCAGGTTGCGGGCCTTGTAGAGCTCGCGGTCGAAGGCCGGCGGCCTGCCGCCGGCCTGTCCGCGCCGCACACGGTTGGCCTTCTGATCCGCCCGCTCCGGGATCACCGCCCGGATACCCCTGCGCCGCAGGGACTGGCGGATCGCCCGGGACGAATACGCCTTGTCCGCAATGACCGCGTCGGGCCTGCGGCGAGGCCGCCCGGCGCCGGTCCGGGGCACCCTCAAGGCGTCCATGACGTCGTCAAAGACGGTGGAATCGTTGACGTTGCCGGGCGTGACGACGACGGCCAGGGGCAGACCCCGGCCGTCGCAGGCGAGATGGACCTTGGTGGTCAGCCCACCGCGGGACCGGCCCAGCCTGCCGAGTCGCCGCATGTGCCGGATCTTCCAGTTCGTCCCCGCCGTCGCCCCGTTACCGTTTTCGTGGCCCCGCAATGGGGTTCCCGGTCTCCGGGTCCGGCATGACTTGCGCCCCTTGTCGATCATGGTCGAAAAAGTGGTG
>NZ_JBHVDH010000026.1:74065-102425 GCF_042802855.1 Streptomyces sp. NPDC057445 | reverse complement strand
GGCGCGGCGCGGGCGCTGTCCTTTGAGGTACCGGTCGGCGCGCCGTAAATCATGCCGTCCCGGATGCGAGCCCCGGAACGGCCCCCAACGCCCACGACCCGGTCCGGGCCGACCCCGTACACCTGAGCCCGTCCGGCGATTGAGGACGGACACCCCGGCCGCGGTCACGGCACTGGCCAACCCCGCACACCAAGCCCGTCCGGCGTTTGAGGACGGACACACCGGCCAACCAACACGGCACCGGCCAACCACGACAACCCCACCCGAACCGCCCGCCGGAGGCTAAACGCGGCGGGCGCGCCACACCAGGTACAGCGCCGTGGCGATCGCGGCGGACCGGAGCGCCCACGGCCAGGTCGTCGCGAGGGCCTCGGCCATCGCGTCGCCCCCCGGAGGGATCGGCTCGCCCCAGCGCCCGTTGACGCGGCCCCACAGCCAGACCGCCGCGGCCGCGGCGACCGCGCCCGGGAGGCCGAGGACCGCCCATTTCGCTTCCGCGCGGGAGAGCGTGCGCGAGGCGTACGCGAGGAGCCAGCCGAAGGCGAGCGCGAGCCAGGAGCCGATGACCGTGCCGATGACGAGGAGCGCGGCGGCGGCCAGGAGGAGCGGGTTGCCGAGCGAAGGACGCACCGTGTCGGCGCCGCGACGGCGCACCCGTGGGAGCCACCGGCGCCGCGCAGGGACGGTCTCCGGGTCGCCCACGGGAACGGGATCGGCCGCGCCCTCGAGCTCCGTCCCGTCCGGCTCTTCCTCCGCGTCCTTCCCGGGCGGCGGCCGCAGTATCTCGGCGACCTCCACCCCGCCCACGAAGCCGCCGATGCCGCTGTCGCCGCCGGGACCGACCCGCCACCAGTCGGGTTCACCGCCGGACGGGCCGAGCTCGTGCATCCCCGCGAGATGCGGTGGTGACGCGGCGGACGGCGGTGCGAGGTCCGGTTTCGCCGTTCTGCGGGGGCGCGGAATGAACCGGCGGCCGGAGCGGGCCCGCTGCTCCGGGACGGCGGGCCGAGACACGGCGGGCCGCGGCGCGGCGGACACGGGATCCGTACCCGTCGCCCCCTGGATGCCCGCGCCGTCCGCCGCCGCGGTCACCACCTCGTCCGGCGTCCCCAGCCGTCCCAGGATGCGCCGCACCGCGGCCGGGCTGTCGGTGTCGTACTTCGCGCGTTGCCGGTCGATCTCGTTCCGCAACGACGACACGAGCTGCATCCTGGTCCCCGAGGGCAGCTGGCGCTGCTGGGCCAGGTCGCCGACCCGGCTCAGGTAGTCGAAGACAAGCTGGTCGCTCTCGATCCCCACGATCGCCCCTCCACAGCGCGCCCTGCACGGCGGACGCCCTGACCCGACGTTAGCGCGCGGGCAGAGGCTAACGTGGGGCGGATGGGGACCGGTGAGCTCGATCGGGAGGCGCACGTGCCCGCAAGTACGGCGGGCGGGGCCGGCACGGCAGGTTCGGCACCGCGCACATTGGCCGAAGCGCTGCGCGCCCGCGGCGACGAAGGACTGGCCGCACTCCTGCGTGCCCGTCCTGACCTGCTCAACCCGGTCCCCAACGACCTCACCCAGCTCGCCACCCGGGCCGGGACCCGCGCATCCGTCGTGCGCGCGCTGGAGCGGCTCGACCGGTTCGCGCTGCAGACCGCCCAGGCCATGGCGGTGGCCCCCGAGCCGACGTCGTACGGCACCGTCCTCGGCCTGCTCGCCGGGGACGGGGGCGACCCGGCGGTCGCCGCCGCCCTGCCGCGTGCGCTCGGTGTCCTGCGCGAACAGGCGCTGGTCTGGGGCGACGACGACCGCCTCAGACTGGTGCGTACCGCTCGTGAGCTGCTCGCCCCGGCCCCTTCGCACCCGTCGCCGACGGGACTCGGCCCGGCCGTGGCCGAGGCCACGGCGGGAATGTCGCCCGGACGGCTGCAGGAGATCCTGGCCGCGGCGGGGCTTCCGTCGACCCATGACCCGGTGTCCGCGGTCGCCGCCCTGACCGGTTTGTTCACGGACCGCGCGCGGATGTCGGCGCTGCTGGACACGGCTCCGCCGGAGGCGCTCGCGGTGCTGGACCGGCTGGTGTGGGGGCCGCCGTACGGCGAGGTGACGGCCGATCCCGCGCCGCCGGTGCGCTGGTTGCGGGACCACGGACTGCTGCTGCCCGCTTCGCCGCGCACGGTGGTGCTGCCACGGGAGGCGGCGCTGCACCTGCGGGCGGGTCGCGCGCACCGGGAGACGGAGCCGCTGGCTCCGGAACTCGTCGTCGCGGCAGAACACCGTCCACAGGTTGTGGACAGTACGGCGGCGGGCCAGGCCTACACCGCACTCGCGACGGTCGAGGAGCTCCTGAAGGAGTGGCAGACCGCCGGGCCCGCGGTGCTGCGCGCAGGCGGCTTGAGCGTGCGCGATCTCAAACGGACGGCGGCGGCGCTGGACGTGACGGAGCCGATCGCCACGTTCTGGATCGAACTCGCGTACGCGGCAGGGCTGCTGGCCTCGGACGGTGAGGCGGACGAACGTTTCGCGCCGACGCCGGCGTACGACGACTGGCTCGACCTCCCGGCGGCCGAGCGCTGGACGGCGCTCGTGACGGCGTGGCTCGCGGCGACCCGTACCGCCGGCCTGGTCGGCGGCCAGGACGGCAAGGGACGCACCCTCGCGGCGCTCGGGCCCGATCTCGACCGCGGCCCCGCGCCGGAGGTCCGCCGACGCGTCCTTACCCTGCTGGCCGACCTGCCGGTGGGCGCCTCGCCGACCGCGGACTCGATGCTGGCCCGCCTCCGGTGGGAGCACCCGGCCCGACCGGCCCAGTCTCCTTCCCCCGGAGCCGCCAGAGCCTCCGCCGCCGCTCCCCGCCCGGAGATTTCCGACCTCCGCTCCCGCATCGCCACCTGGACCCTGACCGAGGCCGAACTGCTCGGTCTCACGGGCCGCGGCGCCCTCTCGGCGGCGGCCCGCACCCTGCTCCCGGCCCCCGGCCCGGCCCTGGCTCCCGCCGAGCTCGCGGCACGGGCCACGCTCGCCGCGAAGGCCATCGCCCCGCTGCTCCCCGCACCCCTCGACCACGTACTGCTCCAGGCCGACCTCACCGCTGTGGCGCCCGGCCCCCTCGAACGGCCGCTCGCCGATGCGCTCGGAGTGCTCGCGGACGTGGAGTCGAAGGGGGGCGCGACGGTCTACCGGTTCACACCCGCGTCCGTGCGGCGCGCGCTCGACCACGGTCAGGCCGCCGCGGACCTGCACGCGTTCCTGGCCAGGCACAGCCGTACACCGGTACCGCAGCCTCTCAGCTATCTGATCGACGACGTGGCCCGCAGGCACGGCCACCTCCGTATCGGCGCCGCCTCCGCGTACGTACGCTGCGACGACGACGCCCTGCTGGACGAGATCCTCGCCGACCGCCGCTCGCAGGCGCTGCGGTTGCGCCGTCTCGCGCCCACCGTGCTGGCGGCCCAGGCGGACCCGGCGGCACTGCTCGAGGGGCTGCGCGCGATGGGGTACGCGCCCGCCGCCGAGTCGGCGCACGGCGATGTACTGATCACCCGCGCCGACGCCCGCCGCACCTCTCACCGCACCCCGCCCGCGCCGGTGCCAGAGGGGCCGCCCGTGCCGGACGACACACTGCTCGGCGCGGCGGTGAAAGCGATCCGCGCCGGGGACATGGCCGCGACCGCCGTGCGCAAGCCCGCCCCGCACGAGGGAGCCCCCGTGGGCGCGCGGACGACCGTGGACGGGGGACTGCCCCGCACCACGCCCGCCGAGACCCTCGCGACCGTCCAGGCCGCCGCGCTCACCGGTTCCGCCGTGTGGATCGGGTACGTCAACGCCGACGGCGCCGCCAGCCAGCGCGTCATCGCGCCGGTACGCGTCGAGGGCGGCTTCGTCACGGCGTACGACCACACCGCCGACGAGGTCCGTACGTACCCGCTGCACCGCATCACCGGCGTCGCCGAACTCGCAGACGAACCCTCCTAGGGTCTTTCGTCGGGTCTTTCGTTCGGATCAGGCCGGATCGGTGCGTGGGGTCCGGCGGCGTGCACGCACCTACCGGCGGTGGCCGGGGGACGTCGGCGACCGACGACAACGCAGCGAGGTGCGGTGCCAGGGCACGCGAGCCCGGCAAGTTCCGAACGAGAGGCCCAAGGCCACCGGGGCCGTCGCGACCGCCGTGGCCGAGGCCACACGGCCACGGCGTCCGATAGGGCAAACTGGAGGTTTGGCCGTACGGATCGCACGGGGCCACGAGGAAAGGGCACACGCGTGAACGGACCGCTCATCGTCCAGAGCGACAAGACTCTCCTGCTCGAGGTCGACCACGAGCAGGCCGACGCGTGCCGCCGCGCCATCGCGCCGTTCGCGGAGCTCGAGCGCGCCCCCGAGCACATCCACACCTACCGCATCACCCCCCTCGGGCTGTGGAACGCGCGGGCCGCCGGTCACGACGCCGAGCAGGTCGTGGACGCGCTGGTGGAGTTCTCCCGCTACCCCGTCCCGCACGCGCTGCTCGTCGACGTCGCCGAGACGATGGCCAGGTACGGGCGCCTCACCCTGTCCAAGCACCCGGCCCACGGGCTGGTGCTGACCACCACCGACCGGCCCGTTCTGGAGGAGATCCTCCGCTCGAAGAAGATCCAGCCGCTGGTCGGCGCCCGGCTGGACGCGGACACGGTCGCCGTCCACCCGTCCGAGCGCGGCCAGATCAAACAGAGCCTGCTGAAACTGGGCTGGCCCGCAGAGGACCACGCGGGTTACGTGGACGGCGAGGCCCACCGCATCGACCTGGACGAGACGAACTGGGCGCTGCGCCCGTACCAGAAGCAGGCCGTCGAGGGCTTCTGGCACGGTGGCTCGGGCGTGGTCGTGCTGCCCTGCGGCGCCGGCAAGACCCTCGTCGGCGCGGGCGCCATGGCCCAGGCGAAGGCGACGACCCTGATCCTCGTCACGAACACGGTCTCGGCCCGCCAGTGGAAGCACGAGCTGATCAGGCGCACCTCGCTCACCGAGGAGGAGATCGGTGAGTACAGCGGCGCGAAGAAGGAGATCCGCCCGGTCACCATCGCCACGTACCAGGTCCTGACGACGAAGCGGAAGGGGATCTACCCCCACCTGGAGCTGTTCGACTCCCGCGACTGGGGCCTGATCGTGTACGACGAGGTGCATCTGCTGCCCGCACCGGTCTTCAAGTTCACGGCGGACCTGCAGGCCCGCCGCCGCCTCGGCCTGACGGCGACGCTCGTGCGCGAGGACGGCCGCGAGTCGGACGTCTTCTCCCTCATCGGCCCCAAGCGCTTCGACGCGCCCTGGAAGGAGATCGAGGCCCAGGGCTACATCGCGCCCGCCGACTGCGTCGAGGTCCGGGTCAATCTGACGGAGTCCGAGCGGCTCGCCTACGCGACGGCGGAGACCGAGGAGAAGTACCGCTACTGCGCCACGACCGCGACCAAGCAACGGGTGACGGAAGAGCTGGTCCGCAAGCACACGGGCCAGCAGACCCTGGTCATCGGCCAGTACATCGACCAGCTCGACGAGCTGGGCGAGCACCTGGACGCCCCGGTCATCAAGGGCGAGACGCCCAACGCGCAGCGGGAGAAGCTCTTCGACGCGTTCCGCAACGGCGAGATCAGCGTGCTCGTCGTGTCGAAGGTCGCGAACTTCTCGATCGACCTGCCAGAGGCGACCGTCGCCATCCAGGTCTCCGGCACCTTCGGCTCCCGCCAGGAGGAGGCCCAGCGCCTCGGCCGAGTGCTGCGCCCCAAGGCGGACGGTCACAAGGCGCACTTCTACTCGGTGGTGGCCCGCGACACGATCGACCAGGACTTCGCCGCACACCGCCAGCGCTTCCTGGCCGAGCAGGGTTACGCGTACCGGATCATGGACGCGGACGAGCTGCTGGCTGAGGACTGAGCCTGCGGACGGGCGCACCGCGCACTCGCGGCCACCTGGCTCATCGACCGGTCCGTCGACGCGTCGGGGCAGGGGTACGGGGCGAAGCATCAGAACTCCCCCGCACTTGCACCGGTGCCACCGGTGCCACCGGTCCATATCGGCGCGAGGGCACGGCAGTTGACACCCCGAGAAGATGCGGGAAACGATCCCGCCGATGGAGATCGACGATCTGACACCCGCGGAACGCCGCGTCTGGGAAGCGTTCCCGCGCGACGAAGGGGTGGACTTCCGCGAGAGCGACGGCGAGGACGCCGGGGACGGTGCGTCCTGGGGTCACGAACGGACCGTACGCGCCGAGGTGCTGAGGGCGCTGTTGCTCAACGGGCCCTCGCAGGACGGCGAGATCCCCGGCCTCAAGGTGTGGGGCGCCCGCATCACGGGACAGCTGAACCTCAAGTACGGGACGGTCGAACACGGCATACGGCTGCGTTCCTGCTTCTTCGAGCGGGCCCCGGAGCTGTACGGGGCGCAGGTGCGCGCCCTCGTGCTCAGCGACTCGGTTCTGCCGGGCCTCAGTGCGGGGACCCTGCACGCCGACATCGTCCTGCGGCTGACGTGCTGCCGGGCAACGGGTCCGGTGCGGCTGTCGGGGGCGCGGATCTCGGCGCTCTTCGTCAACGGAGCGACGCTGGGTACTGCTCCGGGGGCGGCCGCCACCGGAGATCCGGAACCCGAGCCCCCTGAGGAGCCGGTCCTCCACCTCAACCACGCGGTCGTCGGCACCGACGTCTGGGCCGTCGGCCTCGTGGCGCACGGGCAGATCCGGCTCAACGGGGCCACCGTCGGCGGCCAGGTCAACCTCGACGACGCCGAGCTGCACGCACTCGGAGGCACGGCGCTCCACGCGGAGAACCTGTCGGTGGGCACCGATCTGCGCGCCATGCGGCTGCGCGCCCACGGCCGGGTCAATCTGAGCGGCTCGAGGATCCCCCGTCAGCTCAATCTCGCGTATGCCCGGCTGTCCAACCCCGACGGGCAGGCGCTGCGTGCCAGCAGCTGTGTGATCGGTGAACTGTGGCTGCGCGCGGCCGCCCCGGTCCGGGGCACGCTGAACCTGCGGCGCTCCCAGATCGACCTGTTGCACATACCGCCCGAGGTGTGGCCCGATCGGCTCCGGCTCGACGGCCTCAGCTACGGCAGTCTCGCCCCCCACCTCCCCGCAGAGGAGCGGCTGCCGGTGCTGGAGCGGGAGGAGACCGGCTACGTCCCCTTCGCGTACGAGCAGCTGACCGCCGCGTACCGCACGGCGGGCGACGAGGCCGCCGCACGCACCGTCCAGCTCGCCAAGCTGCGCCGGCACCGCCGCACCCTGCCTCGCTTCGCCAGGTTCTGGGGGCACCTCCAGGACGCGACCGTGGGCTACGGCTTCCGTCCGATGCGCGCCGCAGGATGGCTGCTGGCACTGCTGCTGACCGGCAGCGTGGCGTTCGCCCTGGAGCACCCCCGCCCGCTGAAGCCGGACGAGGCGCCGGACTTCAATCCCGTCTTCTACACGCTCGACCTGCTGCTGCCGATCATCGGCTTCGGACAGGAGGCCGCTTTCGCGCCGCAGGGCGGCTTCCAGTGGCTCTCGTATCTGCTGATCGTCACGGGCTGGATCCTGGCGACGACGACCGCTGCGGGCATCAGCCGCTCCCTGAGCCGCCAGTAGGGCCCTGCCGGGCGGGGAGAGCGTCGGTCCGTCGCCGCGAGGCGGGCGGCTGTGACGGCGGAGCCGTCGTCGGCAGTCGCGTCGTGCGGGCGCCGCCGACCGTGGCAGGGGAGGAGTGCAGCGGCAGCCCGGGGCCGGTGAGGGCCGGCACCCGCAGGAGATGGGCGCTGTCCTGGTCCGTGGCGCTGTCGTCGTCGGCGCTGCGGCCGGTGGGCGGGGAATTCGTCGTCATGCCCCGGCTCCGGCCGGGGGCGGAGGGGCGCCCTCGGTGGCGTACCCGGTGGCGTACTCGGCGGGTACCCGCTCGGACACTCGCCGGATCCGCGGCAGTACCGGTCAGCGGTGGCGGCGGACGACTCCGGCCTCGTCGCCGTACTCCCCGAGGACCACGATGTCGAAGGCCGCGATCGCGAACACCTTCACGGCGTGCAGCGCGTCGCCGAGACGGTGGGCGTGATGGGTGGCGGCACCGGTCGCGGTGGCGCCGCGCACCCGGCTGGTTGCTGGGTGGAAGGTCGCTGTGCTCATGTATCCATGGTGTGCCTTGCGTGCGGGGATCACATCGGCCTCCGGACCGATCCCCGGCCCGGCGCGCCTACGACTTCGGGCATACGGCCTCCCCTACGGGGTGGAGCTTCGCGGACCGGCTGAGTACGACCCCGCCTCGTACCCCGGGCGGAGCCACCCCGCGGAAAACCGTTCGCCCCCGCTCGCCGGGCTGACTAGAATCGCCCGTCTTGCCCGCCTCCCTCCGAGGAGCGCCGCCGTCCGGACGGAAACCGGACGCGCAGCCGTGCCCCACATCCCACGTACCTTCGCCGTACCTTCCGGAGGCAGCACCGTGCCCGCGCACGATCCCCTCGCCCTTGAGCGCGCCCATCTGGCCGCCTCGCGCACCGCCCTCACCGCGATGCGCGAGGACGTCCAGGCCCTCGACATCCGTGACGTGACCGCGAACTGGGTCAACGCCGCCGTCCTCGAGGCCCAGATCGCGGAGCGCATCAAGGCGCTCGCCGATCTCGCCCACACCCCGCTGTTCTTCGGCCGGCTCGACCGTCTGCACACCACGCGGGAGGGGCAGGGCCCGCCGCTGGAGGCGGCCGAGACGACGCTGTACATCGGGCGGCGGCACGTCCACGACGCCGACGGCGATCCGATGGTGATCGACTGGCGTGCGCCGGTCTCACAGCCGTTCTACCGGGCGTCGAAGAAGGACCCGCAGGGCATCGCCCTGCGCCGCCGCTTCGGCTACACGGGCGGCGATCTCACGGCGTACGAGGACGAGCACCTCACCGACCCTTCCGAGGCCGAGCGGACCAGCAAGCTGCTCCAGGCGGAGATCGAACGTCCCCGCGTCGGCCCCATGCGGGACATCGTCGCCACGATCCAGCCCGAGCAGGACGAGATCGTGCGGTCGGGCCTGTCCGGCACGGTGTGCGTCCAGGGTGGCCCCGGCACCGGGAAGACGGCCGTCGGACTGCACCGGGTGGCGTATCTGCTGTACGCGCACCGGGAGCGGCTGGCCCGTACGGGCACCCTGGTCATCGGGCCGAACCGCTCCTTCCTCCACTACATCGAGCAGGTCCTTCCGGCGCTGGGCGAGTTGGAGGTCAAGCAGGCGACGGTCGACGATCTCGTCGCGCAGGTGGAGGTACGCGGCGAGGACAGCGCCGACGCCGCGATCGTCAAGGGCGACGCCCGGATGGCGGAGGTGCTGCGGCGTGCGGTGCGCTCGCACGTCACGATGCCCACGGACGCCCTGATGGTGGTGCGGGGTTCGCGGCGCTGGCGCGTTCCCGCGTACGAACTCGAGGAGATCGTCGGCGAGTTGCAGGAGCGTGACATCCGGTACGGCGCCGCCAGGGACGCCCTTCCGCAGCGCATCGCGCACGCCGTGCTCGTACGGATGGAACAGGCCGGCGAGGCCCCCGACGACCGGGTGCAGGACGCGGTGGCGCGCAACGCGGCGGTGAAGGCGGCAGTCAAGGCGATCTGGCCGGCGGTGGACCCGGCGAAGCTGGTCCTGCGGCTGCTCTCCGACGCGGACTTCCTGGCGGAGCACGCGGACGGCGTCCTGACCGCCGACGAGCAAAAGACGGTCCTCTGGACCAGGCCGCCGCGCTCGGTCCGGGCCGCGCAGTGGTCGTCCGCGGACGCGGTCCTGATCGACGAGGCGAACGACCTGGTCGAGCGCACGCACTCGCTCGGGCACGTGGTGCTGGACGAGGCGCAGGACCTGTCCCCGATGCAGTACCGGGCCGTGGGACGACGCTGCACGACGGGGTCGGCGACCGTGCTCGGTGACCTGGCACAGGGCACCACACCGTGGGCGACGGGCAGCTGGGCGGAGGCGCTGGCCCATCTCGGCAAGCCGGACGCGGCGGTGGAGGAACTGACGGCGGGCTTCCGTGTACCGCGCGAGGTGATCGCGTACGCGTCGCGGCTGCTGCCGCACATGTCGCCGGGACTGGCGGAGGTCCGGTCGGTGCGGGAGTCGCCGGGGTCCCTGGAGATCCGGACGGCCTCCGGTGACGGCGATGTGGTGGCCGCGTGCGTGGAGGCCCTGGGGCACGAGGGCTCCATCGGACTGATCGCGGCCGACGCGCGTGTCCCGGCGCTCGAGGCCGCCCTGGGGGAGGCCGGTCTGTCGTATCTGTCCCCCGGTGAGGAGACGACCGCCGCGTCACGGCTCACTCTGGTGCCGGCGTCCCTCGCGAAGGGCCTTGAACTTGAATACGACTACGTCGTGCTGGACGAGCCCGCGGCGATCGTCGACGCGGAGCCGGACGAACGCACCGGACTTCGCCGTCTGTACGTGGCCCTGACCCGTGCGGTGTCGGGCCTGGCGGTACTGCACGCGGCCCCCTTGCCGACACAGTTGGCCTGAGAGGCGGGCCGGATCCGCCCCGGTCCGGCCGCTCGCCGACGCCCATGTAGTTGAATCGCGCAACAACCGCTATGATCCGGCCATCATTCGATGATTTCGAGTGCACTACTCCACCACTTGCGCACACCCTGGGGGATTGCGTGCGTTTCTTCTCCAAGCGTGCCCTGCGCGGCGCGCTCATGGCCGGTGCCGTCGGAGGGCTGATCGCCACCGCGACCACCGTGCCTGCCCAGGCAGCGAGCGGGTACGACCGCTGCGACTGGGGCAAGCTCTGTGTCTTCAGCGACCCGCTGGGCAAGGGCGAGATGCTGGTCGTCACCGGGAGCAGGCTCACGCTGGGCGCCTGGGACAACCGCATCAGCTCGTTCACGAACAACTCCGGGTCGCCGGTGTGCTTCCACCTCCGTCCCGGGCTCGACCCGTCGGGCGCCACGCACTACTACTCGGGTCCGGTGTCGTTCGACGAGAGCTCGTTCCCGGAGCTCGACAACGCCGTCAGCTCCCTGGACCTGGGCCCCGAGGCGGACGACTTCTGCGGCTCCGAGAGCCGGTTCGCCACCTACCAGTCGGACTACGGGCCGAAGCCCCGGCCCGCCGGGCTGCCGGCCGACGGCGCCTTCGGCGACGCCAACGGCGACGGATACGCGGATCTGTTCACGCGCAACAAGTTCGGCCAGCTGTGGACGTCCCACGTCTACGGCAGCGCGGGCCAGGACCGGCTCGTCGGCTCGGGCTGGAACACCATGACCAAGCTCACCCGTCACGGCGACCACAACGGTGACGGCAAGGAAGACGTCTTCGCCCGCGACACGACCGGGGTGCTGTGGTTCTACCCCGGCAAGGGCGACGGCACCTTCGGCACCCGGGCCAGGGTCGGCTCCGGCTGGAACGCCATGCGCGACCTCGCGGCCGCGGGTGACCTGACCGGCGACGGCAAGGCCGATCTGCTCGCCGCCGACAGCACGGGCGTCCTGTGGACGTACCCGGGCAACGGCAAGGGCGCCTTCGGCACCCGCAAGAAGGTCGGCACGGGCTGGAAGGTCATGAACGAGCTCGTCGGCGCCGGCGACATGAACTCCGACAAGCGGGCCGATCTGGTGGCCCGCGACACCGCCGGGAAGCTGTGGTTCTACCCGGGCAGGGGCAACGGCACCTTCGGTACCCGGAGCCTCATCGGCAACGGCGACTGGAACGGGTTCACCGAGCTCGCCGGGCTCGGCGACGTCACCGGCGACGGACGGCCGGACATCGTCGCGCACGCGCCGGGCATCGCCGCGGTGCGGGCCTACCCCGGGACGGGCGCGGCGAACGGCGGCCTCAGGTCGCCGAGGAAGCTCGCCGCGGCCCAGGCCACCTACCTCGTCTTCTGATTCCCTCACGGCTTCGAAACGGAGCACGATTCATGCTCGGACCCACCCTGGGCCGGCGCGCCCTGGGCACGGCTGCCGCCCTTGCCGCGTCGCTCGCCACGCTCGTCACCGCGGCCCCGCACGCGGCCGCCGCGGACAATTCCGCCCGCTGCCCCTCGGGGAAGTTCTGCGTCTTCTCCGGCGCGGGCTACACGGGCGAGATGGCGACCTTCTCGTCCTCGATGCCCACGCTCGGCACCTGGAACGACAAGATCTCGTCGGTCGTCAACAACAGCAATCTGTGGGCGACGCTGTACATCCAGCCCAACTACGGCACCTCGCCGGACTTCGTCGTCGTCACCCCGAAGAACGGCCCCGTCGACCTCGGCAACGGCTCCTTCGACAACCGGTTCGACAACAAGATCAGCTCCATGCGGGTCACCACGACCGAGTACGAGGCCTTCCAGGGCGTCCCGTGGATGGACTGGTACCAGCAGCCCGAGAGCAAGCGGCCGGACTCCCTGCCCGCCGTGGCCCGGTTCGGCGACCTGAACAACGACGGCGTCGCCGATCTCCTGGAGCGCGCGAACGACGGCCGGCTGTGGTTCCTGTCGGGCATCGGCAACGCCGACGGCGTCACCAAGGGGAAGCTCGTCGGCAGCGGCTGGAACGCCATGACCCAGCTGGTGCGCCACGGCGACTACAACGGTGACGCCAAGGAGGACCTCTTCGCCCGCGACACCAGCGGGGTGCTGTGGTTCTACCCCGGCAAGGGCGACGGCACCTTCGGCACCCGGGCCAGGGTCGGCTCCGGCTGGAACACCATGCGGGAGATCACCGCGATCGGCGACGCCACCGGCGACGGCCGCCGCGACCTGGTCGCCCGCGACACCGCGGGAACGCTGTGGACGTACCCGGGCAACGGCAAGGGCGCCTTCGGCACCCGCCAGAAGGTCGGTCCCGGCTGGAACGGCATGAACCGGCTGGTCTCCCCCGGCGACCTCACCGGCGACGGCAAGGCCGACCTGGTGGCCCGTGACGGATCGCGCGCGCTCTGGCTCTACTCCGGCAGGGGCAACGGCACGTTCGGCGCCCGCAAGAAGCTGTCGTACGCCTGGCCCTCGGACCAGCCGGTCATGGCCACCGGTGATGTGAACGGCGACGGCCGTTCCGACCTCCTGCGGCCCATCGACTACCAGCTGTTCGTCTACCACGGCAACGGCAGCGGCGGTATCGGCGGCCCGAACGCGGACATGCTCTGGGACACCGCGCCGAACGTGCGCGTCTTCTGACGCGACGCCGGGCGGTTGCGGCACCCTCGGGACCCAGCTCCCGAGGGTGCCGTCCGTCATTCCCGTCATCCCCGGCGGCCCAGGCCCGACAGGCCCCGCCGTGACGGCACAGCCGACGGGACATCCGACGCACCGCACCGCACCGCGGCAACACCGATCCGGCCCAGGGGCGGGTGCCGTTGACGCCTGTTGTGTGAACCACTCACCAGGCGGCAGGCGCCGCAACGCTGCCGGGGCGGGGCCGTGCACCGGTGGGCCCTTCGGGGGTCCCCCGGAGGACGCACACACCGGCCACCCACCCCGTGCCGGGCACAGCGCGCCACCCGGACCCCGGACCCCGGACGCTACGCGTCCAGCGCCTCGCGCCATTCCCTCACCGCCGAGCGGTCGACCGGCGCCGACCACCCACCCGGCCGGGCCGCACCGCCGATGTGGAAGGCGTCGACGCCCGCGGCGCGCAGCGCGGGCAGGTGGTCCAGGCGGAGCCCGCCGCCGGCCATGATCTGCGCCTGGTACCCGGGGTCCTCCCGCCTCGCCGCCTCCGCGAGGAGGACCGGCAGGCCGTCGTCCACGCCCGCCGCCGAGCCGGCGGTGAGGTACGTGTCGAGTCCGGGAACGTCCGCGAGCTGCTTGCGCAGGGCATCGCGGTCGGCCGCGCGGTCGATCGCCCGGTGGAACGTCCACCGGCAGCCCTCGATCTCGGCGATGAGCCGCTCGACGGTGACGAGGTCCGGGTTGCCGTGGGCATCGAGGAAGCCCAGGACGAATTCGTCCGCGCCCGCCGCCCTCAGTTCCGCCGCGGCCCTGACCAGCGCGTCCACGTCGCCCGCCGCGAAGCCGTCGGTGAGCCGCAGCATCACCCGCAGCGGGATTCCCACGGCCGCGCGGACGGCCGCGAAGGTCTCCTCGGACGGCGTGAGGCCGTCCGCCGCCATGTCGGTGACGAGCTCCAGGCGGTCGGCGCCTCCGGACTCCGCGGCGACCGCGTCCCGGACGTCGAGGGCGATCACCTCCAGGACTGCGCGGTTGCTCATGGCCCCATCCCTCCGGCACAAATAGGTCTAGTCCAATAATGGGGCCAGCCTAATGCGCATGCATGGTGAATGCAGCAGTCGGGACCGCACCTACCCGCGCAACCCGGCCTCAGCCGCCTGGACCGCCGCTCCCGGCCGGCCCGCCGCCGCCCTTCTCCTGCTCCGGAGCGGCCTCGGGCGCCTCGCCCCCGCTGTGGGTCGAGTAGGGCTTCAGGTTGTACGGCAGCAGCCGCCCACCGTCGTCGGGGAAGCTGTCCTCGTCCGGCTCACGCACCTCTTCGATGTGCGCCTGACGGCCGGGGGGCTTCGGCTGCTCCTCGGGCCTCGGCGCCCTCTCGGCGGCCCGTCGGCGGCCGTCCCACCACATCGCGCCTGCGAGCAGGGCGATGAGGAAGATTCCGAGGATGAACGGAGCGAAGTTGACCCCCGACGCCAGGTCGGTGACCGGACCGCTCCGGACGATCATCAAGGAATTCATGGCGTCTGCCTCCGCATGTCGCAACGGCGCACAACCCTGAGGCTCCCATTATCGTCCGATACGCACAAAAGGGACGTCTTCGAGAACGGCGACGGCGCCGCCCGGCCGCCAGGGCCAGGGCGTGCTCCGGGCCCTCCCCCTCGTACGCGCCGGGCACCCCGAATGCCTCCCGTACGTCTCCGGCGTGCACCCGTTCGCCGAGCGCGATCGCGTCCAGCCGCCCGTGCCCGGCAGCCGCCATGACGGGCCCGGCCCCGGTCATCCCGCGCTCCGCTGCAGCTCGTCGACGACGTCGCTGTGGGAGCAGCCGGCCCGCTCCGCGATGTCCCGGCCGGGGCAGGCCGTACGCATCGCGAAGTCGTCGTCGGGACGAGCACGCAGCAGCGGGATCAACGTGTCGCGTTCGGCGTGCAGCAGGAGTCCGGGGAGTTCGGGGTCACGGAAATCGGTCATGCCCGCCACCCGACCGGCTCCCGCCCCCAGGGACAATGGGCCGCATGGCCGACACCAGGGACCTCCGCAACCGTTGGTACGCCGCACTGCTCGCCGTCCGCGAGGACCCGGGCTCCCCCGACCCGTCCGACTACGCCGACAATCTGCTGGCCCGCTGGTCGGAGCCGCAGCGTCGCTATCACACCGTCGACCACCTCGCCGCGGTGCTCGGCCACATCGACACGCTCGAGCCGTACGCGGACAACGCCGACCTGGTCCGTCTCGCCGCCTGGTTCCACGACGCCGTCTACCTCCCCGAGCGCTCGGAGAACGAGGAGCGCAGCGCCCGTCTCGCCGAGAGGGCACTGCCGGAGGCCGGGCTGACCCCGAAGGACACGGACGAGGTCGCCCGTCTCGTCCGCCTCACCGAGACCCATGCCGCCCAGGACGGGGACGGCAACGGCACGGTCCTGTGCGACGCGGACCTGGCGATCCTCGCGTCGCCGCCCGACACCTACGCCTCCTACACCGCCGCGGTCCGCGAGGAGTACGGCTTCGTCCCCGACGACGCCTTCCGTGCCGGACGCGCCGCCGTACTGCGGCAGCTCCTCGGCCTGCCTCGCCTGTTCCGCACCCCGTACGGGGAACAGCGGTGGGAGGCCCCGGCGCGCCGCAACCTCTCGGCGGAGCTGGAGGGCCTGGAGCGCCCGTAACGCCCGGTCCGGCATGCGGACAGGTGTCCCGCACGGGAATGACAGGCACAATCCCGCTGTTGGCGACTGTCATGCCCGTGGACTCAGCCGCAGTACCCCGCCCCCGTATGCCACTCGCCGTCTACATCCTGGGCATCTCCGTCTTCGCCCTCGGCACCAGTGAGTTCATGCTGTCCGGACTGCTGCCGCCGATCGCCGAGGACATGGGCGTGTCGATTCCGCGGGCCGGGCTGCTCATATCCGCGTTCGCGATCGGCATGGTCGTGGGCGCGCCGCTGCTCGCCGTGGCCACACTGCGGCTTCCCCGCCGGGCCACGCTCATCACGCTGATCACCGTCTTCGGTCTCGGCCAGGTCGCGGGCGCCCTCGCGCCGACGTACGAGGTGCTCTTCGCGTCCCGTGTCATGAGCGCGCTCGCCTGCGCCGGCTTCTGGGCGGTGGGCGCGGCGGTGGCGATGGCGATGGTGCCGGTGAGCTCCCGGGCCCGCGCCATGGCGGTGATGCTCGGCGGCCTGTCGATCGCGAACGTGCTCGGCGTACCGGCCGGCGCGTTCCTCGGCGATCACCTGGGCTGGCGATCCGCGTTCTGGGCGGTGGGGGCCGCGTCCGCGCTCGCCCTGGTCGGCGTCGTGACCCGGATCCCGCGGATTCCCCTCCCGGAGGAGAAGCCGCAACTGCGGCGTGAGCTGGGCGTCTACCGCAACCGTCAGCTCTGGCTGACCGTCGCGGTCATCGCGCTCGCGGGGGGCGGCGTCTTCTGCGCGTTCTCGTACTTCGCCCCACTGATCACGGACACCGCGGGCCTGAGCGACGGCTGGGTGCCGGCGGTACTGGCGCTCTTCGGGATCGGGGCGCTGGCCGGCACGGCGATCGGCGGGCGGTTCGCCGACGCGCACCTCTTCGGCGTGATGGCCGGCGGCGTCACCGCGGCCACCGTGCTCCTGGGTGCGGTGGCGCTGTTCGCCGAGGTGCCCGCCCTGGTGGTGGGGCTGTCGTTCCTGCTCGGCATGGCGTCCTTCTGCTCGGCCCCGGCACTGAACGCCCGTATGTTCAACGTCGCGGGCGCCGCGCCGACGCTGGCCGGAGCCACGACCACGGCCGCGTTCAACCTCGGCAACACGACCGGGCCCTGGCTCGGCGGCACGGTCATCGACGCGGGGTTCGGCTTCGCCTCGACGGCGTGGGCGGGCGCGGCGATGAGTGTCGTCGCCCTGGCTCTGATCCCGGTCTCGCTGCGCCTGCACCGCCGGGAGGCAGAGATGTCGCCCGGCTCGAGGGACCTCGTGGTCGCGAAGGCGGCCGTGAGGCCGGAACCGGCGGCCGAGGCCTGCTGAACCGCACCCGGGGCGGGCGCGGTGACCGCCGTCAGCCGCGCTTGCGGCGGCGGAGCCCCGCCTCCGTGATCCGGCGTACGAGCTCCTTGGAACCGATCTCCACGGCGCCCGCGCGCACGGCGTCGGCGTACCGGTGCGAGGGAACGTCGTAATGGTCCCGTTCGAAGGCACGGGGCGGGCAGCCGATCGACGCCGCGAAGGTGTGCAGTTCGTCGAACGAGACATCACTGACCATGTGGGACCACATACGGCCGTGGCCAGGCCAGTTCGGCGGGTCGATGTAAACCGTCACGACAGCCCGCCGACGGGGGCCACCACGACTCCCGCCTTGCCGCACACCCAGTGCGGGTCCGGGCCCAACTCCGGCTCCACGTCGAGTGCGTGGGGTTCGCCCGAGCTGCAGACCGGGCACAGCGGCCAGCGGCCGTACCGTTCCAGGAGCGCGTCCTGCACGTCCTGCGCGAGCAGTCCGGACACAAAGGCGGCGCCTTCCGGCCACTGCTCGACCCACCAACGGCGTTGTGCGACCGCTTCCTCCACGAGCGAGACGACCTCGGCGTGGGCCACATCGCGGGCCGCGAGGTCGGCGAGCACGAGGGCACGGGCGGCGTGCAGCGCCTGCTCCAGCGGATCGACGTCGTTCATGAAGTCATTGTCACCCCGGCCGGTACGGATGGGACGGACAGGGGGTTGACGGCACAACCTCACCGAAAATATCTTTCAACAGTGACCAATGAGGTGAAGGAAATTTTCATCGACTCTCAGGGCGGTCCCGCCACCACGGGCGGCGGCACCCCGCCCGCGCCCGCCGCGCTCGCGGCCAAGGTCCGCACGCTCGCCCCCTCCATGACCCGCTCCATGCAACGGGTCGCCGTGGCCGTCGCCGGCGACCCGGCAGGCTGCGCGGCCCTCACGGTCACCGGACTCGCCGAGCTCACCGGCACCAGCGAGGCCACGGTCGTCCGGACCGCCCGCCTCCTCGGCTACCCCGGCTACCGCGATCTGCGGCTCGCGCTCGCGGGTCTCGCCGCGCAGCAGCAGTCCGGCCGCGCCCCGGCCGTCACCGCCGACATCGCGGTGGACGACCCGATAGCCGATGTCGTCGCCAAGCTCGCCCATGACGAGCAGCAGACCCTCGCGGACACCGCGGCCGGTCTGGACACCGTTCAGCTCGGCGCCGCGGTCGGCGCGCTCTCGGCCGCACGCCGTATCGACATATACGGCGTGGGCGCATCGGGCCTCGTCGCCCAGGACCTCGCCCAGAAGCTCCTGCGTATCGGGCTGATCGCCCACGCCCACAGCGACCCGCATCTCGCCGTCACCAACGCCGTGCAGCTGCGGTCCGGCGACGTGGCGATAGCCATCAGCCACTCCGGTTCGACCGGCGACATCATCGAGCCGTTGCGCGTGGCCTTCGACCACGGTGCCACGACCGTCGCGATCACCGGCCGCCCGGACGGCCCGGTGTCCCAGTACGCGGACCACGTCCTCACCACCTCCACGGCACGCGAGAGCGAACTGCGGCCCGCCGCGATGTCCTCGCGCACGAGCCAGCTCCTCGTCGTCGACTGCCTGTTCATCGGTGTCGCGCAGCGTACGTACGAGACGGCCGCCCCCGCGCTGTCCGCCTCGTACGAGGCCCTCGCGCACCGCCATTCGCCACGCGCCCGCTGACGCCGACCGCGAACCGTCGAAAGAGCCGCGCACCCATGACCTCCACGCACGACGCGCAGGACCACTCCGGGCTCCGTGCCCAGCTGGCCGCCCTCACCACCGAGGCGTTCCGCCCCGAGCTCGCCGAGATCGACCGGCTGCCCACCGTCGACATCGCCCGGATCATGAACGGCGAGGACAGCTCCGTCCCCGGTGCCGTCGCCGCCCAGCTCCCCCTCATCGCCGCCGCGATCGACGCGACGGCGGAGCGGATGGCCCGCGGCGGCCGGCTGATCTACGCGGGCGCGGGTACGGCCGGCCGGCTCGGCGTGCTGGACGCCAGCGAGTGCCCGCCCACCTTCAACACCGGCCCGGACGAGGTCGTCGGCCTGATCGCGGGCGGCCCCACGGCGCTGGTGCACGCCGTCGAGGGCGCCGAGGACTCACGGGAGCTCGCGGCACAGGACCTGGACGGCGTCGGCCTCACCGCCGACGACACCGTGGTCGGCATCTCCGCCTCCGGCCGCACACCGTACGCGGTCGGCGCCGTAGAACACGCCCGCGCCGTGGGCGCGTTGACCGTCGGCCTGTCCTGCAACCCGGAAAGCGAGCTGGCCGCGGCCGCCGAGCACGGCATCGAGGTGGTCGTCGGGCCGGAACTCCTCACCGGCTCCACCCGGTTGAAGGCGGGCACGGCCCAGAAGCTGGTCCTCAACATGATCTCGACCATCACGATGATCCGACTCGGCAAGACGTACGGCAACCTGATGGTCGACGTCCGCGCCTCCAACGAGAAGCTGCACGCGCGCTCCCGGCGGATCGTGTCCCTGGCGACCGGCGCCCCGGACGAGGCGATCGAGGCGGCCCTGACCGCGGCGGAGGGCGAGGTGAAGACGGCGATCCTCATGCTCCTCGCCGACCTCGACGCCCCGACGGCCGTCGCCCGCCTCGACAAAGCGAAGGGCCACCTCCGCGAGGCGCTGCTCGACTAGGGTCGGTCCGCGGCCGGCCGCCATCCCCGAGCGGCACGCATCGCGGTCCGGCCCCCCAGCACTCCGACCACCACCACCGCCACCAGGGCACATCCGCTCATCGCGGCGCCGAGCACACCATGAGTGAGCCGTGGAGCCGGTCGGAACCGGGCCGGGAAGCGACGGCCCGAACGCGCAGATCCGTCCCGTACCCACTGACGGATCTCCTGCACGCGCCGGTCGTCACTGGTGACCGCCTCCGGCGCGGTGGGGCACCCGAGGTCCATCGATCGCAATGCGGCGCAGGAACCGCGCAGCAGCGGGCTCGGTTGCCGTACGCGCACCCCCGGCCTCATCGCCCACGAATTCCGGACACATGGCCTGCAGCGAGGTGACCGGAAGGAAGCGCCCGGGCGCCGTGTCGCGGGCCGCGCACGGGCGCGAGGGCTACGCCCCTCCAGCCGCCCGTTCCGCGATCGCCACCCGCCCCTTGCGGATCGTCGCCACCCTCGGTGCCCGCTGCGCCAGCGCCGAGTCATGGGTGACCATCACAAAGGTCAGCCCGTTCTCCTCCCACAGCCCTTCCAGCAGCTCCATGATCTCGTCCCGCATGGACTCGTCCAGATTCCCGGTCGGCTCGTCGGCCAGCAGCACCGCGGGCCGCTTCACCAACGCCCGTGCGATCGCGACGCGTTGCTGCTGCCCGCCCGAGAGCTCACCCGGCAGATGCCCCCGGCGCTCCCGGAGCCCCACCGATTCCAGAGCCTCCCCCGCGCGCTCGCGGCGCTCCGCGGCCCTGAGACCGAGCGGCACGAGCGCGGTCTCGACGTTCTCCTGAGCGGTGAGGGTCGGGACGAGGTTGAAGCTCTGGAAGACGAAGCCGATCTTCTCGGCCCGCACCCGCGTCAGCCGCGCCTCCGGCAGGGTCGCCAGATCGACCCCGTCCAGTACGACGGACCCGTTCGTGGGGCGGTCCAGGCCGCCCAGCATCTGGAGCAGTGTGGACTTTCCGCCGCCGGTCGGTCCCTGGATCACCAGTCGTCCGCCGTCCTCGATGGTGAGATCGACACCGTCGAGCGCCTGAACGGTGTCCTTGCCACGCCGGTAGCGCTTGGTGACGCCTGTGAGTTCGTACATCGTGATTCAACTCCTGCTGTACATATGCACGTTGGCCAGTGGTTCTTTCGGGCTACTCGACACGCCTCAACGCGTCCGCGGGCCGCAGCCGCGAGGCACGCCACCCGCCGAACCCGCCCGCGATCAGCCCACCGGTCACCGCGAGCGCCACGGCGAGGCCGACGGTGGTGAGGGAGACGGGGGCGGTGAGCGCGACGTCGAGCGCCCGCGACGCGCCCTCACGGACGGCCCCGCCAGGACCGCCCGGCCCGCCGGAACCCGCGAGCATCGGGCCGCCCGTGCCCTGACCGCCCCCGGTCCCGGCTCCGCCACCCAGCTGCGCCGTCAGCGTCGGGCTGAAGGCCGTGACGGCCCACGCCCCGGCCAGCCCGAGCCCGATCCCCAGCGCCCCGCCGATCAGACCGTTGACGAGCGCCTCACCCGCCACCTGCCCGGTGACCCGGCGGCTCCGCCACCCCAGCGCCTTCAGGGTGCCGAACTCCCGCACCCGCCGGCTCACCGCCGACGAGGTCAGGAGTCCGCCGACCAGGAACGCCGCCGCCAGTACCACGATCGACAACCACTTGCCGACGCCCGTCGCCAGGTCGGAAGCGGTGGAGA
The DNA here is from genome assembly GCF_042802855.1 of Streptomyces sp. NPDC057445. NCBI lineage: Bacteria > Bacillati > Actinomycetota > Actinomycetes > Kitasatosporales > Streptomycetaceae > Streptomyces > Streptomyces sp. NPDC057445. The sequence continues at coordinate 80,963 of NZ_JBHVDH010000026.1, read as the reverse complement.
GCGATCCGGAGACGGTCTCTGCGAGATCGGCCGAGGTCGTGACCGTCGTACCGGAGATGTTCTTCCGGATGGTCTCCCTGACTTCGCCGATCCGCTGCGAGTCGGTCGCCCTCACATAGACGGTCGTGACCTTGTCCTTCGCGTCGGCGAGGGTCCCCGCCTGCGCCAGCGGCAGATAGACATCGGCGGCCGCGTCCCCGCTGTCGGCCGTCGCCACCCCGATGACGGCGAACTTCGTCCCGGAGACGGTCAGCGTCCCGCCGACCCGCAGCTTCTGCTCCTTGGCGTACGCACTGTCGACGACGGCCACCTCGGCCGAGGTCTCGCTCGCCTTGAACGTACGCCCCGAAGTGATCTTCGACGACGTCAGCGGTCCGAGCCCCTGATGGGCGACGTCCGTCCCGTACACGGAGTACGAGTCGACGTCGAACTCCGCCCCGCCGCCCCGTACCTCACCGGTCGAAGGACCGCCCCGCCCCTGCGCGGGCGGCCCCTGCTGGAACTCCCCCCGCTTGAACTGCCCGTCGACCTTCATCACGCGTACGTTCAGCCCACCGACGGCATCCGCGACCCCGTCCTGCCTGCCCACCTGCGCGACGGTCGAGGCGGCCAGTGTCTCGAAGCCCTGGACCATGACGATGTCCTGGCTCTGCTCGGCGTCGTCGTCACCGTCCTTGGCGTCGAACTCGAACCGTGGCCGCCGCGCCGTCTCCCCCTCACCGGGCGGGGCGGCGGCCTTGGTGACGGTCATGTCGGTGCCGAGCCCGTACAGCGACTCGAGCACCTTGCCCTGCGCCTGACTCATCCCGGCCGAGACCGAGTTGACGACGATGACCAGCGCGATTCCGAGGGCGAGCCCCGAGGCGACGACGAGCGCCGCCTTCCTGCGGCGGCGCAGTTCGCGCCTGAGGTAGGTGAAGAACATGGCGCGAAGCTATGGACGCCGCCTGATGATGGGTTAAGCCCTGGATGAGAGACGCGTGAGTGTTTCTGCGGGCACGGTGGGCGGGGTCCGCTCCGCCCACCGATCCACGGCGGTCCGAGGACACCGGCTCCGAGGTCCGGTACCGCATCGCGCGGCTGCGCCGAGCATTGCACGCAATGTCGAGGAGTCGTGCACTCCATGCACAGCTCTGTCCCTCGCGGGGGGCTTAGGTTTCGTGTCGCGGACGAGAACGCCACAGTAGTCGGACTCCGATACAGCCCGCATTCTCAATCAAACCAAAAGTGCTAGGAATATTGATGCGCAAATTCACAACAGTGTTGACGGCTCTTCTCTTCTCACTGTCCCTGGGCATGCTGAACGCGGGTACCGCAAAGGCGGTCGACTACGGATACTGGAGCACGTTGGACAACGGCTACTATCTGGGAGCCCCCCTCTGCGCTACTCCCGAGGGCAACAGCACCGCGAATGGGGCGATCATTACCCAATGGAGATGTACCGGTAGCGAACTTCAGCAGTGGATGATTAGGTCCGACAACCGAATTGTGCACAAGTCGAGCGGCAAGTGCCTGACGCCGAGCGGCGATGCGAGCGGTACCAACGGCGCAGTGTTGACGCTGTGGACCTGCAACAGCAGCGCCGCATCTCAGCTGTTCGTCGTGGGGAACAGCCACACCTTTACGCAGCATGGTGGTAAGTGCATCACTCCCAAGGGCAACTCCTGGGCCAACGGCGCCTACCTCACTCTCTGGACCTGCGCAGAGCCCGCGCCGCCTGTGCAGCGGTGGCACTGACAGCCTTGTGAGCTGGGGCGGGTGGGGAGGGTGCACACCCCGAATGTGCTCCCGAACGGTGAGAGTCCGTCCTGGCGGTGGTCAGGCGGCGCCGCCGGCCGCTCAATGTCGCGAAGTCGCACTGGAGTACCAGCCCGGCTGTGAGCCGACGAGGACGGTCGCGTACAGCTCGTCGCACATGGCCACGCGCGCCACCAACCCACTGTCGGACAACGCCTCGACGGCCCGGGGCGCCTGCCGCTCGCTCGTCTCGAACAGCAGGAGGCCGCCGGGCGCCAGCCATTCACCGGCTTCCGCGGTCACGCGACGCAGTACGTCCAGCCCGTCCGCGCCCCCGTCGAGAGCGACGAGCGGTTCGTGCACCCGCGCCTCGGCGGGAAGCAGCCCGACCTCCTCCGTGGGTACGTACGGCACGTTCGCGGCCAGGATGTCCATGCGCCCCCGAAGCGCGGCGGGCAGCGGGGCGAACAGGTCCCCCTCGTACACCCGCCCACCGGCGGGAGCCACATTGCGCCGGGCGCACCGCACCGCCGCCGGGTCCACGTCGGCGGCGTACAGCTCGACGGCGCCGGCCAGCTCCGCGGCCAGAGCGGCGCCCACCGCCCCCGTTCCACAGCACAGGTCGACGACCACGGACGCATCCGGACGGGCGTCGAGGGCCTGTTGCACCAGGAACTCGGTACGGCGGCGAGGCACGAAGACGCCGGTGTCCACGGAGATCCGCAGACCACGGAACTCGGCCCAGCCGAGGACGTGTTCAAGGGGATGACCGTCGACGCGCCGGTCCACCATGGCGGACAGCTCGGCGGGGGTGCGAGCGGTGGAGAGGAGCAGTTCCGCCTCGTCCTCGGCGAATACACAGCCTGCGGTGCGGAGCCGGCCGACGACGGCGGCGACGGCGGGAAGATCAAGCGGAAGATCGGAAGGGAGAACCACGGGAGCCTTTCGGAATACCGAGCGGGGCTCCCTCAGCCACCTACGACGGCGTGGAGGCGAGCACCCGGCCTGCAACAGCGGTAATGGGTCTCACCTCCCGGTCCTGGTTCTGCTGGAGACGTCACCCTACCCGAGCGGCACCCTCCTCGGCGCGGCTACTCGTGCACGTTGTGCTGCCGACCGCCGACGGCTGCCCGTTCACGGCAACCGCCCCTCCTTGTTCCGCTCCCTGACCCGCGCCCGCAGCACCTCACCCCGAGGCGCCGGCCGCAGCGCCTCGGGCGGGCAGTCCCACTCCCGCCCGCCGCCCGGCGGGCGTAGCTGTACGTAAGGGCCCTCGTGCCCCATCACGCGCCCGATGCGCCCGTCGCGCGAGTCGATCGCGTACTCCCCGGCCCCCGGGTTCACCGGCGCGCCTCATGGAGGACGGCCGCGAGCCGCAGCGCCGTGTCCAGGTTGCAGCGCCCCAGGTCGACCAGGGGGTACGTCGCGGACTCGCTCATGAGCGACACGGGATCCACCCGCAGGGACGGCAGGGTCACCCCTGTCGAGTCCAGCTCGGTCCGCAGCTGGGCCACGACCTCTTCCGCGGCACGCAGCCGCTCCGCCGATCGCACCGACGCCATCAGGCACCTCCACTCTGAGTATTCGCGTTCTGTACACAGAGTGGTCACGGGAGGGTTAGCCTGACCAGTGTCGACGGCCCAACAACCCCACGTGCGTGACACGGAGTTGACATGCCAGGACCGAAGGATCTAGACCCGTCCACGTCTCCCAGGGCCCTTCTCGGCGCGGAGCTGCGCCATGCCCGCGAGAAGGCCGGCCTCAGCCAGCGCGAGCTGGGCGAACCGCTCTTCGTGAGCGCGTCGTTCATCGGCCAGCTGGAGGCGGGTACGCGCCGGATGCAGCACGACATCGCGTGCAGGATCGACGAAATACTCGGTACGAACGGCTTCTTCGAGCGCAACTGCAAGGCGGCGAACAAGTCGAAGTACCCGGATCACTTCGCCGAGGCGGCGGAGGCGGAAGCGATCGCCACGACGATCAAGGAGTACGCGCCGCTGCTGATCCCGGGCCTGTTGCAGACGGAGGCGTATGCGCGCGCTGTCTTCCGCGCGTACCAGCCGGTCGCGGCGGAGTCGGTGATCGACGACCTGGTCGACGCGAGGCTGGAGCGGGCGCGCCTGCTCGACGATCCAACAAAGCCGCTGTTGTGGGCCGTGCTGGACGAGGCGGTGCTGCGCCGGAAGGTCGGCGACGAGGTGGTGATGGCGGAGGCGCTGGGGCACATCGGGGCGATGATGCGCCGGCATCGGGTGATCGTGCAGGTGCTGCCGTTCGAGGCGGGCGCGCACATGGCCCTAGAAGGGGCGCTCAAGCTGATGGCCTTCACGGACGCACCCCCACTCGCCTACCTCCAGGGCTTGGGCACAGGGCAGTTGGAGGATGACCCGGCCACGGTCGCCCGCCACGAACTGACCTACGATTTGGTCGCGGCGAGCGCATGGTCACCGCAGGAATCCCTGGCCCTGATCGAATCGGTGGCGGAGGATTACGCCCATGAAGAGCCATAGCCCTGAGTACGAACTGAGCACCGCGATCTGGCACAAGTCCAGCTACAGCGGCGGCAGCGGCGGCGACTGCATCGAGGTCGCCACCTGGCGCAAGTCCACCTACAGCGACGGCAGTGGCGGCGACTGCCTCGAAGTCGCCGATCACCACGCCGGCGTCGTCCCCGTCCGCGACTCCAAGAACCCCGACGGCCCGAAGCTCGTGTTCCGGGCCGCCGCCTGGTCCGCGTTCGTCGCGGACGTCAGGAACGGCTAGGCGCGCCCGCGGCCGGGGCCGCTTCCCTTCGGAAGCAGCTCCGCGCCCGCCGTAAGGATCGCCTCGGCCTCCTCCGGCACCAGCGTGTCCTCGATGAAGACGACGGCCCGGCGCAGCGCGCCGCCGGTCTGGTACGGGAAGTCCGTGCCCAGCATGAGCTGGTCCGCGCCGTACGACTCGGCCGCCGCACGCAGCGCGGCCTCATGGCCGTGGGCGACGGTGTCGTAATACATCGCACGTGCGGCGACGGTCGGCATCTCGATGACGTCCGGCGCCTCCCACTGGACGTGCTCGTCGGCGCGGGGCAGCAGCATGGGCAGGGCGCCACCGAGGTGGGAGTGGACGATGCGCAGCCGTGGGAAGCGGCTGGGGATGCCTTCGAGGATGAGGTGCATCGCGCAGATGGTGTCCTCGACCGGAGCGCCGACCATCCACCGCATCCGGTTCTCGGCGATGAGCGGCGATCCGGCGTCCTGGCCCGCCGGGTGGATGCTCAGCACCGCGCCCCGGTGGTCCAACTCCTCGAAGATCGGCCGGAAGGCCGGGTCCCCGAGGCTGCGGCCGAGCACCGACGTGGTCAGCCCGGCCCCCACCATCCCGAGCTCGTCGAGTGCCCGCGCCAGTTCCTCCAGCGAGGCGTCCAGATGCGGCAGGGGCAGCGCGGCGAAGGCCGAGAAGCGTGTCGGCCACTTCCGTACGACCTCCGCGTAGAGGTCGTTGGCCTCCCGGGCGGCCGTCACCGACTGCTTCTCGGCCGGGAAGCAGGGGGTCTGCGGGGAGACGGACAGGATCTGGTGGTCGATGCCGGCGGCGTCGTTCATCGAGAACCGGGCGTCGAGCTCCGCCGGGCTGTCGCCCGCTCCCAGGCCCCGCTGTGTCGCGGTGTCCTCACGCCCGTAGGACTCCAGGAGGCGGAGATAGCCTTCGCTCCACAGGTGGGCGTGCACATCGGTCCGCATCATTTCCAGCTTCGTGCCGGTCCTGTGCGGTGTCCACCGGAGCCCCCGGCACCACCGTCCGCCTCCTGCCCGCCTCCTGCCCGCCCGACCGCTTAAAGGCTCAGGGCATCCTCCGCGTTGCCCAGCCATGCGGTCACGGACTCCTTGGACGACACGTAGAAGCCGGGCGTGCTCGCGGTGAGCGGCTCCTGGTCCCGGGCGGTGCCGGTGTCCATGGTCATCGCGATGGACCCGACGGTCTTGCCCTTGCCGTCGTTGGCGCCGCCCATCAGCCCTGCGTAGGCCGACTCGCCCGGCTTGAGGGTGAGGACGGCGCCGGGATGCGTCTCCTCGCGCTGCGTCGCCTGACCGTCCAGGTCGCCGAAGGTCACGATCGGGTAGTTCAGGGCCTTGCAGGCCTTGCTGCTCTTGTTGGTGACCTTCAGCAGGTAGCTGCTCGTGGCCTTGTCGGCCACGTCCGCGGTGAACGTCAACTCGGCCGTGGTGCAGGGATGGACGGCCTTGTCGTCCTTGGACGAGGAGCCGCCGCTCGTGCCGCTGCCGCCCGTGCCTCCGGTCTTTCCGCCGGAGCTGCTGCCCTTGCCTCCCGCCGACGAACCGCCGGACGACGAACCGCCGGAGGTGGACGAACCGCCGGAGGTGGACGAACCGCCGGACGACGAGGAGCCGCCGCCCGACGACCCCGCGCCCGCCGAACTCGCCGGGCTCGCGGTCGACTTGCCGGGGCCGCTCGACCGGTCGTCGCTGCCGCCGGCGGGCTCACAGGCGGTCAAGGCCAGTGCGGATACGGCGGCGAGAACGACGGCGGCTCTGCGAACGGTAAGACGGGTGTGGTTGCTCATCTGTGGTCCCCCGAGTGAGAAGCGCGAGTGCGCTGTTGAGAGCATCAGCGTCCCGCAGGACCTTCACAGGTTGGTGACGGAGCCTTGCCGAAACCACTACGGAAACCGGCCGCTCCGGGGTCGCATGAGTACCGGCCCGCCCGTCCCGCTCCCCGCCGCCGTTGCCATCACCCTCGGCACCGAGAAGCTCAAGGACCACGCCCACTGAGGTCTGATCTGAGCCAGTGCCGATCAGAATCGGACTCACGGGGGCAGGCGGGGACGAACTGCGCTGAGATGTCCCGATACCGCAGTCGTGGACACCGCAGTCGTGGATGCCGCCGTCGCGGATTCCGCAGCCGCCCGATCGGCGTTCCGGGACTCCGCAGCCGGCAGCATCCGTCCGGGAGGCAGCCATGGAAGGCATCACCGCCGCAGTCTCGTTGGAGTCCGACCTAGGGTCCGGCGCCGCCGTTCCCTGCCAGTGCCGGACCTCGCGCCTCGACGCCCCGCCGGGGTCGCCCGAGGAGCGGTTCCGGGGGCTGCTGGAGGCCGCGCCGGACGCCATGGTCATCGTCGACGACGCCGGAAGCATCCGCCTCGTCAACGCCCAGACCG
>NZ_JBHVDH010000026.1:12796-73967 GCF_042802855.1 Streptomyces sp. NPDC057445 | reverse complement strand
CCGTCGAGATCAGCCTCAGCCCCCTCGAGACCACCGACGGCCTCCTCGTCTCCGCCGCCGTACGCGACGTCAGCGAACGCAAAGCCGCCGAGGAGCGGTTCCGGGGGCTGCTGGAGGCCGCGCCGGACGCCATGGTCATCGTCGACGACGCCGGAAGCATCCGCCTCGTCAACGCCCAGACCGAAGCCCTCTTCGGCTACCGGCGCGAGGAACTCCTCGGCCGCCCCGTCGAAATCCTCGTTCCCGGCCGCTTCCGCGGCCACCACGCCGGCCACCGCAACGGCTACACCCACAACCGGCAGGTCCGCCCCATGGGAGCCGGACTCGAACTCCACGGCCTGCGCAAGGACGGAACCGAGTTCCCCGTCGAGATCAGCCTCAGCCCCCTCGAGACCACCGACGGCCTCCTCGTCTCCGCCGCCGTACGCGACGTCAGCGAACGCAAAGCCGCCGAGGAGCAGCTCACCGCCCTGTACGAGCAGCAGCGGCATGTCGCCCTCACTCTTCAGCGCAGTCTCATGGGAACTCCGCGGGCGGTTCCCGGGCTGAACACGGCCAGCCGCTATCTGCCCGCCACGCAGGGCGCGGGTGTGGGGGGCGACTGGTTCGACCTCATTCCGCTCGGCGCCGGGCGCGTCGGCGTTCTCATCGGCGATGTCATGGGGCGCGGCCTGGAAGCCGCCGCGATCATGGGACAGCTCCGGTCCGCGGCGCATGCTCTCGCCAGGACCGGGATGCAGCCGCGCCAGCTGATGCAGTCGCTCGACGCGATCGTCGCCGAGCTCGACGGGCCCGATCAGTTGGTCACCTGCTGCTATCTGGTCGTCGCGCCGGACGCGGGCGAGGTGACGGTGTGCTCCGCCGGGCACCTTCCTGCCCTCGTCGCGGCACCGGGGCAGGACGTGCAGCCCCTCGACGCGCCGGTGAGCGTACCCCTCGGAGTCGGCGACCATCTCCACCAGCAGACCACTCTCGCCGTCGCGCCCGGCTCCAGCCTGATCCTCTTCACCGACGGGCTGATAGAGACGCCACAAGGCGACATCGAGGAGCAGCTCGCCGCGCTCATCAGGGCGCTCGACAAGGCGTTCGCTGCCGCGCCCGACCTGGAGGCGGTCGTGGACGATGTGCTGGCATCGGTCCTGCCCTCCACCGAGCACCACCATGACGATGTGACGCTGCTCGTCGCCCAGTTGCCCGCGGCCCCGCTGGCCACGGCGGAGACGGAACTGACGGCGGAACCGGCCTCCGTGTCGAGCGCGCGGGCGTTCCTCGCCGAGTCCCTCGTCGAGTGGGGCTGCACCCAACTCTCCGACGACGCACAGCTGCTGGTGTCCGAGGTGGTCACGAACGCCATTCAGCACGGGCAGGGACCGGTGAACCTTCGGATACGGCTCAACAGCACGGAGCTCACCGTGGAGGTGAGCGACCACAGCCACCACCCGCCCCAGCCGCGGCTGGCCGCCGCCGACGACGAGTCCGGGCGGGGACTCATCCTCGTGGACACGCTGGCCGGCAGCTGGGGCATGCGTCCGACGGACGACGGCAAGACGACGTGGTTCACGCTGAAGCTGGCGCGGAACCGGCCCCCGGCCCGGAGGAGCTGAACACCTCGGAGGACGGGGCCCGTTGACGGGCATCTCGCGGGCCGCCGCTCACCCGGTGCTCCGCCCACCCGGTGCTCCGTCGGAGCAGCTCCGGCCCGGCGGACCGTAAGGAGAACAGGTGCCCAGCAGTTCCAGCACGGGCGCGGGCCGGTGCGGCGACCGTCTCGTGCTGTTGGTCCGCTACGGAGACGGTGTCTCTTCGGCCTCCTTGGACTCGACCCGTCCGAGCGGGTTTGGGCCGGTCGTCAGCGCGTCACGCGCTGTCTGCCAGGCGGAGTCCCCGGGGTAGAGCTCGGTGCGGAGGTAGGCCCAGGTGAGCCGCTGGACGGCAGACACTCGCTCGGGGTTCTCGTCCGTGGTCTCGGCGACGTCATATCCAGAGACCCCGCCGAGCCCGTGCTCCGCGTCGAACAGGGTGAGCAGGGACTTGGGGCCCGGGGAGAGGACGTACGGATCGGTGTGCCAGTCCGGGCCCAGAACCGTCAGATGGGCAGAGGCGTCCTTGTCGCCGGCGACCACGAGCGTGGGCGTCGTCATCCCGGAGAAGTCCGTGGTCAGGAAGAAGGAAAGATTCTCGGCCACGGACTCGGTGAGGGCATCGCCCCCTCTGCCGGGCGCGGCAAGCAGTACACCCGCCTTGATCCGGGGATCGGCCAGGTCCACTTCCGTTCCGTCGTGCGGATCGGTGAGCCGGGCGCCCAGCAGCAGGCTCGCGGTGTGCCCGCCCATCGAGTGCCCGGCTACGGCGACCTTGCTTCGGTCCAGGCGCCCGAGGAGCTGCGGGACGGCGGCCTCGATCACGTCGAGCTGGTCGAGGATGCGCTTCATGTCCTCGGCCCGTGATCGCCAGTACAGAGGCGCCCCGGGGGTATCGGGATCCAGGCTCAGCGTCGTCGAGCTCAGATGGGTGGGCTGGATCACGACGAAGCCGTGCGCCGCCCAGAAGTTGGCGAGTGGCGCGTAGCCGTTCAGTGAGGAGAGGTTGTTCGAGTAGCCCTGACCGTGCGAGAGGAGGATGACCGGCAACCCGCTCCCGGTCACGGGCGCGGAGACCCGCACCTCCAGGTCCACGGCTCTGCCGGGAGCTGACAGCACCACCGGACTGACCGAGAGGACGGGAGCGGGCAAGCTGACGGTGGCGGCCGCGTAAGTCGATTCGCTCATGATGCGCATTTCCCTTCCATGGGCTCTGCTGCCGGTCTCATTCGGCTGGCGGCGGGGGAGGGGTCAGGAGTGACCCGCTTCGGCCGCACCGAAAGCGGAGCGTTGTTCCGTATAATATACGGAACGCTGTTCCGCTTAGTCAACGGCCGTCGGAAGGAGAGCGTGGTGTCCAGTACGAGCCAGTCCGGGGAGGTGCCGGCCCGAAGCAAGCGGGCGGACGCGCTGCGCAACCAGCAGACGCTGCTTGCCGCCGCCGCTGCGGTGTTCGTCGACTCCGGCGTCGACGCACCGATCCGTGCGATCGCGGCCAGAGCGGGCGTCGGGGTGGGGACGATCTACCGCCACTTCCCGACTCGGGCGGATCTCGTCGTCGCCGTCTACCGCCACCAGGTCGAGGCATGCGCAGAGGCCGGCCCGAACCTGCTGGCCAGTGCCGACTCCCCACTCGCAGCACTCCGACAGTGGGTCGACCTCTTCGTGGACTTCCTGGTCACGAAGCACGGACTCGCCAACGCGCTGCAATCGGACAGCAGTGGCTTCGAGGCGCTGCACGCCTACTTCCTTGACCGCTTGGTGCCCGCCTGCGCGCAATTGCTCGACGCCGCAGTCGACGCCGGCGAAATCGGGCCCGGTACGCACGCCTACGAACTGATGCGCGCCATCGGCAACCTCTGCATCGGACACGACAGCGATTCCCGCTATGACCCCCGCCGAATGATCGAACTGCTCCTCCAGGGACTACAGCGACCGCAGTCATCCTGATGCCGCCGGCGAGCCCGTACGCGGCGAGGGGCTGTTCGTGGAGGAAGGACCCTGCCGCTCACTGATCCGGCCCGATCCAAGCGCATGGACACCCGGAAAAACGCCCGAGGGCGGCACCCCCTGGGAGTAGGGGGTGCCGCCCTCGGTCTTCAGGACGGTTGATCAACCAGAGGTCGATCAGAAGTCCATGTCACCGCCCGGCATGCCGCCCGGAGCGGCCGCGGAGGCCTTCTCCGGCTTGTCGGCGATGACGGCCTCGGTGGTGAGGAACAGCGCGGCGATCGACGCGGCGTTCTGCAGCGCGGAGCGCGTCACCTTGGCCGGGTCGATGATGCCCTCGGCGATGAGGTCGACGTACTCGCCGGTCGCGGCGTTCAGGCCGTGGCCCGGGGTCAGGTTGCGCACCTTCTCCACCACGACACCGCCCTCGAGGCCGGCGTTGACGGCGATCTGCTTCAGCGGGGCCTCGAGCGCGAGCTTCACAGCCTGCGCACCGGTGGCCTCGTCGCCGTCGAGCTCCAGCTTCTCGAAGACGGAGGACGCCTGGATGAGAGCCACGCCACCACCGGCGACGATGCCCTCCTCGACGGCCGCCTTCGCGTTGCGGACGGCGTCCTCGATGCGGTGCTTGCGCTCCTTGAGCTCGACCTCGGTCGCGGCACCGGCCTTGATGACGGCCACGCCGCCGGCCAGCTTCGCGAGGCGCTCCTGGAGCTTCTCACGGTCGTAGTCCGAGTCCGACTGCTCGATCTCGGCACGGATCTGGTTGACGCGGCCCTGAACCTGCTCGCTGTCACCGGCGCCGTCGACGATCGTCGTCTCGTCCTTGGTGACGACGATCTTGCGGGCGCGGCCCAGCAGGTCGAGGGTGGCGTTCTCCAGCTTGAGACCGACCTCCTCGGAGATGACGGTGCCACCGGTGAGGATGGCGATGTCGCCGAGCATGGCCTTGCGGCGGTCACCGAAGCCCGGGGCCTTGACGGCGACGGACTTGAAGGTGCCACGGATCTTGTTGACGACCAGGGTGGACAGGGCCTCGCCCTCGACGTCCTCGGCGATGATCAGCAGCGGCTTGCCCGACTGCATGACCTTCTCCAGCAGCGGGAGCAGGTCCTTCACGCTGGAGATCTTGCCGTTGAAGATCAGGATGTACGGGTCGTCGAGCGACGCCTCCATACGCTCCATGTCGGTGGCGAAGTACGCCGAGATGTAGCCCTTGTCGAAGCGCATACCCTCGGTGAGCTCCAGCTCCAGACCGAAGGTCTGGGACTCCTCGACGGTGATGACGCCTTCCTTGCCGACCTTGTCCATGGCCTCGGCGATGAGCTCGCCGATCTGGGTGTCGGCGGCGGAGATGGAGGCGGTGGAGGCGATCTGCTCCTTGGTCTCCACGTCCTTGGCCTGCTCGAGCAGGGCGCCGGAGACGGCCTCGACGGCCTTCTCGATGCCGCGCTTCAGGGCCATCGGGTTGGCGCCGGCCGCCACGTTGCGCAGGCCCTCGCGGACGAGCGCCTGGGCGAGAACGGTCGCGGTGGTCGTACCGTCACCGGCGACGTCGTCCGTCTTCTTGGCGACTTCCTTGACCAGCTCGGCGCCGATCTTCTCGTACGGGTCCTCGAGCTCGATCTCCTTGGCGATGGAGACACCATCGTTGGTGATCGTGGGGGCGCCCCACTTCTTCTCGAGGACGACGTTCCGGCCCTTGGGGCCAAGGGTGACCTTGACGGCGTCGGCGAGCTGGTTCATCCCGCGCTCGAGACCGCGCCGTGCCTCCTCGTCGAACGCGATGATCTTGGCCATGTGAAGTGGTCCTCCCGGACTTGGGGGTCCCCCCGTGCCGCAGGCCACGGGGGAGGATTGCTCCGGACCGCGCTGGCGCCCGCGACGGACGGCCTGCATGCCTTGTGGTTCCTGGCCCCACCAGGCGTGCGGGCCTCACCGACCCGGTCCTTAGTTGTCACTCTCACTCGTAGAGTGCTAACGCCAATGATTAGCACTCGGACCCAGAGAGTGCAAGCGGCTTCGAAGAAGCCTCGATGAGGGGCGGCGGTCGGGTGACGGGAGGGCGCAAGCGGCTTCGAAGAAGCCTCCGGTCCGGGCGCGGCGGAGGGCCCGCACCCCCAGCCGTGGGTGCGGGCCCTCCGTCATGTCGCTGCAGTCAGTCGGCGCTCAGCCGGCTGCGCGGACCATGTCCGCCTGCGGCCCCTTCTGGCCCTGCGAGATCTCGAACTCGACCCGCTGACCCTCCTCCAGGGTGCGGTAGCCGTCCATCTGGATCGCGCTGTAGTGGACGAAAACATCCGCACCACCGTCGACCGCGATGAAGCCGTACCCCTTCTCCGCGTTGAACCACTTGACGGTGCCCTGAGCCATGCCTAACTCCCCTATTACTGGCCCTTGCACAGGTCCGCACTTCGCGGACCCGGGTCAGACCTCACTTCAGACCTCACTCACGGACAGTTTCCTCACCCCCAGGGGGGATGGAGAGACCACCATGAGTGTGTGCCGGAACGCGTCGACCGCGGCTGAATGTATCTGTCCAACTGCCGTCTGCAACAGGTCAATCGGACGAGAAATCTGGGCACGCCTGATCGGATAAAGGGAAGAATTCCGAGCATTCCCGGGCAACTCGGGCCGGGCAAAGCGCACTTAATGCGCATCCCGCTCGAACACTTTGGCTGTTTCTTGTCGTGCGCGGACACATTCGTATATGCGTCTGGCACACGCTGCGGAGGGGACTTCCCAACTCTACCGCGCTCAACCATGCAGAATTGCCCCCTCCGCTTAGCTTGCGGAAGGGGCAATTCAGGTAACGCACCGTGGCCGGTTCAGGGGCTCAGCAGCCGCCTGCGACGGCCGGGATGATCGAGACGCCGGCGCCGTCCGGGGTCGCCGTTTCCAGCCCCTGCTCGAAGCGGACGTCGTCGTCGTTGACGTACACGTTCACGAAGCGGCGCAGCTTGCCCTGGTCGTCCAGCACACGGGCCGCGATTCCCGTGTGCTTCGTCTCCAGGTCGGCGATGACCTCGGCGAGGGTGGCACCCTCCGCCGGGACCTCGGCCCGGCCGCCGGTGTACGTGCGGAGGATGGTGGGGATGCGGACGTTGACGCTCATGCGAGACCAGCCTCTCGGAAGGAGTCCAGGTTGGGGCGGATGACTGCGGACATACCCGTCGTGGGAGCCACCGCGTCGAGGGTCTTCAGGCCGTCACCCGTGTTGACGACGACGGTCGTGAGGGACGGGTCGATCACACCGGCCTCGATCAGCTTCTTCGCCACGCCGAGGGTCGTCCCGCCGGCGGTCTCCGTGAAGATGCCCTCCGTGCGGGCCAGCAGCTTGATCGCGTCCACGATCTGCTCGTCGGTCACGTCCTCCACGGCTCCGCCGGTACGGCGGCAGATGTCCAGGACATAGGGGCCGTCGGCCGGGTTGCCGATCGCCAGGGACTTGGCGATCGTGTCCGGCTTCTGCGGCCGGACCACGTCGTGACCGGCCTTGAAGGCCACGGACACCGGGGAGCAGCCCTCGGCCTGGGCGCCGAAGATCTTGTACGGCCTGTCCTCGACGAGCCCGAGCTTGATCAGCTCCTGCAGACCCTTGTCGATCTTGGTGAGCTGGGAGCCGGAGGCGATGGGGATGACGATCTGGTCGGGGAGCTGCCAGCCGAGCTGCTCGCAGATCTCGTACGCGAGCGTCTTGGAACCCTCGGCGTAGTACGGCCGCAGGTTGACGTTGACGAAGCCCCAGCCCTCGCCCGCCGGGTCGCCGATGAGCTCGGAGCAGAAGCGGTTGACGTCGTCGTAGTTGCCCTCGATACCGACGAGCCGGCCGCCGTACACCGCGGCCATCACGACCTTGCCCTGCTCCAGGTCGTGCGGGATGAACACGCAGGAGCGCAGGCCCGCCCTGGCGGCGGCGGCGCCGACCGCGCCGGCCAGGTTGCCGGTGGAGGAGCAGGAGAGCGTGGTGAAGCCGAAGGCGCGGGCGGCCTCCAGTGCCTGGGCGACGACGCGGTCCTTGAAGGAGTGCGTCGGGTTGCCGGAGTCGTCCTTGACGTAGAGACCGCCGGTGACACCCAGCTCACGGGCCAGGTTGTCGGCCTTGACGAGCTCGGTCCAGCCCGGGTTCAGGTTCGGCTTGCTCGCCACGTCGGCGGGGACGGGGAGCAGCGGCGCATAGCGCCAGAGGTTGGCCGGGCCGTTCTCGATCTGCTTGCGCAGACCGTCCGGGTCGCCGCTCGGCAGGTCGTACGCGACTTCGAGCGGCCCGAAACAGATCTCACACGCGAAGATCGGGCCGAGAGCGAACCGCTCGCCGCACTCGCGGCAGGAGAGCCCGGAGGCTGGGCCCAGATCGACAGATTCGGTGGTGGTGGCAACAGTCTGCGCAGCCATGGAGGCGAGGCCCTTTCTCCTCATCTTCCTCGCGGCGCATCTCGCCACGAGACGGAATTGGCACCTTCCCTAGCCGGGGCCCCGCGCGAGTGTCGTAAGACGTGCGACGAGAACCGGCTGGAGGGTTGCCGGGGCTTCAACGGGCCGTATCCCTCTGCCCCTCTGGATGAGCGGTATGTGATTGTCGGCGTGACGCCCCCGGCATGCGAGGGTCGTCCGCGTTGTTCAAGACTGTAACCGAACCCCCGGACCCTTGAGATGGTCGTCCGATCCGCGAGATGGAGATCACGTGCTGGAAGAGGTGGAGCGCTGGCTGGCCCGGCGGTCCTGGTCCGTGGCAGACCGCCCGCTCGACCAGCTCGTCGCCGCGAAGCGCACGGCCAAGCACGGTACGACGGTCAGCGTCGTGCTCCCCGCCCTGAACGAGGAGACGACGGTCGGCGAGATCGTCTCCGTGATCCGGCGCGAGCTCATGACCGACGCGGTGCCTCTCGTGGACGAGCTCGTGGTCGTGGACTCGGGTTCGACGGACCGCACGTCCGAGGTGGCGGCGAAGGCGGGCGCGCGGGTCGTGCACCGGGACGCGATACTCCCGCGGATCCCGGCCGTCCCCGGCAAGGGCGAGGTGCTGTGGCGCTCGCTGCTGGTGACGAGCGGCGACATCGTCTGTTTCGTGGACGCGGACCTGAAGGAGTTCTCCGCCGACTTCGTCTCCGGCATCGTCGGACCGCTGCTGACCGAGCCGGAAATCCAGTTCGTCAAGGCGATGTACGACCGGCCGCTGGGGGGCACCCCCGGTCAGGGCGGCCGGGTGACCGAACTGGTGGCCCGCCCGCTGCTCAATCTGCACTGGCCGCAGCTGGCCGGATTCGTCCAGCCGCTGGGCGGGGAGTACGCGGCGCGGCGGTCGCTGCTGGAGCGGCTGCCGTTCCCCGTCGGATACGGGGTGGAGCTCGGACTGCTGGTCGACGCACTGCACACGGTCGGGCTCGACGCGCTCGCGCAGGTCGACGTGGGGGTGCGGCTGCACCGGCACCAGGACGGGCAGGCGCTGGGCCGGATGGCGGCGGCGATCTACCGCACGGCGCAACTGCGACTTTCCCGCGGCCATTTGGTGCGTCCGGCACTGACGCAGTTCGAACGGGGCGACGAGGGGTTCGTGCCGCGGACGCATGAGGTGGACACCCAGGAACGGCCTCCGATGGTGGAGATCGTGGAGTACGCGAAGCGCAGGGCGGCATAGCCGCACCGGCGGCCCGACGACACCGGCGGCCTAACGCATGTGCGCCGCAGCACGCCACAATCCATCGGATTGTCTAAGTTTCGTAGATATGGGCTATGCGAAACTCACGGGCGCTTGGCGCCGGACTTCCAGGTTGCCTCGTTTCGTCGGGGCCTTGACGGTTCTCACGACCGCCTCCGCCGTCGTCTCGACCGGGATGCTCCTCCCTGGCAGGGCCGCCGGCGACGCCGTGTCCCCCTTCAAGAAGCGGTACGACGCGTCGTTGTACGGCGACTTCACCACCGTCGGCAGCGCCGTCCAGGGCGCCGAACGGACCGGAACCGGCCAGGTCGGCGTCCCACCGGGGGCCCGTGTCAGTTATGCCCGGCTGTTCTGGGGCGGCAACGACGGCACGTACCGGAGCCCGGACGGCGAGCTGCTCCACCGCTGCGCCGCCTCCGGCGCGGACGCGGACCGGCCGGACGACCGTCGCCCGGACGCGGACCTGTCCGATGCGGATCTCGGCGCCGCCGACCGGTCGGACGCGGACCTGTCGGACAGAGGCCGGTCGGACTCCGGCTCGTCCCCCGGCGCGCCGCTCGACTCCACCCCCACGATCAGCGTCGGCAAGGGCAAGCCGGTCGTGGTCAGGGCCGAGAATCTGGTCCAGGACCGGGGGGCGGCGTCCGGAGCGCACTTCTACACCGGCGAGGCCGACGTCACCGCCGCCTTCGAGGACGTCACCGGCTCCGGCACCCCGCTGCCCGTCACGGTCGGCGACATCTGGGCCTCGGCCGAAGAGGGCTGCGGCGCGGGCTGGTCGCTGACCGTCGTCTACGCGTACGACCGCCCCGACGAGAAGTACGCCCCCGAACGGCGCAACGTCCATGTCTACGGCGGACACGTCCTGCAGCGCCCCGCCTCCCCCGCGACGACCGTCTCGGTGAGCGGCTTCTACCGCTCCGGGGGCCAGGTCCGGGCGTCCGTCGCGGCGTACGGGGGTCGGACCTCCATGGGCGACCGCTTCCTCGTCGACGGCCAGACCGGGGCGGGAGTGGGCGCCACGTCCGCGAAGGTGTCGTTCAGGTCGGGCGACGACGCCTATGTGGCATCGGCGTTGGCCCTGTCCACCCCGGTGCCGGATCCGGAGGTCACGAAGAAGGCGTCCGGCGCGGAGGGCTCACCCGCCGACACGACGGTGACGTACACGGTCACCGTCGGCGAGGAGGGCGCCGGGGACGCGCGACTTCAGGCCACCGTGGAGCCGGACCCGGTCGCCTCGGAGCGGACCGAGGGCACCGAGGGCACCGAGGGCACCGAGGGCACCGAGGGCACCGAGGGCACGAACGGCCGGGAGAACCGGGCGGACCGGGAGAACCGGGAGAACCGCGAACCCGGTGACGCCGACGCGGACAGGGGTGAGGGGAGGGTGCAGGCGCGGCCCGTGCCTCCGGCGACCACGGAGCAGCCCCGGCACCCGCAGCAGCCGGTGCGGTCAGGAGCCCCGGACAAGCCCGGCGCCGCCCCGGTGGTTCCCGGCAACGGCCCGGGCCGTCCCGCCGGAGCGAACGGCAGCCCCAGCGAGATGGCCGCCACCGGCGGGCGGACCGAACGGCTCTGGCTGCTCGGCGCCCTCGCCCTGGCACTCACCGCGGCCGGTGCGATCGCCGTGGCCGCGACGCGCGATCGGCGCCGTGACCACTGATCGGGTGACGCTGTGGCTGATCGGGTGACCGTGTGGCCGATCGGGTGATCGTGTGGCCGATCGGGTGATCGTGTGGCCGGACTCCGCCGACGGAGTCCGGCCGTACGTTTGAGCGGTTACCGGACGGGCTAGGTTGGCGACATGGTCTCCGAGCGCGCGGCGCAGGTACTCGTCGCCTCCAACCGCGGTCCGGTCACATACGCCTTCCGCGAGGACGGCACACTCGACGCCCGGCGTGGCGGCGGTGGGCTGGTCTCCGGTCTCTCGGCCATCGGGACGGACGCGGACGCCCTGTGGGTGTGCGCCGCACTGGGCGACGGCGACCGCGAGGCGGTGCGCCGCGGTGTCGCAGAGCCGGGCGTACGGATGCTGGACATCGACGCCACCGTGCACGCGGACGCGTACAACGGCATCGCGAACTCCGTACTGTGGTTCGTCCACCACATGCTGTACCAGACCCCGCTGGAGCCGGTCTTCGACGCGCAGTTCCGCCGGCAGTGGGACGCCTACCGGACCTACAACCGCGCCTTCGCCGACGCGTTGGCGGCGGAGTCCGCGCCCGGCGCCGTAGTGATGATCCAGGACTACCACCTGGCGCTCGCGCCCGGGATGCTCCGGGAGCTCCGCCCCGATCTGCGGATCGGGCACTTCTCGCACACGCCGTGGGCACCGCCTGAGTACTTCCGGATGCTGCCGGACGACGTCGCGGAGGAACTGGTGCGGGGGATGCTCGGCGCGGACCGGCTCGGCTTCCTCACCTGGCGATGGGCGTCCGCCTTCATGCAGTGCGCCGGGAACGTCGCCGAGGACGGGCGGATCGTCTCCTCTGCGCCGGACGACCCGCGCCCCCGCATCCGGCACTCCCCGACCGGGGAGTCCGCCTTCCGGACGACGCTGGTCGGAGTGCACGGACTCGGCGCGGAAGCCGGGTTCCTGCGGCGGCGCTCGCACGAATTGGACGTCGAGGAACGCATGGTCGCGCTGCGCGACCAGGTCGGCGGGGAGGGCGACCGGAAGACCATCGTCCGCGTGGACAGGACCGAGCTGTCCAAGAACATCGTCCGCGGTCTGCTGGCGTTCCGGACACTGCTCGACGAACGCCCCGAGTGGCGCGAACGCGTGGTGCACGTGGCCTTCGCGTACCCGTCCCGGCAGGACCTGCCCGTCTACCGCGACTACACGGCGGAGGTCGCGCGGCTCTCCGAGGAGATCAACGCGCAGTACGGGACGCCCGGCTGGACACCGGTGGTGCTGCACGTCAAGGACGACTTCGCGCGGTCGCTGGCCGCGTACCGGATTGCGGACGTGGCGCTGGTCAATCCCATCAGGGACGGGATGAATCTCGTCGCCAAGGAGATCCCGGTCGTCTCGGACGCGGGATGTGCGCTGGTGCTGTCCCGGGAGGCCGGGGCGTACGAGGAGCTCGGCGACGAGGCGATCGTGGTGAACCCGTACGACGTCACGGGCACCGCCGCCGCGCTCCACCAGGCGCTGACGATGCCCGACGGGGAGCGGGCCGAGCGCACCAAGCGGCTGGCCGCCGCGGCGACAGCGCTGCCGCCGCAGCAATGGTTCCTGGAGCAGCTACACGCGCTTGAGGCGCTCGGCGAGGGCGGCGAGGAAGCGGACGACCTCGGCCGGACCTGACAGCACCATGTCGGCGCGCTCGGCGAGTTCCGGCACGTCGGTGCCGCTGCACACCAGCAGTCCGGGGATGCCGTCGGAACGCAGCTTCTCGACGGCGGCGCAGGCGGCGAGATCACCGAGGTCGTCACCCGCGTACAGCACGGCACCGGCCTGCTGTTCCCGTACGAACTCCTCCAGCGCGACGCCCTTGTCGACGCCGGCCGGGCGCACCTCCAGGACGAGCCTCCCCGGCTCGACGATCAGTCCGTGGCGGGCGGCCAGCTCGGCGATGGGGCCGCGCAGCGCCTCGAAGGCGGCCTGTGGATCCTTGGCGCGGCGCGTGTGCGCGGCGACCGCGCGGCCCTTCTCCTCGATCCAGACGCCCTCCCAGGCACCGACCGAGTCGAGGAGCCCGGGCAGCTCCGCGCGTACGGCGTCGAGGCCGGGGGGCGGGGCGGAGGCCTGGACCGTACCGGTGCGGGCGTCCCAGCGCTCGGCGCCGTAATGGCCCAGTACGACGAGGCGTTCGAGGCCGGGCCGGCCCTCGAATCCGCCGTACCTGACGGCGACCCCGGCCGGGCGCCCGGTCAGGATGGCGACGGACGCCACCTGCGATGCCAGCCCGGCGATCGCCTCGACGGCGCCGGGATGGGCGCGGGCCTGCTCCGGGTCGGGCACGATGTCGGCGAGCGTGCCGTCGAAGTCCAGCGCGACCACGGTCTCCCGCGGCCTCTCGAGAATCGCGGCGAGGCCTTCCCGTCCTTGGGACGTGGTCGGCTCCGGCAGTGCGTCGTCCGAATGGCTGCCCATGCTGCCGACCCTATCGGCGCTCGCGGCGGGAGTCCCGCACTCGCCGGAGGCGATTGACGGTCACCGGATCGTGCGCCAGGGCGCGGGGGTCGTCCAGCAGGGCGTTCAGCAGCTGGTAGTACCGCGTCGGTGACATCCCCAACCGCTCCCGTATCGCCCGCTCCTTGGCCCCGGGTCCGGGCCAGTCGCTCCGCTCCATCCGGAGGACAGCGCGGTCCCGCTCGGAGAGCTGCTCACCTTCGGTCATATGAGCAACATAGTTGCCGGGTCGCTGGCGCGGGTCGCTGGCGCGGGCGGTTCGGGTGAGGTTGTCGTGGTTGACGGTGCCGTGTTGGTTGGCCGGTGTGTCCGTCCTCAATCGCCGGACGGGCTCAGGTGTACGGGGTCGGCCGGTACCGGGTCGCGGGCGTTGGGGGCCGTTCCGGGGCTCGCATCCGGGACGGCATGATTTACGGCGCGCTAACCGGCACCTCGATGGCGGCGCCCACGCCGCGCCACAAATCACGCTTTAGTGTCCCGGACACGACCCCTCCACGGCCCCCCTCGGGGCCAGGGGTGGTGGGCCGATCGCCGTGGTCGCGTGTCTGTTGCCCACCCACCGGGCGGCAGTCGGCAACGCGCCAGGGGCGGGGCCGTGCAGGGTCGGCCCCGCAGGGGACGGCGGAACCACCGGCTGCCTCCGAGGTCGGCGGTACGCCGCCGTCCCCGAGGAGTCGAGCCCGGAGGAGCCCCGCCCCCCCACCACCGACAGCAGCCGCATGAGCCCGTCCGGCGTTTGAGGACGGACACCCCGGCCGCAGTCACGGCACCGGCCCGCACACTAAGCCCGTCCGGCGCTTGAGGACGGACACCCCGGCCAACCAACACGGCACCGCCCACCACGACACCCGCACCCCCACCCGCACCGCGCAGCGGACCCGTACCGCCCGCGCAGCGACCCGCTACTCCGCCGCAGACGCCGCCTCCGTCGCGATGCGGGTCAGGACCGCCGCCGGGTCGCCCCCCGGCGCCACCGCCCCGCCGATGTTCTTCTTCACGCTCGCGCTCACCGTCGCCCACGACTTCTCGCCGAAGGGGTAGAGCTCCGAGGTCGGCAGGGCCTCCAGGAATTCCCGCAGGTCCTTGTGGCTGTTGTCCGCCGCCATCGTCTGGCTCGCCGTGATCGTCACCGGCAGGATGTCGTAACGGTCGGAGAATTCGAGGACGTTCGTGTCGTTGTACGCGAAGTCGAGGAAGCGGCCGATCTCCTTGCGGTGGCCGTTCTGCTTGAAGGCCATCATCCAGTCGGCGACGCCCATCGACGCCCTGGCCTCGCCGTCGGCCCCCGGCAGCGGCACCTTGCCGACCTTGACACCGGCCTTCTCCGCCGTCTGCATCAGGGTCGGGTGGCCGTTGAGCATCCCGACCTCGCCGCGCGTGAACGCCGCGAAGGCCTCGGCGCGATCCAGCTCTGCGGGGGCGACCGGCCCGGTCAGCTTCGGGGTGACAAGGTTGTCCTTGAGCCAGCGGAAGGTCTCTATGTTCTCGGTCGAGTCGATCTCGTACGCACCGCTGGTGCGGTCCTGGTAGCCCCCGCCCCCGCTCAGCATCCAGATCATCGCCTCTGCCTGTGACTCCTCCGAGCCCAGCGGCAGCGCGAAGGGGTACTTCACCCCCTGCGCCTTCAGTTTCTGCGCGGCCGCGCGGATCTCACCCCAGGTGGTCGGCGCCCGCAGCCCCGCGTCCGTGAAGAGCTTCTCGTTGAAGAACAGCAGACGCGTGCTGGCCGCGAAAGGCATCCCGTACTGGATGCGGTTCACCTGGCCCGCCTCGCTCAGCAGGGGCAGGAAGTTCGCCTGGGTGGGGACGGAGACCAGCTCTTCGGTGCGGTAGAGCTTGTCCCTCTCGACGTAGTCGGCGTACGCGCCGATCTGCGCGATGTCCGGGGCGTTCCCCTGGTCCACCATCTCGCCGACCTTGCGGTCGACGTCCTTCCAGGAGTAGACGTCGACATCGACCTTGATGCCCGCGTTCTTGGCCTCGAAGGCCCTCGCCACGTCGTCCCAGTACTTCTGGGACGTGTCGCTCGGGCCGGTCCCGTAGTCCGCCGCGACCAGCCGGAGCGTGACCTCCCCGTCCCCTCCGGTGCTCCCGCACCCGGCGAGCACCGCCGTCATGGCCAGTGCGACTGCCGCCGCCGTCGGACCGAAATAGCGCCGCTGCAACGCTCGCGCCCCCCACCTTGATCTGAGAAATGAACCCCAGAGGTCTACACCACGCACACACGCTCGGGCAAAACGCAGCAACCCGAACAGTGGACTAGACCTTTCCGGGTCCGGGGGCGAAACTGTACGCGTGAGACACGTCATCGCCCTCGATGTGGGCGGCACCGGGATGAAAGCCGCCCTCGCGAGGGAGGACGGGACACTGCTCCACGAGGTGCGCCGGGCCACCGGCCGCGAGCGCGGGCCCGAGGCGGTCGTGGAAGCGATCCTCGGCTTCGCCGCCGAGCTGCGGGCGTACGGCGAGGAGCGCTACGGCGAGAGCGCCGTCGCCGCCGGGGTCGCCGTACCCGGCATCGTCGACGCCGCGAACGGCATCGCCGTGTACGCCGCGAACCTCGGCTGGCGCGACGTGCCTCTGCGCGACCTGCTCGGCGAGCGGCTCGGCGGTGTCCCCGTCGCCCTCGGCCACGACGTCCGCACCGGCGGCCTCGCCGAGGGGCGGATCGGCGCGGGCCGGGGCGCCGACCGGTTCCTGTTCGTGCCGCTCGGCACGGGCATCGCCGGCGCCATCGGCATCGGCGGCGCCATCGAGGCCGGTGCGCACGGGTACGCCGGGGAGATCGGCCATGTCGTCGTCCGGCCGGGCGGCCCCCGGTGCGGCTGCGGACAGCACGGCTGTCTGGAGACCCTCGCCTCGGCCGCCGCCGTGACGCGGGCGTGGGCCACCGCGAGCGGCGATCCCGGCGCGGACGCGGCCGACTGCGCCAAGGCCGTCGATTCCGGTGACGAGCGCGCCGTACGCGTCTGGCAGGAAGCGATCGACGCGCTCGCCGACGGGCTGGTCACCGCCCTCACCCTGCTGGACCCCCGCACCCTGATCATCGGTGGCGGACTCGCCGGTGCAGGAGAAACCTTGTTCACACCCCTGCGGGCCGCGGTGGAGGCACGGGTCACCTTCCAGAGGCTGCCCTCGATCGTCCCGGCGGCCCTCGGGGACACCGCCGGATGCCTGGGCGCGGGTCTCCTCGCCTGGGACCTGCTCACCACGGAGGTAACCGCCTGATGGCCGACCGGATGGTTCTCACAGGCGCCCGGGTCGTGCTGCCGGCCGGGGTCGCCGAGAACGGGCGGGTGATCGTCGACGGCACGCGGATCGCCGCGCACGCCCCCGACGACACGCCCTCCACGGATCTCTCCGGCCACTGGCTGGTCCCCGGCTTCGTGGACATGCACAACCACGGCGGCGGCGGCGCGTCGTTCACCTCCGGCACGGCCGACGACGTACTCACCGGTGTGCGGACGCACCACCGGCACGGCACGACCACGCTGGTCGCGTCCACCGTCACCGGCGACATGGACTTCCTGACGCACCGCGCCGGGTTCCTCTCGGAGCTCGTCGAGCAGGGCGACCTCGCGGGCATCCACTTCGAGGGCCCCTTCATCTCGCCCTGCCGCAAGGGCGCGCACAGCGAGGAGCTGCTGCGCGACCCCGACCCGGCGGAGGTACGCAAGCTGCTGGACGCGGCGCGCGGCACGGCGAAGATGGTCACCCTCGCCACCGAACTGCCCGGCGGCATCGAGTCCGTACGGCTGCTGGCCGAGCACGGCGTCATCGCGGCGATCGGCCACACCGACGCGACGTACGAGCAGACCATCGAGGCGATCGACGCGGGCGCCACCGTGGCCACCCACCTCTTCAACGCGATGCCGGTCCTCGCGCACCGGGCGCCCGGACCGGTCGCCGCGCTCCTCGAGGACGAGCGGATCACGGTCGAGCTGATCAACGACGGGACGCATCTGCACCCGGCGGCGCTGGAGCTGGCGTTCCACCGCGCGGGGCCGGGCCGGGTCGCCTTCATCACGGACGCGATGGACGCGGCCGGCTTCGGCGACGGGGTGTACCACCTCGGGCCGCTCGAGGTCGAGGTCAAGGAGGGGGTCGCCCGCCTGGTGGAGGGCGGTTCGATCGCCGGGTCCACGCTGACCCTGGACACCGCGTTCCGGCGGGCGGCGACGGTCGACCGGCTCCCCGTCGAGGACATCGTGCGGGCGGTCTCTGCCAATCCGGCGCGACTGCTGGGCGTGTACGACAGGGTCGGCTCGCTGGAGCCGGGCAAGGACGCGGACCTGGTGGTGCTGGACGCGGACTTCGCACTGAAGGGCGTGATGCGCAAGGGCGCATGGGTGGTCGAGCCGGGCGTTTCCTGACCCCCTCTGCCCCCGGGAGAAGAGCGGTTGGCCGGACGGGGTCTGGGCCAACCGCCTTCTTTTTGGCATGATCAGGCCCCGTCCGACCATGGCAAGCGCAGTCTCCGGGGGTGTCAGAAGTGATCCTGACGGTCACGCTGAACACCGCCCTCGACCTCACCTACCGGGTCCCCGCGCTCGTCCCGCACACCTCCCACCGCGTCACCGAGGTCCTCGAACGCCCCGGCGGCAAAGGCCTCAACGTCGCCCGCGTCCTCGCGACGCTCGGCCACGAGGCGGTCGTCACAGGCTTCGCGGGCGGGCCGACGGGCGCCGTGCTGCGCGATCTGCTGAGCGGGCTGCCCGTGCGCGACGCGCTCGTCCCGGTCGCCGGGAACACACGCCGTACGCTCGCCGTGGTGGACGCGACGACCGGCGACACCACCCAGCTCAACGAACCCGGCCCGACGGTCACTTCGGACGAGTGGTCGGCGTTCCTCGCCTCCTACGAGACGCTCCTGGGCGACGCCGACGCCGTCGCCCTGTGCGGCAGCCTGCCACCGGGCATCCACGTCGGCGCGTACGCCGAACTGATCCGCCGGGCACGGGCCGCGGGCGTCCCGGCCCTCCTGGACACCGGCGGCGAGCCCCTGCGCCGGGGCATCGCGGCCCGCCCGGACATGGTCAAGCCGAACGCCGACGAACTCGCCCGGCTCACCGGCTCCCGCGAGCCGCTGCGCGCCACCCATGACGCCCGCCGCCGAGGCGCCCGCACGGTGGTCTCGTCCCTCGGCCCCGACGGCGTCCTCGCGGCCACCCCCGAGGGCACCTGGCACGCCGCACCACCCGCGAAGGTCCCCGGCAACCCGACCGGCGCGGGCGACTCCGCCGTCGCCGGGCTGCTCTCCGGCCTCGTCGAATCCCTCCCCTGGCCGGACCGCCTCACCCGCGCGGTGGCCCTCGCCACGGCGACGGTCCTGGCCCCGGCGGCAGGCGACTTCGACCGGACGTCGTACGAGGAGCTGCTGGCGAAGGTCCGTGTGACGGAGCACGCGCCGGCGGCGTGAGGCCCCGCCTGGCGTCCGCGACGCCAGGAAACGCCTCGTCCCGGCCACGAGACGCGGCCGGGACGGTGGTGACGGAACTCGGGCGGGCGGGTCAGCCCTGCTTGACCTCGAGCCAGTCGAGGAGGGCGTCGCACTGGTTGCCCGCCTCGCAGGAGAGCTTGAGCTCGTTCTCGCCCTGCTTGAGGGTGACCGGCGCCCAGGTGGTCTGCCAGTTCTTCTCCGGATTCGGGTCCGTGGACCCGATGAAGTTCTTCAGGCCGATGGGGTTGCTGTTCGGCTTGCCGTTGACCGTGAGCGTCGCGTTGGCGTCCTTGGCGGGGATCGCGTACCGGACGTAGAGCCGGTAGTTGCCCGCCTTCTGGATGTCGGCCTTCCACGTCACCGAGGCGCCGACCGCGTTGAAGCCGGTCACATAGGCGCCGTCCGCGCCCTTCGCGCCCTTGACGTCCTTCGCCAGCACCGCCGGCGGACCGAGCTGAAGCGTCGCGGCGTCCTGCTTCGGCAGCTCGACGGGCTTTTCGTCCTTGCCGCCGCCCTTGCCCGGGTCCTTGCTCGGCTTCACCTGGCCGGCGGGGGCGCTGCTGTCCGGGGATGCCTCCGAGCCCTTGTCGCCGCCGCTCGTGAGGAGCGCCACACCGATGCCGATGACGACCACCGCGACGACGGCGCTCGCGCCGATGATCAGACCCCGGGTGTTCGGCCCGCGGCTGCGGCCGCCGGTGCCGCCGTGACCGCCCTGACCGGGCAGCGGGCTCTGGCGGGTCGGAGCCCCGCCGGGGTACGTTTCCGGCGCCGCGTACTGCGCGGTCGGCTGGTGCGCGTACTGCTGCTGGCCGTGGCCCTGCTGCTGCGGCACCTGCCCGTACTGGCGCTCGCCGACCGTTCTGACCTGGTTGTACGACGTCCTGGGCACGCCGGGCTGCGCCGCCGGGCCCGGGTAGCCGTAGCCACCCTGGCGGGGAGGTGTGGCGCCCGTCTGCTGTCCGTCCGCGTACAGGTAGCCGAACGGATCGTCGTCCTCGGGCGTGGTCGCGCCGTTGTTCCCGGCCGTCATCCCTGGGTCACTCCTATCCTTGCTCGCCAGCCGTCGCCGACCGGCCGAGCCTACCCCGTTCGAGCAACTCCAAGGACGGCCACGGGGACCCGCCCGGTTCCCGGGATCGGCCTATCCGGCGCGCCGGTGCATCTTGGAGCGGGACCGCTTCTCGATGTACATCCGCTGGTCAGCGGACTGAAGTACCTCTTCCACGGACATTCCGCAGACCGCCCACCCGATGCCGAAGCTCGCCCCGACCCGCACCGCCCTTCCGTCGACCCGGATCGGCGGAATGATCGCGTTCCGCAGGCGAACGGCCAGGTCGGCGGCGTCGGCGGCACCGAGCCCGTCCGCGAGAACGACGAATTCGTCACCTCCGAGCCGGGCAACCGTGTCACCGTCCCGCACACCGGTCGTGAGCCGCCGCGCGACCTCGATCAGCACGGCGTCGCCGGTGTTGTGCCCGAACCGGTCGTTGATCGACTTGAAGCCGTCAAGATCGCAGAACAGGACCGCCAGGCCCTTGGTGCCGTCGTCGTGCTCGCTGTCGGGGGCCACGGCGTGCACATGGGATTCGTAGGGACTGCCGGGCCCGGGAGGGTCGAAGTCGAATCCGTCCCGCCGGAAGCCGTGCTCGTCGGCGCCGGCGTCGTATCCGTTGCGGCCGTAGCCGTTTCCGTACGCGGGCTGCGCGGGCCGGCCGGAGAACGCCGCGTCCAGCGTCTCCACCGCGTTCGGCCGCGACGCCTGCGGCCGCTCGCAGATCCGCGCGCTCAGGCGGGCACGCAGCTCCGCGCTGTTGGGCAGGCCGGTCAGCGAGTCATGGCTGGCCCGGTGCGCGAGATGCAGTTCGTGCCGCTTGCGCTCCTCGATGTCCTCGACGTGCGTGAGCAGGAACCGGGGCCCGTCGGCGGTGTCGGCGACGACCGAGTTGCGCAGGGAGACCCAGACGTACGTCCCGTCACGGCGGCCCAGCCGCAGCTCCGCCCTGCCGCCCTCGGCGGACGTGCGCAGCAGCGTGCCGATGTCGTCGTGGTGGACCAGGTCGGCGAAGGAGTAGCGGCGCATCGCGGAGGCGGGCCTGCCGAGGAGGCGGCACAGCGCGTCGTTGGTGCGCAGCAGCCGGCCGTGCTGGTCGCCGCCCATCTCGGCGATGGCCATGCCGCTCGGCGCGTACTCGAATGCCTGCCGGAACGACTCCTCGCTGGCGCGCAATGCCTGCTGCTCGCGCTCCAGGCGGACCAGCGCGCGCTGCATGTTTGCTCGGAGCCGGGCGTTGCTGATCGCAATCGCGGACTGGGAGGCGTACATCTGCAGCGCCTCCTGGCCCCAGGGGCCCGGCCGGCGGCCGTTGCGGGGCTTGTCGACCGATATCACGCCCAGGAGTTCACGGCCGCCGCCCGAGGCGTACATGGGCGCGTAGAGCCGGTCCTGGGGGTGCCACTCGTCCTCGAAGCGGGGCTCGGGGCCTTCCGTGTACCACTGGGGCACGTCGTCCTCCAGCAGCACCCAGCCCTCGGTGTGGGGTATGAAACGGAGCTCGCCCCAGGCCTCGCCCATGGACAGTCTTCGCTCCCACGAGGCGCGCGAGCCCACCCGGCCGGTGATCAGGGCCTCGGCCGCGGAGTTTCCGGCGAAGGCGGCGACGACGAGGTCTCCGTCGGGACGCACGAGATTGACGCATGCCAGCTCATAGCCGAGCCCCGCGACGATGCCGTTGGCGACGGTCTGCAGCGTGTCCGCCAGGCTGCGGGCCGTGTTGAGGTCCGTCACGACCTGATGGAGCTGCCGCAGGGTCGCAAGACGGACGTACGGCTCCGACTCGGTCTC
Organism: Streptomyces sp. NPDC057445; assembly: GCF_042802855.1. Classification (NCBI taxonomy): domain Bacteria; kingdom Bacillati; phylum Actinomycetota; class Actinomycetes; order Kitasatosporales; family Streptomycetaceae; genus Streptomyces; species Streptomyces sp. NPDC057445. The sequence continues at coordinate 52,355 of NZ_JBHVDH010000026.1, read as the reverse complement.
CATTGCTCGCTCTCCCCGAGACCTCGACAGCTAACGTGACTCCAGGCTTCTCATCGATCCTCTTGGTGCTCTGTCCACGCCACTGAATCACAGCGCGCTGCCCACCCGGTACACAGGGTCAACAAATACCGGCCTCTGTGACTCAAGTCACATCAGATGATGAAGGGTCAGATGATGGTGCCGGCGGTGCTTCGTCGCTTCTTGAACGCAAATTCGGACCAGGGTCCTAGGACCTCACTGGTCCCCTGGCCGGATGTGGCCGCTGCGCGGATGAGGTTAGCGTTCCGGGTGTGCTCCCGACGACTCCAGCTCCCCGCACCGAGGCCATCCCCCATCCTGAGGGGGTGAGCAACGACGAGTTCCGTGCCGCCATGTCCCGCCTGGCGGCGGGCGTGGTGCTGGTGACGGCGCATGAGCCCCCACTGAGCGAGGACGGCCCGCGCGGCGATGACGTCGGCATGACGGCGACGGCGTTCACGTCGGTGTCGCTGGACCCGCCGCTGGTCCTCGTGAGCCTGCGGAACGGATCGCGCATGGACGACCTGCTGGCCGAGCAGCCCCTGTGGGGCGTGTCGCTGCTCTCCGAGCACCAGCGCCACATCGCGGGGCGTTTCGCGATGAAGGGACGTATCAGCGACCGGCTCCTCTTCGAGGACATCGCCTGGAAACGGGGCGAGGTGTGCGGGTCTCCGCTCGTGGAGGGCGCGCTGGCCGTACTGGAATGCCGCACGGAGCAGCGGGTCGAGGCGGGGGACCACACCCTCGTGATCGGGCGGGTGCTCAACGCGGGACTTGCGGGCCCGGACGGTGGCCCGCTCACCTATTTCAGGGGCAGGTACCGCCACTTGGGCTGAACCGCGCCGGCGGTGGTTCGGCACGGCTTCCGGATCCGGGAAAGGGTTCACGGACCCGGGAACAGGTTCACGGCAGGACCCGGGAACGGGACCGGTCGACAGAACGCACTGGTCCCGCCAGGGTTCGGGCACGGGTCAGGTCGCCCGGAGACAGGCCGGGACCGGGGTCCGTCGCCCGGGGCGCACACCTCGGCCCGACCGTCGCTCGGACCTGGGCCCGCCGGCGCCCGATGCGGGCCGTAACGGGGGGGCGGGGAGCACAAGCCCCCCGCGGTCACCAGTCGCGGCCGGTGCGGCCTCGCTTCGTCTCCGCGCGCTGCTTCTTCTCCCGCAGACGGCGCTCGTTGATGCCCCGTGGGATCTTCGTGGGCCGCCGCGGGCGCGGCGGCGGGGCCGTCGCCTCGGCCAGCAGCGCGGCGAGCCGCACCGCCGCCGCTTCGCGGTTGCGCCACTGGGAGCGGTGCTCCGAGGACCGTACGGTGACGACGCCGCCGTTCAGACGGGAGGCGAGGCGCTCCAGGGCGCGGGCCTTCCACACCGGGGGCAGCGCTTCCGTCGCCGCGAGGTCGAAGCGGAGCTCCACCTGGGAGTCGCTCGTGTTGACGTGCTGGCCGCCTGGGCCCGACGAGCGCGAGAAACGCCACATGAGCTCGGCCTCCGGCAGGGAGACGGAGCCGCGGATGAGATAGGGCCCGGACATGTGTCCATGGTCGCGTCCGCGAGGCGCCCGCGTCACCTTCTTTTCACAGGGAACCTGGCGGTGCTTCGTCGACGTTATGGAGAGTGACGGTAGCTTCGGGGTCCAAGGCACGAAGCCCGACCGCATTGCATCCGACCAGGAAAGGGACCTCCCCATGGCTGTAAGCCTGTCCAAGGGCGGCAACGTCTCGCTCACCAAGGAGGCACCGGGCCTGACCGCCGTCACGGTCGGCCTCGGCTGGGACGTCCGTACCACCACCGGCACCGACTTCGACCTCGACGCCTCGGCGATCGCGGTCAACCCCGGCGGAAAGGTCGTCTCCGACGGCCACTTCGTCTTCTTCAACAACAAGTCCACGCCGGACCAGACCATCGTCCACACCGGTGACAACCGCACCGGCGAGGGCGGCGGCGACGACGAGCAGATCAACGTCAACCTGCAGGGTCTGCCGGCCGACGTCGACAAGATCGTCTTCCCGGTCTCCATCTACGACGCCGAGAACCGCTCCCAGAACTTCGGCCAGGTGCGCAACGCCTACATCCGCATCGTCAACCAGGCCGGCGGCTCCGAGATCGCCCGCTACGACCTGAGCGAGGACGCCGCCACCGAGACCGCGATGGTCTTCGGCGAGCTGTACCGCAACGGCGCGGAGTGGAAGTTCCGCGCGGTCGGCCAGGGCTACGCCTCTGGCCTGGTGGGCATCGCCCAGGACTTCGGCGTCAACGTCTGACACAGGCACAGGCGCCTCGAAGGCCCCGGCCACGCACGGCCGGGGCCTTCGGCGTACGCCCGGCACCGGCACGGGAGCGATCGGGCTCGGCTACGGCTGGGCCGGCTTGGCCTCGCCGTACAGCCAGGTGTCCCACAGCGTGGTGAGGTCCTTGCCCGACTCCTTCTCCACATACGCGGTGAAGTCGTCGGTGGAGGCGTTGCCGTGACGGTGTGTTTGTGCCCAGCCCCGCAGGATGCCGAAGAACGTGTCGTCGCCGACGGCCTGGCGGATCTTGTGCAGGACCATCGCGCCCCGCCCGTACACCGGGTCCTGGGAGATGTCCTCCGCGCCCGGCGGTTCTGCGGGCGGGAACGCCCAGTTGGAGCTGGTGTCGAAGTTCTCCTTGAAGCTGTCCTGGGCGGGGACGCCCTCGAAGTCCTCGAAGTAGATCCACTCCGCGTAGCTCGCGAAGCCTTCGTTGAGCCACATGTCACGCCAGCTCCTCGGCGTGACGGAGTCCCCGTACCACTGGTGCGCGATCTCATGGACGAGGGTCACCGTGTCGAAGGACGCCTCGGGGAAGACGGCCCGGCTCTGCGTCTCCAGGGCGTATCCCGCGTCACCGGAGCGCTCGACGATCGCGCCGGTGGAGGAGAAGGGGTAAGGGCCGAACCTCTTCTCGGCCCAGTCCATGATCTCGGGGATGCGGGCGAGCAGCTTCTCGCTGCGCGCGGCCACGGTCGTGTCCGCGGCGGTGAAGACGGGCACGCCCCCGCCCTCCGGGCGATAACTCTTCGTCTTGTACTCGCCGATGCCGAGGGTGGCGACGTAACTCGCCATGGGCTGTGCGGAGTGCCAGGCGAAGGTGGTGCGGCGGCCGTCGGCCGTGGGCCGTCGGGAGCGCAGCTCACCGTTGGAGACGGCGGTCAGCTTCTTGGGGACGGTGACGGTGATGTCGTACGTCGCCTTGTCGCTGGGGTGGTGGTTGCCGGGGAACCACGCCATGGATCCCGTCGGCTCACCGAGCGCGATCGCGCCGTCCGCTGTCCTCAGCCAGCCCTCCTCGGAACCGTCGGCATCGGTGATGACGCGAGGGGAGCCGGAGTAGCGCACGACGGCACGGAACGTGCTGCCCTTGTCGAGCTCGTCGTGCGGGCGCAGCGTCAGCTCGTTCCCGGCGCGGTTGACGGCTGCGGGAGACCCGTCGACGGTCGCGCCGTGGACGGTCAGACCGTGGAGATCGAGGTTGAAGGCGCTGAGGTCCTGGGTGGCGCGGGCCGTGATCGCGGCGGTCCCGGTGAGCTTGCTCGTCTTCGGGTCGTAGTCGAGCGTGAGCGCGTAGTGCCGTACGTCGTAGCCGCCGTTGCCGAGCCTGGGGAAGTACGGATCGCGCAGGCCAGAGGCCCCCGGGGAGCCCTGGACCCCGGTGGCCCCGTCCGCGGTGGTACAGGCCGTGCCGCCGAGGACGATCAGGGCCACGGCGGGGGCCAGGGTGCGAAGAAGGGGTCTCCGGTCCACATCAGCGATCCTATGCGTGAAATGTCTGATTCCTCTCGGCAACCTCTCCCCCGCCCCCTCTCTCTCCTCTCCCCCTCTCCCCGCGCACCTTCCTCACGTCCTCTCTTCGCAGCTCCTCTCCGCGACCCGCCCGGCGGCACCGGGCCCGCCGGGCGCGGCTACTTGCCCAGCGCGGCGACCGCGGCCCGGGCGAACTTCTCGTCGAGATCGCCGCTCGGGGCTCCCGCGACTCCGACACCGGCGATCGGCGCGCCCTGCGCCCGCACCGGGACACCACCCGCCAGGAACAGCGTGCCGGGGATGTCCTTCAGGTTCGGGGCCTGCTGCAGCCGCTGGGCAAGTTCGGAGGTGGGCGCGTTCCAGGAGACCGCGGTGAACGCCTTGCGCTGGGAGGACTCGTAGGACTGCGGTCCCGCACCGTCGCCGCGCAGGGTGACGACGGTGTTGCCGTCGCGGTCGACGACGGCGACGGTCACGCGCTGGTTCTCGTTCTGCGCGGCCTTCAGGGCCGCCTGTGCCGCCCTGGTCGCCGCCGCCACGGTCAGATGCGTGGTCTGCCGGACGTTGCGGTCCGTGGCCTCCGCCTCGGCCGTGGCCTCCGCCTCGGCCGTGGCGGGCGCGGGGGCCGCCTGTGCGGACGCGTTCGCCGAGACCGCGCCGAAGGTGCCCGCTCCCAGCACGGCGGCGGCGAAAGCACCGGTCAGGACACGGACACGCAGAGACATCTTCCTCATGGGACAACTCCTCGATGGGCGCCGGGGTCCGGCGGGGGGCTCGCTCTGTCTGCCTCGATCCTCCGGCGGGAACCGGACCCGCACGGTCCACGGAGCGGATGCCTCCGGCGCGCATGATGGAGGACAGGGATGTCAGCCGATCGGCTGATGCGCCGGTGGTCGCACCGGGTCAGCATGGGGGCGTCCGTGCAGGTCGGCGAGGAGTGGTGGACGGTGGAGCAGACCTCCGGAGCGACGGTCCCCGGGCAGGAACCGGGCTTCCGGGCCACCGGCGGCCGGCGCCCCGGCACCGCGGGTCCTGCGGGCCCGCGGCCGGACGACGGCCCGCACCCCGACAGCCCCGCCACCCCCGACAGCACCGGTAGTGCCGACACCTCCGGCCGCACCAGCCGCACCGACACCTCCGGCAGCACCGGCATCCGCGACCCCGACGCCCGCCGGCCGGCCCGCATCATGCACGCGGCGTTCTTCCTGCTCCTCGGGGCCTCACTCGCCCGGTATCTGCTGCGGCACCCCTGGGAGGACCGCTCCCCGTGGATCGTCGGCCTGTCGGCGGCGCTCGCCGCGCTGTACGTACTCGGCCCCGTCCTCGGCTCCCGCGCCACGCCCCGCCGACTGGCGTGGCTCGGCACCGTCGTCGCCGTCTGGATGGTGCTCGTGGTCCTCGCGCCGAGTTTCGCCTGGTGCGCGGTGCCGCTCTTCTACACCGGTCTGCGCACGCTCCCGCCGCGCGCCGCGCTCGTCCTGGTCGCGCTGCTCACCACGTTCGTCGTGGCCGCGCAGCTCAGGCTCTCCCAAGGCGGCTTCGACCCGAACCTGCTGATCGCGCCGCCCGCCGTCGCCGCGATCGCGACGGCCGTCTTCGTCCACGCGGAGCGCCTTGCCGCCCGTCAGCGGGCGCTGATCGACGATCTGATCAGGACCCGCCGTGAACTCGCCGCCACCGAGCGCCGGGAAGGCACCCTCGCCGAGCGCCAGCGTCTCTCCATGGAGATCCACGACAGCCTCGCCCAGGGCCTGTCCAGCCAGCAGATGCTGCTCCAGGCCGCGGACCGCACCTGGGACGCGGACCCGGCGACCGCGCGCCGCCACGTCCGTGCCGCCGAGTCGATCGCCGAGCACAACCTCACAGAGGCCCGCCGCTTCGTCCACGACCTGGCACCCGCCGATCTGGCCGCGGGCGGCGGACTGGAACAGGCGCTGCGCGCACTGGCCGAACGCGAGTCGGCCGCCACCGGGATCACCGTCCGCTTCCTTGTGGACGGCGGACCGGCGCCGCTGCCCGACCGGGTGCAGTCGGCGCTGCTGCGGATCGCGCAGGGCGCGCTCGCGAACGTGCGGGAGCACGCGGACGCCACCACGGCCGCGCTGACCCTCACCCACCTGGACGACCAGGTGGTCCTGGACATCGCGGACGACGGTGTGGGCTTCGCACCGCCGACGTCCCCCTCAGCGGGCGTACGCGGCCACGGGCTGCCCGCGATCCGGGCCCGCGCCGAGCAGCTGGGCGGCGCCCTGACGATCGAGTCCGCGCCCGGCGAGGGGACGGTCCTGTCGGCGTCGATCCCGCTGGAGTCCCGTTGAATCCCCGGTCCGTCGAATGAATCCCCGGTCCGTCGAAGCCCCGGTCCGGACCTTGCCGGGGAGTCCGTCAGGACGTCGCAGGAGGCCGGACCCCGTCAGGACGCCGGACCCCGTCAGGGCGCCGGCGCCCGTCAGCACCCGCCAGAACCCGTTGGAGCCCTCGTGACCGTACGGATCCTGCTCTGCGACGACCACGCCGTCGTACGCGCCGGACTTCTCGCACTCCTCGGCAGCGAGGCGGGCATCGAGGTCGTCGGCGAGGCGGGCAGCGGCGAGGAGGCGGTCGCGATGTCCGCCAGGCTGAAGCCGGACGTGGTGCTGATGGACCTCCAGCTCGGTCCCGGCATCGACGGTGTGGAGGCCACCCGACGGATCGCGTCCCCGGACGTCCATGTCCTCGTCCTGACGACGTACGACACGGACGCGGACGTCACCCGCGCCGTCGAGGCCGGCGCGACCGGCTATCTGCTCAAGGCCGAGCGCCCGGAAGAACTCTTCGCCGCGATCCACTCCGCCGCGCAGGGCCGCACGACGCTCTCGCCGCCGGTCGCGAACCGGGTGATGGACCGGATGCGGGGCACGGGCCGCCCCGCCCTCACGGAACGGGAGCTGGACATCCTGGGCCAGCTCGCCCGTGGACTCGGCAACCGCGACATCGCCCGTGCGCTGTTCATCAGCGAGGCCACGGTGAAGACCCATTTGGGCCGCGTCTACGCCAAGTTGGGCGTGGACACACGGGCGGGCGCGGTGGCGGTGGCGAAGGAGCAGCGGCTGCTGCCCTGATCACTCCGCCCCGTCAGAAATCGATCTCCACATCGGTGAGCGGGTAGGCGACACAGCTGTGCGTGTAGCCGAACTGTTCGTCGGCCATGCGCAGGCGGGCCTCCTGCGCCGTGTGCAGCTCGCCCTTGACGACGCGGACGACACACAGACCGCACTCGCCGGAGCGGCACGCCGCTTCCGGGCGTACGCCGTTGTCCTCCAGGGCGTCGAGGAGTGGGCGGTTGCGCGGGGTGCGGAAGGGGGGAGATCCGGTGGCGGTGACCGTCACCTCCTCCGACCCGTCGGTGCCGGCGGGCCAGTGCGGCTGGGCCTCGGGGCGGGCGGGCGCGCCGTTGGCCTCGAAGCGGATCCGGCGGCGGGGCTGGCCGAGGAGGGTGAGCTGTTCGAGGGCGTACGGATACATCGCCTGCGGGCCGCAGACGTAGACCATCCGTCCCCGCAGCGGGCCGGCCAGCTCGCTGATCGTTCCGGCCGTGAGCAGATCGCGGATCACGTGGTCGACGCGGATCGTGCCGGTGTGCGCGGCGGCGAGGGCGTCGAGCTCCTCCCGGAAGATGATGTCGTCGCGGTCGCGGGATCCGTACACGAGGTGGAAACGGCGCTGCAGGCCGTGGTCGGCGATGTCGCGGATCATGCTCATCGCGGGGACGACTCCGGAGCCTCCGGCGAGGAAGACGACGTCGTCGCCGTGGAACAGCGGGTTGTGGTGGAAGGTGCCCATGGGGCCGGTGGTGGTGAGCCGGTCGCCGACGGCGACGGTGTCGACGAGCAGGTTGCTGACCCTGCCGCCGGGAACGCGCCGCACGGTCAGGTCGTAGTGGTCGGCCACGGCGGGGCTGGACGCGATCGCGTACGGCCGGCTCGTGCCGTCCGCGAAGACATTGACGTACTGTCCCGCGAGGAACGGCGGCAGCGGCCGTCCGTCCGCCGGGCGCAGGCGGAACGTCCGGGTGCTCGGCGTCTCGGTGACGACCGCGGCGACGGTGAGACCGATCCGCTTCGGGTGGTACGGATCTGCGCCCGGGGCCTGGGGCGTGGCCGCGGCACCGACGGGACCCGGCCGGGCCTCGCGCCGCGCGAGCTCCGCCTGGATGTCGTCATGGCCGTCGTACAGACCGGCGATGGGGTGCTTCATGCGCATGCCCTCCTGTCGCCCCCGGTTTCCAGCAGCCGCCGGGCGACGGCCGCCCCCGACTGCAGGGTCGGCTGGAAGCCGCCCATACCCACCCAGGAACCGGCCAGATGCAGTCCGGGCACCCGGCTTCCGTCGTTGCCGCGGAACAGCCAGCTCTCGGTGGCGTCCTGCTCATAGCCGTAGAACGCGCCGCCCGGGTGGCCGAGGTAGCGCTTCATCGTCAGCGGCGTGGCGACGTCGACCTCCTCGATCGCGTCCCGCACTCCCGGCGTGACGGTCTCCAGAAGGTCCAGCAGGCCCTCGGCATAGGCGAATTTGGCCCGCGCGTACTCCTGCGGCGGGAGAGCCTCCCAGGCATCGCCGTACTGCAGGGTCATCAGGCTGACGTGGCTGGCGCCGGACGGTGCGAAGCCGATCGGGTCGACGTCGTACGAGGACGCGCAGATCGCCCGGACCGGCTCGCGGGTGCGCATCGAGGCGAAGGTGCGGTCGTCGTCCATGTCGACGTTGACGAAATTGGTGGCGGCCGTGAAGCCCAGCTCGGCAGGGGTCGCGTCCAGGCCCATGTGCAGGACGAAGCCGGAGACCCCGGTGCGCCGGGTGCCGAGATCGCGGGCGACGTCGGAGGGGAGGGCCGTGCCTTCGAGCATGGCGTACGTGGTGGGCAGGGACGCGTTGGAGACGACGTCGGCCGCGGTCACCTGCTCGCCGGTGTCCAGCCGGACGCCGCTGACCCTGCCCCCGCGGGTGGGGATCGCCTCGACCGCGGTGTTGAGGCGGACCTCGCCGCCCGCCCGCAGGAACGAATCGAGCAGGGCGCGCGAGAGGGTCTGGGAGCCTCCGCGGATGTGCCACGGCTTGAACTCGAGATAGGCGAACAGGACGAGCGCCAGGTCCTGGAACGGCAGCCGGGACGGCGGCAGCCCGAGATAGCCCCAGTAGGCGCCGAGCACGGACTTGAGCCGGTCGTCGTCGAAGTGCTCGTCGAGCACGTCCTTGAAGGGACGCAGCCCCTGGCGGAAGAGGAGCGGGTCGATCCGGTCGGGCGGGGTGCCGTTCATCACGGCGACCTGCCAGAACGTGACGTTGCGCAGGAGGTCGAAGAACTTCTCGATCCGGTGGCGGTTGCCGGGGAAGGCGGTTTCGAGCGCGTCGGCCGCGCCCGTCCAGTCCGCGGGCAGGGTCACGTCGAGGACGCCGGGCACCACCGCTCGGTAGAGGTCGCGCTCCTCGACGAACTCGAGCTTGTCGGCGACGCCCAGCTCGGCGAGCAGCCCGCGCAGGGAGAACGCCTGGCCCTCCGCGCCGATCCCGGAGAGCTGGTGCAGGGCGACTTCGAACTCGTACCGGCCGCGGCGGAAGGAGGTCGCACAGCCGCCGGGCACACTGTGCCGCTCGACCAGCAGGGTGCGGGCTCCGGCCCGCTGGAGGGTGACGGCGGCGGTCAGACCCGCGTTGCCCGCGCCGATGACGACGGCGTCGAAGTCGTTCACGACGCCTCCGCCTGTTGTTTGATCTGCTCGAACTGGGCGCCCATGGCCGCCGAGAGCGCCTGGGCGGCCGACAGCGGCCGGACCATCACCATGAAGTCGTCGATGAGCCCGTGCTCGTCGGTGTGGAGGAAGTCGCAGCCGTTGATCTCGAGTCCGCCGACGCGTGCGGTGAAGACGAGCGCGTGGTCCCGGCCGTCGGCGCCGGCGATCTCCCGTACGTAGCGGAAGTCCTCGAAGACACGGGCGACGCCGGCCAGGATCGCGGCGGTGATCGCCTTTCCGTGGTAAGGGCGGAAGGCGACGGGGCTGGTGAAGACGACGTTCTCGGCGAGGAGTGCGGGAACGGCGTCGTGGTCGCCCGCCTCGACGGCTTTGCGGAATGGGTGCATGACCGATCCTCCTGCGGAGCCGGATTGACTACTCACTTTGTTGAGTAGGTGCGATGGAGAGTAATCACCTTGGTGTTAACGTGTCCAGGTGTCTCTCAAGTACGCGGTACTCGCGGCCCTCCTCGAGGGCGAGGCGTCCGGCTACGACCTGGCCAAGATCTTCGACGTCTCGATGGCGAACTTCTGGGCGGCGACGCCTCAGCAGCTGTACCGGGAGCTCGACCGGCTGGCCGCCGACGGCCTGATCGCCGCCCGTGTCGTCCAGCAGGAACGCCGCCCGAACAAGCGGATGTTCACCCTCACGGAAACCGGCCGGGAACACCTGCGCACCTTCACCGCGACCCCGCCGCGCCCCACCACGATCCGCGACGAACTCCTCGTCAAGATCCAGGCCGTGGACGAGGCCGACCCGGACGCGGCGTACGCCCTCGTCGAGGAACGCCTCGAATGGGCCCGCGCCAAGCTGGCCCGCTACGAGCACCTGCGCGATCTGCTCCTGGACGGCCGCACCGAGGACGACCACCTGAGCGACTCCGGCCGCATCGGCCCCTACCTCACGCTCATGCGCGGCCGCTCCTTCGAGGAGGAGAACATCCGCTGGTGCGAGCGGGTGCTGGGGATCCTGGCGCGGCGCAGGTCAGCCGAAGCCCGCCCCTGAAGCGCATCCGCCGGCCGCCCTGTTCCGTCTGAGCCGGTTGGCGCCTCGCAAGGCGTACAGGAAGCGACGTCCGCACACGGCATACGGGCATGACACCATCGACCCGTGCTCGACATCGGCTACTCCCTCTCCCGCCGCTTCCCCGACCCCCCGCAGACCGACTACCGGCGCGTGGACGTCCACGCGCTGCGGCACGACCTCTTCTGCGGTGACGTCTACCTCGCGGACACCAAGGAGGACAGGGAGGTGTCCACAGCCTGGGGATGGGTGCCGGCGCTCGACTTCGCGTGGGCCCTGTGCGACATCGTCGAGCAGCTCGACCGCGACCCCCTCGGCAGCCGCGCCTCGAAACCGCAGTACGCCGAGATCGACTTCACCGAGTCCAGCGACCGCATGCTGTTCGAGCGCCGCTTCGGCTGGGTGGACGTCGAGGCCGACTGGATGCCGGGCGACGAGCCGCCACTCACCTTCAGCCACGGCGAACTGCGCCGCGAAGCCCGCGACTTCCTCCACGATCTGATCGCGGACCTCAGCGACATGCACGACGGCCTCGCCGACAACCCCGTCATCTGGGATCTGCAGGCCCGCTTCCCCCGCACCCCGTGAAGGGGCCGCCTCACTCCTCCACCCGCACACCGATCTGCGCCGCGAACGCCGGTGCCAGATCCAGCAGTTGAGCCGTGCTGATCACCGCACCCGCCAGCCGGTCCACTCCCCGCGCGATGTCCAGCTCCGCCGCCTGCCGCAGGTCCACGTCCCGCATCTGCGCACCGCTGAAGTCCGCCTGCCGGAGCGCGCAGTCCCGGAACTCCACCCGCACCAGCTCCGCCGCCCCGAAGTCCGGCTCGGCCAGGACGCAGCCCTCGAACACCACGTCCTTCAGCTTCGCCCTGCGCAGATTCAGATAGTCGATCTTCCCGCCCCGCACCACCACGCGCTCCAGCACCGCGCCGTGCAGCTGAACCCCGCCCATGCGCACGTCCACGACCTCCACATCCCGCAGCACCGCCCCCGCGAGATCCGTCCCCACACCCCGCACCCCCGTCAGCACAGAGTCGATGAACCGCGCGTTGACCAGCGACGTCTCATCCAGCGCACAGTCCCGCAGCGCACAGTCCAGGAACCGCGCCCCCGCCCCCGCCTGGCCCGCGAGATCCAGCCCGGCCAGCTCGAGGCCGTCGTAGTCCCCGTCCGGCTCCAGCCGCCCCTCCTCGTACGGACGCAGCGGCGGCAGCCGCACCTCCGGCCGCCGGGCCGCCGCGACCCGCGTACTCCGTGGCGTGCTCTTCGCCGCGCTCTTCGCCGTGTCCCTCGTCCCGTGCGCCATGGCCCCATGGTGGCGCACACCACTGACACCGGCCGGGACGGCAACGCTTGACCTCAACCTTGCTCGAGGTTGAAGAGTGGGGCCGGTGACGCGACCCGTCCGGGGGACGCCACAGGCCCAGCCACCCGACACCAAGGGAGACCCCGCCATGCACGCCATCCGCCTCCACGCGTACGGCCCCGCCGGGAACCTCACGTACGAGACCGTCGACGACCCCGGCCCCGGCCCGGGCCAGGTCCGGATCGCCGTCGCCGCGGCCGGCGTGCACCTCCTCGACATCGCCCTGCGCGAAGGCGAGCCCGGCCCGTACCCCGCCCCCGTCGAACTCCCCACCATCCCCGGCAGGGAGATCGCGGGCACCGTGGACCGCCTCGGCGAAGGGACCGACCCCGCCTGGCTCGGCAGGCGCGTCGTCGCCCACATCGGCATGGCCCCGGGAGGCTACGCCGAACTCACCGTCACCGAGGCCACCCGCCTCCACGAGATCCCAGAAGGCCTCGACGAGGCCGAAGCCGTCGCCATGATCGGCACCGGTCGCACCGCCATGGGCATCCTGCAGTTCACCGACCTCGGCCCGGAATCGGTCGCGATCGTCCCCGCCGCGGCCGGAGGCATCGGCACCCTCCTCGTCCAGTACGCCAAGAACGCGGGCGCCACCGTCGTCGGCCTCGCCGGCGGCGCGGAAAAGACCGCTCGCGTCACCGGGAACGGCGCCGACCTCGCCGTCGACTACACCCTCCCCGACTGGCCCGAGCAGGTCCGCTCCCACCTCGGCGACCGCCACGCCACCGTCGTCTTCGACTCCGTCGGCGGAGACACCGCACGCGCCGCGGTCGACCTCCTCGGCAAAGGCGGCCTGCACGTCGTCTTCGGCTGGTCCGGCGAGGGCATTCGCGGAGGCTCCCCGCTCACCTGGACCGACGAAGAGCTCGCCGCACGCGGCATCACCTCCGAGAACGTCCTCGGCCCGGCGATGCTCGAAAAGGCGGGCGGCGACGTACGCAACCTGGAACTCCGCGCCCTCGCAGAGGCCGCCGCAGGCCGACTGCGCCCCGCCGTCCAGCGCTTCCCGCTGACCGAGGCGGCGGCCGCCCACCACGCCCTGGCGACACGCGGCACGACCGGCAAGGTGGTCCTGATCCCGTAGGCCTCGGGGCGTCGGTCGTCGAACGGGGCCCACCCGCAGCCCGTGCGAGCCCCGGGCGCGGGCCCGTCGCTCAGCCGCCGGACCCGCGCCCGGAGCCTCTCGCCGGAACAGCCAGGATCGAGCCCGGCAAGCCCCGGACGACAGGCCTCAACCGCGACCCGACCCGCCCGACCCGCCCGAACCACCCGACCCGCCCCGGTACGACTCGTTCCTGTACACGTCACCTAGATCGCCCATGGACTCGTCCGACACGTCGTCGTACACGTCGTCCCCGGACACCTCCCGCGACTCGGCGGCACCCGGCCCGGCGGCACGCGGCTCCGCACCCGGCTCCCCGCGCGCAGCAGCCCCGCCCGAGGACCCCCGGTCCTCCTTGCGGGCCTTCTCCTCCGCCAGCCGCCTCCGGATCTCCTCGGGCTTGTCTCCGAGCTGGTCCATGACCATCTCCCTCGTCAGCGCCCCGTCCCCCGGTCCCGCGGCAAGACTCACACAGCCCCGCCCCGCCCGCACCCGGAAGCCGCCCCGCCCAGCACCGCCAGCGCCTCGTCGGTCAGCCGGTACACCGTCCACTCGTCCTGCGGACGCGCCCCCAGCGCCTCGTAGAAGTCGATCGACGGGGTGTTCCAGTCCAGCACCGACCACTCCAGCCGCTCATAACCCCGTTCCCCACAGATCCGCGCCAGCTCCGTCAGCAGCGCCTTCCCGAACCCGCCGCCCCGCAGCTCCGGCCGCACATAGAGATCCTCCAGATAGATCCCGTGCACCCCGCGCCACGTGGAGAAGTTCAGGAACCACAACGCGAACCCGGCCACCTCCCCGTCCCCCGTCTCCGCGATGTGCGCGAAAGCGGCCGGACGCTCCCCGAACAGCGCCTCATACAGCTGTTCCTCGGTCGTCCGCACCTCGTGCAAGGACTCCTCGTAGTCGGCGAGCTCACGGATCATCTCGAGGACGACAGGGACATCGGCAGGCGTGGCAGTACGAATCATGCACGCAGCCTGCACACACGAGGGCTCATCGCGCCAGGAGCATCCGGCCGACGGACACCTGCTCCGCCCGAAGCCGCCCGGTCCAGCCCCGTCCGCTCCGTCCGCTCCGTCAGCACATCGAAACGCCACACCCTCGCATCCCCTGCGCCGCGACCAGCTCGTCCGGAATGTCGATCATCGTCGGACCCCACGTCGCCAAAACCCCGCCGGAGCAGTAACGTCCCGCCACACGGACCACACAACCGGGCATCGGGCAGGGAAGAAATGAGCACCGTCAACGGCGGCATATCGTTCTGGTACGCACAAGAAGGCGTCCCCGCCCCCCGGGAACCCCTCCCCGGTGACACCACCGCCGACATCTGCATCGTCGGCGGCGGATACACCGGCCTGTGGACCGCGTACTACCTGAAGAAGGCCGTCCCCTTCCTCAACATCACCGTCCTCGAAGCCAGGTTCTGCGGCTACGGCGCCTCCGGCCGCAACGGCGGCTGGCTCTACAACGGCATCGCAGGCCGCGACCGCTACGCGAAACTGCACGGCCACGACGCCGCCGTACGCCTCCAGCAAGCCATGAACGACACCGTGAGCGAAGTCATCGACATCGCCCGCGACGAACACATCGACGCCGACATCCACCAAGGCGGCGTCCTCGAAATCGCCTACACCCCGGCACAGCTCACCCGGCTCAAGAACTTCCACACCGTCGAGATCACCTTCGGCGAGAAGGACCGCGAACTCTACGGCGCCCGCGAGACCGCCGACCGCATCCGCGTCGCCGGAGCCGTCGGCTCCAGCTGGACCCCCCACGGCGCCCGGCTCCACCCGGTCAAACTGGTCAAGGGACTGGCAGCGGCGGTCGAGGCACTCGGCGTGACCATCCACGAATCGACCCCCGTCACGGAAATCAGACCGAAGCACGCGGTCACCCCGTACGGCACGGTCCGCGCCCCCTACGTACTGCGCTGCACCGAAGGCTTCACGCCGTCCCTCGCGAACCAGCGCCGCACCTGGCTCCCCATGAACTCCTCCATGATCACCACCGAGCCACTCCCCGAGGACGTCTGGGACACCATCGGCTGGGAAGGCCGCGAAACCCTGGGCGACATGGCCCACGCCTACATGTACGCCCAACGCACCGCCGACAACCGCATCGCCCTCGGCGGACGCGGCATCCCCTACCGCTACGGCTCCCGCACCGACAACGACGGAAGCACCCAGCCCGCCACCGTCGAAGCCCTGCGCGCCATCCTCACCCGCTTCTTCCCCCAACTCGCCGGCGTCCGCATCGACCACGCCTGGTCCGGCGTCCTCGGCGTCCCCCGCGACTGGTGCGCCACCGTCACCCTCGACCGCTCCACCGGCCTCGGCTGGGCCGGCGGCTACGTCGGCTCCGGCGTCGCCACCACCAACCTCGCCGCCCGCACCCTCCGCGACCTCATCCAGCAGGACTCCGGCCAGTCAGGCCCCACCGACCTCACCGCACTCCCCTGGGTCAACCACAAGGTGCGCAAGTGGGAACCCGAGCCGTTCCGCTGGCTCGGCGTCCACACCCTCTACGCCGCCTACCGCGCCGCCGACCGCCGCGAACTCGCCGCCCGCAGCGCCGAAACCGACCGCATCGCCACCCTCGCGGACAAAATCTCCGGCCGCCACTGAGCAGGCCGGGGCCCGCAGAGCCCCGGCCCGTCACTCCACCTCGATACCGAAATCCCCCACCAGCGCCTCAAGACCGCCCTGATAGCCCCTGCCGCCCAGCACGAACTCCCAGTCCCCGCCCGCCCGACGCCGGAACGAACCCAACACCAGCGCCGTCTCCCCCGGCCGCCCGTCCGACACGACAAGGCGATCCAGCTCGGCACCCGACGCATCCCGCAACCGGACACCCGCATCCGTGAACCCCGACAGATCCGCACCGGGATTCACCTCCGGATCGACGGCAGCCACCAGAACCAGCCGGTCCGCCCGCTCAGGCAGCGCATCGAATCCCACCCGGATCGCGGCACGGTCGCCCGCGAACGAACGCATCATGCGCACCGAACCATCCGGAGTGCGCTCGTTGTTGAAGAAGACGAAGTAGTCATCGCCCAGCACACGACTGCCCGCACACACCAGCGCACAGACATCCAGCGCCACCGCACCCGCCCAGTTCATCCCCAGCACGTTGAAGTCGTCGCCGGGGTCCTCAGCACCCGTCTCAGGCCGGCCCGCGCCCCCCAGCCGCCCACGCAGACCGTGCCGTTGCAGCAGATCTACCAACTCCGTTCCGGACACCAGCGTCAACGGCTTACCGCTGGCGAAGGCATACGACCCAGGACCGAAGCCCGAAGTCGTCACCAGGACACCCTTGTTGGCTCCCGCCCCCTGCACGGTGCCGAACAGATCCCGCACCGCACTCGGCGGAACCGTCTTCCGGTACCGCTTCACCTGAACGATGATCTTTCCGCCGCTGATCGGATCCGGGTCCACCGCATCGACGTCCACACCACCGTCGTTCGACCGCTGTGTCGTCACCGCCTGCATACCCCGCGCCCGGAACAGCTCGGCCACGAGCCCTTCGAACGCCACCGGATCCATCGCCAACAGATCCGGCTCCTCCCCGCCCCCGTGCGACACCACCCCCGAGCCCACCTGCTCCGGAACCCGCCCAGGACGGACCGCAACCCGCTGATCCGGCCGCGCCGACAACAACCCCCGCAGCCCATCCGTCAGACAGTCAACCGCACTGACCAGCTCCAGATTCAGCCCGTCGAAAACCGAACGCTCGACCAGCACCGACGCCAGAAAGATCCGCGCCTGCCGACCCGTCGCCGGATCATGATCATCGACAAAACCGTTCAGCACCACCGAGTCCAGCACACCGCACTCATCAGCGGCGAACAGCTCCCGCAACGCCAACAGAACCGACTGCGCCAGCACGTCCCGATACAGCGCCCGACGCTGAGTCACCGGCCGGGCGATCTCCTTCTCCTGATCCGTACCGACCAGATAGCGCACGCCCTTCGCCTCCGGCACAACATCGAACCCCGGCAGCTCCCAGTCCAACACCAGCTGCCGCGCCGCCCGGTCGTACGCCGCCGACACCTGCCGCGGAAAGCCCTCCGGCCACGTCGAAGACGCATACAACGCGGCCGAGAAGAACTCCACCACCGTGTCCGGCTCGCCGGCCGCCAACGCCTCCGCCATCCCGGCAATCCCCGCGTTGTGCTCCCGCACCTCCGCCAGCCGCGCCGCCGCCCACACGTCGTACTGCTGCCGATAGGCCGCCAGATCCTGCAGCCGCCTCGCCTCGGCCGCCTGCGCCGCATACCAGTCCTGCTCGAACCGAGCCTGCGCCTCCCGCTGCGCCTGTGCCCGCCCCGCGGCCGTCCACCCACCCTGCGACTGATACCGAGTCGCTTCCGGCATCACCACCGGCTGCCCCAGCGGCCCCGGCGAAAAGGGCTCGATCTCCTCCCGCTGCCGGAGCGCCGCCGCACGGAACGCCGGCGCCCGACAACCGGCTGCCAGCAACCCCTCCAGCTCCGACACCCGGGCCTCGATCTCCCGCGTCCGCCGCAGAACATCAGCCTCACGCTGCCGCCGATACGCCGCCTGCTGCTCCCGATGCATCCGAGCCATGTCCCGCTCGTACGCCCGCTGCTGCCTCTCCTGCTCCCGCTGCTGCCGCACCACCGCCCACTGCTGCGCCTCACGCTGCCGCTGCTGCTGCCGCTGCGCCTCCGCCCAGACCCCGATCAGCCCACTGGAACGACGACTCATCCGACGTACCCCTCCCCAGGAACACACCGTCACACCCTGCAAAACGCAAGTGTCCCGGATCGGAGTGATCCGGGACACACGTTCGCTGGAGCCGCCTGTCGGAATCGAACCGACGACCTTCCCATTACAAGTGGGGCGCTCTACCAACTGAGCTAAGGCGGCATCGCGTACTCAGCGCCGTACGCGGAGGCTCCCCCACTGTACACAGCGCCCAATTCCCACGACCACGTGATTCATGACCTTCCGGCCGGCTGTTCGTCGAGTGCACTGACGTGCTGTTCCGATGATCGGCTCGCGGGGAGGGGGCGATGACAGAGCGCGGGACGGAGGTGCCTGTCGTGCAGCTCAAGACGGACCTGCTGGTCAAAAGTGCGCGCTCCGGCTTGCTGACAGAACAGGGATTGCCAGGTAGCGTCACCTGAAGTTCACTCCGGTGGACTAGACCCATCCTTCCTTTACTCGGATCGTCCGGCACGTTCCTGCCGGTGAAGGGACTCATCACCCATGGCCACTGTCACTTTCGACAAGGCAACCCGGATCTACCCGGGCTCCACCAAGCCCGCCGTCGACGGGCTCGAGATCGAGATCGAGGACGGCGAGTTCCTCGTTCTGGTCGGCCCCTCCGGCTGCGGCAAGTCCACCTCCCTGCGCATGCTCGCGGGTCTCGAGGACGTGAACGGCGGATCCATCCGCATCGGTGACCGCGACGTCACCCACCTCCCGCCGAAGGACCGGGACATCGCCATGGTGTTCCAGAACTACGCGCTCTACCCGCACATGACCGTGGCCGACAACATGGGCTTCGCGCTCAAGATCGCCGGGGTCAACAAGGCCGTCATCCGGCAGAAGGTCGAGGAAGCGGCGAAGATCCTCGACCTGACCGAGTACCTGGACCGCAAGCCGAAGGCGCTGTCCGGTGGCCAGCGCCAGCGTGTGGCGATGGGGCGGGCCATCGTGCGTGAGCCGCAGGTGTTCCTCATGGACGAGCCGCTGTCGAACCTCGACGCGAAGCTCCGTGTCTCGACGCGTACGCAGATCGCGTCGCTGCAGCGCCGTCTCGGCATCACCACGGTGTACGTCACGCACGACCAGGTCGAGGCCATGACGATGGGCGACCGGGTCGCCGTGCTGAAGGACGGTCTGCTGCAGCAGATCGACTCGCCCCGGAACATGTACGACCGTCCGGCGAACCTGTTCGTCGCGGGCTTCATCGGTTCCCCGGCCATGAACCTGGTCGAGGTGCCGATCACCGACGGCGGTGTGAAGTTCGGCAACAGTGTCGTGCCGGTCTCGCGCGAGGCGCTGGCCGCCGCCGCGGACAGGGGCGACCGGACCGTGACCGTCGGCGTCCGGCCGGAGCACTTCGAGGTGGTGGAGCTGAACGGCGCCGCGGCGCAGTCGTTGTCGAAGCAGGCGGTGGACGCGCCGGCCGGTCTGGCCGTGACCGTGAACGTGGTCGAGGAGCTCGGCGCGGACGGTTATGTGTACGGCACCGCCGAGGTCGGCGGGGAGAAGAAGGACCTGGTGGTCCGGGTGAACGGCCGTTCCGTGCCGGAGAAGGGCGCCGAGCTTCACGTCGTTCCGCGGCCGGGCGAGACGCATGTCTTCTCGACGTCGACGGGCGAGCGCCTGAGCGACTGACGCGGCGGGTTGCTGCGGCGCACGCGACCGACGCGACCGACACGACCGGACCGGACCGCGGCCCGCGCGGCTGACGCGACGGGACGGGACCGGGATACGTGGGCGGCGCCCTTGCTCCGGCGAGGGGGCCGTTTCGCGTGTGTCGACAAATACCCCGGCAGAACGGGCAATTCACCCCAGCCGTCAACACCCGATTCGAAAGAACCTCTCGAACCATCGCTCGCGCGAGTGACTAAATGTCGCCAAATCACTACTGGCCGCTACGCTCGCCTGCGTGACCCACACAGCCCGCCGTATCGGCCGCACTCTCGCCCTCGTCCTGCCCGTCGTCCTGGTGCTTTCCGGAACTCTCGCGGTCACCAGCGTCCCGTGGGCAGGGCGCAACACCGAGTCGCGGATGCTCACCGCGTCCTCGGAGAATGTATCGGTCCGCGCCAAGTCCCATGCTCCGCACGAGGTTCTGCGCGACAAGCTGCTCGCCGAGCTGCAGGAGAAGGACCCGGGCACGGCCCTCACCCACCTCCAGCGCGAGGTCGAGGAGCGCCCGTCGCTCGCCAGGCACTGCATGACGATCGCGAAGGCTCTCGGCCGTGCCGCGGTGGCGCACTACGGTCCCACGCGCGCGCAGTCGTTCTCACGGCCCGTCTGCGACACCTCGTTCGCCGCCGGCGTCTACCAGCAGGCACAGGGCCGCTGACGGCAACGAGGCGGCTCCTGGGAGCCGCCTGAAGGGGGCTGCCGCTTATCGTGCTCCTATGCATACGTATCCGACGCAGGCCGTCGTCCTGGCAGGGGGCCAGGGCTCGCGACTGCGCCCGTACACCGACGACCGCCCCAAGCCGATGGTCGAGATCCCGGGAACCGGGACCCCGATCATCGGCCATCAGCTTGCCTGGCTCGCTGCCGAGGGCGTGACCGACGCCGTGGTTTCCTGCGGGCATCTCGCCGAGGTGCTGCAGGAGTGGCTGGACGGTGCCGTGCTGCCGCTGCGTGTGACGACGGTCGTCGAGGAGGAGCCCCTGGGCCGGGGCGGCGGCCTCAAGTACGCCGCGAAGAGCCTCCCGCACCCGGATGAGCCGTGGTACGCCACGAACGGCGACATCTGGACGCGTTTCTCGTTGCGTGAGATGGCCGAGTTCCACGCGGAACGGGATGCCACCGCGACGCTTGCCCTGGCCCGTCCCCGTATTCCGTGGGGGGCCGTGGAGACCGACGAGTTCGGGCATGTGCTGGACTTCATCGAGTCGCCGCCGTCGCCGTATCTCATCAACGCGGGTGTGTACGTCTTCTCCGCGGCGTTCACGAGTCTGCTGCCGGAGCGTGGCGACCACGAGCGCACGACGTTCCCCCGGCTGGCCCGTGAGCGCGCACTGGCGGGGTTCCCGTTGCCGCAGGGGGCCTACTGGCGCGCCATCGACACGGCGAAGGACCTGACGGAGGCGGCGAAGGAACTCTCGGCGCACGACTCCTGACCCGTCCGCCCGCTTGACCGTCCGCCCGCTGGACCGCTTGACCGCTTGACCGTCCGACCGCCTGACCTGTCCGACCGCCTGCAGGACGCGTCGAGCTGCACCACCCCGGCCCGCATCCGGTCGCGCGGGCCCGGACCACGCCTGAGGGGCGGTCACCGCAGTCGTATCGACTCGGTGACCGCCCCTCGGTCGTGCGGGGGGCCTCTCAGCCCAGGAGACCGCCGATCGGGTTGCGGTTGCCTCCGCCGGAGCCCCCGCCGTTGCCCCCGGATCCGCCGTCGCCGGATCCGCCGCCCGTGCCGCCGCCTCCCGAGCCGTTGCCGCCTGTGGCACCGCCGCCCGTCGCAGGCCCCGAGCTGCTGGACGGGGCCTGCTCGGCCGGCTGCGACCGGGCCGGCGGCTGCCGGCTTCCCGTGCCCTGGGACTGGCTGGGGCTGCCCGCCTGGCCGACGCTGCCGGTCTCGCCGGCCGTCTCGGACGGTTCGGCCTTCTCCGCGGCGGGGCTGCTCGTCTCGCTCCTGGCGGGTTCGGGCCGGTGCTTCGCCTCCCTGCTCGGGCTGCGCTCGCCCGATTCCTGGGGCAGCGGGGAGCCGGGGAGATGGTTGGTGGGATCGACGTTGGGGCCGGGCACGGTGACCAGCTCCGTGGAGCGCACCGCTCCGCCGAGGATCGAGCCGACGAGCAGGGTCAGGCCCACGACCACCGCGGCGAGCACCCCGCCCCGCCGCAGCACGCGGCGTCGCAGCTCCCGCAGTTCCGTGCGCGGGCCGAGCCTGCGCCAGGCCTCGCCCGCGAGGCGCCCGTCGACGGAGTACACGGGGGCGCCGGCGATGATCAGGGGGGACCAGGCGGCGAGGTTGATGATGTCCGGTGCGTCGTAGGCCGGAGCGGTCCGCCAGCTGACGGTCATGATCAGCGCGGCGGAGAGCAGCGCCCCGACGACGGCCGCGACCCGCTGCCAGAGGCCGAGGACGGTGAGGACGCCGACGACGACCTGCAGGAACGCGACGGTGAGTCCGGCGCCCACGGGGTGCGACAGCGCGAAGTCGCGCAGCGGCCCGGCCAGCGTCCAGGGGTCGAGCGAGTTCAGCCACTTGACCATGGAGCCGCGTTCGCCGCCGTCGAAGTACACGGGGTCGCAGAGCTTGCCCATGCCGGCGTAGATGGAGATGAGGCCGAGGAAGACGCGGAGCGGGAGGAGTACGACGCCGAGGTTCATGCGACGCCCCGGGTAGTAGGCGTGTCGCACACCCGGGTCGGCCGCGGGGCCGCGCCGGCGGGGCTCGTACCCGAAGTCGGGCTCCTCGTCGGCCTCTTGACCGTACGGCTCGTAAGCGTCGTAGGCCCCCTCCGCCTGCCGCATGGGCGGGAGCAGCGGGCCGCCCGGTCGTCCGACGACGGGCGTGCGTACGGTGTCGGGGTCGGATGACCGGCCGACGCGGGGAATGACCTGCGTGGCGCCGCCCTCGAAGCCTGGCTGTTCGAAGCCGGGCCGCTCGAAGCCCGTCCCTTCGAAGCCCGTCCCTTCGAAGCCGGGGCCCCCGATGCCCGGACGCTCGAAGCCCGACCCGTCGAAGTCCGTTCCGTCGAAGCCGGGACGCTCGAAACCGGCCCCGTCGAAACCGGGACGCTCGAAACCGGCTCCCTCGAAACCGGCCCCGTCGAAGCCGCCGCCGGTGTGGGCGCCGGTATGCGTGACAGCCCCGGAGCTGCGTACCGCCTGCAGCAGACCGGTCGCCCCGGGATCGCCGGGAGCGGACCTCCCGCTCCACACCACGGGCGCGCGGCGGCGCGCCGCCGCGCCGGCACCACGGCCGGCGGGGATCCTGGCGGTCTCCGCCACGCCTCGCGTGGGCTGGCTCGGGCCGAGCTTCACCCGGAAGCTGGCGTGGTTCACGATGACCTGCGCGGGATCGCAGTTCACCTTGGCCATGCTCAGGGAGGGCTGCTCGTCGAACCCGGCCCGGGGAGTTCTGGTGTCCACACTCATCTAACCGAGTGACTTGTGCTTAGGACACTGCCTTGACGGCCCTGAAATGTCCGAGACCCGTCAAGATCGTCCCGTTCCCCCCGACGGGGGAACCGGCGTTCGACCATGGGACGCCAGTAGCCGCTGGAATCACGGGAGTTGGCGCCCGGAGGACGCAGCGGCCGTCCGCCTCCGCTCAGGGACCCGGGTCAGGATTCCGGCGGGACGGGACCCGGGGCACCAGGGCCCCCGAGGCCCCGATACCCCGCGATGCCGTCCGGATCCGGATCAGCCTCTGCGCCGCGCAGCCTCGTACAGCACCACTCCCGCCGCGACACCCGCGTTCAGGGACTCCGCCCCGCCGGGCATCGGGATACGCACCCGGAAGTCGCAGGTTTCGCCGACCAGGCGGGACAGGCCCTTGCCCTCGCTGCCGACGACGATGACGACCGGGCCGTGCAGGGCGTCGAGCTCGCCGACCTCGGTCTCGCCGTCCGCCGCGAGACCGACGACCGTGATGCCGGCCTTCTGGTAGGCCTCCAGGGCGCGGGTCAGGTTGGTGGCGCGGGCGACCGGGGTGCGTGCGGCGGTGCCCGCGGAGGTCTTCCAGGCGCCGGCGGTCATGCCGGCGGCGCGCCGCTCGGGCACGACGACGCCGTGGCCGCCGAAGGCCGCGACGGAGCGGACGACCGCGCCGAGGTTGCGGGGGTCGGTGACGCCGTCGAGGGCGACGATGAGGGGGTCCTCGCCGTCGTCGAACGCGGCGGCCGCGAGGTCCTCGGGGTGGGCGTACTCGTACGGCGGGACCTGCAGGACGAGGCCCTGGTGGTTCAGGCCGTTCGTCATCCGGTCCAGCTCGGCGCGGGGTGCCTCCATCAGGTTGATGTTGCCGCGCTCGGTGGCGAGCTGGATGGCCTCGCGCACCCGCTCGTCGTTGTCGATGAACTGCTGGATGTACAGCGTGGTCGCGGGCACGCCGTCGCGCAGTGCCTCGAAGACGGGGTTACGGCCGACGACCATCTCGGACGTGCCCTTGCCGCCGCGGCGGGCGACCGGCCGCCGCTGGGCCTGCTTGGCCTTGGCGTTGGCGATGCGGTTCTTCGTATGGCCCTTGCGGGCGGATGCGGGCGGCGTGGGGCCCTTGCCCTCGAGGCCGCGGCGTCGCTTGCCACCGCTTCCGACCGTCGCGCCCTTCTTGTTGGACGTGCGGCGGTTCCTGCGCTGGCTGTTCCCGGCCATGACTACCTGTTTCCTGAATCTTTCGAGTCTTCGAATGGCTAATGCGTGTGTACGTAACCCGTGTGTACGTAACAAAGTGTGCCGCCCGGAGCCCCGGGCGGCACACTTTCGCTGGTCAGCGCGGTCCGAGCGTCCAGCGTGGGCCGTCGGGGCTGTCCTCGATGTCGAGCCCGGACTGGTTGAGCTGGTCGCGGATGGCGTCGGCCGTGCCCCAGTCCTTGCGGGCACGGGCGGACTCGCGCTGCTGCAGTACGAGCCGTACGAGGGTGTCGACGACTCCGTGGAGGTCCTCGCCGCGGTCGGCCTCGCCCGCCCAGTGCGGATCCAGCGGGTCCAGGCCGAGCACGCCGAGCATGGCCCGCACCTCGGCGAGCCGTTCGACGGCTGCTTCCTTGTCGTCGGCGGCGAGTGCCGAATTCCCCTGCCGGACCGTGGTGTGGACGATGGCGAGCGCCTGCGGCACCCCCAGGTCGTCGTCCATGGCTTCGGCGAAGGCCGGCGGCACCTCGGCGGCGGGCTCGACGACGCCCCCCGCCTTCTCGACGACTCGCTGGACGAAGCCCTCGATGCGCGCGAACGCCGACTCCGCCTCGCGCAGGGCCTCCTCGCTGTACTCGATCATCGACCGGTAGTGCGGGGTGCCCAGGTAGTAGCGCAGCACGATGGGCCGCCACTGCTTGACCATCTCGGAGACGAGGACCGAGTTGCCGAGCGACTTCGACATCTTCTCGCCGCTCATGGTCACCCAGGCGTTGTGCACCCAGTACGAGGCGAAGTCGTCGCCGAAGGCCTTGGCCTGGGCGATCTCGTTCTCGTGGTGGGGGAAGATCAGGTCGATGCCGCCGCCGTGGATGTCGAAGGCGGAGCCCAGGTACTTGTGCGCCATGGCGGAGCACTCGAGGTGCCAGCCGGGGCGCCCCCGTCCCCAGGGGGTTTCCCACGAGGGCTCGCCGGGCTTCGCCGCCTTCCACATGGCGAAGTCCCGGGGGTCGCGCTTGCCGGTCTCGCCCTCGCCGGACGGCTGGCGCAGATCGTCGAGGGCCTGGTTGGACAGTTCCAGATAGCCGGGCAGGGAGCGTACGTCGAAGTAGACGTTGCCGTCGGCCTCGTAGGCGTGGCCGCGTTCGATGAGCCCGCGCATCATCTCCACCATCTCGGTGATGTGGCCGGTGGCCCGGGGCTCGTACGTGGGCGGCAGGCAGCCGAGCGCGTCGTAACCCGCGTTGAACGCGCGCTCGTTCTCGTATCCGATCGACCACCAGGGGCGCCCCTGGAGTTCGGCCTTGGCGATGATCTTGTCGTCGATGTCGGTCACGTTGCGGATGAACGTGACGTCGTAGCCGCGGTACTCGAACCAGCGGCGCATGATGTCGAAGTTGAGTCCGGACCTGATGTGCCCGATGTGCGGGGCGGACTGCACGGTCGCGCCACACAGGTAGATCGAGACACAGCCCGGCGCGAGCGGGACGAAGTCACGGATCTGCCGGGCGCCGGTGTCGTACAGCCGAATAGTCACGCACTCAAGAGTAGTGGCCCGGTGGCCGTGCCCCGCGCCCCTTGGGGGCGCGGGGACTGGATTGTGACCGGCGTGGCGCGGTCCCTGGCCGGTCCGGGTCAGGCGAGCGCGCCGACGACCTTGCGCGGGGTGATCCGGACGACGACGCGCGGTGCGTCCTTGCCCGACTCGGGATTGAACTCGGCGTACCTCTTGCCGGTGTACTTCATCGACAGCTCGTCGATCAGCTGCTGGCCACCTTCGGTGGTGACGGTGGCCGTGCCGCGGATCTCGCCGTACGTGTACGGCTCGTCGAAGGGCTGTACGAGGACGGTCGCCCGCGGGTCGCGCCGGAGGTTCTTCTCCTTCCGCCGCCCCACGGTGGTGGAGATCAGTACGTCCTCGCCGTCACGCTTCGCCCAGACGGGAGACACCTGAGGGCTCCCGTCGGGCTGGATGGTGGCGAGGTTGACGAAGACGGGGCTGTCGAGCAGTTCCTTGAGCTTGTCGCTGAGTGCGGCGGTCACGGTGCGGTCCTCCTGAACTCGGTGCACGCGTTGCGCGGTGATTCGCTTGCGTCACATCCGCGTCTACCCCACACGGGCGCCCGTTCGCGGTCAGGACGCGCGGAAGACGAGCGCTGTGGCGATCGCTGCCAGTCCTTCGGCCCTGCCGGTCAGCCCGAGACCGTCGGTGGTCGTGCCGGACACGGAGACCGGCGCGCCCGCCGCGGCGCCGAGCGCCTTCTGGGCCTCGTCGCGGCGCTTGCCGACCTTCGGCCGTACGCCGATGACCTGGACGGCGATGTTGCCGATCTCGAAGCCTTCGGAGCGGACGATACGGGCGGCCTCTGCGAGGAGGGTGGCGCCGGAGGCTCCGGACCACTCGGGGCGGCCGGTGCCGAAGTGGGCGCCGAGGTCGCCGAGCCCGGCGGCGGAGAAGAGCGCGTCACAGGCGGCGTGGGCGGCGACATCGCCGTCGGAGTGGCCGGCGAGGCCGTGGTCCTCGTCGGGCCACAGCAGGCCCGCGCACCACAGTTCGCGGCCCTCTTCGAAGGCGTGGACGTCGGTGCCGATGCCGACGAGGGGCATCGGCGGCCGGTGGCCGGACGGTTCAGAAGCCATCGTTGGCCCTCCTGCGGGCGAGTACGGCCTCTGCGAGCACGAGGTCGAGCGGGCGGGTCACCTTGAACGCCTCTTCGTGGCCGGGTACGACCACGACGGGCTCGCCCAGCCGCTCGACCATCCCGGCGTCGTCGGTGGCGCCGTCGCCGCTGACGGCGACCGTCTCATGGGCGCGTACGAGCGTGTCGCGGTCGAAGCCCTGGGGGGTCTGCACGGCGCGCAGTGTGGCGCGCTCGGGGGTGGCGACGACGGGTTCGGGCTCGCCCTTCCCACGTGGTTCGACCTGTTTGACGGTGTCGGCGAGCGGCAGGGCGGGGACGACGGCGGGTGCCCCGTCCCGTACGGCCTCGATCACCGCGTCGACGGTGTCGACGGGGACGAGCGGGCGGGCCGCGTCGTGCACGAGGACGGTGGCGATGGTTTCGGGCAGTGCCTCGAGGCCGGCGCGCACGGACTCCTGACGGGTGTCGCCGCCGGGGACGACCAGATAGTCGGTGCGCTCGGGCAGGGCGTGTTCGTCGAGCAGGTTCTTGACCTCGGGGGCGCCGTCGGGCGGGGCGACCACGACGACGAGGGAGACGGCGCGGGAGGCCGCCATGGCCCGTACCGCGTGGATCAGCATGGGGGTGCCGTTCAGCGCGCGGAGCGCCTTGGGGGCACCCGGGCCGAGCCGAACGCCCCGGCCTGCCGCGGGGATCACCACGGCGGTGCGGCCGGTGCGCGATTGGTCTGACATCGGTTCCACTCCGGAGGTCGTAGCGGCCCCAGAAACAGCCCCCGAATTGGCATGGCCAGGACCGAATTGGCCCTGACCAGGTTTGTGTCCTCGGCCGGCATGGGTATGGCCTGGGGGTACCCCCGACCGAAGGTTGGGGGAGTGCCGGGCGCGACGCCTTGACCGGACCCTTTCCGTGACAACTGGTTGAGCCAGCTGCCCGGGCCCGGCACGCCAGGGAGGCCGTGGACGGACGGGGGGTCGTCGGGGACAGACGGGGAACGTCGGGGATCGAACGTCGGGTAATTGATCTTGCGAACATGCCGCAGCGCCCGGCGACGCAACTCTTCAGCTGGTCAGCGGGCACCGCGGCATTCAGTTCTGCACCGTGGACGCTTGGCGCGGGAGAGCGCCGACGCCTGGCGTCAGGACGCGAGGACCTCGTCGAGCAGAGCCTCGGCCTTGTCCTCGTTGGTGTTCTCCGCGAGGGCCAGCTCGCTCACCAGGATCTGGCGTGCCTTGGCGAGCATGCGCTTCTCACCTGCGGAGAGACCGCGCTCGCGCTCGCGGCGCCACAGGTCACGCACTACTTCGGCGACCTTGATGACATCGCCGGAGGCGAGCTTCTCGAGATTTGCCTTGTAGCGACGGGACCAGTTCGTCGGCTCCTCGGCGTACGGCGCACGCAGTACATCGAAGACCCGGTCCAGCCCGTCCTGACCGACCACATCGCGCACGCCAACGAGATCTGCATTGTCCGCCGGCACACGAACCGTCAAGTCGCCCTGGGCGACCTTGAGCACCAAGTAGGTCTTGTCCACGCCTTTGATCTGGCGAGTTTCGATGGCCTCGATCAGCGCGGCCCCGTGATGGGGATAGACCACGGTGTCGCCAACCTTGAACGTCATGTGACAGGTACCCCTTCCGTGGCTATCCAGGGTAACACGAGAACGGCTTCTTCTGAATGGCGTTTTCGCAGGTCAGGGCATATCTCGGGGCTTGACAACAGCAACCCGAACGTGCTGCGGCCGACTTCCGGAAGGGGGTATTCGCAGGTCGGAGCCGCTGCACGGGCACAGAGAAACCCGCACGTTACACGCACCACGACCCCTGCCCAAGCGGACGAACGTCCCGATTTGCCGGGTTCACAGCAGTGTACTTCCCGTACTCCGTTCGAGTCTCGGTCACCCGCACGGCGGGATCGCGGGAAGGAATCCCGAATTGATCAACAAGGGGGTCCACGGCGGTTTTCCGTAAGGAATGTGTGATGGCCTGCGGAATTGATCACCGGGTTATGTGAACGGAAGGCGAAATCCCGCGGAGGCGGCACTCGGGCCGGACCCGGCAACTGTGTGGCGGGGAGCGGGACCCCGGCAGGGGCGGGTCGGGTGCGGGAGGCCGACCACGGCTCGGTAACCTAAGCCCGCTGCAAGCCCTGCAAGGCCCGCACAACCCGTAGACCGTCAGCCCGTCCGTACGTCCAAGGAGTTGCCGCCGCCGTGAGCCGCAGCCTTCGACGCGGCGCCATCGCCGCCAGTGCCCTCGTGATCTCGATCGCCTCGCTCACCGCCTGCGCCGCAGGCATGGACGCGCAGACACTCGAGGTCAAGCCGGACAACGCCGCCACCTCGGTCGGCGCCATCAAGATCCAGAACGCGACGGTGGTCACGCAGCCCGAGCAGAACGCCGAGGGGCCGGCTGCCGTCTCGGCGACGGTGTTCAACAACGGCAAGAAGCAGCAGACGCTCGAGTCCATCACGCTGCCGGGCACCGACGCGACGGTGAAGCTCTCGCCGGCGGGCGGCAGCGGCCAGGTCACCGTGCCGGCGGGCGGGTACGTCATCCTCGGCGGCAAGGGCAACGCGTCCGCGGTCATCGAGAACGGCCAGAAGATCGCGAAGCCGGGCGACGTCCAGCCGGTCGTCCTCCGCTTCAGCGAGACCGGCGACGTCCAGGTCAGCTCGTTCGTGGTACCGGCGGACAACTACTACAAGGACTTCGGCCCGAGCGGCGCGCCGAAGCCGGCCGAGCCGTCGGCCCCGGCGTCCGCCTCCCCGTCGGGCAGCCCGAGCGCCGGTGCGTCCACCCCGGCCGAGGGCCAGCACGGCGGCGAGGGCGAGAGCGAAGGGGATGCCGGGCTCGAGGAGGGCGCGACGTCGTCCGAGTCCACCGAGGGCTCCCAGGACGCGGGGCACTGACGCCTCCGCCGCTGCCGTGAGCGGCTGTACGTACATACGGCGGCGCCCCACCGGTTCGGATCCGGTGGGGCGCCGCCGTTTGCGGCCTTCAACAGGAGGCGCTCCCGTGCGGCCGAGGGCCGGTCTACGGCTCGAACTTGTAACCCAGGCCACGGACCGTGACCAGGTAGCGCGGGGCACCCGGATCCGGCTCGATCTTGGCGCGCAGGCGCTTGACGTGGACGTCGAGGGTCTTGGTGTCGCCCACGTAGTCCGCGCCCCAGACGCGGTCGATCAGCTGCATACGGGTCAGCACACGGCCCGCGTTGCGCAGCAGCATCTCCAGGAGGTCGAACTCCTTGAGCGGCAGGTCGACCTTGCCGCCGGAGACGGTGACGACGTGCCGGTCGACGTCCATACGGACCGGACCGGCCTCCAGGGCGGCGGGAGTGACCTCCTCCGGCTCGCCACGGCGGCGGAGGACCGCTCGGATGCGGGCGACGAGCTCCCGCGAGGAGAACGGCTTCGTCACGTAGTCGTCGGCTCCTATCTCCAGGCCGACGACCTTGTCGATCTCGCTGTCCTTCGCGGTCACCATGATGACCGGGACGTTGGACCGGCCGCGCAGCTGGCGGCAGACCTCGGTGCCGGGCAGACCCGGCAGCATCAGATCGAGGAGGACGAGGTCGGCGCCGTTGCGTTCGAACTCGTCGAGCCCCTCGGGCCCGGTGGTCGCGACAGCGACCTCGAAGCCCTCCTTACGGAGCATGTAGGAAAGAGCGTCGCTGAAGGATTCCTCGTCCTCGACGACAAGCACTCGGGTCACGGAAGGACCTCCGGGGCAGGCAGTGGTTCGCGTGTGGCGGTCCGGGGATCCGGACCGGGGTGGGATTCGGGGCCGGAACCGGCCCCGCGGCCACGACGGTGGTCGTGAGCGGGAACGGAATCCTGACCCGGAGCGGGATCGGAATCGGGAGCGGGATCTGAGTCGTACGGTCCGTCGGGGCCGTCCGTGTCGTCGATGACCTGTACGCGCGTACGGTCCCTGACGGAGCCTGCCTCCGGCAAGCGCAGGGTGAAGGTGGAGCCCTGTCCCTCGGTGCTCCACACCGAGACCTCCCCGCCGTGCGAGGCGGCCACGTGCTTGACGATGGCCAGACCGAGGCCCGTGCCTCCCGTCGCCCTGGAGCGGGCGGGGTCGACACGGTAGAAGCGCTCGAAGACGCGCTCGCGGTCCTTCTCCGAGATACCGATGCCCTGGTCGGTGACGGCGATCTCGATGGCGTCCCCGCCGGGTGCGGGTACGCGGCGTGCGGCTATGCCGACGCGGGTACGGGCCGGGGAGTAGTTGACGGCGTTCTCGACGAGATTGCCGAGGGCGGCGGCCAGCTGGCCGCGGTTGCCCCAGACGTGCAGGTCGGCGGTGCCGCCTGCGGCCATGGTGATCTGCTTGGTGGACGCGGTGTGCCGGGAGCGGTCGATGGCCTCGGCGACCAGTTCGTCCACCCGTACGGGCTCTGCGTCCTCCAGCGGGTCGTCGTTCTGCACCCGCGAGAGATCGATCAGTTCCTGTACGAGGTTGGTGAGGCGGGTCGCCTCGATCTGCATACGGCCGGCGAAGCGGGTGACCGCCTCGGGGTCGTCAGAGGCGTCCATGACCGCCTCGGAGAGCAGCGAGAGCGCACCGACGGGGGTCTTGAGCTCATGGCTGACATTGGCCACGAAGTCGCGTCGTACCGCTTCGATGCGGCGGGCTTCAGTGAGGTCCTCGACCAGGAGCAGCACGAGGCGGGAGCCGAGCGGCGCGACCCGGGCCGAGACGGCGAGCGCTTCGCCGCGGCCGGTGCCACGGCGGGGCAGGTCGAGCTCGACCTGTCGTATCTCGCCGTCGCGACGCGTGTCACGGGCCATGTGCAGCATGGGCTCCACCGCGAGCTTGCCGCCCCTGACCAGGCCCAGCGCATACGCGGCGGAGCTGGCCTTGACCACGGAGTCGCTCTCGTCGAGGACGACCGCGGAGGAGCGGAGCACGGACAGCACGGTGTCGACGCCGGGCGGAAGCACGGCGTCCGTGTGCAGGGAGGTTCGGGTGGGCCTTGCCTGGTCGCGCTCGCTCCAGCGGAACGCCAGCATGGCGATCACGCCGGTGCACACCCCGGCGATCGCAGCCAATGCGGCGACTGCCGCGTTCACGTCCATGCATCCAGGTTATGCGGGTCGCCGGACTGTCTCCCAGCCATCCGAGCTCCACCTCGAACACTCGTCGCCCAGAGTTCACCGAGGGGATAGTGGCGGTTCACTTGAGGGGGAGGATCCGGACGCGTCCGCGGCTGAACGTGGCACCGTGGGGGTCTCAGGGCCCCACCCGGACCCCCGTTCGCATCAAGAGAGGGACTTCCCATGCGGGACGCGTACCACGAGGAACTTGACTCGATCGGCGAGGGCCTCGTCGAGATGGCGAGGCTGGTCGGGTCGGCGATCGGGCGCGCCACGACGGCCATGCTCGACGCGGATCTGAAGCTCGCCGAGAGCGTGATCGCTGCTGATCAGAAGGTCGACGATCTGCAGCACGACCTGGAGGCCCGGGCGATAGCCCTGCTCGCCCGCCAGCAGCCGGTTGCGACGGATCTGCGGATCGTGGTGACCTCCCTGCGTATGAGCGCGGACCTGGAGCGCTCCGGCGACCTGGCCCAGCACGTGGCCAAGCTGGCCCGGCTGCGCTTCCCGGACACCGCGGTTCCGCAGGATCTGCACGCGACCATCCTGGAGATGGGGCAGCTCGCGCAGCGCCTGATGGCGAAGGCGGCGGAGGTCATCATCACCAAGGACGTCGACCTGGCCCTCCAGCTGGAGAACGACGACGACGAGATGGACCTGCTGCACCGCACGCTGTTCACGCACCTGATCGACGACCGCTGGAAGCACGGCATCGAGACGGCGGTCGACGTCACCCTGCTCGGCCGCTACTACGAGCGCTTCGCCGACCACGCGGTCTCCGTCGCCAAGCGGGTCGTCTACCTCGTCACGGGCGAGCACGCGGACGAGCTGCAGCCGGATACGACGGTCGAGGGCGCGTAGCCGTCACGCTCACGGGCAGCCGGGGCACAACTGTGCGCCGTTGATGCGCCGGGTGGAGTGGGCATGCAATGGGGAAAGGCGACACACGCACGCCTTCGAGGAGGACCCATGGCCGAATCCCCCACGACCGACGCCCAGCAGATCGTGTCCGTCGAAGCAGTGCCCCCGCCCCGCCGGCTGCCGCTCCTCGCCGCCTGCGGCTGCGGCTCGGGCTGCGGCTGCGGCTGCCAGTCGGGCGGACCGTGCCAGTGCGGCGGCTGCTGCGGCTGACGCGCACGGCGGCACACCGGTACATCTGTATCCACGCATGACCGAAGGGCCCCACCCGGGGACGGGTGGGGCCCTTCGCGCGTTCAAGGCCAGGGCTTTCCCCGACTCTTGGGGGCCGGGAGCTCCTCCGTGCTCGCCGTCCGGGTGAACTCGCACGTCATTCGCATCAGTCGGCCACCTTTTCGACCTCACTGTACGTAATTCTGCAAACGGCAATCGCCTCTGTCGCGCTGCCCAAATTCCGCTTTGTCACCGAACGAGGTCGTGACGATGAAAAAAGTATTGCCATCAGCCCCCTGATTGCCGGAGCGGCAGTGGCCGTTCTGGCATTCCCGGTGCCGGCCTCCGCGGCGGACACACCGGTGACGGTCCAGGTCACCACCGGCACGCTCAACATCGCGGTCCCGACGGGGCCCGTGAACCTCGGCACCGTCGCCGTCAGCAGCAGCCCGCAGAACGTCAGCAGCCAGCTCGGCAACGTCACGGTGACGGACGGCCGGGGCGGTACCACCGGCTGGACGGCCTCGGCCAACGCGGTGGACTTCACCGGGCCGCAGAACATCTCCGTCTCCAATGCCGGCACCAGCAGCTACACCACCCCGGCCGCGTCGGTCAGCGGCACCGCCACGGTGACCCCGAGCAGCCTGGACCCGCTGTACCCGCCGGGGCCCGTGCAGACGGCCACCGCCGTGTCCGGCATCAACTCGGCCACCTGGAACCCGACGATCTCCCTGACCATTCCCGCGAACGCCCTGGCCGGTACGTACAGTTCGACGATCACGCATTCCGTCGCCTGACAGCCGTAAAAGGAAAACCGCAGAAAAGAAATCAATAGAGGTCCTGTGCGCAGGTTCGTTTCCCTCACAGTGCTGGTGGCCGCGGTAATTGTCGTGGCCACCGGCCCCGCCTCCCCCGCTTCCCGGGTGTCCGACCCGGCACACCGGCCCGCTCCCCCGGATGCGGGCAGCGTCGGCGTACGGCTCGTCGACGTACCCGTCGATCTGGTTGACGACCCGCGGGCGAGGCAGTACGTCATCGACAATCTTCAGCCCGGCGTCACCGTGAGCCGGCGCATCGAGGTCTCGAACGCCTCGGACTCCCCCTTGCACGTCACGGTCTATTCCGGTGCCGCCGAGATCATCCGCGGCGCTTTCGTCGGCGCGGCCGGCAGCACCGCGAACGAACTCACGAGCTGGATCAAGCTCAGCCGGCGCGGCCTGGACATTCCCGCCCGCTCCGCCGCCCGCACCACCGTGACCATCGCCGTGCCGAAGGACGCCGCTCCGGGCGAGCGTTACGGAGTCGTGTGGGCCCAGGTCAGCGGTCGCGACACGGGCAGCGGCATCTCCCTGGTCAACCGCACCGGTATCCGCATCTACCTGTCGGTGGGCGGCCACAATCCACCGCAGCCGAAGTTCACGGTGGACACGATGACGGCCGCGCGACGGTGAGGGGCGTGCCGTCGTCAAGGCACAGGTGCACAACACCGGTGGTCGCGCCCTGGATCTCACCGGCTCCATGAAGATGAAGCAGGTGTCCGAAAGCCTCAGCGCGGGCCCGTACGGGATTCAGCTCGGAACGAGCCTGGCTCCGGGCCAGTCCGAGCCGGTGAAGATCCTGGTGACCGACGACGTGGACGACGGCCCCTGGGACGTTTCGCTCCAGCTGAAGAGCGGCCTTCTGGAGGAGACGTACAAGGCCCGGATCACTTTCCCGCACAGCACCGGCGTCGCCGGGGCGGTCCCCACCGGTCCCGGCGGGGCCGACGTCCTGGACCCGACCGTCCTCGCGGTGTCGGCCGCTCTGGTCACGCTGTTCGCGGTGGTACTGGGGACGGTCCTCTCCCGCCGCCGGCGCGGCTCGGACACCGGGTCCTGATCCGCCCGGACCGCTGTGGAGACCCACGGCTCGCACGGCCCACGACGACAAGCCCCCTGCCCGCGGAGAACCCGCAAGCAGGGGGCTTGTTGGGGTCGGGTTACTTCTTCTTGCCCTGGTTCTTGACCGCCTCGATGGCCGCCGCCGCGGCCTCCGGGTCGAGGTAGGTGCCGCCCGGCTTCACCGGCTTGAAGTCGGCGTCGAGTTCGTAGAAGAGCGGGATGCCGGTCGGGATGTTGAGGCCCGCGATGTCGGCGTCGGAGACGCCGTCGAGGTGCTTGACCAGCGCGCGCAGGCTGTTGCCGTGGGCGGCGACCAGGACCGTGCGGCCCGTCAGGAGGTCCGGGACGATCGCGTCGTACCAGTACGGGAGCATGCGGACGACGACGTCCTTCAGGCACTCGGTGCGCGGGCGCAGCTCCGGCGGGATCGTCGCGTAGCGGGGGTCGTGCGCCTGCGAGAACTCGCTGTCGTCGGGGAGCGGCGGCGGCGGGGTGTCGTACGAGCGGCGCCACAGCATGAACTGCTCCTCGCCGAACTCGGCGAGGGTCTGTGCCTTGTCCTTGCCCTGGAGCGCGCCGTAGTGGCGCTCGTTCAGGCGCCACGAGCGGTGCACGGGGATCCAGAGCCGGTCCGCGGCCTCCAGCGCGAGCTGGGCGGTGCGGATGGCGCGCCTCTGGAGCGAGGTGTGCAGGATGTCGGGGAGCAGGCCGGCGTCCTTGAGCAGCTCACCGCCGCGGACTGCCTCCTTCTCGCCCTTCTCGGTGAGGTTGACGTCCACCCAGCCGGTGAACAGGTTCTTCGCGTTCCACTCGCTCTCGCCATGGCGGAGGAGGATCAGCTTGTACGTCGCGTCGGCCATGGTCCTGAGCCTAATCCACCCCCGTCACGCCCGACGATTGACGTCCGCCGTCAATTCGCTGGCGCTCCGGACCGCCCCCTTGTAACTTGCGGATCGCCGCAGCACCACTTACAAGTCCGGGGGATGCCCGTATGTCCACAGCCGCTCTCAGACGGGCCGCGAAGGAGAGCGTCTCGGGACTGCCCCGGGAGTTCTGGTGGCTGTGGACCAGCACCCTGGTCAACCGTCTCGGCGCGTTCGTCGCGACGTTCATGGCCCTCTATCTCACCCTGGAGCGGGGCTATTCGGCCTCGTACGCCGGACTCGTCGCCGCACTGCACGGACTCGGCGGCGTCATCTCGTCGCTCGGCGCGGGGGTGATGGCCGACCGGCTGGGCCGACGGCCCACGCTGCTGGTCGCCCAGACCTCGACCGCCTTCTCCGTGGCGCTGCTGGGCTTCATGGAGCACCCGGTGGCGATCGCCGCCGTCGCCTGCCTGGTCGGCATGACCAGCGACGCGTCCCGTCCCGCGGTGCAGGCGATGATGGCGGACATCATCCGGCCCGAGGACCGGGTGCGGGCCTTCTCGCTCAACTACTGGGCGATCAACCTCGGCTTCGCGATCTCGGCCGCGGGGGCCGGCCTCATCGCCGAGTACAGCTATCTCGCAGGCTTCCTCGGCGAGGCCTCGCTGACCCTGGCCTGCGCGCTGATCGTCTTCGTCAAGCTGCCCGAATCCCGGCCGGACCGGAGCGACGCGTCCGGCCGCGAGGGCGAGCCGGAGACCCGCCTCGGGACCGTGCTGCGGGACGGCCGGTACATGGGCGTCGTCGGGCTGTCCTTCCTCATCTCGCTGGTGTTCATGCAGGGGTCGGTGGGCCTGCCGGTGGCGATGGGCCTGAGCGGCTGGTCGCCCTCCGACTACGGGCTCGTCATCGCGGTCAACGGCGTACTGATCGTGGCCCTGCAGATCCCGGTCACCCGGTTCATCGAGCACCGCGACCCGCAACGGCTGCTGGTGCTCTCCGGGCTGCTCGCGGGATACGGCTTCGGGCTGACGGCCTTCGCCGGTTCGATCGGCGCCTACGCACTGACCGTGTGCGTCTGGACGCTCGCCGAGATCATCAACTCGCCCACCCAGATGGGCCTGGTGGTCCGTCTCTCCCCGGTGCACGGACGCGGTCGCTACCAGGGCGTCTACACGATGTCGTGGTCGGTCGCGGCGCTCATCGCACCGCTGATGGCGGGTCATGCCATCGACCGCTTCGGTGCCGAGTGGCTGTGGGGCTCTTGCGCGGCGATCGGCACGGTGGCGGCAGCCGGGTACTGGCTGCTGATGCGCGC
Organism: Streptomyces sp. NPDC057445; assembly: GCF_042802855.1. NCBI lineage: Bacteria > Bacillati > Actinomycetota > Actinomycetes > Kitasatosporales > Streptomycetaceae > Streptomyces > Streptomyces sp. NPDC057445. The sequence continues at coordinate 15,329 of NZ_JBHVDH010000026.1, read as the reverse complement.
GGTGCCGGAGCCCGAGACCGACGTTCAGGCTGGGGCCGGGCCCGAGCCCCAGGTCAAGGTCGAGGTCGAGCCCCAGGTCGAGGTCGAGCTCCAGGTCGAGGACCGGCCCGGCGCCGCGTCCGGCCTCCCCGCCCAGGCCGGGGCTCCGGAGAAGGCGGACGCCTAGGCGATGTCCGGAGACGCTCCTCGGCGGGTTCCGGTCCGCGCGGGCAACTGGGGAGTGCTTGCCTCAGCGGTCGGGAGCGCCGCTACTGCGCCGGGCGGCGGGTCAGATGCGTGAACGCGTCCAGGTTCCGCGTGGACTCGCCACGCGACACCCGCCAGGCGTACTCCTTGCGGATGGCGCTCGCGAAGCCCAGCTCCAGCAGGGAGTTGAAGGCACCGTCCGCCGCCTCCAGGACCGTTCCCAGTAGGCGGTCCAGTTCCTCCGGTGTGACGACCGTGAGCGGCAGCCGCCCGACCAGATAGATGTCGCCGAGCGGGTCGACGGCGTAACTCAGCCCGTACAGGCGGAGATTGCGCTCCAGCAGCCAGCGGTGCACGCCCGCCTCGTTCTCGTCCGGATGCCGGATGACGAAGGCGTTGACGGACAGGGAGTGCTTGCCGACGATCAGCGAGCAGGTCGTCGACAGCTTGCGGGTACCGGGAAGTTTGACGACGTACGAGCCCGGCGCGGGGCTCTCCCACTCCAGCTCGGCGTCCTTCAGGTACGCCTCGACGGCCCCGAGGATCTCCTGTGCGTCAGCCATGGTGGGAGCGTACGTGACGGCGGTGCTCATGCATCGCCGCGGAGTACACGTCCGCCGTCGCCCCGGCCGCCGCGTCCCAGCCGAAGCCGCGGGCGTGCCGAGCCGCCGCCGCGCCCATGCGGTCCGTCAGCTCCGGGTCGTCGACGAAACGGCGCAGCGCGCGGGCGTAGTCGGCGGGATCGTGTCCCGCCACCAGGAAGCCGGTCCTCCCGTCCCGTACCGCCACCGGAAGGCCGCCGACGGAGGCCGCGACGACCGGGGTGCCCGCCGCCTGGGCCTCGATGGCGACCAGCCCGAAGGACTCGCTGTGGGAGGGCATGACCAGCACGGACGCGGCCCGGAACCAGTCCGCGAGCCTGTTCTGGGTGACCGGCGGCCGGAACCGTACGACATCGGCGATGCCGAGCCGGGCCGCCAGCTTCTGCAGGCCCTCCGGCCTGGCGAGGCCGGTGCCGCTGGGGCCGCCGACGATCGGCACGACCATGCGGTGCCGCAGCGACGGGTCCTGCGCCAGCAGCAGCGCAACGGCGCGCAGCAGTACGTCGGGAGCCTTCAGCGGCTGGATGCGGCCCGCGAAGAGGGGGATCACGGCGTCCTGGGGCAGGCCGAGCCGGGCGCGGGCCGCGGCCCGTCCGTCGGCGACCCGGAAGCGCTCCAGATTCACGCCGGGGTGAACGACGGCGACCTTGGCGGGGTCGGAGTCGTAGTGGCGGACCAGCTCGCCGACCTCCTCGGCCGTGTTGGCGATCAGCCGGTCGGCGGCGGCGACGATCTGGGTCTCGCCGATGACACGGGCCGCGGGCTCGGGGGTGTCGCCCTCCGCGAGCGCGGCGTTCTTGACCTTGGCCATGGTGTGCATGGCGTGGACGAGCGGGACGCGCCACCGCTCGGCGGCCAGCCAGCCCACGTGGCCGGAGAGCCAGTAGTGCGAGTGGACCAGGTCGTAGTGGCCGGGCCGGTGACCGGCCCAGGCCTGCATCACACCGTGGGTGAAGGCGCACAGCTGTGCCGGCAGCTCTTCCTTGGCCAGCCCCTCGTAGGGGCCGGCGTCCACATGGCGGACCAGTACGCCGGGAGCGAGCTCGACGACCGGCGCCATGCCTCCCGTGGTCGCCCGGGTGAAGATCTCCACCTCGATGTTGATGGCGGCGAGCCGCCTGGCGAGCTCCACGATGTAGACGTTCATGCCGCCCGCGTCACCCGTACCCGGCTGGTGCAGGGGGGAGGTGTGCACGCTGAGCATGGCTATGCGGCGCGGCTTGCGCGGCTGGCCGGGGAGCCGCAGCCTGGGCGGCGCCGCCAGGGTGCCGGCGAGCCGGGACACGTACTGGCTCACGTGGTCGGTCCTCTCCGGTGGGGACTCGGGGACGGTGATCGGAGCTCGGGCATGACTCTGAGGGGCCTGGGAGCCCTTCAGGGCCCTCAACAGCGGAACCATCCCTTTCATTTCCCCTTTGCCGAATCATTGCCGAGAGCGCCCGGGGCGGCGGGCGACTGCGGGCGCGTGCGGGCGGCTGCGCCGCTTCGCGCGGGGGGCCGGGGACGACGCTGGAGCCTCGGACGCCGAGGGAGCCGGGGGAGCCGGGGGACACTGCGGGAGCCGTGGGCGACGCGGACGCCGAGCGAGCCGCGGACGACGCGGACGCCTCGGGAACCGGGGTCGCCGGGGAGACGCGGGAGCCTCAGACGCCTCAGACGCCTCAGACGCCTCAGACGCCTCAGACGCCTCAGACGCCTCAGACGCCTCAGACGCCTCAGACGCCTCAGACGCCTCAGACGCCTCT
>NZ_JBHVDH010000026.1:0-12697 GCF_042802855.1 Streptomyces sp. NPDC057445 | reverse complement strand
AGCGAAGCGTGCCGGAGCCGGGCCGCCGTGTGTCGTACGGGAGCGGGGGCGCCCCGGCGTGCCGCAGGCAGCGAGCGGAAGCGCTCGACGCCGAAGGGGGTGCCGCCCTTGCCGCTGCCGAGGGGCCCGAGGAGGCTGCGGGTGCGACCGGCGGCGGAGCCCGGCCGGCCTGCCCAGGAGGTCGATGCGCTGCTTCCCGCGGGGCTGCGCCGCCGGCGCCCCTTACCCTCGTTCTCATGCCACCGCGCTCCACCCCGCCCCCGACCCGCCCCGTGGGCGCGGTGACCCGCGGCACCACCAACCCGAACCGGCTGCGCCGCATGGACCGCTGGATCGCGGCGGTGCACGGCCCGGCCCTGCGGCGCTCACAGGCCGCCCCGGTCGCGGTGGATCTCGGCTACGGGGCCGCTCCCTGGACGGCCGTGGAGCTGCTCCAGCGGCTGCGTACCGCAGAACCGCGCACCGAGGTCGTCGGCATCGAGATCGAACCCGCCCGGGTCGCGGCAGCGCGCCCCTACGAGCGCGACGGGCTGCGCTTCCTGCACGGCGGCTTCGAGATCCCGTTGCCGGAGCGGCCACTGCTGATCCGGGCGGCGAACGTGCTGCGCCAGTACGACGAGGACGAGGTCGCCGCCGTCTGGCAGCGTCTGTGCGCGCGCCTCGCGCCCGGCGGGCTGCTGGTCGAGGGGACCTGCGACGAGATCGGGCGCCGCCATGTGTGGGTGGCGCTGGGCCCCGAGGGGCCCCGGACCGTGACCTTCGCGACCCGGCTGGGGTCGCTCGAGCGGCCGTCCGATCTGGCGGAGCGGCTGCCCAAGGCGCTCATCCACCGCAATGTGCCGGGCGAGCCCGTGCACACGTTTCTGCGTGACTTCGACCGGGCGTGGGCGGCGTCGGCTCCGTACGCCTCGCTCGGCGCGCGCCAGCGCTGGATCAGGACGGTGGGGGACCTGTCCGCCGACTGGCCCCTGACCGGTGCGGGTACGGATGGGCTGCGGCGATGGCGGCAGGGCGAAGTCACGGTGAACTGGCCTGCTCTGGCACCGAATTCCGGCTGAACGTGTGACCACAAGGGGGGCGGGGGGAACGTGGGGCGGGGATCGTTCGTCTCTGAAGAGTGGATGTGATCAGAGAGTCACCCCTGTCGCTTTCGCGGCGGGCGTGGCACCATCGCGTCGTTGAGCTAAGTTACTGACGGTAAATCACATTCCGTGTGACACATGTGCCGGTGTTGTCCGGAGGGGGAGCTTGTGAACCGACGCCGCTGTGCCGCCGCAGCGATCACCGTGGTCTGCGCCGTGACCCTGCTCGCCGTACCGTCCCAGGCCTTCGCGGCACCCTCGGCGCCCCTGGCGCCCGCCGCACCCTCGGCGCCCGGCGCGCCGGAGCCCCCCGTTCCGGCGAAGAAGACCCTCGAAGAGATCCGCCTGGAGCTCGAGGGTCTCTACGCCAGGGCGGCGTCCGCCACCGATGCGTACAACCTCGCCGAGGAGCGGGCCAAGAAGCAGTCGGCCGAGATCGTGAAGCTGGCCCAGGAGATCGTCAGGGGCCAGGACAGGATCGCCGACCTCAAGGACCGGGCGGGCGCCGCGGCCCGCGCCCAGTACCGGGGCGGCGGACTGCCGCCCGAGGCCCAGCTGATGCTGACCGACGACCCCCAGCTCTTCCTCGACGGCGCGAGCCGCTTCACGCAGGGCCAGAAGGCGACGAAGGACCTCATCGCCGAACTGGAGCAGACGCAGGAGGACTTGACGGCCTACACCAAGGAGGCCAGCGCCCAGTGGAGCAAGCTGGAGGCCAACCGGGTCAGGCAGGCGAAGTCCAAGAAGGAGATCAACGAGCAGATCGACGCCGCGAAGAAGATCGAGTCGCAGCTGGAGAAGAAGGAGCGGGAGCGGCTGCTGAAGCTCGAACAGGAAGCGGCGTACAGGGCGCAGACGGCCTGGCTGAACTCCGGTGTCCTCAAGGGGGCGAAGGGGAGCGCGAGCGAGCAGGGCAGGAAGGCCATCGCCTTCGCGACCGCGCAGATCGGCAAGCCGTATGTGTGGGGCGCCGAGGGTCCGGGGTCGTACGACTGCTCCGGACTGACCTCGCAGGCGTGGGCCGCGGCGGGACGGGCGATTCCGCGGACCTCGCAGGAGCAGTGGCGGCTGCTTCCGCGCATCGACATCAAGGACATGCGGCCGGGTGACCTGATCATCTACCACACCGACGCCAGTCACGTCGGGATGTACGTGGGCGACGGGGCGATCGTGCACGCTCCGCGGCCGGGGCGGCACGTCACCCTCGCGGGCGCCGGCTCGATGGTGATTCTCGGGGTCGTGCGTCCGGACAAGTAGTCCGCACAGACGCTGTATGCGCCTTATGTCGGAGACGCCCCCAGATGCGACCCCGGCCCTCGCTACGGGACGAGCCGGGACATACGGGCACATAGACGTGATCGGGGCCACGCAAAGGCCAGTTGAGGTGAGGCGGGTCACGCCGTATCGCGTGACCCGCCTCACCTGCGACGCGTGACGTTCGTCATCACCGTCGGGGCAACTACCTCCCGATGCGCGGCATATGCCACCCGATCTTCTTGTCATGCCATTCCGCTGAGGCGCCCCGGACCGCTATGGTCCCCGTCTGGCAGGACGTCGATCGTCGACCTGCCGCGCCCTCGGGGGGAGGGAAGGAAACAGGACCGATGCCCGTACCCGTTCCGCGCCAGCGGACCGGTTCAGCCGTCGCCGTACAGGCCACCGCCGTACCGCCGAACGTCACGGACGTCGTCGCAGCCACCGTCACCGAGACGGCGGGCGGCGGCGATCTCACCCTGCTCGTCATCGAGGACGACCCGGCAGGCACCTTCACCGTCCCGGAACTGCTGGACGCCGCCGGGACGCGTGTCCGCATCCGCACCGCCCGCAACCTCACCGAGGCCGAGCGGCTCCTCACGGACGATGTCCACTGCATCCTCGTCGACCTCGCGCTGCCCTGCCGCTCACAGAGCGGGGACAACGCCGACGAGCTCGCCGTACTGCGGCACGTGCTGCGCCTCGCGCCGCGCCACGCCGTACTGGCGCTGACCGCCGTGGCGGACTCCGAGCGGGCGGCCGAAGCGGTACGGGTCGGGGCACAGGACTTCCTGCTCCGTGACGAGCTGGACGGCCGGCTGCTGAGCCGCGCCATCCGCTACGCCGTGGAGCGCAAGCGCGCGGACACCGCACAGGTGAAGCTGGCGGAGTCGCGGCTGCGTGCGCAGGAGAACGCCCGCCTGGAGCGCGGTCTGCTGCCCACTCCCCTGCTCCAGGGCTCGGATCTGCGGTTCGCGGCCCGCTACCGGCCGGGACGCTCCCGTGCCCTGCTCGGCGGCGACTTCTACGACACGGTGCGCACTCCGGACGGCACCGTCCACGCGATGATCGGCGACGTCTGCGGCCACGGCCCTGACGAGGCCGCGCTGGGCGTGGAGCTGCGGATCGCGTGGCGGGCCCTGACGTTCGCGGGCCTGTGCGGCGACGAGCTGCTCTCCACCCTGCAGCAGGTCCTCGAGCACGAGCGGGAGAGCGAGGAGATCTTCGCGACCCTGTGCACGGTCGACATAGCGCCGGACGGGCGCCGGGCCGGGCTGTGCCTGGCCGGCCACCCCTCGCCGCTGATCGCCCGCAAGGGCAAGGCCGCGCAGCTGCTGCCGTACGAGAACAGCGGCCCGGCGCTCGGACTGCTGCCGAACGCGCGCTGGCCCCGCCGACAGGTCGAGCTGGGCGGGACCTGGAGCCTGATGATGTACACGGACGGACTCATCGAGGGCCGTACCGGCCCGGGCGGTGAACGTCTCGGTCAGGACGGCATGGTCGAGATGATCAACCGCGGGCTGGCCGCCGGGCTGCGAGGCGAGGCACTGCTGGAGGCCGCGGTGGCCGAGGTGCGTGAGATGAACGGCGGCGATCTGACGGACGACCTGGCGGTGCTGCTGCTGGACCGGGCCCGCTGACGGTCCGCCTGCCCGGAGCGGCTCACGAGAGCCCGCTTCCCCTCAGAGGTTCCGTTGACCGTGTCCGCGTACGCGGGTGCACCGGGCGCGGTGCCGCCCGGCGCGCCGTCCCGGGCCACGGTCGGGCGACTGACGCCCGCCCCGGCCACGGTCGGGCGACTGAGGTCTCTCGTTCGAATCTTGCCGGGCTCGCGTACCCCGGCGCCGCACCTCGCCACGCCGTCGTCGGTCCCGACGTCTCCCGGCTACCGCTGGGAGGTGCCTCCAACGCGTGGGCTCGTCCCTGATCCGACCTGGTCCGGACGGAAGACCCTAAGACCCTAGCGCCCGCCGTTGTAGGGGCCGTACGGTCCGTCGCTGCTCGAGCCACCGCGGCGGCCCCGGCCGCCCGAGACCTGCTGGAGCGCGGGACGTACGTCGACCATGAAGACGATCGTCGCGATCAGACCGGCGATCTGCAGGAACAGGAACGGCACGAAGAGGTTCACCGCGACCGTGACACCGAGCATGATCAGCCAGAACATCTTGGTCTGCTTGTCCGCCGCCCGGTAGGCGTCCTCACGCGCGAACGCCGCGACGCCCAGCGCGACCACGGCGAGGAGCAGCATCGCCAGGTTGAGGAACAAGAACAGCGAAGCGTCGAATCGGTCGAGCAACATGCTGTGCACCGCCTAATCAGTGATGTGGAGCGCCTCGCGGCCAACGTACTCCGACAACGGACCGGGCTCCGGGGATGTGCCCCGGGCGCCCGGCCCGTGACGGTCGTACCTGTTCCTTCCCGCTCCTGCGCCCGTTACTTGCCGTTCGAGGGCGTTCCCTTGCGCGCGGCGGGCTTGCGGGCCGGGGCCTTGCGGGGACCGGGGGCGGCGGCCTTGGGCGCGCCGTCCGTCGTGGGCCTGGCCTCGGGGGAGCTCTTCACGGCGGTGCCGTTCGCCTTGGCCTCTGTGCTCTTGGGCTCGTCCGCCCCGGACCGGGCGTCGGGCTCCACGGCGACCGCGATCTCGGCGATCTCCTCCGCCGCCTCGCCGCGCCAGGCGCGCACCGTCTGCTCGCCGTGCTCGGCGACCTTCTCGTACGTCTCGCGGGCGCGCACCGCGTACTCGGCGGCCACACCCACACTGCGCAGCGCCAGGTCCTGGGCGGTCTCCCCGAGCTTCTTCAGGTCGGTGTCGATGGTCCCCAGCACCTCGGTGACCTTGGCCTGAACGGTGGCCTGGGCCTCCTTGGCCTGCGCGGTCACCCTCGCCTGCACGGCCTTCGGGTCGGTCTCCCGCACCGCCTCGATCCGCGCGGGCGCCTCGGCCCGCAGCTGCTCGATCAGCGCGGGCACCTTCTTGGCCTGCTGCACGGCAAGGTCGGCCGTACCGGCCGCGAAGTAGAGGGGGGTGGGGTCGGTGAACGTCTTGCGCAGGTCATCAGCGATGGCCATGACTGTGGTCCTCCTGGATCGCAGAGTCAGAGTTCGGGTTCACGTACAGGTGCTGCGTTTCCCTCGGCACCACCCGTGCCGGCCGTGCGGGGGCCGTCATCGGTGGTGTCCTTATCCGTATCGGCGTCGAAGCCGTTCTCCTTGCGGAACGAGTCGTAGATCTGCAGCAGAACCTGCTTCTGCCGCTCGTTGATCGACGGGTCGGCGAGGATGACGGCGCGCGTCTCCAGCTCGTCCAGCTCCCGCTCGTCCAGAATCCCGGCCCGTACGTACAGCGTCTCGGCCGAGATGCGCAGGGCCTTGGCGACCTGCTGCAGCACATCGGCACTGGGCTTGCGCAGCCCGCGCTCGATCTGGCTGAGGTACGGATTCGACACCCCGGCGGCGTCGGCGAGCTGCCGCAACGACAGCTGCGCGTTGCGCCGCTGCTCGCGGAGGTACTCACCGAGATTGCCGACGTTGAGTGATGCCATACCCCGATACTGCGACACTACCGCTAACTTTTGCAAGCACCTGCTTGCAAAAGTGTGCCCCGTCACTCTTCGCAACCGGTGCGACCGCGGACCGGGTGTCCGTTCTCAGTAGATGTGGCGAGTCCCAGTGGTTCTGGCAAACGACCTGGCGGAGTCCCGGCGAAGCTGGCCGGCCTGTACGGTCCACCGCATGGTTGACGAGTTCGATGTGGCTCAAGCTCTGCGCGGTGGGATACCCGACAGGGCGCGAGCCTGGGCCTTCGTTCGGGACTTTGCCTCAGTGAGCCTTTTCAGCGTTGCCGCTCCAGGGTGAGGACGGCTGCGGCGATTGACGTCATTCGATTCGGGCTGCAGCGGGACCTGCGGAAGATCCGCCATGACTTCAGTCGTGCAACGCCGCGCTCGACAGGCGCCCGTGCGGCGGACAGCGCGCGGTTGACGGTCTGTTGAGTGGGTGTGAGGTCACGGCCCGGCGGGCGTCTGAGGGCTGTCGTCACCCATGGTCCGGCTCCCATGTAGGCGCGGTCGGCGAGGACCGGGACACCCTGGCGTTCGCAGATTCTGATGATCCGGTGGGCACGGGCCGCAGTGAGGTCGTGTGCGCGGCCGGGCAGTGCGGGCGAGATCCACAGCAGTCGGCCAGCCTGGTCCGTCACCACCTGCACGTTCACGCCGTGCCGACGGTGCTTGTGGGAGAAGTCGGCGCGGCTGTCACCGACCCGGTCGCACTCCGCCAGGGTTCCGTCGATCAGAACGTATTCCGGGTCGGCCTCGCGCAGGGCACGCAACAGGCCGGGCGCGCGGTTGGCGAGCAGGTCGATGACGGCTGCCGTGTAAGCGTGGGCGGTGCCGACGGAGATGCCGAAACCGGCGGCGAGCTGGGCGAGGGTGTCGTGCCGGCACAGGTACACCAGGCCGACCAGCGCACGCTGATGCGGCGGGAGCTTGCAACGGCGGTCACCCTCGCGGGTGACGATGAGCATCGTGACCCACTCGACCAGGGCATGGGGCAGGTCGAGAGCGGCAGAATACGGAACCAACGCGGCTCCTGTGCCTGTGGGTTGAGACTTCGAACACCTCCTCCAACGGCACGGGCCCCTCCTGCGTTGCGCCCCCCTCAGCGTCACCCGATCAGTGGCCTTACTGAAAATGCTCACTGTCCACCTCGCCTGTCACCCCACCAGACCAGCAAGAACCAAACCGCATCTCCAGCAGCGCGAGCACCAATAGCCGGCAGTCTGAAAATCGCTGAATACACGGGCAGTCCAGGTGAAAACGACCTCTGAGGGATTCGAGCAGGTGGCACCGCAACGCGGCGAAGTCCCTGATTGTGGTTATCCCCACCGGCCAGGCATGGCTTACCGGATGGACACCGAGAGGGGTGTACAGCGATCCTGTGTCCAGAGACGACTTGATGACCACGCATGGCGAAGGGATACCTCATCGATGCGCATTGTCCTCATCGGGCCGCCCGGAGCTGGCAAGGGCACGCAGGCGGTGCGTCTTGCCGCACATCTGTCAATCCCGCACATTTCCACTGGTGATCTATTCCGCGAGCACATTGCCCAGGGCACCGAGCTTGGGCAGCACGCCCGCACCTGCATCCGCGACGGCCTTTTGGTGCCGGATGAGGTCACGATCAGCATGATCAAAGAGCGCCTAGCCCGACCCGACGCTCAGGGTGGATTCTTACTGGATGGCTTTCCCCGCAATCTCGCCCAAGCGGAGGCACTGGACGGCATCCTGGTCGACCCGGAATCAAAGCTGGATGCTGTGCTCGAACTGGAGATTCCCGAAGTCGAAGTGGTCAAGCGGGTCACTGGACGGCGGTTGTGCCGCAAGGATCGCGAGCACATCTTCCACGTCTACTACAACCCCCCTGAAGTAGCGGGCGTCTGCGACGTCTGCGGAGGGGATCTCTACCAGCGAGATGACGACCGCGAGGCAACTATTCGTCAACGACTGAAGGTATATCGCAGCGAGACGACGCCGGTCATTGACCGATACCAGGCCCAGGGTTTCGTAACCACGATCTCGGCTCTGGGTCCAGTGCAGGAGGTCCTTAACCGCGCACTCCGTTCAATCGGAAAGGGATAGCCGATACCTCCGGAATGTCGAATTGTTGACCGGATTGTCCGGGTATCGTCTTCGGCTTCTTACGCGAGATGATGCCGCGATGCGAGTTTTCCGAGGGCTTGGACAGAAAGGGCAAAGGTATGGATGCGAGGTGGGGCGACAAGGTGGGAAGGTCGTGTTCACTCGTGCTCATGCAGCCTCTTTGGCCGAAACCTTCTTGCGGTGTGAGGGCGGTTCCCCTGCCGACATGGGCGGCCCACCGTGAGTCATTCGCTTCCCCAGGTGCGCGGATCGTCGTGAAGTAGATCGCCAGGTTCCGGACACATCAAAGAATCCGCATGCTGGGCTGACCGCATCCGTGGCAGGGTTGCGACGCCAAGCGCAACCAGACACCAGTTCGGCCCGTTTGGGCCAGAATTTGTCAACTCTAGGCGAGGGCTTTCCTCATGCGGATGAGTTCCAACTGGCGTGCACGTACGGCGTCCACCTGCGCCGGCCTGCTGATAGTGGGCGGCGCAGCGGTCGCCGTCGCACCGCAGGCCTCGGCCGGCGGTGACGGCAACAAGGTCCACAACTGCTTCGGCCGGTGGTACAACACCGACTGGGACCAGCGATGCGGCAGCCTCGGTGCGAACTACACCGGTACGTACACGTCCGTGGCCAACTGCAGCTTCGAGCCGGACAATACGATGGATCAGTGGCGGAGAATGGGCAGCACTGCGGTGTACAACGGGCACGACTGCGACTGGTCCGCAGCGGGCGTGCAGACCTATTTCTACGAGTAGGAAGCCTCGCGCCGCCGCCAGCGGCCTGATGCAGTGATGCTGCGGCCTGTCTGCCCGCACTCCAATTGCGGGCAGACAGGCCGCGTTTCCCATTTTACTCACGCACGGCAAGGTGCCTATATGCAGGTTCACGTATCCGACCTTCGTCAGGGATATCCGGGACATGGGTCCTTGAGGGCCTCGACCTCGAACTCCGCCCCGGCGTAACGGGCCTCCTCGGGCCCAACGGCGCAGGTAAGTCAACTTTGATGCGGACCCTGGCTACGGTGCAGCCACCGCTGCGCGGCCGTGTTGCTCTCGATGGTGTGACCATCGATGGAGAGAAGGCCGCGCGGCGTATCCGCCGTAGGATCGGCTATCTGCCCCAGCGGTTCGGGTGGGACCCGGGGATGCGCGTACGTGACTTCGTTGAGTATGGGGCATGGATGCGCCAGGTACCTGGCAAACTCCGGTCCAGCGCTGTTGAGCGAGCACTGAGCCAGGTTGACCTGGCGGACCGCAAGCAGGAGCGGATGTCCCGGCTCTCCGGTGGCATGCGGCAGCGTGCGGGAATCGCATGGGCCATCGTCGGCGACCCGGGTCTGGTGATCCTTGACGAGCCCACTGTAGGTCTGGACCCACGCCAGCGCCTGCAGTTCCGTCGGATTCTCGCTCAACTCACCGACACCACAGTCCTGCTGAGCACGCACCTCATTGACGATGTGGCCGCCGCTTGTGACCGCGTCGTCGTCCTGCACAGCGGGCGGGTGCTCTTTAATGGCGAGGTGGCCGAGATGGCAGACCGGGCCGGTGACGGGACCGCCGGACACACCCCGTTGGAGCGTGCCTACATGGAACTGCTGCCGGACGGAGAGCGGGAACTGTGACCTCCTTCCTCCTCGCACTGCGTTCTTCCCCGCTGCGGTGGCTGCTCGTCCCCCTGATCGCACTCGATCTCATCCTCATCCTCACCCGTGACGACTACTGGCACGGACTGTGGGGAGACACCGGCGCCGTAGGACAGGTCCCCACCCTCCTTCTGGGCGTTTTCGCCGCGGCTGCGGCAGCGTGGACCTCCTCGCTGCGCCGCCCGGCCGAGATGGCAGACACTCTGACCGCGATGCCCCGGCCCAGGCCGCAGGCCGAACTGTCACGCATCGCCGTGGTCCTGTATCTCTTCCTCGTTCCTTACCTGGTAGGGCAGGCGGTCTGCTTCACAGTCACCGCGTCCTCGTGGCCGCCCGGCTTCAACCAGTACCTGGGGTACCTCCTGCTCGGTGTCGCGACCCTCCTGACCGCGACAGGATTCGGCTGGGTCATCGGGCGACTGCTGTCCACCCGCTGGGGGCCAGCGGTCGGTGCTCTCGGCTGGCTGCTCATTCCCATGGCGCTCGACATCGACTTTTCCGTGGTAAATGGCCCGGCCCGAATGCAGCCCGACCTCCTGGATATAGGAATGCGCTTGCTGGCTGCTTTGCTGCTCCTCACTGCCTGCCTCTGGCTGCCGTATGGCCCCCGGATCTCGCGCATCAACCCACTAGCAGGACTTGCTACCGTCGTGGCACTCGCCGCGACCGCGGCAGCCTCTGGAAATCCAGTGATTGATGAGCGGCACGGCTCCCCATCAATGACCTGCGTCAAGGGCAGTGCCGATATCTGCCTGTGGCCCGAGGAGGAAAAGTACAAGGCGATGGCCCAGGATGTGCTGACGCGGGCCGAAAACCTGCCTCCAGTACTGGCTATGCCAAAGACGGTCTACTCCAACGGCCTTGTCTACACCATGGACCGCAGTTGGGGCGGTGACTTCTACCTAGACAGTGGTTCCGTCTGGTCGATGGCCGACGGTGTGGCAAGGGCAATCAGCACACAGACGTTCGCCGCCTGCCAAGAAAATAACTTCAAGGGCTTTCTAGCTCAAGAGAAAGCCGATGATCAATCAGTGCTCGCTGTGGAACGGTGGCTCGAGAAACGGCTGGCCGGTGGCGGCGAGCCGGAGTACAAGGAAGCGGGAATGACGGCATCCATGGCGAAAGCAATGGAGACCGGCAAGGAGATGGCCGACCGTCCTGAGGCGGAGCAGAGCGCGTGGGTCATGGCAACGGTGCGGCACGTCCTGGAGAAATACTGTGCCTGACACCCCCTCCGGTACGCGCACCGACACACTGCTACCAACCCGGTGGCTCGGTCGGAGCAGGCGCTTCCACCCACCGTGCGGCGTACGGCAGCCGGGCAGTGTCCTGCTCATGGTCCTGCTCAGCGGACTGGCCGTAGCCTTGCTAGGAAACAAACTGGCTCCTCTGCCTACCGTGGCGGGTGCGCAGGGCCCAGGAACCCCAAGCTGGCGAATGCTAGCCATGTTCGCGGGCGTCCTGCCGGTACTGTCCCTGCACAGCCGCATGGCGGCGCTGGAGGCAGTCGGCACTACCCGCTTTCACCGCGGGAGGGCGTTGCGGCTGACAATTCTGTGGGCCGTGAGCATGGCCATTTTCCTAGGCGCGTGCGCCATATCCGTGGAAGGCCGAGTACTGGAAGTCATGACCGGCGCTCTTCCGGGGTGGACCGGGCTGGGGCTGCTCAGCGGGCGTATGTTCGGTTGGCGGCAGGGGTGGATCTTGCCCGCACTGGTTCTTCTTCTCGTCAGCTACTGGAGTGTTCAGGATGGAACAGGCAGCTACCCGTGGTGGGACTTCACCCGCTCGCCCGTGGTGGATCAGCCGACCAGTCTCGGGATGAGTCTGGGACTGCTAGCCGTAGGGATAGCGGCCTACCGGATGACACCCTGGCGTCTACGAAGTCTGCTTAAGCAGGCGTAACGAAGGCCAAGCCACTGTTCACCGCCCCGCGCGGTGATTCCCGGGACGTGGCTCGGCTTACTGCTCGGGCGCCGCCGGGTGGAGATGATCAGCCGAAGCGGCGGAAGAGCTCCTCAAGGTAGTCCTCCAGCCTGCTTGTGAGCAGGGCCGAAGTCAGGTCTTCGCGTCTCATTTCCCGCCAGGGCACCGCGACCTTCTCGGCATCCGGCGCGAACGCGAGTGCATCCAGGACGCGCCAGTACAGGTGAGCTGCCGGGTCCTCGCTCAACGTGCCCCCTGAAGCCAGATAGCGATCAGCCAGCCGCATTCCCTCCTGGGCGCCGTGCAGGAGAGCCAGGGCCGTGGAACAGTGCGCCACGTCCAGATCGGCCGGCCCCCAGGACGTCTCCACCCAGTCAACGACACCAGTGATCTCCAGACGGTCGCCCTGCCCGGTGAAGAGCACGTTGCCGGGGTGGAAATCCCGGTGCAGGAAGCAAGGCTGGTAGTCAGGGGGATCGCGACGGCTGATGTCCACAGCGCGCTGCCACACGTCCAGCCGCTCGGTGGCTTCGGGCAGCCGCACCCGGTCAGGCGAGGTCCAGGCCCCGGCCCGCAGCCCCGCTTCCTCACCCAACTGCACGCTGCCGGGCAGCAGCGACATCAGCAACGACGGGTGGTCGCAGTACACCGCGGTCGCATCGACACCGCGGAATGCCGCCACCGGCACATCGGTCTCGCTGAGCAGGCGCAAGGTGTCCGCTTCGCGAGTGAGCAACCCCTTCGCATGCTGAACGAAGAATGGCTTCACGAACGACCTCAGCACCAGCCACTGCGGCTCTCCCGTTCCGCCGATGCGCAGACGCCGCATCTCCGAAGTCCATCCACCACGCGGCCGTTCGACAGCGTCGATGCGGCAGACCCCCCTTCGCCTACCTGCTCCTCCACCCAAGCCATCGTGTCGGACAGCCTCGGTCATCAACGTCCGTCCCTGCGACGGCCACACCCTCATTCGCAACCATGCCCACAACCCATCGATCACCGCAGGCACGGCCCCTGGGATCAAAAACACGCACTTAAAGAGCGTTTTGCCCCTGCAGGGGTGTTTGGTGATGGTTTGCCGGGCGGGCTGGTCTGGGATTGCCGGGTCGAATGTGGCTTGACGTTTCTCGCGTGACAGCGGGCAT
>NZ_JBHVDH010000025.1:0-105768 GCF_042802855.1 Streptomyces sp. NPDC057445 | reverse complement strand
CCAAGGGCCACCAGCGTCTCGATCAGCACCGCCGTCTGCACCGTCATGTGCAGCGAACCGGTGATCCGGGCACCGGCCAGCGGCTGCTGCTCCGCATACTCCTCACGGATCGACATCAGACCGGGCATCTCATGCTCGGCCAGAGTGATCTCCTTACGGCCGAAATCGGCAAGGGAAAGGTCGGCGACCCTGAAATCGGTGAGAGCGGCGCTGGGCTGGGTGGACATGAACTACTCCGGGGTGTCGGTGTTCAGGTTGAGGTTCTGGTGGATCTCGAGGGTCGCCGTGGACCGGTTGAGAGTGATGTAGTGCAGCCCGGGGGCTCCTTCGGCCAGCAGCCGCTCTGCCATGGCCGTGGCGTACTCGACACCTATGCGATGTCCCTCTGCCGGGTCGTCGCGGGCCGCTTCCAGGCGCAGGGCCAGCGCCTCGGGGAAGCGTGCGTCGCTGAGTTCGGCGAAGCGGCGGATCTGCCGTGCGTCGGTGGCGGGCATGATCTCGGGGATGACCGGCGTGAGGCAGCCCACAGAGACCAGCCGGTCACGCAGCCGCAGATAGTCCTCCACGTCGAAGAACATCTGGGTGATGGCGTAGTCCGCGCCCGCTCTGCATTTGGCGGCGAAGTGCCGGATGTCGTCGGTCCAGCCGGGCGAGCGCGGATGACGCTCCGGGAAGGCCGCCACACCGACGCTGAAGTCGCCGAGCTGCCGGATCAGGCTGACCAGCTCGTGGGCGTGGGTGAAGCCCTGCGGGTGCGGGGTCCACACACCCTTGGGGTCACCGGGAGGGTCGCCCCGCAGGGCGAGGACGTCACGGATCCCGGCGTCCGCGTACCGGCCGATGATGTGGCGCAGTTCGGCCACCGAGTGGCCCACCGCCGTCAGGTGCGCGACGGGCCGCAGGGTGGTCTCGGCCACGATGCGTTCGGTGACCTCGACGGTACGGTCCCGGGACGATCCTCCGGCGCCGTAGGTGACGGAGACGAAAGAGGGCGCGAAGGCCTCGATCCGCCGGATGGCGTTCCACAGGACGCGCTCACCGGCCTCGGTCCTGGGCGGGAAGAACTCGAACGAGAACGAGCGCTGCCCGCCTGCCAGCAGTTCGCCCACGCCCTGCGTCGCGGCAGGCCGGGAGCGCGGGAGGCCCGTAGGGTCCGGGCGGGCCGGACGTTCTGCGACAACTGCTGCCACGGCTCGTTCCTTTCAGCTCGGCGTGCGGGTGACGTACGTGGCCTGCGGGTGGTGGACGACGAGGGCGTCGGTGGACGACCCGGGACGGAGCCGGAGCTCCTCGGAGAGCCGCACGCCGGGCCGACCGGACGGACAGACCGTGCAGTTCGAGGTGGCCGCGGCAGGGGCCGGCGGCCAACAGCTTCGCCGCGGCCTCGCCGGGCCTCGGGCCGACGGCGTGGCCGGCGTCTGCCGGAGGGCGGCGATCCGCGCGGCGGCCGTCATCGCAGCTCCCGCAGGGCGGGGGCGAGCAGTTCCGCCGCTCCGCCGCCGTAGACGCGCTCCACGACGGCGAGCAGCAGGGCGGGACTGACCTCGTAGTCCTGCGGGCCGACCGCCTGGAGGACCAGGGCGGCCATCGCGCAGCCGAGCTGGGCGGCGCTCTCCAGCGGCAGGTCCCAGCTGATCGCGGCCAGGAACCCGGAACGGAAGGCGTCTCCGACGCCGGTGGGATCCTCGGGGCGGAGATCGGGGACGGCCGGGACGGTGAGCGTCGGCAGGCCCTTGCCGTCGATCCGGACACCGTCGGCCCCGAGGGTGGTGACCCAGGTGCCGACGCGGTCGAGGATCTCGTCGTCCGTCCACCGGGTGCGTTCGCGCAGCAAGGCCGCCTCGTACTCGTTCGTGAAGAGCCAGCGGGCACCGTCGATCAGCGAGCGGGTCTGGTCGCCGTCGAGCCGGGCGAGCTGCTGGGAGGGGTCGGCGGCGAAGGGCAGGCCGAGTTCGCGGCACTGTTCGGTGTGGCGGACCATCGCCGCGGGGTCGTTGGGCGAGACCAGAACGAGGTCCACGCCCCCGTCACGGCCGGCCAGCGGGCGCAGATCGATCCGCGCCGCCTCGGCCATGGCACCGGCGTAGAACGACGCGATCTGGTTGGCGTCCCGGTCGGTGATGCACATGAAGCGCGCCGTCTGACGGTCCGCGCAGACGTGCACACCGCCGGTGTCCACGCCGTGTTCCTTGAGCCACACCCGGTACTCGGCGAAGTCCATGCCGACCGATCCGACCAGGCGGGGTGCGAGTCCGAGGCCGCCGAGTCCGTAGGCGATGTTGGCCGCCACACCGCCGCGCCGGACCTCGAGGGTGTCGACGAGGAAGGAGAGCGAGACGTGTTCCAGCTGGTCGGGCAGCAGTTGGTCGCCGAACCGGCCGGGGAAGGCCATGAGGTGATCCGTGGCGATGGATCCTGTCACCGCGATGCGCACGAGGGCTCTCCTGTGAGGTCGTGAGGGGTGCGGGCGGGCCGGGCGCCCCGGGGGACGGTGCCTCGGGGCGCCGGACGGGTCCGTCAGGCCTTGGCCGCGGACTTCGCGGCGGCGGACAGCGCGTCCGCGCGGTCGGTGCGCTCCCAGGTGAAGTCGGGGAGCTCACGGCCGAAGTGGCCGTACGCCGCGGTCTGCGCGTAGATCGGGCGGAGCAGGTCGAGGTCGCGGATGATCGCCGCCGGGCGGAGGTCGAAGATCTCGGTGATGGCCCGCTGGATGCGGTCGACGTCCACGGTGTGGGTGCCGAAGGTCTCCACGAACAGGCCCACCGGCTCTGCCTTGCCGATCGCGTAGGCGACCTGGACCTCGCAGCGCGACGCGAGGCCCGCGGCCACGACGTTCTTGGCGACCCAGCGCATCGCGTACGCCGCCGAGCGGTCGACCTTGGACGGGTCCTTGCCGGAGAACGCGCCACCGCCGTGGCGGGCCATGCCGCCGTACGTGTCGATGATGATCTTGCGGCCGGTCAGGCCGGCGTCGCCCATCGGACCGCCGATCTCGAAGCGGCCGGTCGGGTTGACCAGCAGCCGGTAGCCGTCGGTGTCCAGCTTGATGCCGTCGTCGGCCAGGGCGGCCAGCACGTGCTCGACGACGTGCACGCGGATGTCGGGCGCGAGCAGCGAGTCCAGATCGATGTCGGACGCGTGCTGTGAGGACACCACGACCGTGTCCAGGCGGACCGCCTTGTCGCCGTCGTACTCGATGGTGACCTGGGTCTTCCCGTCAGGGCGCAGGTAGGGGACGGTCCCGTCCCTGCGGACCTCGGACAGACGGCGCGAGAGCCGGTGCGCGAGGTGGATCGGCAGCGGCATCAGCTCGGGCGTCTCGTCGCAGGCGTACCCGAACATCAGGCCCTGGTCACCGGCGCCCTGCCTGTCCAGCTCGTCGGTGTCCCTGCCCGCGGCGGCACCCTCGACCCGCGACTCGTACGCCGTGTCCACACCCTGGGCGATGTCCGGCGACTGGGCGCCGATCGACACCGACACGCCGCACGAGGCGCCGTCGAAGCCCTTGGTGGAGGAGTCGTAGCCGATCTCCAGGATCTTCTCGCGGACGAGCTGTGCGATCGGGGCGTACGCCCTGGTCGTCACCTCGCCCGCGACATGGACGAGACCGGTGGTGATGAGGGTCTCGACGGCCACGCGGGAGGCCGGGTCCTCGCGCAGCAGCGCGTCGAGGATCGTGTCGCTGATCTGGTCGGCGATCTTGTCGGGATGTCCCTCGGTCACGGACTCCGAGGTGAACAGGCGACGGGTCATGAGGACTCCAGGTGATGAGGTGTGGTTCGGCCGGCCGCACCCGATGCGCGTGGCCGGTGCGGAGGCCGTACGGGCCTGTCGGCCGCGGCGGCCGGCGCCGCGGTGTCGGCGGCCACGGGACCGCGGGTGCCGGGGCGGGGCCATGGGCGGCGGGCGCCGGCGGGCCGTGGAGCTCCGGGGAGCCGCGGGCCAGGAGTCATGACCGCCGTCACGGGCGCGGGGGCGGTGACGGTCATCTGTCCCTCCTGGGTCGTCGTGGGTCGTCGTAGGTCGTCGTAGGCCGTCGTAGGTCGTCGTGGAAACGGAAGGCGGGTACGGGAGTACGGGCGGCTCGCTCGCGCGCACCGGCACGGGCCGGCGTGACGGCCGGACGGGGTCAGCCGTCGGCGAGCACTTCTTCGACGGCCCCCATGAATCCGTCGTCGAGCATCGTGTGGACGGCCGTGTCCCGGTCCGGGGCGAGGCCGGTGTCGTGGCAGGCCACGCTGACCAGGTAGCGGCCGAGGACCTCGTAGGTGGCGAAGGACCATTCGCCACGGGCGGCGACGCTGCCGTCCGGAGCGAGCAGATCGCCGCTTTCCAGGCCGAAGCCGAACTCCGTGAATCCCAGCCGCAGTCCCTGTCCGAGGGCCTTGGTGTAGGCCTCCTTGAGGGTCCACAGCCGCAGCAGTTCGGCGGCCTTGCGCTCGTCCGGCATGCGGGCGAGCTCGGCCTGCTCCGCCGGGGTGCACATGTGGTCGTGGAGCAGTTCGAAGGACATCGGCCGCTTCGCCGGTTCGACGTCGACACCGATCCGGCCGGTGCGGCTGACGCCCACCGTGATGACGTCGTCCGTGTGGCTCAGGCTGACGTCGATCTGGTCGAGGCCGCGGATATAGGGTCGCCCGCCGATCTTGTAGGCGAGGTCGAGCGCCGCCGGAGCGGTCCGCAGGGCGGCGGCGGCGGTGTATTTGACGACCATGCGGGAGGTGACGAAGCGGTAGCGGACGGCGGCGTCGGCGGTACGCCGGTAGCGCTGCCAGTCACGGCCCAGCAGATGCCTCAGCGAGGAGTCGGCGAGGGCGGCGGTGAGCCACTCTCCCCAGGTCGCGTGGACAACGGCGTTGCCGTGTTCCTCCAGGCCCTCGTACACCGCGTCCCAGGGCCCTTCGGGTCCGGTGACGTGGACGGGCGCGGCGATGGTGCGGCCGCCCCGGGGACCGAGCTGGTCCGGCACGGTCCTTACCTCCTCTGCGGTGACTGGTTCATGGCTCGGGGGTGCGTGGCTCGGGGGTGCGTGGCTCGGATGTGCCCGTGGCTCAGGGACGGAGCGGGGTGGCGTCCAGGTCGTAACTGAGGCCGGCCCGGTAGCGGCGGACGAGCTCGTCGAGCACGTGCTCCAGGCAGCCCGGGGGCAGTTCGGGTACGGCGATGCCCAGACGACCGGCGAGCCGGGTGAGCGCGAGGACCGCCCACGCGGGGTCGGACAGGAAGGGGTCGGTGCCGTCCTGGTTCTCCCAGATGCCGAGGACCGCGGCAGCGGCCAGGATCATCGCGTAGCGGTCGCCGAGGACGACGACCGCGGGGTCGGAGAGGGCGGCCCGCCCGGTGGGCAGGTCCGCGCAGATCGCGCGCAGGGTGTGCAGTTCGTCGACGAAGCCCCCGGCGAGGACGCCGAGGGCGGCGATGTGGGTACCGGCCGCGCCGCCGCCGGCCAGCCGGGACGCGGATGCGACGAGAGAGGCGGGCAGGAAGTCCTCCGCGCCGGCGATGCCGAGCAGCCGGTAGTCGAGGTCGGGCAGCCGGCCTCCGGGCCGGAACAGGGCGGCGGGGGGTTCCCCGGTGGTGAACCAGGAGCGTTCTGCCAGGGTTCGCAGCTGGGGGACGATGACGGCCTGGCAGGCGGCGGTGCCCGCGTGCCCGAGCCCGGCGACGGGCAGGTCGCGTACGAGTTTCTCCAGGGTGCCGAACTGGGGGCTGCCGTGCTCGTAGCCGTGTGCGCCCAGTACGGAAGCCAGTTCCTCGAGGTCTTCCCTGAGCAGGTCCGGTACGACGTACTTGACCGCGGCGGCCGGCAGATGGGCACGCTCCGGCAGCAGGCTGAGGGAGCGCAGGGCGACGGTGGCCATGCTGTCGCAGGCGAGCAGGTCAGCGAACACACCGGCGAGCGGCTTGTGCCGACGGCGGGCGACCGGTGCGCTGCGGCCGGCGGAAGCGGCGCGGACGGCCGAGTGCAGCACGGTGCCTGCGGCGGCGACGGCGACACCGGGGATGAGGCACCGGTTGACCTGGAAGGTGCGCAGGGCGAGGGCGACGCCTTCGCCGGGGCGGCCGACGAGTGCGTCCCCGGGAACGGGGCAACCGGTGAACTCCAGCCCGGAGAACAGGCCTCCGCGCATCCCGGAAGTGTGGACCCGGGGCAGTCGGCGCAGCCCGTCGGCGGGCAGGTCGTCGGGGCGCAGCAGCAGAACGGAGTGGCTGCGCGGGCCGCGCTCGGGGGCGGTGCGGGCATAGACGACGTACGCGTCCGAGCGGGCCGCGTTCATGATGACGTCCTTGCGCCCGCTGAGCGCATAGCCGCCGCCGGGGCGGGACGTGGCGGTGAACTCGTCCCGCAGGATGGCGTTGGCGTGGGCCAGTTCATGGTGGACGATCGAGGCGCGACCGCCGCCGAGGAGCACCGCGGCGGTCTCCTCGCGCTGGCGTGTGCTACCCGCCGCCCAGACGGCGGCGGTGGCGAACAGCCCGGTGATGCCGAAGCCGAAGCCGAGCGCGACGTCGCGGCGGAACACCGGGCGCAGCACCTTGACGAGCAGATCCGCACGGGTGAGCCGCCCGCCGAACTCGGCGGGGACGAACTCGGCGGCCAGACCGGCCTCGGCGAGCAGCCGTTCGGTGGCGGCGGGCGGGCGGCGCAGGTCGTCGGCGGCGATGAGCGCGGCGGTGCCGTGCGGATTGCCGGGGTCGAGCGGGTCGCCGAGGAGGGCCTCCAGCCGCGCGGCCCGGTGGAGCGCCTGCTCCTCCGCGGTGCGCCGCCCGGGCGTGTCCTCCGCGGCGGCGGGCGCTCGCACGAGGTGGGGTGTCTCGGTCATGGGATGACTGGTCAACTCCCCGGCCGCAGGATGCGGACGGCGGACTCCGCGTGCCGCTTGGCGAGGTCGAGCGTCGCCGTGCTGGTGCGGCTCAGCGCCTCGTGTACGTGCCGGCGTGCCTGTGCGATGTCCGCGCCGGGGCCGAGGAGGGCCCCGACGGCCTCCTCGCGCAGCAGGACGTTGTGGGTGGCGACCGCGGTCACTCCGGTCTCGTCGGGGACGACCGACCACTCGCCGGTGTGCGCCGCCACCAGCGGGAGGGTGGCCGTCTGCTTGAAGACGATCCGGCCGGCGTGCGGGAAGCAGACCCGGACCGACCCGGTGGTGCGGACGGCGCCGTCGGCGGTGCGGGATTCCATGCTCATGACCTGGATCCCGGGCTGGTCCTCCCGGACGTCGAGACGGTCCACGTGCGGGAGGTGCCCGGGCCAGTCCTCCACGCCGTACAGGACGTCGTAGACGAGTTCGGCGGGCCCGTGGATCCGTACCGAGTCCTCGACGGTCAGCCGGAGGTCGTCCAGCTTCGTCCAGAGTTCGGCGGTCTCCTTCAGCTGCGCCAGCTCGGCACGGCTGTTGGAGTCGGTGGCGCGGGTCAGCCACTCGGTCGCGGCGGGGCAGTCGTCCGCCGCCGTGAAGTCGTGGACGAGGGTCAGCCGCGACCGCTCGCGTCCCAGCTCCTCGACGGCCCACCGGCCGCCCATGGAGGTGGCGGGCGCGGCCGGCACCTCCTGGCGGAAGTCGATGGTGCGGCGTCCCGGGTCCAGCGACCTGCGCGAGATCCAGGACTTCACACCGCCGTCGGCGGTCACCCACATGCGGAAGCGGTCGCTGGTCCCGTCGAACTCCAGCCGCTCGACGTGGACGCTCGGCGGGACGAACAGCGGCCACTGGGTCGTGTCCGCGATCAGTCCGTAGACCACACCGGCGGGCGCGGCCACATCCACCGCGTACGACGTGCGCTGCACTCGGTCACCTGACATCGGCTCAACACCTCTCTCGCCCTTGCTTCCGAGATTCGCCTGAGGCGCCGGAGATCCGCTCGAGGACCTCTCGACCGGGTGTACACGCGCACTCGGGCACGGCTGGGCCGCTGTCCGGCGGCTGCTCTTGACGCACACGAGCACCCCCGCGGACGCGCGCGAAGAAGTCGTCGTCGCCCTCGGCCGGTTCGTACGGGAGCGGGGAGCGGGCGGGCAGGCAGGTGGGATACGCCCTGGTCCCCGGCCCGTACGGAGGTGCCGCTCGCATCCGCCGGGCGCGGACCGGGCGCCGGCAGGGTGCGGGCACATGTCCTGCTCCAGGGGAGCGCGGAGGATGCTCGGCACGCTCTCGGCATCCGCTGGAGAATCCGTCGAAGTCCCGGCCCCGGGCGCTCGTTCCGGGACGGGCCGCGCACCCCCGACGACGGCCCCGCGGGTCTCAGCGGGCGGACGACTTCTGTGCCGCCTCCGCGTACCGCTTGGCGTACTCCATCGTCGCCGTGCTCTCGCGGCCCAGGGCCTCGCGCAGATGGCGGCGGGCCGTCGCCGGTGTGGCGTCAGGACCTAGCACGCCGGTGACGGCCCCGGGCCGCAGGACGACACCGTGGCGGGAGGTGACCGTGCTGCCGGAGGCGTCGCCGGTGACCGTCCAGACGCCGGTGTGGGCCGACGTGAGGGCAGCAGGGGTGCGGATCTGTTTGTGGGCGATGCGGTACCGGCCGGGGAAGCAGACGCGGACGGACTCCGTGGTGTATGCGGCGCCGTCCGGGGTGAGGGTCTGCGTCGTCATGACCTGGACCCCCTCGCCGGCCTCTGCGAGGTCGAGCCGGGCGACATGGGGCAGCCGGTCCGGCCACCGGCCGGCCTGCTCGAGGAAGTCGTACACCCGCTGGGGCGGTGCCTCGACGCGGACCGAGTCCTGGAAGGAGAGAACGAGTTCGTCGAGCCGGTCCCAGCTCTCGGCCAGCCGTGTCAGATGGGCGGACTCGGCCCGGCCGACGGCCTCGGCGGCCCGCCCGGTGTCCCCGGTCAGGGCGCCGCCGGCCGTGAACTCCTGCCGCAGGGTCAGCCGTGCCCGGTCGGTGCCGAGCGCGTCGACGGTCCAGCTGCCCGAGGTCGCGGTGAGGGGAGCCGCCGGGCTCTCCTGACGGAACTCGACCCGGCGGCGGGACGCGTCCAGCACACGGCCGAGGGTGACGGCCGTGACGGCGCCGCCGTCGGTGGTCCAGCGCCGCAGCCGCTCGCTGACGCCGTCGAACCGCAGACGCTCGACGTACACATCGGCCGGGAAGCAGAGCGGCCACCGCGCCGCGTCGGCGATGAGCCCGTAGACCACACCGGCCGGCGCGGCGACCTCGGTCTCGTGCACCGTGCGGCGGGTGCGGCAGGGTTCCGTCATCGGCGTACCCCCGCGGCACGGACCGCGGTCGCGGCCGTACCGGGAACGGCCGGCGACACGACGGATGCCGGGCCGGGGCGCGGCACCGTGTGGCCGAGCGGCGCCAGCGCCCGGTCCAGGGCGGTCCCGGTGAGTGACTCGCCGCCCGCCGCGACATAGCCGTCGGGGCGGATCAGCAGCCAGCCGCCCGGTGCCAGGCCGAGGGTCCGCAGCAGCCGGCCACCCTGGTCCACCAGCGGGCCGGGCGAGCTGCGCGGGCCGCCGACGGTCCGTACGGAGAGCCAGGCGGCGTGCGCGGTGGCGGCGCGGGCGACCTGCCGGGCCTCCGGTGAGCCGCCCGCCGCGACCAGCAGCGACCAGCGGACGTCGCGCAGTTCGGCGCGCAGCGCGTGGTGGCCGGGCTCCGCGCCCGTGGCGGCGGCGGCCCGGGTGCCGGGCGGCAGCGCGCCGGACGCGGCGGAGGTGACGGTGGTCAGGGAGCTCTCGGGGTAGCCGATGCGCAGTCCCGACATACCGCCGAGCACCTTGCGCTGGACGGCGCGGCGCAGCGGGGCGGCGTTGCGGACGGCGGCCAGGACGACCGGCAGCATGACAGCGGCCAGGGTGTTCTTGAACTGGACGAGGAAGGTGGCCTTGCGGGTGGAGCCGAGCAGGGCCCTGCCGATCGGCACCCGCTCCTCGCTGTAGGTGCTCAGCAGTTCCCGGCCGGCCTGCCCGCGGGCGACCATGGCGAGCTTCCAGGCGAGGTTGTACGCCTCCTGGACGCCGGTGTTCATGCCCTGGCCCGAGGCCGGGCTGTGCACATGGGCGGCGTCGCCGGCGACCAGGACGCGGCCGTCGTGCATGCGCGGCACCATGCGCTGCTGGAAGGTGAAGACGGACGTCCACCTGGGCTCGCCGACCCGGACCTCGCGGCCGAGTCCGGCGGTGAGCTTCTCGCCGAAGCGGACGGCGGCCGGGCGCGGGTCCGCGCCGGGTCGCGCGGGTGCGGTGTCCAGCAGCCGCCAGTGGCCCTCGCGGCTGTACGGGACCATCATCAGGGCCTGTTGTCCCGTGTGGGCCCAGTAGATGGTGTCCGGGGGCAGGTCGGTGGTGACGGGCGCGTCGGCCAGTTCCCACGTCTCGCTGGACTCGCCGATCAGCGGCAGCCGCAGTTGTCCGCGGACGGTGCTGTGCCCGCCGTCGCAGCCGACGAGCCAGGGAACCCGGTACTCCTCGACGGTGCCGTCGGCGTGTTCGAGCCGGGCCCCGACGCCGTCGCGGTCCTGCTCCAGGGCGGTGAGCCTGACGCCCCATTCGACGGTGACGCCCAGCCGGGCGACGGCCGCGCGCAGCGCGGACTCGGTGCGGGTCTGCTCGATGATGACGGTGTACGGGTAGCGGGTGGGCATGGAGGAGTAGTCGGCGTCGAGCCGGAGGAGTCTCCGGCCGCGTGCGAACATCGTGAACGCGCGGTTCCTGCGGCCCTGTTCGAGGACCGGTTCCACCACGCCCATCTGGTCGAAGGTCTCCAGTGTGCGAGGGTGGACGGCGACGGCGCGGCTGGTGCGGGCCGGGCCGGGGGCGGCGTCGACGATCCGCACGCGCAGTCCGCGGCGGGCGAGTTCGTGGGCGGCGGTCAGGCCGACCGGGCCGGCTCCGACGACCAGGACTTCTGAGGTCACGGGATCCTCTCCTCTCATACGGCGGCCTCGGCCGCGGCGCGGTTGCGGATGTCGCGGCGCAGCAGTCTGCGGTCCGGCTTGCCGACGGGAGTGCGGGGGACGGCGTCGAGGACCTCGACACGGCGGATCTGTTCATGGGGGGCGAGCCGTTCGTTGGCGTCCTCGACGATGGAGTCGAGTACGTCGAGCAGCCCTGCCGCGTCCGGGTCGCGCAGCACGACGCCGAGCCAGACGACGGACCCGTGGACGGGGTCGGGCCAGCCGACGACGACGCATTCGGCCACCCGGGGGTCTGCCGTCACGACGCCCTCGACGGCGGTCGGGGAGACGAGTTCGTTGTCGTACTTGAAGACGTCGCCGAGCCGGTCGACGAGGAACAGCTCCCCGTCCCGGTTGAGGTAGCCGACGTCCGCGGTGGAGAACCAGCCGTCGGCGCCGGCCGGGTGGCCGCTCTCGCCGAGGTAGCCGGCCATCAGCTGCGGGCCGCGCACCTGCACCTCACCGGTGGCGTACACATCGAGCGGCTCGCGGGTCTCCAGGTGCACGATGCGGCATTCGGTGCCGGGTACGGCGGTGCCGACGGAGCCGGTCCTGGCGTCGGCGGTCGGGCTCTGGGAGTGGGTGAGAGGGGACAGTTCGGCCATGCCGTAGCCCTGGACGACCGGGACGCGGAGGCGCTCGCGCAGCAGGCGGGCGTCGGCGGGGGCCAGGGCGGTACCACCGGAGAGCACGGCGGTCAGCCGGTCCGTCACCGGGAGCGGCGCCGGTCCCGGCTCGCGTCCCGGCTCGCGTCCTTCCTCCCGCCCCCGGTCCTGTCCCGGCTCGCGTCCCTCCTCCCGCCCCCGGTCCTGTCCCGGCTCGCGTCCCTCCTCCCGCCCCCGGTCCTGTCCCTGCTCGTGTCCCTGCTCGTGTCCCTGCTCGTGTCCCTGCTCGTGTCCCTGCTCGTGTCCGGCGAAGCGGAACTCCGCCGCGAGCCGGTGCAGCCTCGCGGGCAGCCCGTAGAAGTGGGTGGTCCCGGTAAGGGCGGCGAGACCCAGGGCCGCCGTCGGGTCGGGGTCGGGGCACAGCACCTGGCAGGCACCGGCGTACACCGCCGAGTTGAGGTGCATGGTGTGGTACAGCGGCAGGTGGTTGAGGGTGACCGAGTCGCTGCCCAGCCCGTGCGCGGCGGCGGTCTGCGCGGCGTTGGCGACCAGGTTGCGGTGGGTGAGCCGGACGCCCTTGGGGCGGCCCGTCGTCCCCGTCGTGAACTGGATGCACGCGTCGGCGTCCAGGTCGGCCGGGCCTGCGCCGAGTCCGGCGGCCCCCGCCGTGTCCGGCGGCAGCGAGTCCAGTGCGGCCTCCAGCGGCAGGGCGTCGGCGGGTACGACCATGTCGGGCGCGTCGGTGACGACGACGTGCCGCAGGGCGGGCAGCCCGTCGCCCCGCTTGGCCAGGACCTCGGCGGTGGCGGTGGGCACGAAGGCGAGCTCGACGGCCGCCTGTGAGCACACGTGCAGCAGCGCCGCTTCCCTGATGAGGGGGTTGAGCAGGACGACGGTGTTCCCGCTGCGCACGATCCCGTAGTAGGCGGCGGCGAACTCGGCGCCGAGGACGTTGGCCACCCCGATCCGCGCGCCGCGCCGTCCCACCGTCCGCTCCAGGTAGGCGGCGTACCGGTCGGCGCGCATGTCGAGTTCCGCGAAGGTGGTGGCGTCGTGCCCGCTGCGGACGGCGCAGCCCGCCGGGTCGCGCACGGCGGCCCGGCGCAGCAGTCCGTCGAGGGGCAGTTCCGGGTACGTGAAGATCGGCACGGCGCTGTCCTCCTGCTCGGGATGATCCGGCGTCCCACGGTCCACAGAAGCGCTTGAGGAGTCTTCGAAGAGCGCTCGATCTGCGCCACGGACGATGTGGGGACGTGAGCGACCCGGACGGACCCGGCGGGTCCGACGACTCTTCCGAGGAGCAGCATGACCTCGTACGCCGCCGCCCCCGCGGCTCCCCCGACCCCGCCGTACCTCGCACCGGCCGCCGAGCCCTACACCGAGGTGCAGCAGTTCTACGCCCAGCAGGTGGAGCTGCTCGACGATCTGCGCGCGGACGCCTTCGCGGCGACGTTCACCGAGAACGGGCTGTTCTCAGCGTCCCCCGTCCGGCCGGTGGTGGCGGGGCGGGCGGCCATCGCCGCGGCGCTGCGCGCCGCGCACAGCAAGCGGTTCGGCGACGGGCAGGTGCGGCGCCGGCACTGGTTCAACATGCTGCAGGTGCACGAGCAGCCGGACGGACTGCTGCGCACGCGCTACTACATGCTGGTGTGGGTGACACGGCCGTGGAACCCGGTGCCGGAGCCCGGCCCGAGCTGCGTGGTGGAGGACGTACTGGTGCGCGAGGACGGGCGGCTGCTCACGCGGGAGCGCCGCATCACCCCCGACCATCTGTCCTTCTGACCCGGCCCGCCCGGGGGAACCGGACGAGGGTGCCTGAGCGGTCAGCCGGTGGCCGCGCCGCGGCCCGTGTCGCGGCCCGTGTCGCGGCCCGTGTCGCGGACCGGTGCCAGGGCCGGCCCCCGGGTGAACAGGTCGGTGCGTACCCGCACGGGGTCGCTGCCGTACGCGACCCTGCGGGCGATCCTCCCGCCGATCGGGGTTCGGCCCACCAGCGCCGCGGCCCGTGCGCGCAGGAAGTCCGCGACGGGTCCGGCGGACGGTGCGAGCATCGCGCGTGCCTGCGCCCGTTGCATCCGGTGCACGGCAGCGGCGACCGGCGCCCTGCGCTCCTGGAAGGGGGCGAGCCGCTCCCGGGTCGGCCCGCCGGCGGCGAGTGCCCCGACGAGGACGGGGTGCAGCGCGGCGGCGTCCTGGAGGGCGAGGTTGATGCCCTGGGCGCCGATGGGCCCGTGGGTGTGGGCGCTGTCGCCGATCAGCACGAGCCCGTCGCGTACCCACTCCTGTGCCTGGGAGGCGAAGACGTCCAGCAGGGTGAGCCGGCGCAGGCTGGTGAGCTGTTCCTCCAGCAGGTCCGCGAACTGCGGGAGCACCCCGGCCAGTTCGCGCCGGACGGCGCCGATGCCCTGCGCGGCGGCGCGGTTCCATCCGCCGTGCGGCAGGGTCCAGCCGATCCGCAGCCGGCCGGGGTGGGTGTCGTGGACCAGGACGGCGCTGCCGTCCGCGCGGTGCACCCGTACCTGGCCGGTGGCCCGGCCCGGGGCCTCCAGCGCGAACCACGCCACGTCCTGCTTGAAGGACTCGGAGCGGCCCGCGGCGATGCCCGCGAGTGCGCGGGTCCTGGAGAACCGCCCGTCGGCGCCGACGACGCACTGTGCCCGCACGGTGGTGCGTGAGTGCTCCGGTCCGTGCGCGACGGCGCCGGTGACCGGCCCGCCGGGACGCCTCTCGACCAGTGACGCGACCCGGTGGCCTTCGAGGAGGGTGAACCCGGTCAGCTGCCGGCAGGCCGCGAGGAGTTCCTCCAGCAGATGGGGCTGCGGGAGGGCGAGCAGGGTCGCGTACGGGGCGCCCAGGCGCGCGTAGTCGATGTCGAGCAGCGTCCGCTCACGCTCCAGCACCTGGAACCCGCGCAGCCCGCACGCGCCGCGGGCACGGGCGGGGGCGAGCACGCCGAGTTCGTCGAGGATGCGCTGACCGCCGGGCTGGAGGATCTCGCCGTGGAACTCGCGCCGCAGTGCGGTGGAGCGTTCGACGACGGTGACGCGGATGCCGGAGCGCAGCAGCATCAGTGCCAGTGCGAGCCCGGCGGGGCCGGCGCCCACGACGCAGACGTCCGTCTCGCTCTCGCTCCGCACGCCGGCCGGGGACGGGACGCGTTCACGCGTGCGGCCGTTCACGTTGCCGGGTGGGCGGGGGCTGCCTGGGACGAGGCGGCCGGGGTGGATCGGTTCCGGCCGGTCCACGGCGGGCCTCTTCTCTCTTCTCATGCGTGGGCGCCGGCATCCGCGTGGACCCGGGCGCGCCGCACGATGCGGCCGGCGCGGCCGATCAGCCGGGGCAGCTCCCGGTCCCGTACGAAGAAATGCCCGCCGGGAAGGGTCCGTCGCACGAACCGTCCGGAGGTCCAGCGGGACCAGCCGGCGAGCGCCTCCGCGCCGGCCAGCGGGTCCTCGGCGCCGGCGACGGCGAGCAGCGGCACGGGCAGCGGGCCCGCGACGGACGGCTGCAGCGCGGCGGTGCGCAGCGCCGATGCGAGCCGCAGATCGTCCCGGAGCACGGGGAACACCTTCCGGTGCCACAGATCACCGGCCCTTGTGCCGGCCGGCGCGGCGCCGAACCCGTCGAGGAGCCGCAGCAGTTCCTCGTCGGGGGCGCCGGCCGCACCGGAGAGCCCGGGGGGCGCGTCCGGCGGCGGGCAGGCCCCGATGGCCAGCAGCTCGGGCAGGGGCAGTCCGGCCTCGTGCAGGGCACGCGCGACGGTGTACGCGACGATGCCGCCGAGGCTGTGCCCGTAGAGGATGTACGGCCCCGGGGGCGGATCGTCGAACAGTGCGCGCAGATCCCCGAGAAGCTCCGCGCGCCCGGTGACCCGGGCCTCGCGCCGGCGCCCGTCACGTCCGGGGAGCAGCATCGGCTGCGGATCGACGGCGCCGCCGCTCAGCTCCCGCCAGTGGCGGAACGCCGACACCCCGGCTCCGGCGTGCGCGAAGCACACCACTCGCACGCCCATGCCGTTCCTCCCGCGGCTCTCACGTCGTCGTCGGGACCCTCGCGCAGCTCGCTGGAGATCCGCTCGAACCGCCCTCTTCCTCCGCCTCCCTATGCCGCGTAGAGGTCGAAGGTGGAGGTGCGGCGCGGGCCCGCGGTGATGTCCAGGGCCGGATCCACCGTGAGCATCGCCTGATGCAGACGCTGGAGCTGCGGCGAGGGCTCGACGCCGAGGTCCTCGATGAGGCGGGTGCGCAGCCGCCGGTAGACGTCCAGAGCGGTGGCCTGGCGGCCGGACCGGTAGAGCGCCACCATGGCCTGCGAGTGCAGGCCCTCGTGCTGCGGGTGACGGGCGATCAGCTCGGTGAGCTCGGCCAGGAGTTCGGTGTGCCGTCCCAGTCGCAGGTCGACGTCGATGCGCCGCTCGACCAGCACCAGCCGGCTCTCCTCCAGCCGCATGACCTCGATCTCCAGGATCGGGCCCACGCGCACGTCGACCAGCGCCGGTCCCTGCCACAGGGCGAGCGCCTGGCGCAGCAGCCCCGCGGCGGACTCGTCGTCGCCGCGTTCGAAGGCGCTCTGGCCCTGGCTGACGAGGCCCTCGTACTCGTGGACGTCCACGGACTCCGGGGGGATCTGCAGCAGATAGCCCCCGTGGCGCGTTGCCAGGACCTCCTTGGCCCCGCCGGGTGCACCGGGCCCCATGGCCGTGCCCAGCCGCCTGCGCAGCTGGAGTATGTAGGTCTGGAGGGTGGTGAGGGCGCTCTGCGGGAGCTCGGTCCCCCAGATCTCCTCCATGAGTGTCGGTACGGGGATCACCCTTCCCGGATACAGCGCGAGAAGCGCCAGGATCTGGCGAGGCTTCCCGGCCGTCGGAACAATCGAACCCCCGTTGACCTCGGCACTCAACGGACCCAGAACCTGAATCTTCACGGTTTCCTCCGCACGTGGTCGAGTTCTCGTCGATTTTCAATCGTCGATGCACGAACGGTAGCGAAGTGCGGTACGGAGCCCCCGAATTCTCCAGCGCCTGTCTAGCGGCCCTCCGTTTCCGGCCCTTGCCGACCGGTAATCCCCTGGTAGATTCCGCACGGGGTTGAACACCGGAATATGCCGCATTGTCCACCGGACGCCCGTGGTGACTCGATCCGGGCACCCGGCACCCGGCACCCGGCGCGCGGGGCCGGTGCCGCCGAGCCAGCCCCCGGTCCCCGGTGCCCAGCTGCCCGTTCCCCTCACCCGACGGCCTTCGCTGCTCCGTTCATGAATTCCTCCAGCGGTTCTCCGGCGAATCCCCGATGCGACACCAGCGATTCACGAGCGACAGGCACACCTTTTCGCCCCGGGAAAAGGATAAGGGTGCGGTGCCGGAAATTAGGGGGGCCTCGGATCTGGAAACCCCCCTAATGTGTCCGGGGACGACCCGCTACTCGCAAGGGAATTCACGTGGACGAGATCGTCGGTGCCCTGCTCTCCGAGGACGCGTCGCCGGACGACGTGGCGGCGCTGCCGCTGCCCGAGTCGTACCGGGGCGTTGTGGTGCGCAGGGACGAGACGGACATGTTCGAGGGAATGGCCTCGGCCGACAAGGACCCGCGCAAGTCCCTGCATCTGCAGGACGTGCCCACGCCCGAGCCGGGCCCGGGTGAGGCGCTGATCGCGGTGATGGCGAGTGCCATCAACTACAACACCGTGTGGAGCTCGGTCTTCGAGCCGCTGCCGACGTTCGGTTTCCTGGAGCGCTACGGAAGGCTCTCCGAGCTCACGAAGCGCCATGACCTGCCGTACCACGTCATCGGCTCCGACCTCGCGGGCGTCGTGCTGCGCACCGGCCCGGGTGTGAACCGCTGGAAGGCCGGTGACCGGGTCGTCGCACACTGTCTGAGCGTCGAGCTGGAGTCGGCCGACGGACACGGTGACACGATGCTCGACCCCGAGCAGCGGATCTGGGGCTTCGAGACCAACTTCGGCGGCCTGGCTGAGCTCGCACTGGTCAAGTCGAACCAGCTGATGCCCAAGCCCGAGCACCTGAGCTGGGAGGAGGCAGCGGCACCGGGCCTGGTCAACTCCACCGCCTACCGCCAGCTGGTCTCCCGCAACGGCGCCGGGATGAAGCAGGGCGACAACGTGCTGATCTGGGGCGCGAGCGGCGGACTCGGCTCCTACGCCACCCAGTTCGCACTGGCCGGCGGCGCCAACCCGATCTGCGTCGTCTCCAGCGAGCAGAAGGCGGACATCTGCCGCGCCATGGGCGCAGAGGCGATCATCGACCGCAACGCAGAGGACTACAGGTTCTGGAAGGACGAGCACAACCAGGACCCCAGGGAGTGGAAGCGCTTCGGCAGGCGCATCCGCGAGCTCACCGGCGGCGAGGACGTCGACATCGTCTTCGAGCACCCCGGCCGTGAGACCTTCGGCGCCTCTGTGTACGTCACCCGCAAGGGCGGCACCATCGTCACCTGCGCCTCCACCTCCGGCTACAACCACGAGTACGACAACCGCTACCTGTGGATGTCGCTCAAGCGCATCATCGGCTCCCACTTCGCCAACTACCGCGAGGCGTGGGAGGCCAACCGCCTCATCGCCAAGGGCAGGATCCACCCCACCCTGTCGAAGGTCTACTCCCTCGAGGAGACCGGCCAGGCCGCCCACGACGTGCACCGCAACGTGCACCAGGGCAAGGTCGGCGTGCTGTGCCTGGCCCCCGCAGAGGGCCTGGGCGTGCGCGACGAGGAGATGCGCGCCAGGCACCTCGACGCCATCAACCGCTTCCGCGAACAGGAACACCGAGGAGAGCAGCCATGACGACCCACCCTGAGGGGCGATCGGCCCTCGCGATCGTCGGTCTCGGCAGCGTCGGTGAGAGCCTGCTGCGCCTGGCCCTCGCCGCGGGGCACGAGGTCGTGGCGGTCGACCACGATCCCGACGTCCTGGCCCGTGCGGCCCGCCGGGCCAAGGCGGCGACGGCCACGGGCAGCACCGACGGCATCTGCTTCACCGACGACTACGCCCGCCTCGGCCGTGCGTCCCTCGTCGTCGAGGCCGTACCGGAGGATCCGGACACCAAGACCGAGGTGCTGCGGCGGATCGCCGAAGCGGCCCCGCGGGCCGTCCTGGTGACGACGACCGCGCAACTGCCCCTCACCCGACTGGCGATCGCCTCGGGCCGGCCGGAAGCGGTGGCCGCACTGCGCTTCCTGGTCCCGCCCGGCCCCGGCGGCCCGGTCGAACCGGTGCGCACGGCCCTGACCGTCCCCGGGACGGCGGCCGCCCTGGATGCGCTGATCGCCTCCCTGGGACTGACCCCGGTCTCCATCGGTTCGCGCCCGGCGGCCGACGCCACCGCCCTGGTGCTGTCCTACCTCAACCGGGCCGTCGTCTTCCTCGACCAGGGCCACGCCTCACGCGACGACATCGACACCGCGATGCGCCTGGGCTGCGGACTGCCGCAAGGACCGCTCGAACTCCTGGACACCATGGGTCTGGACACCGCCCGTACCGCCCTCACCCGCCTGTGGCGGCGAACCGGCGACGTCTCCTTCGAGCCCGCCCCGCTGCTGACCCGCATGGTCACCGCCGGTGCGCTGGGCCGCAAGAGCGGCGAGGGCTTCCACGCGTACGACGACCAGGGCAGGCCGCTGCGCGCACCGGCTCCGCCGCCGGACGCCACCCCCGTACGCCCGCTGCGCACCGTCGGCGTCCTCGGCTCGGGCGCCATGGCCCGCGGGATCGCGGAGGTCACCGCGGCCGCCGGGCATCCCACGACCCTTGTCGCGCGCAGTCACGCCAAGGCGGCCGCGGCGCTGGAATCCGTCGAGGCGTCCCTGACCCGCTCCGTCCGGCGTGGCCGCACCACCCCCGAGGCCCGCGCCGCGGCACTGCGCCTGCTCGACTCCGCGGACGACCTCGCGGCCCTGGCCGACTGCGATCTGGTCATCGAGGCCGTCGCCGAGGACATGGAGGTCAAACGGGAACGGTTCGCGGCGCTGGGCAGGGCGGTGAAGCCCGGAGCACTGCTGGCGACCACCACCTCCAGCCTGTCGGTGGCCGACTGCGCGACCGCCTCCGGCAGGCCCGCGGACGTCATCGGGCTGCACTTCTTCAACCCGGCGCCCTTGATGAAACTGGTCGAGGTCGTCCGCACCGGCCGGACCTCCGGCGAGACGGCCGCAAGCGCGCAGGCGTTCGCCGCCGGGCTCGGCAGGACCACCGTCGACTGCCCCGACCGGGCCGGCTTCATCGTCAACGCCCTGCTGTTCCCCTACCTGGGGGCGGCCGTCGGCCTGCTCCGGCGCCCGCACACCGGCATCGAGGAGACCGACGCCGCCGTTGAGCACGGATTCGGCTTCCCCATGGGGCCGTTCGCGCTGCTCGACACCATCGGCCTCGATGTCTCGCTCGCCATCCAGAACCGGCTGTACGACCAGCTGGGCACCCCCGAGCACCTCCCGTCCCCCCTGCTGTCCGCCCTGGTGGCCACCGGTGCCCTCGGCCGCAAGAACGGCCGGGGTTTCCGCACGGCCGTCCCTCGGAGCCCGTCCCGGACGGCCGTCACCCCCTGAGCACCCGGGCGCGGCGGTCCGTTCCCCCGCGATTCGCCGCGCCCGGGCCGGTTTCCCGGCCCGGCGCCCCCCACAGGGCGGCGAGTTCCGCGCGGGACCTCACGCCGAGCTTGCGGTAGACGCGGGTGAGGTGCTGCTCGACCGTGCTGGTGGTGAGGAACAGCCGGTCCGCGATGCCGCGGTTGGTGCAGCCCTCTGCGGCGAGGACCGCGACCCGTCGCTCGGCGCGGCTGAGTGCCGCCACCGGGTCAGCGCCCGATCCCGGCACGCCCGGCGCCTCGGCCGCCGGGATCCGCAGGTCCAGGGATTCACCCGGCACGAGGCGCCAGTCGGCCATCAGATCGCGGCAGGCGTCGAAGTCGGCGAGCGCGGCGCGGCTGCGTCCCTCTGCGAGCTGGTGGTGCGCGCGGGCGAGCAGGTAGTGCAGTCCGAACACGGTACGGAACATCGCCTCCGGCACCGGAATGCGCAGCAGCTCCGCCGCTTCCCCGTGCGCCTCACGAAAGGTGGCGGCCTCCACGGCCACGGCCAGCGGCGCACCGGCCGCGACGCCCCATGACGCCGGCGGCATCAGGTGCAGGGCGTCGGCCGCGTAACGGGCGGCGGCCCGGTGGTCCCCTGTGCGGTGGTGCAGTACGGCCGTGGCGGCCGCGAGGACCGCCCGGCGGGCGGGTGTGCGCGTGCATCCACCCGGATCCGGGTCCTGCGCGCCTTCGGTGAGCAGGGCGCACCACGACTCGGGCCGCTGCAGCCGGGTGGTGTGCAGGAGGGCGGCGAGGAGTTCGGTGATCCCGGGCTGTGGCGCGTGGCCGAGGGCGAGCGCCCGCAGGGCGCGCTCGGGGGCGCCGGAGTCGGCGGTGGGCGCGCCGCCTGCTCCGGGGAAGACCTGTCGGATGAGCCCGCCGGCCGCCGCCGGTACGGCGCCGGGCGCCGGCAGTCGCCCGTGCCAGAGCAGCGGTCCGGCCGCCACGGCGGCCTCCTGCTGCCCGAACCACCCTTGTTCCAGGGCTTGTTCGACGACGGTGAGATGGCAGGCGACGGTTCCCGGGTCGAGTTCCCATTCGGCGCGCGCCAGCGCCGCCAGCAGCACGGCGGCGCTCCGCTCGTCCCTGCCGGAGCGGTGCGCGATGCGCAGGCAGCCCGCGGCCCGCCGCGGATCGCCTTCCCTCAGGGCCTGTTCGGCCGCCTCGGCGAGCACGGGTACCGCCCACGGAACGCGGGCGGCGGCCGCCGTGCCGCCGACGGCGGCGTGGGCGGCCATGAGGTGGCGGGCCACGGTGGCGGGGCCGGCGCCGTCCTCGTACAGCAG
Source organism: Streptomyces sp. NPDC057445 (assembly GCF_042802855.1). NCBI lineage: Bacteria > Bacillati > Actinomycetota > Actinomycetes > Kitasatosporales > Streptomycetaceae > Streptomyces > Streptomyces sp. NPDC057445. The sequence continues at coordinate 84,396 of NZ_JBHVDH010000025.1, read as the reverse complement.
CCGGGCGGCACGTTCGTGCAGCCGGGCGCAGGGACCGGGTGAGAGTTCCTCCAGCACGGCCGCCCTGATGCCTTCGTGGCGCAGCCTGCCGGAGGCGACCAGTCCCATGGTGTCGAGTTCGTCGAGCAGGGGGGCGGCGGCCCGGTCATGGGTGCCGAGGAGCCGGCCGACGAGGGAGACGGTGGCGTCTTCCGCGACCACGGCGAGGGCGCGGGCGGCTTCCCGGGCGGCGGGATCGGCGGCCCGCAGACAGCGGCTGACGGCGCGTCTGACGGCGGTGCCGGTGAGGGGCCGGGTGGGGCGCGGTGTCGCGGCGGCGGCCTGGTCGGCGAGCAGGGCGTGCAGCAGCCGGGGATTGCCGCCGGTGGCCGCGTGCCAGGCCGGGGCCAGGCGACGGGCGGTGGCGGGGTCCGTGCCGCCGGGTCCGGTGAGGAAGGCGGCGGTGGCGTCGACGCCCAGGGTCGTGAGGGTGATCCGTCGGGCGCCGGGGTGGCGGAGCAGTTCGGTGAGGGCGGGCGGGGGTGCGACACGGGCGGGTCCGTGTCCGCCGACGAGGACGAGCAGCCGGGAGGTGCCGAGCCGGCCGGCGAGGTAGAGCAGGCAGCGTGCGGAGGCCTCGTCGGCGTACTGGACGTCGTCGACGGTGACGAGCACGGGCCCGCGGGCGGCGCGGTCGCGGATGCCGCGCCAGTTGTCGTCGAAGGCGGCCGTCCGTGCGTCCGGGGGGAGTCCGGGCGGCGCGGCACCGTCGAGCAACTGGCCGAGGATGCCGAGGGGGAGGCTCTGTTCGGCCGGGGAGGCGGTGGCCGCGAGCACGGTCGCACCGGCCCGGCGGGCATGCTCGGCTGCGGCCGCCAGCAGGGCGCTCTTGCCCGTGCCGGGGCTTCCGCCGATGACGCAGAGCGCTCCGGCGGCGGGCCGGCCGGCGTCGACGAGCGCCTCGACCATCTCGCGCGGCACCGCCGCGCCCGTCACCCCGTACGGCTCCGCCCGCTCCCCCGGTGTCCCCACATCCGTCTCCGTATGTCCGTCCAGGTTCCGCGGGGCCGTCGGTTCAGCCGACGCGGAGGAGCCGGTCGCCCGCGGACCCGTCCGTCCCGGCGGCGGCATCCGGGACCGCCGTGAGCATCGAGCGCTGGAGTCCGCGCAGGGCCGCGGACGGTTCCAGGCCGAGTTCGCGCACCAGGGTGGCGCGCAGCCGCTGGTAGACGTCGAGGGCCTCGCCCCGGCGGCCGGAGCGGTGCAGGGCGAGCATGAACTGGCCGTGAAGGTTCTCGTGGGTGCGGTAGCGGCTGACCAGGACGGTCAGTTCGGCGATCAGCTCCCGGTGCCGGCCGAGCCGCAGGTCGGCGTCGATGCGCTGGTCGAGCGCGCAGAGCCGGGTCTCTTCGAGCCGCCGGGTCTCCATGTCGAGCTGGACGCCGCCCTGTACATCGGCGAAGGCGGGCCCGGACCACAGGCTCAGCGCCTCGCGCAGCAGCCGGGCCGCGCCGGGGAAGTCTCCCGCGTCCATGGCCCGGTGGCCCGTTCCGGCGAGCCGGTCGAACTCCCGGACGTCGCTGGTGCCGCCGTGGCTGTCGAGCAGGTAGCCGCCGGGCAGCGTGACGAGCACGTCCTTGGCGGTGCGCGGGGCGCGGGCCGCCTCGCGGGCGCCGTCCTGTGCGACCTGTTCGAGGGCGGTGGCGATGAGGGCCCGCAGCTGAAGCACATAGGTCTGCAGCGTGGTGCGGGCGCTGCGCGGCGGTTCGCCCGCCCACAGCTCCTCGATCAGCGCCGATACCGGAACCACTTGGTCCGCGTGCAGCGCCAGAAGCGCCAGGACCCGTCGTGGCTTGGGGGCGGTCGGCGTGATGGAGACTCCACGCTCCCGCACCGCCAGCGCTCCCAGTACCTGGATGTCCACGCCGTACCCCCTGTCCGTAGCCAGCGCTCACACATTAAAAACAGCGGTGGCGGTTTGTCAATCTTAAACAGGTTGCCCGGTTTCCCCACCCGCCTCGACACTGCGCATGCCAAAGGACCACTCTGACCTGGCAGTTCACCATCAGCCCGGCTCATTGAAGCCCAGCCGCACCCCAGGTCCCCATCACAGAAGGCAGGAAGGAGCTCTGAAAGAGAGCCAGAAACAGACCTGTCGGTCCGTAATCGGGTGGCCATGAGGGCGGGGCGGCGGCCGGCCCCACGACCCGCGTACAACACACCGTCACGGACGGGCGTGTCCTACGGGACCCGGCTCGTGGCGGCGTGGAGCAGACGGGCGAGTTCGCCGGCTTCTGTGGTGGCGCCGGTGAGCACGAGGGAGGGTGGCCGGCCACCGTCGGCCGCGATCAGCCGGGCCGTCTCGTACGCGGTGACACCGTCTCCGGAGAATCCGCCGAGCGTGATGTGCCCGCCCGGCCCGGTCCGGGTCCGGAGCGCGGCGCACCAGGAGCGGGTCCCGCCGGGTACGGGGCGCAGCAGGACGAGTTCCTCCGGCCCCGGGTAGGCGCGCGCGAGCCGCTCGTAGAACGCCTCGCGGAGCATCCCCGGTCCCTGGACGAGAGCGACGGTGCCCGCACCGGAGTGCGCCGCAGGACGCAGTACGGCGAGCGCCGGCGCGGCGGCCACGCCGGCGCATGCCCGGCCGCCGTACCGCGGCCCGGTGCAGGCTTCGGCCCTCATGCCGGACAGCAGCTCCAGCACCTCGGCGATGGTTGTGAACTCACCGCCGTGGTTGGGAAGTTCACGCAGCAGCAGCGCGCTGTACGCGAGGACTTCGGTGGCGTCGGTCCGCCGGGCGTGGTCGTACGACGCGGTCAGGACGAGCCGTCCGGCCCCGTCGTGGTGGGCGACCAGCGTGACCGGGAAGGCCGTTGGGGCACCCAGGCTCTCGGGAAGCTCCACGTGGATCCCCGCGTCGGCGAGTTCGGACTCCAGGCCGTTCAGGATCCGCGGCCAGGTCTCGAAGGCGAGGAGGCTGTCGGCCGGGGCGAGGACGTCCTCGCTCCAGGAACGGACCTGGCCCGCCGAGACCCATTCGTACGCCGCCATGTCCACCGCGCGGTCGCGCAGCGCGGCCAGCAGGCCGGGCACGGTGGCGTGCGGATCGACCACCAGGGACAGGGGCAGCGGGTTGCGCAGCGCGCCGGGCATGCGCTCCACGCCGTCGAGCAGGACGCCCCGTCCGGAGACGGTGGTGCTGAAGCGTACGGGCGCCGCGCCCGCCGCGCTGCCGGACCGGTACAGCAGCAGCGCCCACACGGCCTGCAGCGCGATGCTCTCGGTGGCGCCCCAGGTGGCGGCCCAGGCGGCGAGGCGCGCGGTCTCGTCCGGGGTGAGCCGGAGCCGGTGGCGTCCGCTGCCCGTGGCAGCCGGGTCGTCACCGGTGAAGGCGGGGACGGCTCCGCCGTCGACGGCGGGCAGGGCGGAAGTGTCCGGGGGCCCGGTGGCGCCCGGCGGGGCGCCTCGGGACCAGAACTCCTTGGCGGGCGCGGTGTCCTGGCCTTCGAGCCAGTGCACGTAGTCCCCCATGTCCGGGCGCCGCTCCCCGCCGGGCAGCCGGCCGCCGGCCAGATAGGCGCGATAGAACTCGCGCAGCAGCAGGCGCACGCTCCAGCCGTCGAGCAGGGCGTGATGGTAGGTGAGCAGCACACGGGCGGGCGGGGCGGTGACGGAACGCAGGGGCCCGCCACCCAGCACGGTGATGCGCAGCGGCCCGGGACGGCGCGGGTCGAGACCGCGGCAGCGGTCGCCTTCGACGAGCGTGTCCCAGTCGGCGGCGCCGTGCGGCAGCCGCACCACCTCGGGTTCGACCCGCTCGTGCACCGTGATCCCCGGCTCGGGTCCGTCGTCGAAGGCGCTGCGCAGCACGCTTTCGCGGTCGAAGACGGAGCGCCATGCCGCCGTGAACCGCTCGGGGTCGAGCGGTCCCTTCCAGGCCCACGCGATCTGTTCCACCTGGCGGCCGGTGCCGGGGTGGGCATCGGCGTCGGCGAGCAGTTCGCGCTGGAGCGGCGTCGCCGCGACGCGCCGTGCGCACAAGGAGCCGCTCGTGGCGTCGTGCGTCAGCAGGTCGGCCAGCAGACCGACCGGGAACTCGCCGGGCGCGGCTCCCGCTTCGGCGGTGAACCGCAGCGTGTGGTGCCCGGTGCCGTGGGTCTCCACAGCGGGACGCCATACGGCGGCTCCGGGACGGCGGATCGCGATGCTGTCCAGAGCGGCCTCGATGCGTGCGACGTCCAGGCGGCCCCGGAGTTCGAGGGCGGGCAGCACGACGTGAGGGGCCCGGCCGAGGTCCACGACGACGGTCGTCGGCTCGTCCTGCGGTATGCGTGCGAAGTGATTGCTCGTCATCGCGTCTCCGGGGTGCGCCCGAGGCGTCCCCTGCCTCCCCCTCTCCGAAAGCGCGGACCAAGTGTGCGCGGGCCCGCCCACACGGAGCTGACACGGCGCTGACAAAGCGGTGGTAAGGCGTCGCCCGGCGGGCGGATTCCGCGCGCTCCCGAGCGCTTGAGGAGGATCCGAGGCGGGCACGATGTGCGCCGCAGAGACTGCCGGCGAGCGCACCCCCGCAGGGAGGGTCCGCCAACCGGCACCCCCTCCCCGCGAGCCCGCGGGACGGGCAGCCCGGCCCTGCCGGAGGGACGGAGGACGCGGGACACACGCGGGAACGCGGTCCGGCCCTCACCCGCGCCGTCCGCCTCGAGAACGCTTGCACGGACGGTCGAATCGGACTCGTACGACCATTCGCCCACCGTGCGCAGCGGCTATCCTCCGGAACTCCGACCGGAACCGCCCGCATGGAGCCGCCATGGAACTGCGCCTGTTTGTGTTCCACCACGCAGGTGGGTCGCATCTGATGTACCGCGACTGGCCGGAACGGTTCCCGGCCGACTGGGAGGTACGGACGCCGGACGCCCCGGGCCGCGGGCCGATGGACGGCCGCCCTCCCGCCGCGGACGCGGCCGCGCTCGTGGACCACTTCCTGGACGAGCTGGCCGCCGAACTCACGGGCCGCTTCGCGCTGTTCGGTCACAGCATGGGCGCCGTCGTCGCGTACGAGCTGACCCGGCGTCTGATCGCCGAAGGCCGCACGCCGCCCGTCTGGCTGGGGCTCTCGTCGCGCGGGGCACCCGGTGGCCAGACGACCCACCGCCATCTGCTGTCCGACGCAGACCTGCGCGGCGCGCTCGCCGCGATGGGCGGCACACCCGCCGCAGTCCTGGAACACCCGGAGCTGTGGGAACTGTTCGCCCCCGTCATCCGCGGCGATCTGCGGCTGGTGGAGACCTGGCGGCCCGGGCCCGTCGCCGAGCCGCTGCCCGTGCCGATGTCCGTCTTCGGCGGCACGCGGGACGAGTTGGTCCCGCCCGGGCGCCTCGCCGACTGGTCCGGCGTGGCCGGACACTTCCTCGGACGGCATCTCTTCGACGGGGACCACTTCTACTTCCGGGACCACCTCACCGCGCTGGCCGGGCAGATCACCGATGATGTGCGCAAGGCCCTCGCGCTCGCCGAGGACTTCCGCACGGTGCCGCGATGACCCTCCTCGGCCTCGCCTCCACAACGACCGCCACCGCCACGGCGACGGCCACGGCGCGCGTCGGCGCGGAGACCGAGTTCCGGCTGCTCGGACCGGTGGGGATACACGACGGGCGCAGCGGCGCGGGCGTCGTGCCGTCCGGCCCCAAGCAGCGGGCACTGCTGGCCGCCCTCGTCACCCACGCCGGTGAGCTGCTCTGCGCCGGCCGGCTCACCGAGGAGCTCTGGGGCGCCAGGCCCCCGTCGAACGCGCCGAACGCCCTGCAGGCCCACGTCGCCCGGCTGCGCCGGCTGCTGCCCGGGCCCGGCACCCACCGGGCGCCCGGCCACGAGTGGATCAGCACCCTGCCGACCGGCTACCGGCTGACGCTGGGCCGGGCCACCACCGACGTGCAGCGCTTCGAACAGCTCTCCGCGCAGGGCAGGGCAGCGGTCCCCTCCGACCCGGCGCACGCCGTGGAACTCCTGCGCCGCGCCCTGTCGTTGTGGCGCGGGCCCGCACTGCAGGACAGCCGGTACGGTCCCCTCTGCACGGCAGAGGCGGACCGCCTGGAGGAGAAGCGGCTCACCACGCTGGAGACGCTGTACGAGGCGAGTCTGAGCTGTGCCCAGCACGGTGAGATCACCGGCGATCTGGAGAGGCTGACCGCCGACCATCCCCTGCGCGAACGGTTCTACGACCTGCTGATGGTCGCCCTCTACCGCAGCGGCCGCCAGGCCGAGGCCCTCGGCGTGTACGAGCGGGCGCGCCGCCGCCTGGGGGACGCGCTCGGCATCGAGCCGGGTCCTGTCCTGCGAGGCAGGATGGAGGCGATCCTCAACCAGTCCCCCGGCCTGTCGGTCCCCCACCGCGCACCGGCTCCCGCACCGGCCGGCCCCCTGACGGAAGCGCTCGGCCTGGGCGACGAGATTGCCCGGCTGCAGCGGCGCATCGACGACCTGAAGCGCGAACAGGAGGCGCTGGTACGACGCTTCGACGCCATGACGGCCCGGCTCCCTCAGGCCTCGTAGCCGCCCGGTCCCGCGAGGCGCCTTGTCGTGGCGAACCGGTCTGGCTGATCTGGGTACGTCCGCTCAAGGCCGGGGAGGACCCCGACGCCGCGGACGACAGACTCCCCCGGCGCCGACGAGCACTCGTGACCGGGCTCGATCTCCGCGCCAGCGGCTTCACCTTGCGAGTCGCCGCACTCTTCCGCCGGCACGGGCCCAGCGCGCAACACCTCTGCCTCCAAGCTCAGATGTTCCTCAGGACTCCGTGATTCCGATGTACGCGATCGAACACACGCTGTAGTTTTCAGGCGTCAGCGCGATCGGCGAAATGCTCGACTGATCCGTCGCAACGGCAATGACCGCTCTTCCTCAGCACAGCCCTGAGGTACACCGTCCGACCACTAACTCGTGGGCACATCGGCCGATTCAGCTCCTCGACGACCGCACGTACCCATTCGCGTTGACCAAGATCAGGTAGACCTGTTCCACCCGACTCAGATGCATGCACAACGGGGTGACGGTATGCAGGACGCATGGATGATCGTCGCAGGATTCGCCCTGCTGGACGTGGTGGGCGTTCTCGCGGCAGTGCTCTTCGTCAAGCTGAACCGTATCTACCGCCGACGTCGCGGATAGAGAATGCCGTCGGTGGCCTCGCCGGTCAGCCGGGATTGCTCCACCTGCGATGCTCGATGACTCTTGGCCCGCGAGGGGGTTGATGCGTCCGCGAGCATCGCGTCACACCGTCGCCCCGTCCCGGCTGCGCACCCGCAGCCGGAACTCGAGGCGCGCCACGGCCTCCCGTGCGGCCGTCACCGCCTCGTCGGCGGTGTGTCCGAGCGCACGCGCGCAGGCCACCCGGGACTCGGACGTCTCGAGCGTGCCGACCTCCGTGCCCGGGCGGGCCAGTACGGCGACCTCGCTCACGCCAGGAAGCGCACGGGCCTCGTCGAGCCCAAGGACGTCGTCGAGTACTCCAAAGGCGTCCAGGGAACCGAACCAGATCGCCGAGCTGCGCGCGGGGCGGGTCTCGGCGAGCGTGGCGCGGATGTCCGGCAGGACCTTCTCGCCCAGCGTCTGGCGCACCGCACAGTCGTCCACGTCGACACCGGTCGCGTCGAGGGTCAGGTCCGGGATCCGGTCGCCCCCCATGCGTACATGGGTCTCGATCAGGCGCGGGCCCTTCCCGTCGAGAACGATCTCGGTGTGGGTGGGACCGGACTCCACCCCGAGGGCGTCGAGCACACGCCCCACGTACGCGTGGATCTCCTGGCACCGGTCGGCGGGAAGTTCGGCAGGCGACACATGGCCGAGTTCGACGAAGGTCTCCGGTTCCGAGTACTTGCGGGTGATCGCCACCACCTGGTGCTCCCCCAGCTCGGAGAAGCCCTCCACGCTGAACTGCGGGCCGTCGAGGAACTCCTCGACCAGGACGCCCGTGTCCGCCGGCCCCGTGCTGCCGCCGCCGGCCCTCTCGAACGCCTCGGCCAGCTCGCTCTCTCGTGTCACCTTGGTGACGCCGGCGCTTCCCGAGCCGGAGACCGGCTTGACCACGCAGGGCGTGCCGTGCTGCCGTACGAAGGCACGCAGCTCGTCGAGGCCCGCCACCCGGGCACAGGCGACGGAGTCGACCCCTGCCTCACGCAGCCGGGCCCGCATCGCTTCCTTGTCGTGGACAAGGGCCACCGTGGCCGGGCTGTGCGCGGACAGGCCCAGGGCCTCGGCGATCGCCGCGTAGTGGTCCTGGTCCCGTTCGCCGAAGGTGGCGATCCGGGTGAAGGGGTGGCGTGCGTGCACGGCCGCGGCCAGGTCCGTCCACTCCTGGCCGGAGGCGTCGCCGCGGACACCTATGACCCGTGCGTTCTCGCTAGGGTCGCGGACCCTGCCGATGCCGTCCAGCCGGCAGATCACCGAGGTCCGGGTGCCGGGCAGGGCGCGGCGGATACGGGCGGGGAAGTCGCGGCCGGTACCGACGATCAGGACGTGCTCGGACATGGCATCGTGTCCTCTCTTGTGCTCGAGCAGGGGTGAGGAGGCGGCGTACCGGCCCGGTGAATGCCCGTCGGCGCCCGCAGGCCCGCAGGCTCGCAGGCCTGCGACTACCGCCATGCGGTGTTCTCGTGCCACCACTCGGTCAGCTCCGTGAGGCGCCGCCGGACCGATTCGGCGGTCCCGGCCCGTACCAGGGCACTGGCGGCGGCGTCGGTGACGTGCTCCACGCCGTGCCGCTGCGTCCCGGGCTCCAGCAGCGTCGTCACCTCCGCCCCCGGAACCGGGCACGGCTCCGCCGGCGGCACGAAGGTGCCGTGCCCGGGAGGGAGGAGGATCCAGCCGACGGCGGTTGCGGGCGCCGCCGGCTGGGCGTCCAGAGCGAGGTCCGCGCCGCACTGTGCCCTGAGTCCCTCACGCGCCAGATGGATGCCGAAGGCGCTCTCGTACGTCTCGGCGACCAGGGCGCCACCGGCGCGGCTGCCGATCTCGCACAGCACCGGTACGCCGTCCTGGCCGATCCATGCCTCGAGATGGAAGGCGAGGGGCAACGCGGCCCCCGGCAGGGCCGCGACGACCTCCGCGGCCATCCGCATCAACATCGTGGTGCGCTCGTCCTCCGGGGCCAGCAGCACACTGCTCATGTGCAGTTCGTCGCGGATGCGCTCCGCCAGACCGCCGTTGTACTGCGACGGCCAGGCGTGGACGATCCGGCCGTCCCGCATGATGCCGTCGACATGGAAGAACTCCCCGGTCACAAAGCACTCGGCCATCCACTGGCCGGGCAGATAGGGCACGTCCGACGACCGCTGCCGGCCGAGGAAGGCGCTCACGTCCGCCGCGTCACGCAGGATCGAGACCCCCTCCGCACCCGCCCCGAGGCGCGGCTTCACCACGACGGGGAAGCCCTGGACGTCGATGAAGTCGAGCAGGTCCGCCGGGCTGTCGACCGCGGCGAACGCCGGTACCGGAATGCCGGCCGCGGCCGCCAGTTGCTTCATCACCACCTTGTCCCGGTAGGCCGAGGCGGATGCCCCGTCCTGCCCCGGCAGGCCGAGGCGGGCCCGCAGCCGGGCGGCCCGCAGCACATCGCTCTCGCTGGTGCTCGCGACGAGGTCGACGTCGTGCTCCCGGGCCGCCTCCTCCGCGGCCTGCTCGGCGCTCCAGGAGTGGTAGTCGGGGACGAGCCTGTGGTGCGGGAAGCAGTCGGCCAGGACCTGCTCGGAGCCGGCGACCGCCTTGGGCGTCGTGACCAGGACGATGTCGTCGGCGGTGCGGTCCAGCCACTTCTGGAGGGGACGCGTGGCGAGCGGCTGGCGCGACAGCAGCAGAACTTTGGGCATGACTCAGGTCCTCGCTGGAAGGGGGGAGGTGACCGGCTGCAGACTGCCGTGCAGATGCACCAGGCTGTCGCCCGGTGTCCCGTGCCGCACGTGCTCGACGGCGCCCACCACCAAGTGGTGGTCGCCGAGCGCGACCTGCTGGTACCGGGAACAGACCAGCCAGCACAGGCAGTCGTCGAGGAGCGGCACCCCGTGCGGGCCGTGGTGCCAGCCGGTGGGCGGGGCGAACCTGTCGGTGCCGGGGGCCGCGAACCGCTCGGCCACGTCCGCCTGGTGCGCTCCGAGGAGCTGCACGCCGAACCGGTCACAGTCCGCGATGCGGTGCCAGGTGTTCGAGGTGCCGGCGAGCAGGAAGGACACCAGCGCCGGCCGGGCGCTGACAGAGGTGAACGACGTGATGGTCACGCCCACGGGACCGGCGGCCCCGGAGGCGGTGAGCACCGCGACCCCCGAGGCATGCGCGCGCAGGACCGACCGCAGGGCCGCTGCGTCGACGGTCACCGCCCGCCTCCCGGTGCGGAGGTGAACGCGGGCCGGGGGAGTCCCAGGTTCTCCCGGAGCGTGGTGCCCTCGTACTCGGTGCGCACGAGTCCGCGCCGCTGCAGTTCGGGCACGAGCAGGTCCACGATGGCGTCGAGGCCGTCGGGAAGGTAGTCCGGCATGATGTTGAAGCCGTCCGCGGCCTCGTTGACGAACCACTCCTCGAGCTGGTCGGCGACGGACTCGGCAGTGCCGAGCAGGAAGCGATGGCCTCGCCCGGCCGCGACGGACAGGTAGAGCTCCCGGATGGTCAGGCCCTGCCGCCTCGCCTGCTCGTAGATCATCTGCTGTTTGCTGGTGCTGCCCTCCGTGGCCGGCAGTTCGGGCAACGGGCCGTCCAGCGGGAACGCGGAGAGGTCGACCATGCCGAGCTGGTAGGAGAGCATGCCGAGGCCGACGACCGGGTCCACCAGCGACTGGAGGGTGGCGTACTTGTCCTCGGCCTCCGCCTGGGTGCGGCCCACGACGATGAACGCACCGGGCATGATCTTCACATGGTCGGGGTCGCGCCCGTGGCCGGCGACCTGCTTCTTCAGGCCGAGGTAGTAGGCCTGCGCCTGGTCCAGGGTCTGCTGCACCGTAAAGACGACCTCCGCCCAGCGTGCGGCGAAGTCCTGGCCGTCCGGGGAGGACCCGGCCTGCACGATGACCGGGTGTCCCTGGGGCGGGCGCCCGACGTTGAGCGGGCCGCGCACCGAGAAGTGCTCGCCCTTGTGCCCGAGTATGTGGAGCTTGGCCGGGTCGAAGAAGCGGCCCGACTCCTTGTCGTAGAGGAAGGCGTCGTCCTCCCAGCTGTCCCACAGCCCGGTGACGACCTCCATGAACTCGCGGGCGCGGTGGTAGCGGGCTGCGTGCTCGGGCTGCTTGTCCAGATTGAAGTTGCGCGCTTCGGCGTCGGTCGCCGAGGTGACGACGTTCCAGCCGGAGCGGCCCGCGCTGAGGTGGTCGAGCGAGGCGAACTGGCGGGCGACGGTGAACGGTTCGTTGTAGGTCGTGGAAGCAGTCGCGGTGAGACCGATGTGCGTGGTGTGCACGGCGAGCGCGGAGAGGAGTGTCAGCGGCTCGAAGTGCACCATCCGGCCCTGGCGGCTCAGTTCGTCGGCGTCCTTGTACTTGGTACGCACTCCGGCACCGTCGGACAGGAAGATCATGTCGAACTTGCCGCGCTCGGCGGTCTGCACCAGCGATCGGTAGTACGCGAAGTCGAGTCCGCCGTCGGCACGGGCGCGGGGATGGCGCCAGGCGGCGACGTGGTGGCCCGGCGCGGGAAGGAAGGCGCCGAGCTTCATCATGCGGCGGTGCGGGCTCACCGGTGGTTCTCCAATGGGCGTGGGACAGGTCGATGGAAGGCCGGCACGGAGCCGGGGTCAGCCGAGTCGGCGTACGGGTGAACCGGCCAGGAACGCCTGGATGTCCTCGACGGCCTGGCCGTAGTAGGTGCGGTAGTTGTTCTGCGAGACATAGCCGAGGTGGGGAGTGGCCAGCAGCCGGGGCGCGGTGCGCAGTGGGTGGCCGGCGGGCAGCGGCTCGGTGTCGAACACATCGACCCCGGCCCCGGCGATCCGGCCCTCCCGCAGTACGGCGAGCAGGGCGTCCTGGTCGACGAGGGCCGACCGGGACGTGTTGACCAGGTACGCGGTCGGCTTGAGCAGGGCCAGCTCGGGCGCGCCGAGCAGCCCCCGGGTGCGGTCGCTCAGCGCCAGGTGGACCGAGACGAAGTCGCTGGTCCGAAGCAGCTCCTCCTTGGACGCGGCCCGCTGGACCCCGGCCCCCTCCGCGCGCTCCTCGGTGAGGTTCTGGCTCCAGGCCACCACCTCCATGCCGAAGGCCAGGCCCACCTGGGCCACCCGGCTGCCGATCTTCCCCAGGCCGAGCAGGCCGAGGCGCCGGCCGTGCAGGTCGGCGCCGACCGTGGACTGCCAGGGGCCGCCCTGCCGCAGTGCGTTGTTCTCGGGAACGATGCCCCGGGCAAGGCCGAGCAGCAGCGCCCAGGTCAGCTCCACCGGCGGGGTCGACGAGCTCGCCGTGCCGCACACGGTCACCCCGTTGCGCTCGGCGGCCGCGTAGTCGATCACCGAGTTGCGCATCCCGGAGGCGATGAGCAGCTTGAGCCGGGGGAGCCGGTCCAGCAGGCCGGCCCGGAACGGGATCCGTTCTCGCAGGGTGACGATGATGTCGAACTCGGCCACCGCTGCGGCCAGTTCGTCCTCCGTGGCGAAGTGCCCGGTGAAGCTGGTGACCTCCACCCGGTCCTGGAGGGGTGTCCAGTCGGCGATGGTGGTGGCGATGTTCTGGAAGTCGTCGAGCACGGCGCAGCGCAGTCGCATGTCAGTCTTCTCCGTAGTACGTGCGGTTGGCGGTGGCGCCGATGCCCGGCGACCCGGGCACGGTGAGGACACCGCGGTCGACCGTGGCGCCGCTGAACGGGTCGTCGACCAGCCCCAGATGGCCGTCGAGGTCGAGATGGTCGGCGAGGCCGGCCAGCTGCGCCATGGCGGTCACCCCGAGGGCGCTTTCCAGCTTGCAGCCGAGCATGACCCCGAGGCCGCAGCCCCTGGCCAGCGTGATCGCCTCGCGGGCCCGCAGCAGCCCACCGCACCTGATCAGCTTGATGTTGACGCCGCTCACCCGGCCCCGGAGCCGCAGGACGTCCTCGGGTCCGGCGCAGTCCTCGTCGGCGAAGACCGGAACGGGCGACCTCTCGTGCACGTACCGCAGGTCGTCCAGGGCGCCGGGAGCCACGGGCTGCTCCAGTAGTTCGACACCGTGCCGGTGCAGCTCCTCCGCCACCCGCAGGGCCTGGTCGGGGGACCACGAACCGTTGCCGTCCACCCGGATGCGCCCGGCGTAGACCGAGCGCAGCACCCCGGCGCGGCTGCCGTCGTCCTCGGGGGTGAGCTTGAGTTTGAGGACCGGCCAGTCGCCCAGCTCGCGGGCCCGGGCGGTCAGTTCGCCGTCCGGGCAGGCGCCGATGGACAGCGCGGTCGGCGCGGACGGCAGCCCGGCAAGCCCCAGGAGCCGGTGCAGGGGCTGTCCGGTTGCCTTGCCGAGCAGGTCGTGCAGGGCCATGTCCACGGCCGATGTCGCCGCGCGGCCGGCGCCGGCAGCCGCCAGCAGGCAGAGGACGCGCCGCAGTTCGTACGGCGAGGCGCCGGCGAGCAGAGGCGCACAGGCGTCGAGCTCCGCGGGGTCGCCGCCGCGCGCCGTGCCGTACCCGGTCAGGCCCTCCCAGGCCAGCTCGACGACGCTCTGGCGCACCTCGGTGGTGACATCCGTGTTGCTGACGAAGGGCTCTTCGAGTGCCACGGCGACCGTACGGTGGGTGAGCCTCATCCCAGCACCTCCTCGAAGGCCGCGACGGTGCCGCATGCCTGGCGGAAGGTCAGCTCGCGGAAGCCGTCGGGCTCCACCGGCACCGCGGGGTCGCGCGGGGTGCCGTCCGCGGGTACCCCGCTGCCCTGCCTGAAGCGGCCGCGCAGGTAGTCCGACAGCCGGTCGTGGTGGGTGGCGAGCCAGCTGAGCGTCGTCTCGTAGGAGGCGTCAGGACCGGCGGCCCGTACGGCCCGGAACAGCTCGGCGAGCGCGTCGGGGTCCCCGGGCGACGTACTGGGAGGGCACAGCATGAAGACCTGCGCCGGCAGCAGCACGAAGCAGAGCGGGCCGACCTCGTCGAAGTGCCCGACCAGCGGGTCGGTGATGGCGCGCAGCGAGCGCACCGTGGAGCGGCGCGACAGATATCCGCCGCGCCGTGGCGGACAGCCGGCCATGGCGCGCGCGCCCCAGTGGAGATGGGTGATGAACGGGCCCTCTGCAGCCCCCGCCGGGGCGTCCGGGTGGTGCGTGTCCAGCAGGCCGAAGAGCACGTTGGTCAGCTGCAGCGACATCACGGGAAGCACCGGCGGCATCTCGTTCAGCCGGTCGAGGAACCACCGTGGCTCCACCAGCGCGCGCACGGTCAGCAGCACCGCCTCCGCCAGCGCGCGGGCCGAGGGGTAGCGGTGGCCGTCGAGCAGATAGCCCGTGCCGTCCGGCCGCAGGTCGCAGCGGGACACTTCGCCGTCGGCCCGTACGGCCTGGCTGATCAGTTCGGCGAACGCCTGGTTGCGGCCCTGGGCCGCCGCCTGCTCGAGGAGCAGGGTGAGCATGTCGGTGACCAGCGGGGCGTTGTCGACGAGGGCCGCGGCCCACTGCTTGAAGCGGTAGCCGGGGAGGGCGAGCATCCGCTGCCAGTGCAGTTCGGCCAGGGGGACGAGTTCCCCGTCCACCTCCGCCTGCACCAGCGGGCAGAACAGCGGCCGGCTGCGGTCCCGGCGGGCGAATCCCCGGCCGTCCCAGGTGTACAGCGGGAGGGTGTGCCGCTTGCCCTGCTCGATGAGCGATCCGGGCTGGTACGCCTCGTCCCCGCCTTCGCTGTCGGCCTCTGTCCTCGTGAAGCCGTAGATCAGGGGATAGCCGTAGCCTCCGCCGCAGATCGCGGTGTTGAAGTCCATCGGCCCGGAGCGGCCTGCCGCGATGTCCTCCCAGTTCCCCAGGTGTCCGGTGCGCGGGGGCAGCAGCCCCTCGTCGGCGCGCACGGCGTCGAGGACGGTGCCGATCGGTACGTCGTGGGTGCCCACATGGACCGGGACGAAGGTCTTCGCCCCGGCGGCGAGCGCCTCTGTGCCGGCGGCCGCCCGCAGGCCGAGCCGGTCGAGGATGTGCGCGCTCACCGGGACTCCTCGTCGCGCAGCCGGCCGAGCAGATACGGAAGAGTGCCGCCCGCCAGCAGCACGTTCCACTCCCCGGCCGAGTGGACGTCGGCGCGTACGGTGAAGCCCTTCCCGTCCGCGACGACCTCCGCCGTGCCCGTCTCCTGCACCCGGTCCAGCGACACCTCGAACTCCTCGTGCCCCGTGAGGCCGAGGCCCTCCCAGCTGCGCCCCTCGGGCAGCAGCAGCGGCAGGATGCCCATGGCGCACAGGTTGGCGCGGTGGATGCGCTCGAAACTCCCGGCCAGGACCGCCCGGACCCCCAGCAGCCAGGGGCCCTTGGCCGCCCAGTCGCGCGAGGACCCCATGCCGTAGCTCCGCCCGGCCAGGACGATCAGCGGGATACCGGAGCGTCGGTAGCGCTCCGCGGCGTCGAAGACGGGCAGCCTGTCCCCGCCGGGCAGGTGGAGGGTGGTACCGGCGCCTTCCCCGTCGCCGACCAGCCGGTTGCGCAGCCGGGGATTGCTGAAGGTGCCGCGGGCCATCACCTCGTGGTTGCCGCGCCGCGAACCGTAGGAGTTGAAGTCGCTCACCCCGTGTCCGCGCAGATGGAGCCCGGCGGGCGAGTCGGCCGGGATCGCGCCGACCGGCGAGATGTGGTCGGTGCTGACGTCGTCGCCCAGCGCCACCAGGGCCCGGGCGCCGGTCAGCGATCCGAAGGGGCCCGCGGGATCGGCATAGGCCGGGGGCCGGATGTAGGTGGAGTGCTCGTCCCAGTCGAACACGTCGGAGTCCGGCGCGGTGATGGACTCCCAGGCCGGCTGCGGCACCTCGTCGTGGGCGAACACCTCCGGGGTGACGAACCGTTCCTCCAGCTCTCGCAGTTCGCCACTGTGCGGCCACAGGTCCCGCAGGTGCACGGGTTCGCCTTCGCCGTCCGTGCCGAGCGGCTCGCTCTCCAGGTCGGCCAGGACGGAGCCGGCCAGCGCCAGCGCCACCACCAGGGCCGGCGACGCCAGATATCCGGCGCGCACCTGGGCGTGCACCCGCGACTCGAAGTTGCGGTTGCCGCTGAGCACCGCGGCCACCGCCAGGCCCCCTTCCCCGACGGCCTCCCCGACACCGGGGTTCAGCGGGCCGCTGCCGCCGTTGCAGGTCATGCAGCCGTACCCGGCGACATGGAAGCCCAGCTGCTCCAGGTCCGCGAGCAGCCCGGCGTCCCGGAGATAGCGGGTCACCGCCCGGGAGCCGGGGGCGAGGCTGGTCTTGACGTGTTCCGGTACCTTCAGGCCCCGTTCGACGGCCCGCCGGGCGAGCAGCCCGGCCGCCAGCATCGCCTTGGGGTTGGAGGTGCTGGTGCAGGAGGTGATGGCGGCGATGACCAGGTCGCCGTCGGTGACCCCGGCCACGGTCCGGGGGGTGCCGGGATGCAGCTCGGCGAAGGAGCCGGGCAGTTCGCCGAGCGAGATCCGCTGGTCCGGCCGGCTCGGTCCGGCCAGGCTCGGTCCGACCGTACCGAGATCGAACTCGATCACCCGGCCGAAGCGGGGTTCTTCGCCCTCGTTCAGCAGCCTCTGCCGCCGGCAGTAGTCCTCCACCCTGGACACGTCCGCGGCCGTGCGGCCTGTGCGGCGCAGATAGTCCAGGGTCTCCCCGTCGACCGGGAAGTAGGCGCTCATGGCGCCGTACTCGGGCGCCATGTTGGCAACGGTGCAGCGGTCGGGCGCCGTCAGCGCGGCGACACCCGGGCCGGTGAACTCCAGCATCAGGCCGCGTACGTTCTCCTGGCGCAGCCGCTGCGTCAGGGCGAGGACCACATCGGTCGGCGAGGTGCCGGGGCTCACCGCCCCGGTGAGCCTGACGCCGGCCACCGGCGGGATGCGGATCGGCTGGGCGAGGCCCAGCATCAGGGCCTCCGCCTCCAGGCCGCCGACACCCCAGCCCAGCACCCCGAGTCCGTTCACCATGGTGGTGTGGCTGTCCGTACCGATCACGGTGTCCGGGAACAGCACGCCGTCGGGCCCCTCTGCGACCACGGTCGCCAGCCGCTCCAGGTTCACCTGGTGGACGATGCCGCGGCCCGGCGGGATCACCCGAAGTCCGTCGAAGGCGCCCTGGGCCCACTTCAGGAACGCGTACCGCTCCTGGTTGCGGTCCATCTCCAGCGCCTCGTTCAGCGCGAGCGCGTCCGGGCGACCCGCCCAGTCCGTCTGCACCGAGTGGTCGACGACCACGTCGACCGGCAGCGCGGGGTTGACCCGCGCCGGCTGCGCGACCCTGCTGCGCAGCGCCGCGAGGTCGACCAGCAGCGGAATGCCGGTGTAGTCCTGCACCAGGATGCGGGCCGGGCGGAACGGCATCTCCAGGTCCGGGTCCTCGCCCAGGGCGAGCCGCTTGCCGAGGGCCGCGGCCTTCTCCGGCTCGCCCGAGCGCAGCAGCGACTCCAGCAGCACCCGGCCGGTGTACGGCACGGCGCCGAGGTCCAGGCCGTGCTCCTGCGCGAACCGCGGCAGGCTGATCGCGGAAGGCGTCGCGACGGTCACCGGCCCGCCTCCGGGTACGTACGCCCGCGCGGCCCCACGTAGTCGAGCAGCGGCCGGATGAGCACGTTGTTCGACTGCTGCTCCAGCGCCTGCGCCACCCAGCCGGCCGTCCTGCCCACGACGAACAGCGGGACCGCCAGATCGTCCGGCAGGCCGAGCAGCCGGTAGGCCAGACCGGCGTAGAGGTCCACGTTGGGTGCCACGCCATGGCGGCTGTAGGGCCCCATGGCGGCGGCCACGGCGTCGAGGATGTCGAGGCCGCGGGTGTCACCGCGCTCCTCGCTGAGCTCGACGACGGTGGCGCGCAGCTGCCGCACCCGCGGGTCCTGCGTGCGGTACACCCGGTGGCCGAAGCCCATCACCGGCTCTCCCCTGCTCTGCAGCTCGGCCACATGGGCCTCTGCGCGCCCGGGGGAGCCGACCTCGTCGATGAGGCCCACGACCCGCTCCGCCGCGCCGCCGTGCAGCGAGCCTCCGAAGGCCGCGACGGCGGCGGTGACCGCGGCCGTCATGCCCGCACGGCAGCCGATGGCGACCCGGGCCGTGAACGCCGAGGCGTTGGAGCTGTGGTCGGCGTGGACGATGAACCCCTTGTTGATGAAGCGCACCGCGGCGGGAGTGGGCCGCTCGCCGAGCAGAGCGGTCAGGAAGGCCTCCGCGTGCGAGGTCTCCTCGGCCGGCAGCAGCGGCTCACGTCCGCTGCGGAACGCGTGGTGCGCCGCGACGATCATCGGTATCCGGGCGATCAGAGCGATGCCGGCCTCGCGGGCCTGCTCGTCGCTCTCGTCCCCACCGTGCGGCTGCCGCGGGCCGAAGGCGCCGAGCGCGGAGACACAGGTGCGCAGGGCCTCCATGGGGTGCGCGTGCGCCAGCGAGCGGGCGAGGTCGAGGACGGGGGCGGGCAGCGCCCGGGCGGCGCGCAGTTCCTTCTCGAAGATCTCCAGGGCGGCGGGATCCGGCAGCTCCCCGTGCACCAGCAGATACGCCACCTCTTCGAAGGAGGCGCGCTCGGCCAGGTCGTGGATGCTGTAGCCGCGGTACTCCAGGGTCCCCGCGGCACCGTCGATGCGGGTGATCGTGGTCCGGTCGAAGCTGACGCCCTCCAGGCCGCGGTGCACGGTGCGCCGCTCCCCTGCCCCGTGGCCAGGTCCGGTGGCAGGCTCGGGGGTGTGGCCGCCCGCGAACTCACGGACCGCCGCGACCGATCGCAGCGCCAGCGTGAGGTCGTCGTCGACGGCCACGCCGTACGCCTCCTCGAGCGCCAGCATCAGGGAGACATGGCCGAACGAGTCCCACTCCCTGATCGCCTGGTACTCGAGTTCGTCCGTCACGCGGTCCTCTGTGATGCCGAGGGTGCGGGCGATGAGCTGGTCGACGTTGCTCATGATTGCCTTCCTGCGGGTGATCGTTGTGGCATGCAGCTACGAGTCGTCCGCTCGTCGAGCCACCGGCGCAGCGCCGCGCGGTCCACCTTGCCGTTGCCGTTCACCGGCATCTCCTCGACGACCTGCACGGATCGCGGCACCATGTAGGCGGGCAGAGCGGCGGTGCAGGCGTCGGTCAGCGCGGCCGGATCGCTCGTCCCCGAGACCACGGCGGTGATCGTCCCCGGGTCGGGCCACAGCAGGCTCACCGCCTCGACCGCGCCGGCGCGGCGCAGTACGGCCTCGATCTCGCCCAACTCGACGCGGTGGCCGCCGACTTTGACCTGCTGGTCGTTGCGGCCGAGGCAGACGTACTGCCCGTGCCGCAGCCGAACCACGTCTCCGGTGCGGTAGTACGTCCTGCCCTCGTGTGCGAAGTAGCGCTCCGCGGTCAGGTCCGGTGCCTGCCAGTAGCCGGGGGTCGTCTGGGGACCGGCCATGCACAGTTCGCCCGCCGCCCCGTCGGGGACCGGGTTCAGGTCCTCGTCGACGACCAGCGCCCGCAGGCCGGGGTAGGGCAGGCCGATCGGCACGTTGTCGTGCACGCACTGCGCCGGGCTCGACGCCGGGTCCCAGCGGTAGGCCGTGCAGGCGATGGTGAGTTCGGTGGGCCCGTAGAGGTTCTCGACGGTCGACTGCGGCGCCGCTGCCTGCCACTCCTCTGCGGTGGCCCTGGGCAGTGCCTCGCCGCAGAACAGGCTCCAGCGGAGCGTGGGCATCGTCCCCGGCTCGAGCACGCCCCGCTTGCGCAGCATCGCGGCCACCGACGGCACCGAGAACCAGACCGTGATCCCATGGCGCTCGAGGTACTTGAACGGTGCCAGGATCTCGAGGGAGTCCATCGAGCACACCCGCGCCCCGTTCTCCCAGGCCATGAAGAGATCGAAGACCGAGAGGTCGAAGGTCTGGTCGAAGGTCTGGGTGAGCCGGTCGTCGGGGGTCAGCCGGTAGCGGTCCTGGCTGACGTCGAGGAACGCCCGTACGTTGGCGTGGGTGACCGGGACGCCCTTCGGGGCGCCGGTGCTGCCCGAAGTGAACAGAAGGTACGCAAGGTCGTCGGGCGACACCTCGGGCAGCTGCTCCAGCGGCGCGGCCGCCGCCAGGTCCGCCGCGTCCAGGACCCGCGCCCCGCCGAGGTCGCCGGCGTCGGTGCGCAGGACGTCGGGAAGCACCACGACCGGCCGGCGCGCCAGCCCCCGCAGGAGTTCACCGAGCTGAGGGAGCGACGCCGCGTCGGCTATCAGTACGTCGACATCGGCACGCTCCAGCATGCCGCGGGTCCGTGACGACGGGAACTTCCGGTTCAGGGGCACGAAGGCGGCGCCGGCGAACAGCGCGGCAGCGACGCCGAGGTAGGAGACCTCGTTGCGCTGGGCGAACACCCCCACCCGCCGGGGCCGGCCGCCGGCCGCCTCGACCAGCACGGCGGCCCAGCGCCGGGCGGTGCTCGCGGCCTCTGCGTAGGTGTAGTCGCGGCGCCCGACGGTCAGGGCGACGTGGTCGGGCCGGACGCGCGCATGATGGAGAAGGCCGGAGCCCAGGCGCAGGTTCAGTGCTGAGGTCATGTCGATCCGAACATCGGTAACTGGACGTGATCGACGCTAGTGGCGCCTCACCCGGGAGGCGCTATTACGTGCGCAGAGCCTCTAAACCGTATTGACCGGGAAAAATGCGTTCTGCTCATTTTCCTTGCAGGGCCGCATCGTTGGGCCGCCTCCGGGGCACAAAGGCGCGCCCCGGAGGAAACGCCGCTCCGGGGCGCGCCGCAGAAGAAGAGAGAAGCTCAGCCTTCGAAGCCCTTTTCGCTCAGGATCTTGTCGATACGGGCGCGATGGGATTCCTCCCAGTCGTCGAGGGATTCACCGGCCTCCTTGGCCAGTTTCGCCTGCGCGCCGCGGAGGACTTCCTCCCGGCGCGCGTGCGGAGTGACGACGATGCCCTCTTCGTCGGCCACCACGACGTCCCCGGAGTTCAGCCGCACGCCGCCGCACCGTATCGGGCCGCCCAGCGAGCCGATGGCTCCCTTCGTCCCGGGGATGGGGATGACCCCACGGGCGAAGACGGGGAAGCGCGCCTCACGCACCTCCGCCAGGTCCCGGATCACTCCGTCGACGACGAACGCCGCGATTCCCCGGCGCTGCGCGACGGCGCACACATTGCCACCGGCGAGTGCGTGGTCGACGTCGCCCGACTCCACGACGACGACCGAGCCCGGCTCCGCGCGGTAAATGGCCGCGTGGAGCATGAGGTTGTCACCGGGAGGGCACCGCACGGTGAACGCAGGGCCCGCGACGCGCGGCGCAGGGGACCACAGCGGGCGAATACCGATGTCCATGACCTGCTCGCGTCCGAGAACGTCGGCGAGTGCGGTCGGGGGAACGTCCTTGAATTCGCTGATGCGGTTCATCTCTTCCTTCCTGTTCCGGCGCACCGGCCGCCTGCCGGCGGACCTTCACGTCGTCTTTCCACGCTGGAGAGGTGCTGCTCCCAAGTGTCTCCGCCGTCGCCCCGCGGCACGCCGAAGGCACGTGACCGAAGGTCAGTTGCCGGCTGCGGCCACTTCCCGGACGCCGGATCGCATGCGCGCGCCGCGGGCGACGACGACCGGCATCGCCGCGCCCAGACCGGTGTACGCCAGTGCAAGGACGATCCACCCGAGCGCCCCGTGCCCGAGCACCAGCCACGCGAAGAGCGCGGGGGCGAACATCTTGCCGATGTCGCCTCCCATCTTGTACGTGCCCTGGTACTGACCCTGCGCATGATCAGGGGCGAGCTCGAAAGCGATGGTCCAGCTGCCCGCCGCCTGCCGCACCTCACCGAGGGCCTGGACGAGGGCGCCCGCGACGAGGAGCAGACAGGCAGGCACCAGCGAGGCCCCGTCGCTCAGGGCGAAGACGACGCACGCGACCGACACGCACCCGGCGCCCTGAAGGCTCGCCCAGGCCGCGGCCTTCGGCTCCCCCGTGCCGCGCGCCGCCCGGACCTGGAAGGCCACGACGAAAGCCGTGTTGACGAGGAGGATGGCCGCGCTCATCCACCGGGGCGCGTCCGTGTGCTGCAGGACCCAGAGCGGCAGAACGACGTCCAGCAGGAGAGCGTGCGTGACGAGCAGTCCGTCCAGGGCGGTGAACATGAGGAACGGTACGTCGCGCAGCACTGCGAAGGCAGCGCCCGCCGAGGCCGGAACAGGAGGTACCGGTGCCTCCATCGCCGTGAGCGCACCGGTGACGAGGAAGGTGAGGGCGGTGAAGAGCACGGCAGCCCGGTAGCCCGGCACCGAACCCGCTGCGAGGGCGAGTCCGGCCAGGCATGCTCCGATCGCGACGCTCACGTTCTGTGCTGCTCGCACATAGGCGAGGACACCCACCCGGTCGGCCTTCGGCACGAGGCCCGCGATCATGGCCTTGCGGGCGTTGTTGCCGGCCCGGTAGGCGATGGCCTGTACGGAGGAGACGATCAGGTACGACCAGAAGCCGTTCACGAACAGCAGCGCGGCGGTCAGCGGCCCCAGCGCCAGGAACGACCACATCTGCACCGTTCGCGGCCCGGCCCGGTCGGCGAGGTGACCCAGCGGGATGCTGGACAGGAGGACGATCGCGGCCGCGACGCCCAGGCTGATGCCGAGCTCGCCCGGGGTCAGCCGGACCACCGTCACCGCGTAGACCGCGTTGATGGCCATCCACAGCCCTTGCCCCAGACTCATCACCATGGTGATGACGGTGAGAAGCCGGGCGGGACCGGGCGGGGGGAGAATACGGGTCAGCACGGATCGGGTTCCTGTCGCGTCATACCGGGCTTCTCGCACACCCCACGTACGGCATCCGCCAGGAGCTGTGCGGCACGGCGCCGGGTGCCTTCGGCTCTGATCTTCGACGGAGGCTAGGGCATCGCGGCGATCGCTCAACCGTTGTGGGCACAAAGCGACTTGACCGCGCAAAGCCCGTTCTGCCTCTTGATCCCACGCCGCGGGTCCGCGCGCAGCGGATCTGTGTGCAGGGGATCTGTGTGCAGCGGAACGGCGGGGCGCGGGACCGGGCAGGCGAGCGGGCCCCCGAGGCGTGCCGTCGGCGTCACGTCCCGGAGTACAGGTGCTCGGGCCTGCCGCTGTCGCCGTACCGCAGCGTGAGATGCAACCTGCCCGCGTCCTCCAGGAACTTGAGATAGCGCTGCGCCGTGGACCGGCTGATCCTTGCCCGTTCGGCCACTTCCTGCGCCGATACCGGGCTGCTCTCCCCGGAAACGATCCGCCGGATCAGTTCGGCGGTTCGTTCCGAATAGCCCTTGGGCATCGAATGGCCGGCGTCGCGGGCCCGTAGCGCGCCGAGCATGCGGTCGATCCCCGCCTGGTCCATCTCCGCGCCCTCGAGGGCGCCGCGCAGTTGCGCGTAGGCCTCGAGCTTGGTGCGCAGCCCCTCGGAAGTGAAGGGCTTCACGATGTAGTGGAGCACCCCGGCACGCAGGGCTTCCCGGATCAGGGCGGGCCTCCGGTCCGCCGTCACCATGATCACATCGATGCTTCGGCCCTGCTGTCGCAGCCGGCGCGTGAAGGAGAGCCCGCTCTCGTTCGGCAGGTGCTGATCGAGAAGAACCAGATCGATGCCGCCGCGTTCGACGGCGGCGCATGCCGACGAGGCACTGTGCGCTATGCCCGCCACCTGGAAGCCGGGGATCTCGGACACATAATGCGCGTTGATCTTCGCCACATAGAAGTCGTCGTCCACGACCAGCACTTTGATCACGGCGTTCACTGCCTGGAGGTGCGCGGCCGCCCAGGTATCCGGACGGTGAACACCGCACCGCCGCCTTCCCGGTCCGTCACTGTCGTGGTTCCGGCCCGTCGCCCGACGATGTCCCGGACGAGTGCGAGGCCCAGGCCGCGGTGCCGCGCGTCCGTACGCCGCTTGGTGGACGAGCCGTCGCAGAGGACCCACCGCCGCAGGTGCGGCGCCACTCCCGGACCGTTGTCGGTGACGCGCAGCTCGGTGACCTCGGAGTCCTCGTGCAGCGCGACCTCGATCCATGGCTCTGCGCGGTCGTGTCCGAGGACGGCGTCCATCGCGTTGTCGATGAGATTGCCGAGGACCGTGACCAGCTCGCCCGCCCGGTCGACACGGCCGCGCAGCGACGACTGCGGACCGAGCCGCAGGCACACACCCCGCTCCTCGGCCGCCAGGATCTTTCCGACCAGCTGTGCCCGGATCAACGGCTCGTCGACCCGGGCCACGACCTCGGCGACCTCGGCGAGCGGGGTGCCGGGGGAGGCTTCGAGGGGCGCGGGCCGGGCCTCGGCCTGCCTGGCGAGTTCCCTCAGGCCGACGAGCGTGTGCAGGGCGTTGCGGCGCTCGTGTGCGCGGACACCGGCGTCGTCGCTGTACCGGCTGCCGGGCGCGCCGAGGAGCGCGTACTCCATGGATGTCAGCGCCGCGTCGTCGCCGTCGACGGCTGCCGCGTCGACGGGGCAGCTGTTCGTGGATGCGCGCGGCTTCGGGTGAGGCGAAAGTATGCGGATCACGTGCAACAGCTTTCCTGCGCCAACGTGTGCCTGGTGGGGCACAGTTGCACATTGATTCGGATCCGAACGGGAGCAGCGGGACCGGAAGGTGAGGAGAGGCTATGGCGAGCGATCCGAATACCGGTCGGAAACCCATGGAGGAATCGATTCACCTGACCGGCCCGGGGAACATCGCACTCCGGTCGGGGCGGGGTGTCCGGCCGGGCGTCGCTCATCGCTGACCGGGCCTTCGGGACTCGGGCCGAGGCGGATGCTCCGCCGTGTACGACGGGACATCCTCCGGCCGGTGACGGCCCATCAGCCCGCGCGGCTCAGCCGTTCGGCGGCGACGGCGGGGACGTCCCGTACTGGCTCGGGTCCGACCATGAGGATCGACCGCTGCAGCCGCCGCAGTGCCACGGAGGGTTCGAGCCCCAGATCACGCACCAGCGACTGACGCAGCCGCTGGTAGACGTCGAGGGCCTCGCCCCGGCGGCCGGAACGGTGCAGCGCCAGCATGAACTGGCCGTGGAGGTTCTCATGAGTGGGGTAGCGGCTGACCAGGACGGTCAGTTCGCCCAGCAGCTCGCGGTGCCGGCCCAGCCGCAGATCCGCTTCGATGCGCTGGTAGAGGGCGCACAGCCGGGTCTCCTCCAGCCGCCGGATCTCCATCTCCAGCTGCGGGCCGGCCTGTATGTCGGCCAGGGCGGAGCCGCTCCACAGCGCGAGTGCGTCGCGCAGCTGGCGGGCCGCGCCGGCGAAGTCCTCGGCGTCCATGGCCCGGTAGCCCGTACCGGCCAGCTTCTCGAACTCGCGGACGTCACTGGTGCCGCCCGCGGTGTGGAGGCGGTAGCCGCCGGGCGTGGTGACGAGCACGTCCTTGGCGGTGCGCGGCCCGGCGTCCTTCGTGTCGTGCTCCAGGGCGGTCGAGATCAGCTCGCGCAGCTGGAGGATGTACGTCTGGAGCGTCGTGCGCGCGCTGCGTGGCGGCCGCTGGCCCCAGAGCTCCTCGACCAGCGAACTCACGGGCACCACCTGGTCGGCCTGCAGTGCCAGCAGGGCCAGCACCTGCCGCGGCTTCGGCGCCGTCGGTGTCACCGGGATCCCGTTCTCCCTGACGGCCAACGCGCCCAGTACATCGATGTCCACGCCGTGTCCCCTGTCCGTGTGTTCGCGCATGAGTCGTGAGTCGCCGGTCGTCCGCGGCTGCGGCTGAGCCGGTAACTCGGCACCATGCGAGTAAAAAACAGGGCGGACGGTTTGTCAATACCAAACCATCCGCGCTGTTTTCACCTCTGCCGTGCCGTGCTCGAGTGGCTCTGCGGCCAGTTGACAGCCGGTCACGAACGCCGCGGCCTCGTCGGGCGCCGCCGAGGAAGGGGGCCGACGTGGCCCCCGCCCCCGATGGACAGGCGGTTCGGTCCGCCCACCGGTCCGGCCGAGCGGCTCACCGGACCGCCCTACCCGCGCGCGGGCGCATCGCTTTCCGGGGATCCCCCCGAGCCGGGGGAGATCCCGGTGTCAGGCTCGGCCAGCCGCGGCAGCAGCAGGTCCCAGAAGGACCGGATCCGCTGCTCGGACAGCCACTGCGGGTCCTTGCCGCCGAGCACCTCGAAGCCCACGGTCGCGGCCACGAGGGCGGGCGCGGCACTCTCGCACGAGACGCCCTGCGCCAACCGGCCCTCCTTCTCCGCCCGCCTGAGCATGTCCTCGACCCATTGCTGCCAGTAGCGCCTGAGTTCCGAGTCCGCGCCGCGGGAGGTCTCACCGCCCAGCCCGAACCCCGCCCGCACGACAATGTCGTCCGCGAGCCCGCTCATCAGCCCGTAAGTACCGTCCACGAGCGCCTGGAGGGCGCCACCCTCCGCATCCAGCACTCCCTTGGTGATCCGGCGGAGGGTCTGCGCCGCCTCGTCCTCGACGGCCCGGGCAAGCGCCCTCTTGTTCTCGAAGTGGAAGTGCAGGGCACCGTTGCTGACTCCCGCGCGCCTGCTGATCGTCGTGATCGACGCAGGCACGAACCCCTCCTCCGCGAAGACCTCGGCGGCTGCACGGATCAGCGACCGGCGCGTGCGGAGCGCGCGCTCCTGTTGGACCATCAGATGCCTCCTGGCTATGAGTCCTTACGGCTCAGCTGTGCGGCCGTGCTTGACCCCCAGCAAAACATACCGAGTTGCTGGTTTCTTGCCCCCCGCCGTTGGACGAAAACCGCCAGGGCATGCCTCTTGGCAGATTCCCTGGCCGGTGCCGGCGCCGACCGGAGAGGTCGGCCCCGACTCCCCGCTGCAGCCTCCCGTGCATGCCGCGCTACTTGTCCGGACATGGCACGACAGGCATGCAGAGCATCCTGACGCCTCGCCATAATAAACCGCATAGTTGGTTTTGTAGTAGAGGTAGCCGCCACTCAACCCCGCGACAAGGCACCCCCGGCCCGACAGAAGCCTGCGGCAGTATGCGCAGAGCTGCGCTCGACGCCGCCCTGCACGTCCGCCCTGCACGTCCGCCCTGCACGTCCGGACGGGACGGTTCCGGGATCGCCGCACGAGCAGCGCCACGGCCCGGGCGGTCGACGGCACCCTGCCCTTCCGCCCGCCAACGGAGCACCCTCGGAAGGCCGTCGGGGAACAGGCGGCAGCGCCTCGGTCGCCCCGGCTTTGTTGAAGGACCGACAAAAGGCGGCGCAGGGCCGGTCACCTGTCGCCGCAGCCTCCTCCTTCACAGGGGCGCGGTGGAGCAATCGCACCGGCGCCCGGTGGAGTCCCACTCGAGCCTGGGGACAGGGGCGGTAGCGCCCTTTGACGAGCGATGAGGGGATCCAATAGTTCCGGATATGCCTGTCCCGGCTTCTCTTTGGAACAGCTAGAAATTAAACCGGATGGTATGTATCTTCGACACGGATGAGCGTCGCCGCTCCCGTCATCGTCATCAATGGGGGAAACATGACTGCGAGTACGTTCCGAACAGAGAACGAGCCGGCAAGCGCGGTATCGGCCAGAGACCACGTGACGACCCGGGCGGCCATCGCACCCCCGCTGTTCCGCTTCCCGTCGCTGACCACCACGGTCCCCAAGGAGTTCGTCCACCGCTCCGCGGTCGCCGAGGTCATGCTCACGGACTGGAGACGCAAGAGCGACAGCGACTTCGAGGTGACCGCGCAGTGGCCGAGGGGGCACAGCTTCTTCAGCTCCATCGACGACCGGCACGACCCGCTTCTGGTCGCGGAGACGATACGGCAGGCCGGCACGCTTCTCGCCCACGCGGAGTTCGGTGTCCCGCTCGGGCACCAGTTCCTCATGTGGGACCTGGACTTCGCGGTGGAGCCGGACCAACTGCTCGTGGGCGGCGTGCCCGCCGCCCTCGACATCGACATCACCTGCACGGACATCAGACGCCGGGGCGGTCATCTGACGGGGATGCACTACCGGGCGGTGATACGCCGGGACGGCAGGACCGCCGCGACGGGCAGCGCCACCTACACCTGCACGACCCCGGCGGTGTACCGGCGGCTGCGGGCAGGCCGCGGCGTCGTGGGAGGCCGCGCCGCGCTCGCGCTGACAGCCCCCGCCTCGCCGCAGAGCGTGGGCCGCACATCACCGAAGGACGTCGTGCTCACCCCCCTGGGGAAGCCGTCCTCCTGGCAGTTGAGGGCCGACACGCGCCATCCCGTGCTCTTCGACCACCCCGTCGACCATGTCCCGGGGATGGTCCTCCTGGAGGCCGCCCGTCAGGCGGCGGCAGCGGTCCTGGAGCGCCCGGCCTTCTCCCCTTCCGCCATCTCGAGCCGGTTCAGCCGCTACGCGGAACTGGACAGCCCCTGCATGATCGGGGCCCGGCGTCTGCCGGACACGGACGACGGCACGGAACAGGTGCTCGTGACAGGCCACCAGGAGGGCGAGGCCGTGTTCTCCTCCACGGTGGTCGCGCCGGCTACGGCCCGCTGACCGCCCCGGTGCGGGCCACCCCGGGCCCGCACCGGCAGCCGGCAGCCGTCAGCCCTCGGCGGCCTTCGCGGGAGGAGCGAAGGCCGCCGCATGATCTGCCGCCCATGTGCGGAAGCTCCGCGCCGGGCGGCCCGTCACGGCACGGACCGTGTCCGCCACCGCGGCCTTGGCTCCGTCCCGCTGCCGCCGCGCACTGCTCATCAGCGCCTCCGCGATCTCCGCGGGCCAGCGGCGCCGCAGCGCGGCCTCCGCCTCCTGCGGCCCGAGTTCCTCGAAGCGCAGCGGCTGCCCCAGCACCGCGGCCAGCTGGGCCGTCTGCTGGACGGCGCTGATCGCCTCCGGGCCGGTCAGTGTGTGCACCCGGCCCTCGTGGCCGTCCCCGGTGAGGGCGCTGACGGCCACGGCCGCGATGTCCCGGGGATCGACACACGCGTTGAGCGAGGAGCCGTACAGCGCGCGAACGACACCCTCGGAACGCACGGAGGCGGCCCAGGACAGTGAGTTGGACGTGAAGGCACGGGGGCGCAGCATCGTCCACTCCATGCCGGAGCGGCGCAGCAGTTCCTCGTTGTCACGCTGCCAGCGGGTGATCAGGTCGTCCGCCGCCCCGTCCGCCACGGCGGCGGCGGACAGCTTGACCACGTGGCGGACGCCCGCCTCGCGCGCGAGCCGGAGGAATCGGGCGTCGTCGTCGGCACCGACCCGTGCAGTGACGAGGAAGACCTTCCGCACGCCCTGAAGCGCCCGGGCCAGAGAACCGTCGTCGGTGAAGTCCGCGCCGACGGTCTCGGCGGCGGGCGTCATCGTCGTCACACGCTCCGGGCTCCTGGTCATGAGTCGCACCGGGATGCCGTCAGGAAGACGGCGCACCAGTTCCCTCCCCACCGTGCCGGTCGATCCGGTCACGAGAATCATTCGCTCTTCCTTTCGCTCGGCGTCAGGCACCCTGCCCGCCCCTCGTCCGGCCCGGTCCGGATCCGGCAATGTCCGTGCACCCCCGGGGCGTTCGGCGGCCTCACGGTGTCGTCACCGCATCTCCCCATCAACACGTCGACCTCCTTGACCCAGGACTGTAAGATACAAACTTGGCGGTTTTTTTCGACTGCTGGTGAGCAAACCGTCAACCATGGGGTGGAGGTGGAGAGTGGCCAAGCAGGACCGAGCCATTCGTACACGACAGGCGATTCTGTCGGCGGCTGCCAAGGTGTTCGAGGAACGCGGATACCAGGCAGCAACGATCACGGAGATCCTCGCGACCGCCGGGATGACCAAGGGAGCGCTCTACTTCCACTTCCCGTCCAAGGAGGACCTGGCACAAGGAGTCCTCAGCGAACAGGACCAGCGCCTGGTCGTCCCGGGACGCCCCACCAAGGCACAGGAACTCGTGGACGTGGTGATGCTGCACGCCCACCGGCTGGGGACCGACCCCATGGTCCGCGCAGGGGTACGGCTGTCCCTGGACCAGCAGGCTCAGGACCTCGATCGCAGCGGGCCGTTCCTGCGGTGGGGCGACGTCGTGACGCAGCTGCTGGACGAGGCCCAGGCACGCGGCGAGCTCCTCCCCCACGTCGCCTGCACGGAGACCGCCGAGGTGCTGGTGGGCTGCTTCGCCGGCATCCAGGCGATGTCCCAGGCCGTCAGCGGTTACAAGGATCTGACGGAGCGGGTCGGCGCCATGCTCCGCCATCTGCTTCCCAACGTGGTGCTCGCCTCCGTACTCGCATCGGTGGACGTCTCGCCCTCGCGGGGAGCCAAGGTCTTCGCGGAGCTGGCGGCCGAGGAGGAAGCCACCGCGGTCCGGGGCTGAAGAGCGGGTGGCCTCGGTGCCGCCGCAGGAGCGGCAGCGCAGAGGCCACCCGTCCGGTACTCCGGTCAGACAGCCGGAGCGATCCTCCGCGCACCACCGAAGTAAGCCGTCAGCGCCGTGTCCATGGTCCCTCCGTCCGACGCCCAGCCGATGTAGCCGTCGGGGCGGACGAGGAGCGCGGCGCACGGCAGCGCACCCGTGGGAACGCAGTGGACCACGCGCAGGACATCGCTCCAGCCACGGGCCTCCCGTGCGTACCCGCTCCCCTGGTCCCCTTGCACGAGCAGAAGCGGTCTTCCCTCCTGCAGCAGCTCGGTCACTCCCGTCGGGCCCTGCGGTGTGCTGAGGACCGCGTTCGGCAGAAACGTTCCATCCCAAGGGGACGAATGCTCCGCGAAAGGCGCGATCACCGTCTCCTGCCCGCTGATCATCGCGCTGAGACAGTCGTTGACACCCTCGGACGTGAGCATGCCTCCGAGCAGTGTCCGTACCGGATCGAGCACCGGATCGGGGCGCATCAGGGCCACTTGGGCCCTGGTGTTGTCGATGACCCGCTGCGCCGCCGGTCTGCGCTCGCTGTCATAGGTGTCGAGGAGCCCCTCGCCCGCGCGGCCCCGCACCGCCAGGGCGAGTTTCCAGCCGAGGTTGAGGGCGTCGAGCAGTCCCGTGCTCAGTCCCTGGCCCCCGATGGGGAAGTGCACATGTGCCGCGTCTCCCGCCAGGAAGACCCTGTCCGCCCGGTAGGCACGCACCAGCCGCGTGAAGTCGCTGAACCGGCTGAGCCAGCGGGGGGCTGACATCCCGACATGGCGTGCGGCGATCCGCGACGCCTCCCTGCTGAACTCCTCCACGGTGGGGGGAAGACGTCTGTCGGCCGGAGGGCGGTCGCAGATGAGCGTCCGCAGGTGGGTGGTGCCGTCAGGACCGTCCTTGGCCACGATCCAGCCGCGGGGCGTACGGTGCCAGCCCTCGCGAACCGCGTCACGGTCGCCGAGCCGGACGACGCCCATGATCGCGGATACGGTCGCCGGGTGCGTGTCGGAGACGAATCCCGCCTGTTCGCGCACCGTGCTGCGGGCACCGTCGGCGCCCACCAGATAGTCGGCGGTGAACGTCTCCCGTCCGCCCGTGGCCGTGGCCACCACCCGGACGCCCTCCCGGGCGGCCTGCACGTCCGTCACCCGGCGTCCGCGGAGCACCCGCGCTCCGGCGGCCAGCGCCCGTGCCTCGAACAGGCGCTCCACCTCCACCTGGGCCACCTTGATGATCGGGTCGGGCTCCGCGGCCGGAGCGGTGATCGACAGACCGGTCATCCCCGCGAAGTGGAAGGGCATGGTGACGGCGTCACCCGAGGCCCTGCGCCGCGGACCGAAGAGGTAGCCGCGCCGGGCGAGGCACTGCGCCGTCCGGGCGTGCAGGGTGGTCGCCTTGGGCCTTTCCGACGTGGCGGCCTCGCGCTCGAGGACCAGCGTGTCGACTCCCCGGCCCGCCAGTTCCGCCGCGACGAGCATGCCGACCGGCCCTCCCCCGACCACGAGCACCTGCGCATGGCACGGAACACCCATTCCCGCCTCCCCCTCCCGGCACCGAAATCCCCTCCCGTGCGCGCCACGAGGGTGATCTGCAGTGCCGAGAGAACCGGCGTACTGCCCGCGCGGCTCCGCGGCCCCGTGCGATCGCTCATCGCCTGTTCGGCCCGAAAAATATACCGGTTGGACGGTTCTCGCTCAACGCTCTTACGGACCATGGGGGCAGGGGGTCGGCAGGAACAGGGCGGCAGGAACAGGGCGGCAGCTCGGGACGGGAGGCCGTCACGCCGTTGAAGGGCACGCCTCCGGACCGCATCTCCCGCACGGAGCGGCCCGCTCCGATCCCTGGTCCGGCGCAGGACCGGGAGCGCGCCGTACGTCCGTCACCGCGGGGGGCCGCCTTCCGCCGGTTCTCCCCCTTCGGCGGAGGGGTCCTCTACAGCGGCAGATCTATGCCCAGTTCCCGCATCGCCAGGGAGGGCGGCCCGCCTTCGGAGCGCTGGGTCTTGCGTCCCTTGCTGCCCGGGGCCAGCGTGCGCGGGTCGACGGCCTCGGCGGGAGCCCCACTGGAGTACAGGCCACCGGGATCGGTGTCCCGGTCGTGCGGCAGCAGCCAGAAGACCCGCCGGCGGAAGGTACCGGAGGAACGGGAGGGCTTGGCCGCCGGTCCGAGCAGGGCGTAGCCGACCATGCGTCCGTCACGGCGGTAGGCAGGTTTGCCGCGCCGGGTGGGCAGCCGGTCGAGGCTCTGTCGTACGTAGTCCAGGTTGCTGGGGTCCTCGAGCCAGACGAGTTCGGCTTCGTGGGCGATCTCGTCCTCTGCGATGAGGGCACTCATGCTGCCTCCTCGTCGGCGAGCAGTCCGATCCCCGGGTAGTACTTCCGCTGGTTGGACAGGATCATCTCCTTGGGCGAAGCCAGCCCCACCGTCTCGCGCACCCGGGCCGCGAAGGCACGGGAGGAGATGGCAGGAGCGCCCTCATTCTGGCACCAGGTCCTGTAGGCGGCGTAGAGCTGTGCCTGTTCCGCCCTCAGGTCCGGGTCCAGCACACACGCCTCACCGAGGAAACGGCCGGTGTGGTCCTCCGTCTCCGCGTACGCGGTGGTGGCGATGCGGACCCGCTCGGGCCCCGTGAGGTTCTTCTCGCCGCGCAGGTAGCGACGGGCGCCGTCGATCAGCCAGTTGAGGATGCCGGGGCCCTCCTCGGTCACCAGGATGTCCGCGAGGTTGTCGATCTTCCTCTCGTCGGAGACGACACGTTCGAACGGGATCAGCCGCATACGGCGCCAGAACGCGAAACCGCCCGCGCCGACTTCGGGGCGGTGGTTGCCGAGCAGCCACAGTTTGTGGGTGGGTTCGAAACTGAAGAAGTCCTGCCGCATCCGGCGGGCCTTGATGCGGTCGCCGCCGGTGAGCAGCTTGACGCGGGCCTCGTCGAACTTGTCGCCCGGTTTGACCTCGCTGCACACGATGACGCGGCGGCCGTGCAGTTCGGCCAGGTCGGTCGGGTGGCCTTCGTAGGGGCGGGACATGAGGAACCCGGGCGGCGCGGCGTCCGCGTAGTCGCCCAGGATCTTCATCAGGACGTCCAGGAGCACCGACTTGCCGTTCTTGCCGGAGCCGAACAGGAACGGCATGACCTGGCCCCCGACGTCCCCGGTGACGGAGTAGCCGAGCAGCAGGTGCAGGAAGTCGATCATCTCCGCGCCTTCGGGTCCCTCCCCCAGCGTGTCGGTGAGGAACCTGTTCCAGCGCGGCGTCGGCATCGGCCGCGGTGCCAGTGAGGTGGCCCGGGAGTGGAAGTCCTTGTTCGGGTCGGGCATGCGGATCGCCCCGGTGCGCAGGTCGACGATGCCGGCCGGGGTGCACAGGACGTAGGGATCGGCGTCCAGGAGGGCCGCGCTGAGGACCATGCCGGGCGCGGACCTGGCCTGCGTGAGCATCGCGTTCATACCGCTGGTGCTCAGGGCGCGGCGGCGGTGCTGCTGCAGCGCCGTGCTGGTGTACACCCCGCGCTGGTCGGTGGTGGCGATGCTCTCCGCCAGGTCGCCGGCGGCCCACATCACCGTGTCGTCCTCGTCGATCTGCCAGCGGGTACGGTCCCAGCGGTACCAGCCGAGGCCCGGGATGTGCCGGTAGTCGTTGGCGTACAGCCGGACGAACAGCTTGGCGTTGCCACGGTCGGTGAGGGTGTCGGGAAGCAGGCCCTGCTCGGTGGCCGCAACAGCGGCCTCACCGCCCTGGGGCGGAAGCTGCACCGGGGCCTGGGCAAGGATCTGCGCGGCGACGGCGCGGGCGTCGAAGTCGAAGAGAGTGTCGTCCTCATGAGTGGTCACGGACGGCTCCCGAAGGACAGGGGACGCAGGGAACCTGCCCTCAGGCCGCTGCGGATGATCGGGGCGTAGCGCCGCTCCTGCCCTGGGCGCGCCTCTTCCGCCGCCTCTTCGAGGATCTTCGCGGCGTCGGCCTCGGTGAGATGCCCCGCAGCCACCATTCCCCCTGCCGTGTAGGCGGCCCGGTTGAGTTTCTCGGAGAAAGCGGCTCCTTCGGGAACGGCGGCGCAGCCGACGACCTCGGCAAGCACCGTGCCGAGGGCACCGGCGGCCTTCTGACGGCCTCCCCCGGCCGCGGCGACCGCCTGCCGCGCGCGGGGCGGCACAGGCCGCGGGGCGGGCACTTGGGGGTGCCCGGCGGCCGGTTGCAGATGTCCGGTGCGCTCCAGCTCCTGCGCCAGCCAGTCGGGCAGCGGCGCCGCCTCCCGCACGGAACCCACGGGCGCATACGTGCCCGCGCCCGTGACGGTGCCGGGAGCGACGATGTAGCCGCCGTGCGCCCGTACGTCCACCTGCCAGGCCAGCGCACGGCCGTTGCTCGAGCCGGCGGAGCACTGCCAGCGGTGGCCCTGGCCGGCCCGGTACCAGACGTGCAGGCCCCCGGACGGCGTCCGTACGCGCATGGTGGCGACGTCGTCGGCCGGGCTCGTGACACCGCGCAGAGCGGCGAGCACGGCAAGCGTGTGAAAGCCGTTGGTGAGCCCGCCCAGGTCGACGCCGGCGGGCACGGGGATGCCCGGCAGCA
The DNA here is from genome assembly GCF_042802855.1 of Streptomyces sp. NPDC057445. Lineage (NCBI taxonomy): Bacteria > Bacillati > Actinomycetota > Actinomycetes > Kitasatosporales > Streptomycetaceae > Streptomyces > Streptomyces sp. NPDC057445. The sequence continues at coordinate 49,512 of NZ_JBHVDH010000025.1, read as the reverse complement.
GACGGTCCCGGTCGGGCAACCCCTGTTGATGGGCGTCGACATCGATGACGACGAGCCCTGCCGGGCCGCAGGCGACCCCCACCCCGAGCTCGGGGGTGCTCCCCCACCAGGCGTCGATCCGGGCGGGGTCGAGCGTGGCGGCGTGGAAACCGTGGCACCAGCGACCGGCGTCGACGCACTCGCATCCCTCGCGGGTGTGCCCCGGGGCCCGGCATGCCGCGCAGTTGCCTGCGGGCGTCTTGCGCCCGGGAGCCAGCGGGTGGACGGGCCAGCCCTGGCGGGCACACCATCCGGCCGTCGCCAACGACCGTGGAACGACCGGCCGCACGGAGGCAGGCTGCATTGAGTCGCGGCGCGAAACCCGCAGCTCATGAGCCATGCACAACCCCCATCAGCGACCGAAGCGACTCAATGATGAACACAGATTAGCGAAACCAGAGTGACGGGGCGGGCACTTGAGGTGGCTGAGGGTGGCTCGTTTCGATGATGGGACGATCCCCCGCCCTCAGCGACCGAGTTAATGCGCCCAGCTACCCGGGGCAGTTCGGCAGCTACTGGAGCTCCACAGGAAAGAAGCAGGTCAGGGACCATGCACAACCCGAAACAGCGACTGAAGCGACTGAAGCCTTCTATATATGACGCACACGCGCACACGCCAATGTCTTGATATACCCCGACCTAGAGTCGCTTCAGTCGCTGCATCGCTGCTCCACCCACTCTGACCTGCAGGTTTGCCAGCGACTATGCAGCGACGGAGACGCCTCTTGGTCGCTTTTCCTCAGTCGCTGCTCTGTTGCCCGGCTGACGGCGGGCAACAGAGCAGCGACTGAACCGGCGTCGGCGACTCAAGCGGTTCTGAGGGCGCTCTGAGGCATACCTGCAGTCGCGCGGCAGCGACCCAAGCGACCGGCCGCGGAACCGGCCCGTCCTTGTCCGCCTGTCCAGGGCCCCGGTCGCTTGGGTCGCTGCCTCTCTCCCAGGCCCCGGACTCCTCACTGTGATCGTGAGGGCTTGGCGAGGGAGGGGCTGGCGTGCGGCAGGAGTGGTCGCCGGAAGAGGTGGTCGAGTGCTGGCCGCCTGGCGTGCCCGAGCGATCAGGATGTACCCCTCGGGCTTCCGCGACTCAGCCCGTACGGCACGTTCCGACCCGACATGGACATCCGCCTCGACCTGTCCACGGTGACCATCCCCGGTCAGCGCGCTCGCGAGACGGAGCGTGCGGCCGCGACCGGCGCTTGACCGGGGCCCGCACCGGTCCGGAAGTCCCGCCGGTCAGTGGTGCCAGGCCTGGCGTTCTGCGGCGCGGGGGTCGTAGGTGAGGGTCCAGTCCTCGGCGATCCGCATGGTGGCGCGCCGCTCGGTGTCGTACTTGTCCCAGCCGGGGTCGCCGATGCGGGCGAAGGAGGTCCAGGCCGCGTGCATCCGCCGTGCCAGGTCTGCGGGTGGGATGCCGGTTCCCAGCAGTGCGTGGGGTCCGTGGGGTCCGTGGAGCTGTGGCAGGTGGGTGGTGTGGGTGGCGCCCAGTTGTCCGTGCAGGGCGTTTGAGCGCCAGGCGAACTCGTAGGCGTATGTGCACGCACCGCTTGTGGCGGTGGCGGTGGCGTTCACGTCGGCGAGGCGGCGGGTGCCGTTGCCGAACAGCGCGTCGCCCAGGATGGCGGAGCGCAGCTCGCCGTCGGTGGCCTGCGGGTGCCGGGCGCGGTAGGCCGCGACGAGGCCGGCGGGGGCGTGGTGGATGCGGGCGGCGGTGGCGTTCACGTCGGCGGGGGTGGAGGCGGTCAGGAGCCCCAGTTAGGTGCGGGTCGGTCGGTGCCGGGCCGGGGAGCCGGTGTGCTCCCCGGCCGGTGTGCGCTTACGGGCGCCGTGCTGAGCGAGGCTCAGTCGTTGAGGTGGGCGAGGATGAGGTTGGGGTCCTTCGCGGTGAGGTAGGCGGCGCTCATGACGTAGACGGTGTCGCCGCGCAGCGCGATGGAGGTCGGGCCCTGGAGGCCGTCGGCGGCGGTCAGGACGGTGGTGTGGGTGCCGTCGGGCCGGATCAGGGCGACCTGGTTGACGGTGTTGAGGGCGGCGATGATCTGGTCGTCGCCGTGGCCTGTGAAAGCGAAGTCGTCGATCCCGGTCAGACCGGTGGCGGCGACCCGGGCGGTTCCGGCGCACCCGTCGGCGAGGATCGGGATGCGGAAGACGGTGCCCTTGTCGAGGTTGGTGGCCCAGACCGCCCCGTTGTGGATCTTCAGCCCGTTGGCGCCGAGGAATCCGGCGGGGGCCAGCGCCGGGTCGGTGGACCAGGCGCTGGCGGTGCCGCCGGAGGTGGGCACGCGCCAGACAGTGCCGAGGGCGGAGTCGGTGACGTACAGAGTGCGGGTGCGGGCGTCCAGGGCCAGGCCGTTGGGCAGACCGGCGGCGGGCAGTGCGGCGATGCGCTGCGGTCGGCCGCCCGGGCGCAGGCGCCATACGCCGGTCAGGTCCGCGGTGCCGGTGGCGTAGAGGAAGTACAGGGTGCCGTCGTGGGCGCGGACGATGCCGGTGGTCAGCGGGAAGCCCAGGGCCGGGGTGTGGACGCCGCCGTCGGCGGGTTCGGGCAAGGTGGCCAGGATCCGTACGCTGCCGCCGCGGGAGACCGCACCGACCTGGCGGGCCTTGGCGAACGTGACGTACGCGGTGCCGTCCGGGGCCGGCGCGATGTTTTCCGGCGTCCGGCCCTTGGCCAGGTCGAAGTGTACGGCGGTACGCACGTGGCCGAGCGGTGGCGAGACGGCGGATGCCGGGACCGGAGCGGCCGACGCGACCGCGGCGGCGGCCAGGACAGCGGCCGACACGGCGGCCTTGGAGAGCTTGGTGAACACGGGGTTCCTTCACTGCTTTCGGGCATGCGGCAGCGACACGCCGACGCATGAGGGTGGATGGATGCCCGGCCGGGATCAGCACGCGCAGGTGCGGGTCAACCGGAGGGAGGGACGGTGTGTGGGGTCAGCCGGTGCTGAGCCGGCTGTCCGAACGGGCAGGGGCGGCCTGGGTGATGGCCTGGGCGAGGAGATCCAGGGCGGCTCGCGCGGGTGAGCCCGCCGCGGTGGTGGCGACCACGACACCGGGGCCCGGCCCCTGACTCAGGGTCTGCTGCATGACGGTCAGTGAACCGACCAGCGGGTGCCGCATCTCGTAGTCGGCGACCGCGCAGGCCTTGACCCGGTGATCGGCCCACATGGACGCGAAGTCCACACTCTTCGCGCTCAGCTCACCCAGCAGCGTGTGCAGTGCGGCGTCCTGCGGGTACTTGCCCGCCACCAGGCGCAGATTCCCCACCACCGCCCCGGCCTTGCTCGGCCAGTCCGCGTACAGGTCGCGGGTATGGGCGTCGAGGAACACCAGCCTGGCCATGTTGGGGCGCTCCGCCGGTACGTCCGGGGCACCGGGGTCTAGGTGTCCGGCGAACAGCGCGTGGCCCAGTCGGTTCCATGCCAGGACGTCACTGCGCCGGCCGATCACGATCGCGGGGACGTTCCCGAGCGCGTCCAGCAGTTGGGCGGTGGGCTCCGTCAAGCGCTCCGGCGCGGGGCGCCGCCGGCTGCGGGGCTTGGCCGATCGGGCCAGGTCGTGCAGGTGCCGGCGCTCGGACCCGTCCAGCCGCAGGGCCCGGGCAATCGCGTCCAGCACCTCCGGCGAGGCGTTGAGCGAGTGCCCCTGTTCCAACCGGGTGTAGTAGGAGGCGCTCACCCCCGCCAGCAGCGCCAGCTCCTCACGGCGAAGACCCGGTACACGCCGGCGCTCCCCGTAGGTGGGCACCCCGACCTCGTCGGGTCGCAGCTGGGAGCGCCGCGTCTGCAGGAAGTCCCCGAGCTGTGATTTCCCGTTCATGGCTCCGAGTATGGGTCGACCCGCAACGCACAGCCTCTCCCTGCCGAGGATAGGCACCAGCGGGTCTGGCTCCCCGGCCCGAGCAGCGATGAGCTGGGCCTCACCGCATCCCGCACTCATCCAGGAGGACGCTTTGAGCACCGCAACCCGCGAACACGAACCCTTCGAGACCCTGGACGCAGCGGATTTCGCCTTCACCAGGCGCGCATGGGTCGACGCCGCCCCCACACGGGTCTACGACCTGGTCAGCGACGTGTCCGCGATCCGCCGGTGGAGCCCCGACGCCACCGACGTCGCCTTCGACCAGGATGCCGGACCCCGAGTCGGCGCCTGGTTCAGCGGCCGCAACCACAGGGCCGGCAAGCAGTGGACCACTCGCTCCCAGATCGTGCGGGCCGACCCCGGCACCGCCTTCACCTTCGTCGTCGGCGGCGCCGAGGACGGCATCGTGCGATGGAGCTGGACCTTCCAACCTCAAGGACGCGGAACCGTCGTCCAGCAGTCCTGGCAACTCCTGCGCCTCGACCCGGTGCTGGGCACCACCCGCAGCGACCTCGACACACTGCGCGACTACATGGCGGACAGCGCCGAAACCACACTGGCCTCCCTCGCACGATGGATCGCCGAAGAACGCCACCCCGACACCACCCGCAGCCCATGCCGGACCTCCAGCTGATCCGCTGTTGCGACAGGCCGACGTTCAGTGTCGGAAGACGAACGTCTGCCGACACCTTGAAGATCACCCGACTCGACAGGCTCTCCCGCTCCGTCCTGCACCTGGTGACCCTCGGCCCCGAACTGCGGGACCGCGGAGTGGGGCTGCACATCATCGAGCACGGCATCGGCACCGAAACCGTCGAAGGCCGGGCCATGTTCGGCATGCTCCGCGTACTCGCCGAGCTTCGGCGGGAGCTGATCGTCGCCACCACCGAAGAAGACCGCCGCGAAGACCTGACGCTCGACTCGCCCTGCCCTGCCCGGCCCTGCCCGGCCCGCCGGGGTGGATACTTTGCCGGTGGATACATCAAGGACTTCCTGGCGGAACACGACGCACGACTGGGCCGGCGCCGTGGACCTCGATCACCTCGGAAGCATCCGGCGGAATGCCGCCGTGTTCGCTCCTGGCGGTACTGCGCACCTGGTCCTTGAGGTCCTCGCCTATGCGGCCGACGAGGCGGAGTGCAACAACGGGGGACGCTGTACCGTCACCCTCCACCCCGACGGCTCGGTATCCGTAGCGGACGACGGGCGAGGTACCGACACCCGCTTCGACGACCACGGCCAGGTCGTGAAGAAGCCGGTCATGGCCACGAAAGACCTGCGGTTCTTCGACTTCCCCGAGGCCCAACTGCTCCCTGATGGTCATCCGCGTCGAGGCATGTCCGTGGTTGCAGCCCTCAGTGAATGGCTCATCCATACCAACCGCCGCCCCAACGGATCCTGGACTCAGCGCTACGCACATGGCGTTCCCGTCACCGGTCTGGAACGCATCGCTGACGACGGCACGACCGGGACGGTCGTCCACTTCCGCCCGGACGAGCCCCTGCGTGCGACGAGCGAGTTGCCGACGGACGAGCTGGTTCGACCAGCCGAGGCATGGCCAGGTCTGGCCGTTGAGGTCGATGACCGGAACGTCGGCTGAAGCGACGCCGGACCCCATGTGGACGCGTGATCCGGGGACTGCCCGCCTCTCGGGGCGCCAGGTATGACCTGCCCGGGACACAGCACTGGCACCAGGCATGTGCGCCCCTGGCCCTCATCGATGTCTGAGCGCACGTCGTCGGCCAGAGGGCTCAACCGCGGACCGCAGCGCCCACCCACCGGCCGGAGCGCTCAGTCGCTGAGCCGAAGCAGGACAGTTGTCACCGGCGGTGGCTGCTGACCTGCGGCTTCGATGGCGGCAAAGCACGGCGGTTGTCACCAGGTCAGCGCGCCACCTGTCACCGACGTCGCGCGAAGCACCCTAGGTGTCACCGGCTCCAACGCTCCACCGGCCGCCCGATCTGCCTGGTGCGGTGCGGGCGGTGGGTGTTGCGGCCATAGGAGTTGTCGTCACTCTTGGACAGCCCTGGTGGCTGGCGTCTGGGCCGGCCGCGGGGCGAGTCCAGCGCGTCTGGTGCAGCTCGTTGCCCATGGTCAGGAACTGGCCCGTGGACAGCGGCCGCGGGTGCTCGTCTTGCCCTTGTTCGGGGGCGTCCAGTGGGACATGTTCTTCCTCCGCGCGGCGTGCGTGGCCCAGGGAGTCAGAACGTGAGTGGTGTGCGAGTCAGTATTGAGCTGGCCTGATGGAGGGAGTTTAGGTTCCCGGAATTTTCAGCCGGTATTTCGTGTGCCCATGGCGCGAATCGCGCTGCCGAGGATCTCGCCCTCAGGAGTCGTGCTCCGGAAAAGGTGATCTCCTTGACCAGCTTCGTTCCGAAAGAGCTGTCGAAGCTCTGGGCGATGGGGATAGCCTTCACGGCCTGGTTGATGGCGCCGGCGCCGACGGCCTTGAGTACGACCTGGTTCCTGGACTTAACGGCATGCCGCAATGACGGAGCCCAGTTCCGGCGGAGGCGTTGTCGACTTGACGCGGAGCTCCTTCTCGGAGACAGCATCCGACTGAGTCTGCACGATAATTGCTCCCTGCATTAGAGTCGATGTTGCAGGAGTCGCGGCGGACGTCGCGCACGGTGTTGAGAACTTCCTGCTGGAACTTCAGCTCCGGAGGCTCGGGGGTGGCCAGCGCGTCGGCGATGCGGGCCAGCACGTAGGCGTCGGCGACATCGTTCCTGGCCGACCCGAACTGCAGCTCGCGCCAACGGAGCCAGCTCAGGAAAGACTGCGGTGACGTCGACCGGCCGCGGCGGAGTAGTACGTACGAAGACCATACCGGCGATCCTGCCACCAGCCACCGACAGTTCCCGGCCGCCTCAACCGGCGCCAGCGCTCAACTGGCCAAGTGAACGCTCGCCGACTCAGCCACAGTGACAACAAGCCTGCCTATGTGACAACTATCGTGCTTCGGCTCAGTCGAATGAGCCGAAGCACGCTAGTTGTCACCAATGGCAGCCGCTGACCTGGGGGTTCAGGGCGGCGAGGCACGGTAGTTGTCACCAGATCAGCACGCTTCATGTCACCAACAGCACGGGAAGCAAGGTTGCTGTCACCAGCCGCTCCGACCCGCCGCACCTCTGAACTGCGCAGCGTTCCAGCTACTCGGTCCGGTCAGCGCGCGCACCGCGACCGGTCACCCGGCGGCGGCCAGGCGGCGCCGAAGCTCCTCTTCCGAGACATCTTCCACGTGGGTCAGAAATACCCACATGTGACCCGAAGGGTCCTTGAGGATGACGGTGCGGTCACCGTGAAACATGTCTTTCGGCGGCTGGAGGATCTCTGCGCCGGCAGCCTCTGCGCGCTCCGCCAGGCTGTCGACGTCCGGCACAAAAACGTGCAGCGTGACGGACGTGCCTCCGCCGAGCGAGGTCGGCGCGGTGAAGGAGCCGGCCTCAGCCTCGTCCACGCTGGCGTCGCCCAACATCAGCGCCGACCGTCCGATGGTGATCTCGGCGTGCAGAATCCCGCCGCCAGGAGCATCGATCCTGAAGTCCTCACGGGCGCCGAAGGCCCGCTGGTAGAAATCGATCGCTGCGGCGGCGTCGTCGACCATGATGTGCGGGATCACGGCATAGCGGTAACGGTCGGGAATCTCGATGTGGGCTGTGCGCTCGGCCATGGCGAACCTCCTTGAAAGGCACCGCTGGTCAGTTCCTGCGGCTCTGGAACGAACCTAGAAGCTCAAGTTTGGTTCAGGTCAAGCGGCGATGTGACCGCTGCAGGTGCCCGCTTGCAGGGCACCTGCCCGTCAGCGCGTGCGTACGTCAGCGATCTTGGTGACAACAAGCCTGCTTTTGTGACAACCACGGTGCTTTGGCTCAGTCGCACTGCCGGGTCTCAGGCAGTCCGCGGCACGTCAGAAGGACACATCGATGTAGTCGATGTCGGTGAATTCGACTTCGAGGTTGTCGGCGCGGCGTCCGTCGTCCTTGAAGTAGACCTCCTGCAGTCCCTCGGCGACGATGCCGCGCAACTGCCGGTCGCCGGCCCCCTGCTGCTGGGCCTCGAAGAGACGGTTCGCGTACTCCGGCGGGAGGTGCACGGTCAACCGCCGCATCCGCCCGTCGTCGGTCGAGCCGATCGGGGCGGTGTAGCCGAACCTGGCGCGGGTCTCCACGGTGATTCCGGTGCTGGTGGCGGCCTCCCGGCGGCGCCGCTTGCGGACCTGCGGCTGCCAGCGGCTGCGGACTTCGGCGTCGATCCGGTCGGCGATGGCCTTCGGCGGGTTCTTCCGCTCGCCCCTGAGGTAGCGCTCCACCGAGCGCTGGGTGACCCCGAGCAGGCCGGCCACGGCCCTGGTCGTCCTGAGCTTGCCCAGCAGGAATCTCACACGTGCCTGGACGGACTTCGGCGGCTCGCGGGTGAAGGTCTCGCGGTCCGCGCGCTCCAGGGCCTCGTGGATGTCCGTCATGGGCTACTCCCCTTCGTCCATGACGGCGTCGCCGCCCTTGATGTGGCGGGCGGGGTTCATGCCCTTCTCCATCAGGTCCACGGCCCACGCCGTCTCCTGGACGCCTTCCAGCTTGGCCAGACCGGGTGTGGGGCCGAGACGGAAGGTACCGGGCAGCGGCTTGTCGTCGCCGGTGCGGGGCAGGAAGTCCAGCGGCGAGGGGCCGGGTGAGGCGTAGACGACGCAGTCCGAGAGCACCGCGAGCGGGTACCGGCCGCTCGCCTTCGCCGTGTTGAGCATCTTGCGGTGCATGTTCACCCGGGCCTTGGAGATGACCGCCGCCCGGATGTCGGGCCGCCAGGTCGGGCGCTCCAGTGCGGGCCAGCGCTCGCCGTCCCGGTAACGGCGGCCCTGCGGGCGCTCGCGCAGCTTGCCGATGCCGCCCTTCACCGTGGACTTGATCGCCGACAGTACGGCGGCCATCCCCGGGTCGGCCTGCTTGTGCTGCTCCATGGCGGCGAGGAACGCGTGCTCGTCGAGGTCCTTGGTGACGCCCAGGTCGGCCATGGTCTCGACGTAGGCGTCCTTGAGGCGGTCGTGCCAGGGGTCAAGGTACGCGCCTGTCTCGCGGCGCAGGTACGCCTCGACCGGGGCGACGTCGTAGCCGAGCTCCTGCGCGTACGCCACGGTGGGCGTGGCGTACCAGGCCGGCCCCTCGGGGCGCCGCCCGTCCGGTGTGAACGGGCTGGGGAGGCGGGGGTCCAGCTCGACGTGGGAGAGGTCCACCAGCCAGCTGCCGGGGATCCTCTTGTCGAACACGGGGCGTTCGACGTGGCGGGGTCCGCCGATGCCGACGGCGAGGCGCGCGGCGGCGGCAAGGAACGCGGTGTTGATGTCGATGCCGACGGCCCAGGGCAGCAGGCACTCCTGGTCGGACAGCAGCTGCGGGTCGCGCACCCACTGGTACGCCTCTTCGTCGAGGAAGCCGCCGGTCCAGCCCTGGGCGACGGGGTGCTCGACGGGGGCCTCCGGCGGTGCCGGGTCGGTCGGTTCCGTACCGAGGGAGCCGGGGTTGTGGCCCTGGACCCACTCGCCGGTGCTGTCGTCCTTCACGGCCCGGGTCGGTGGGCGCATCGCGGTCATCAGCTCCAGGCCGGAGACGGCGGTGGAACCGCGCGGGGTGAGGACGCGGGTGGCGTACACGCCGAGAGTCCGGGCGAGTTCCGCCGGCGGCAGGTCGCCGGCGCCGCCCCAGGCCCGGATGTCCAGCGCGTCCCAGGGCAGGATCGCCAGTTGCACGCACTGCCGCCGGCCGGCCTTGGCCGGGCGGTAGATCCGGGCCCACGGGCCGAAGCCCCGCTGGGTCAGCTTCCACTTCGCGCGGGCGACCTGCTTGACGACCGGGTGGTCTTCCTCGAGCCGGAGCGAGCGGCGGGCCTCGAAGCCCTCCAGCCGTGCCGGGAGCCCCAGTCGTACGGCCGCGGCCTCGGTCAGCACGATCAGCGGATCGGCGTCCTTGCCGTTGCGGTGCAGGCGCGCTGCTCCGATCCCGGACTCGCGCAGCGTCCACTCGACCAGTTGCGGGACGGTCGTGGCAGGGCACTCCAGCACGACGCCGCCTGTGCAGTACGCCTGGCCGTCCCCGTCCAGCACGGCGAGCGGGCCGTGGGGGAAGCGCGGGTCGACGGGCGGCTCGGCCGGGGCCGGCTGCCGCGCGGGGCGCCGGGACGCCTGGCGGCGGGCGGGGGCAGGCTCCGGCTCGTCCACGGGGGCAGCGGCGGCGGGCGCGGCGTCGGTCCTGGCCGGGGTCGGCTCGGCGGGGGCGGTGAACGTCTCGGCAACGGCCGCGGCTCGGGGCTCGGTGACGGCCTCGGGCCCGGCCCCGTCACGGAGTTCCGCTCCGGGTCGCGGCTCGGGCCCGGACCCAGGCCCGTTGCCGGGCTCGAGCGGGTACTTCTCCGCCCAGCCCTCCAGGAGCCGCAGGTACGCCTGCAGACGCGGCGGGCGCGGCTCGGACCGGCCGTTCTCCCAGTTCTTCACGGTCTGCGTCGTTGATTTCAGCGCCTGCGCCAGGCGAGCCTGGGTGATGCCCGCGGCCTCACGCAGACGGGCCCTCTCGTCGGGCGACGGCAGTTGCGGTTCGCCCTCCAACAGCGCGTCCACCGCTGCGAACAGCTCTTCCTGGGTCGGCATACTTCACTTCACCTCGCTCTGGGACCCTACCAGTTTTTAGCTCTGGATTTCCCCCTTCCTTATGCCTGGATTTAGCCTCTGCTTGTGGAAGGAGAGCAGAAGTCCGTGGCCGCCCGGCAGGAACGCCGGTTGTCGACCATGGCGGACGAACTGGTGCAGGCGGCGGAGGAGGGCGACGCGTCCCTGGTGGCCCGGCTGCTGGGGCAGGGTGTCGTGGTGGACACAGCGAACAGTGAGGGGCGTACGGCGCCGGACCTCGCGGCACGTGAAGGACATCGCGAGGTCGTCCGCCTGCTCATCGCGGCCGGAGCGCCGATCCGGAAGTACGAGCGCATCATCGGCGCTCCACGGGCCGCGGGTGCGGCGGCTGTCACGGGCCCGCCCATGCGTGCCGCCTTCGAGCCGGAGAACACGGGAAGCAACAGCCGGGCGTAGCAACACAAACGCCCGAGCCCGGGGTACCGGCACAGACGATCGGCGAGCTGTGCTGTCCCGCACCCGCGAGCTCCGCGCCGGGGATGGCCTGCGATGCGGAGGCCGACAGCAGCTCGGCCGTTCGGCCGAACAGGCCGCGCCTGCCGCACCTGTGCCGTGAGCCGTGCCGGCGCTCCGCCACCCGTCCGGCAGGCCGCGGAGTATCGGCGGCGTGGCGGCCGAGAGTGGCATCGGTAGCGAACCGTTGGCCATGGGCCGCTGCCCATTCGCACCATGCCGGGTGATGGAGTGGGCCGTCGACGGGTATAGTGCCGACTGAACCTTCTTACTCAGGCACAGAGGCCCCGCCAGTCACTGGCGGGGCCTCTGTTTTTGGACGCTAGGCCACCTGCAGCTTGGGGTGTCCCTCCGGCGGCGGAACGGACGCGTACGACGGAAGCTTGAGGTTCGGAAGATCGCCGGCCTGGATGCTCTTCAGCGTGTGCCTGAACGCCGCTTCCATGTCCGCGTGGCTTTCGTACTTGGCCACCAGAGGGTGCAGGCGGTAGCTGTTGCCTTGCCGCCCTTCGTTCCGGGGGCGCAGCACGATGTTGAGGTCGCACAGCGGCGCCATGAGGTTGCTGACGGCCTGCGGGGTGATCTGGTACTCGCGCGCCATGTCCTTCTGGCGTACGGGGAGCTGCCCCCCGAAGTCCGAGCGGAAGATCAAGTACTGCAGGAACTTGACCGCCGAGCCGGAGACGGGCAGCGCCCAGATGCGCTCGGAGACGAGCGGCGACATGACCTCAGCCATCAGTGTCCCTCCTGTGTCCGGTCTTCGCTGACAGGTGTACCCCCTGTATCACCCGGTGCGCCTGCCGTACGCGTCGTCCTGGCCAAAGTCGAATTCCTCCTGGTGCGGTTGCTCGGGGCCGATGTTGTACGGGAAGGCGGCGGGGTCGTGGAGGTGCTCGTCGGCGATCTCCGCGAGGACCTCGTGCTGAGCCGTGCTGTTGCCCTGGAACCACAGTGTCGGGTTGAGGCGGACTTTCCCGTTTCCCACCTGCTCCACCCACTTGTAGCCGCACAAGGCCTTGATGGCTCGATTGACGGTGGAACGGGTGATCTGCTTGGCGTCCTTCTTCTGGGCGGCAAGCCGGTTCAGCCCATCGGTGATCTCCTGCTGGGTGTACTGGGCGATCCCGGTGCCGGGGACCTGGCCGCCGGCGACGAACAGGAAGACGCACAGCTGTGACTTGGTGATGGAGTTGGCCACGGCCAGCTGGGCGAGCAGCTGCGTGAACCAGTTGCTGGCAAGGCTGTAACCGGCGTTGCCCGCCATGTTGTGTACGGCACGCGCGTCGTTCTCGTACTCGAAGGTGACTCCCTTGAGCTTACGGCGGCCCCGGGGATCTTCGGCATGCGCGGCATCGCCGAGCTGCCTTCCGAGGATGCTCAGGATGTCGTCGAACGCGGCGTCACCCGACGGGTTGGACGGCACGATGCGTGGCCCGCCCGGTCGTCGCCGGGCGGGTGGATCTGATGTCACATGACCTCCTCGATACTCAGGCGGTCCCGACACTATCCGAAAAATCAAGCAGGGCTTGTCTTTTGACGCACCGGCGCGCCGAAGAGGCGCCCACGCGCACGCTGGTGGCACCGCCACAGTGAAAAATCAACTCCTGCTTGATCCGATGTGCCCCAAGGCTCAAGAAATCAACTCCTGCTTGAGTTCCGGTGTCGGTATTGCGACACATCTCCACGCTCTCGCTGTCACCGGCAGGAGCGGTCGCCGGGCTGTACGCGCGCGGCTGACCTGCAACGTTGGAACCGGCAGCCCACCGAAACAAAAATCAACCACTGCTTGATCCATGAGGGCAAACGTGTCGGCCAGGTATACATCTCGCCCCCCGAAATGTGCTCCCGGGGACAACACGACTCACGCATACCTGCAGGTCAAAGCCGCTATGCCGGCGCGCGCCTCTTGTAAAGAAGACACCGGTACATCCGGGCCTGTGGCTCCTCACCACTGAAGCCTGCTCGCAGGCTGCTTGACTGCCTGAACCGTTCAAGCAGCCCCTGGCGCGGGCCCAACTGATGCATCAGCACAGGACGATCAGCTGTCACGACCTGCTGATGTCGTACGGCCTGCTTGGCTTGCTGCAGGCGGTGCATGAGTTGGCGATACACGTGCTCCAGGCCCGCTTGCCCAAGGAGGGCGCCCAGCGCCCGACTGGTGCGCGGCCGACGTCAGGAGGCAGCGCAGGGCATGCGGGGAGGGATGGTCCAGCGCATCCAGGGCGCTGGCGCGGGAGTCTGAGGGGCGCGTAGCCCCTCAGCAAGGCCGGTCCAGCGCGGCCTGGGCGCTGGCGGGGTCCGGGGCTGGCCCCGGCGGGGTCCAGGGGCAGCGCCCCTGGCAACGGTCCGCACTTGGACGACTGACAAGAGGAAGTGCCGCCGGTAGTGCGGGTCCACTGCAACGACGTCTCTGGCGGAGAGCCCGCAGCTCCTCGCAACGCGTTGGCCGCCCGCATCGAACTGCCGCCGCCCAGCCGGTCGTACCGGGAAGACAGGACCGCTCCGGAGCGCGAAAGCCCTGCCGTGGTGGGGTCGTTGTGATGGGTCCAGGTCACCAGCGCGAAAGGCGAGGTTCAGGACGAGACCCGAACTTCAGGTGTGGACAGGCCGGGCAGCTCCCCGGACGTCCCCACCTCCGGCGCGAGAAGCCGCAGTTCATCCTCGACGGCAACCTGCACGGACGCACGCAGGTTGCTCAACGGCCCTGGTGCGCTGTCGCCGGCGACGGGTGCATAGGGTCGCGCGCATGACCAGGACCACACCGCCGCGTCCGCTCGACGTGGAGGCGCTCTTCCCCGAACTGACCGCACACCGTGGCACCACGACCCGGCTGCACCCGCGACCGGGAGCCCCGGACGTGTCCGACAGTTCCGTGGGCGGGCCCCTGCTGTGGCCGGTGGACGAGTCCTGGCCGGTGTGCACCGAGCCTCACGGGCGTGAGCTCGGCGGGCGCCCCGCTGACATCCACCGGCGGCGGCAGGTCCTGGATGCCTCCTGGGCCCGGAACCCGGCCTCGGGCCCCACGGAGGACGAGCGGCACCTCCTGCAGGAGCTCGACCGGGAGCACCGCGTCGCCGGGGTTGCCGACACCGACCCGCTGCCGATGATCGGCGTCGCCCAGCTGTACCGGCGGGACGTCCCCGACCTGGCGGCCGGTCCGGACGGCTGCGACCTCCTCCAGATCTTCTGGTGCCCCTTCGACCGGCACGGCACAACGGGTTACGGCATGTCCCTCGACCTGCGCTGGCGCCGGTCCTGCGAGGTCACCGACCTCATGACCACTCCCCCGCAGCCGGAGGTCGTCGGCTTCGACGGATATCTGGCCGAGCCGTGTGTGCTCCACCCCGAACAGGTCGCCACGTACCCGTTCGCCAGCCTGTTGCCGGAGGACCTGTGCGCCCGGATCCACGCATGGGAGGACGCCCTGGAGGAAGCGTTCGAAGAGGCCGGGGACGACAACGCGGCCGCTCCGCCCGCCTACCAGTACGACCTGTCCATCCCACCAGGCTGGCGCGCAGGCGGCTTCGCGTCCTGGCACCTGACCGACCCGGCCCCCATGGACTGCCGCGCCTGCGCGAGCCCGATGCACCTGCTCCTGACCATCGACAGCTCGGAGTGGGACGGCGGAAGCGGCAGCTGGATCCCCTTCGAGGACCGCGAGCTCCCCACGTATCGATACGCCACCCCGACCAAGGTGATCGTGGGCCGCGCCGGCGAGCTGAACATCTTCGCCTGCCCGGCAGATGCCGCGCACCCGCACCGCTGGAACATCCAGTGAGAGGCACGTCGGGACGGCGGAAGCGAAGGCGCAAACACGCCGCCGCCGGTGCTGCCCCGAAACGTGGTCGGCGTCGCTCGCCCTCGCACTGATCCGTCCGGGCACCTTCCTGACCACCACGCTGTCAGAAGATCAGAAGACCCGCCGCCCGCCCGGCGGGCAGAGCCGCGGGGGCGATGTGTGAGGCCGCCCGACGCTATGCGCCTCAGTCAGCCCCAGGTATCCGGCCTGCTGGGCTGCTGCCGCCCGGCGCCGGCGCGAAGGTGCGGCTTCCAGGACCCGGGGCTCCCGGCCACTCCTCGCTCTCCGGTAGCTCCGGCAGGCCGCGGAGCCGGCCGACGGCCGATCCGTACCTGTGCCGTGGCCTTCCCCAGGCGCAGGCCCGGCCTCAGCAGGCCGGTCCACCCGGCCCGCACTCTCGCAACCAGGCCGGGCGGAATTCAGGAGCTGATGCCACGTCAGTCTGTCCACCGCACGGCCGCTTCGAGCCGACCGTGAACTGCTGCCGCAGGCGGATGGCACGGCGCTCGTCAGGGCCTGTTTCGCCACGTAGGCGGTGAGCCGCCCCTCGTCCAGTTGCGCTCCTCGTGCACTCCCGGTTCCTTGCGGGCGGGGCCCGCCGCCGGGCTCTCGTTCGCCGGCGATGTGCTGGACGCCGCCGACTATCCTCACCTGGGCCAGGCGCATCTGCTCGCCGACCGGCAGGAGCAGGTCGAAGAGGCGGCGCTCGAGACAGGGCTGCGGGCCTGCTGGATGGGCCGACGATCCAGTACGAGGCGGGGGTGCGGCGGAATGTGGACGGTACAGAGCTCGTAGCGGCGGTCCGGCGGGGGGATGCGGAGGCCGTGGCCGCGCTGCTGGAGGCGGGAGCGGCCCCGGACACGGTCACGGACGACGGCTTGCCGGTGCTGTGCCTGGCGGTCGCCGCCCATGACGCTGCCGTCGCGGGCGCGCTGGTCGAGGGCGGCGCGGATCCGGACCGGAGGCTGTTGGACGGAACGACTCCGCTGGTACGGGCAGTCGACGGCGGCTCTCCAGCGGTGGCGGACGCTGTGCTGGGCCGGGAGCCCCGGCTGCGCCTCCCGGAGGCCGAACGGGAGCGGCTGCTCGCCCTGGCCCGGCACTGGTACGAGAGGGGCGCGGAGGGCGAACTCCGGTGCAGGACGGGCGCATCCGGCCCCGCGCGCCAGGCCCGGGTGATGGACGACGAGTACCACCATGTGACGCGGCTGACGCTCGGCGGCCTCACGGTCCGCGCCGGGCACGGCGCGATCCTCACAGACCTGGAGTGGGCCTTCCGCATCCTGACGCCCGTGGACGAGCTGGTGGCCAGGGCCGTGGCGCACGGCGATCCGGACCATGTCGACTGGTCGTCCGCCCGGTGGGTCCTCAGCGAACGCCGCAGCAAGGAGACGTGGTCGGCCGTCACGGCGTACCGCCACGACCCGGACCCCGAGCACCGTCGCTTCGTCCTCGAGGTCCTCCACTGGTACCTGATGTGCCCGTCGAGCCGGCGGAACTCCTACGAGGAGGACACGGCGGAACTGCTCGTCGCCTGGGCTACCGAGGGGGAGGAAGACCCCGGCGTCCTCGCCGAGGTGCTCCGCGTCCTGAGCGAGACGGGGCACCGGGAATCGGAGGCCGTGGGACTGCGGCACGCCGGTCACCCTGACCCGCGCGTCCGCGCCCGGGTCCCCGACATCCTGCTCGGCTGGGACACCCCTCGCCCTCCCCTCGGCGCGGCGGCCCGGGCCGCCCTGCTGGTGCTCGCCGGGGACGAGGACCGGGGCGTGCGTGCCGGGGCCGGCGGGGCGCTGATCGCGGCTCACGACGGCAGCTCCGAGTTCACGGACCTCATCGTCGGGCTGCTCCGGGATCCGGTGGCCGATGTGCGCGCGTGCACCGCGGAGGCAGTCGCGGACGGCGCCGACCGTACAGCGGCCGTCGCCGACGCCCTCGTGGCCTTGCTCGACGAGGACGACCTCGTGACGCGGCTCAACGCCGCCTACGGTCTCTTTCGGCGGGACGACCCGCGCACCGGGCAGGCGATCGAACGGGTAGGCCCGCTCCCCCGCCCCGGCTTCGAGCACGACCACCGGCTCTCCGCGTTCCGGAGATGGAAGTGGGACCGCGAGAACCCTTCCGCCGCCGCCGAACAGTGACTGCCCCATGCTGGGAGACCTGACTTCCTCACGGGATCTCGCCGCCGGCGCGGCGCTGCTCGCCGATGAGACCCGCGCAGCAAATGCTGCGTCACAGATGCCACAGGTGCATGGATGCCACGGAGCCAGAAGCAGCGCGCGCCCCACACACGAGAGGGCGGGGTTATTACGGCGTAATAATCGCGGCTTCGGTAGCGACAGGGTCATCGGCGATGGGCGCATCCACCTGCCACCGAGATGCCGAGCAGTCACGTCGAAATCTGATGCGGCCTGACGGGATGGTTCTCGTCTGCCTGCTGTGGCCCTCACCCAGGCAGGTGTGGCGGCCCGCTATGACGACGTAATGGTGCGTGCCTCCAGTGCGACCGCTGGGGGCGGGATTGCATGACGACGTGCCGGCCCAGTACCGAGAAAGGCCCCGCTCCCCCACCGGGCGGTGGGAGCGCGGGGCCTGAGTCAGGCGCTACTGGTTCTTGAGGAGAAGCTCGGTGACCTGCTGTCGGTACTCAGGGCTGCTGGCAGCCACCAGGTCGGCTACGAACGCTTCAGGGGATCCAAGCAGTTGCAGGTAGCGTCCGATCATCTTGTGGCGCTCGGGCTCGAGCACCTTGGAGAAGATGATGTCCATGCTGGCCACACCATCTGCCCACGGCATCTTGATCTGAGGCGGCTTGGCCGCCGGTGCCGAGCGGGGGTCAGGAACCGCCGCGGTCCGTCCAGGGTCCTGTGAGTTGGACGGGCCGACGTCCGGGTCCATTACGTCGTAATGATCGTCAACGGCTGCTGTTCCCTCGACGGCGACGGCGACGGCGACGGGCGTATCGGGCTGTGTCGGTACAGCCGTGGGCTTCGGGCTCGGCTCCGCCTCGGCGTGGCTCTGCTTTCGCGTAGTGGCCGCGGCCTGCTTGTCGGCCTTCTCCTGTGCCCTCTTGTCCTTCAGCTGCTGGAGGTGCTGCGTCTGCTCTTCGGGCTTCTTGCGCCCGACGAGCCTGAGAAGGTCGGCGGGCTCCTCCCCTGACTTGAGCTTCTGCTTCAGCTCCGGGGTGAGGCTGAGCAGGGCGAGCCGCTGGGACACCCAGCCCTGCGATCGGTGGAGCCGGGCTGCCAGGGCTTCCTGCGTGCCGTGAACGGTCAGCAGCTGCTCGAGTGCTCGAGCCTCGTCCAGGTGGTCCAGATCCTGGCGATGGATGTTCGCGACGAGGGCCGACTCCAGGATCTCGTCCGGGTTGCTGCCGAGATCCTCGTCCAGCATCACCTTGATCTTGGTGAGGCCGGCTTCGCGGGCGGCGGCCAGCCGGGAGTTGCCGTCGATGGCGACGTATTTGGTTCCGTCCTCCAGTTCGTCCTCGCGGTCGGGGTTGGCCTCGAGGTAGCTGAAGCGGGACATGATGCTGATGGCCGTCTTCTGGCCGTGGTCGCGCAGGCTGCCTGCCAGGTCCGTCAGATCGCCGAGCTTCGACCTGGGGTTGGCCGGGTTCAGGCTGATCAGGGAGACGGGGAGCTCGACCGGCGGCGGGGCGCCCTCGGTCGGGGCCTTGGTGGCTGCGTTGATGGCTGCCCGGCGAGGGCTGATGGACTGGGCTGCCTGGAACGAGCTGCCCGTGCCGAGCGCGGAGGCCTTGCTGCTCATGCGATCTCCCGTGCGAGTGCGCGCAGGGCCACTGCCTGGTCGCACCTGGGTGCGTAGGCGAGTAGTGGCCGCTTGACTCGCACCGCTTCCTTCTGTTCCTTCAGGTCTCCGATGACGCCGACGACGCGGGGATCCTTTATCGACATCCAGTTCTCGAGGGAGGAGGTGGCGATATAGCCCCGGCGGGCGTCGTAGTGGTTCACCACGATGCCGAGGTACTCGAGCTCGAGGCCCATGTCACTGCGAAGGTCTTCGATCTGGGACGTGAGGAGACCGTATGCGTCTGCGGAGCTGTCCTCTGCCTGGACGACCACCAGCACACCGGAGTTGCCGGGTTCCTCAGCCGGGCGTCGTCGGCCGTAGTAGGCGGCCGCGTCCATGCTCAGCCCGAGGCTGGGCGGGCAGTCGACGAGGATGGCGTCGTAGTTGTCCTCGAGAGGTGTGAGGGCGCGTTCGAGGGCGGCTTCCCGTGCGCGCACACCGGACAGCTTGACGTCGAGGAGGAACGCGTCTGTGCACGCCGGCAGGAGATGCAGTCGGCCTCCGAAGCGTTCGTCGGCGACCTCGACGATGAGGTCACGCAGTTCGCCCTTGCCCTCGCCTGCCATGTGCTTGGTGAGGCTGTCGCCATCAAGAGGCAGAGGCTCGTGGCCGAGTTGCTTGGTCAGGTGACACTGCGGGTCGAAGTCGACCAGCAGGACCCGCTGTCCGAGGCCGGGCAGGTCTTCGTAGTCGAAGGGGGAGTCTTCCTCGTCCTCGTTCAGGAGGGCGGCGAAGTGCTTGGAGATCCGCACCGGGTGGAGTCTGTCGGAGTCCTCGGCGAGCGCTTCACCGATGCCGGCGGTGACGGCGGTCTTGCCGACTCCGCCCTTCTGGTTGCAGACGATGCGGCGCTTGACGACAACGGGCCGTTGAACGTTGGGGGCCGGGTTCTTGTCCAGCCAGACCTGAACCGACTGGGTGAGGCCCTGGACGATCGATACGCCCCGGGCAGCGCAGTCCTTGCGGAAGTCGTCCCACTGGCCGGGAGGGAGCCAGGTCGAGAAGGACCTGGCGCCCGCGGTGTCGATGGGGGAGAGGTTCGCGCCCAGCCCGCGCCAGGCCGTGATTCCCGCCTGGACCGCGTGCTGGATGTCGATGCCGTGCTGCGCCGTACGGATCTTCAAGTCCTGCTGCAGCCCGGCTGGGAGCTTGGAGACGACCTTTTCCCGGTCGCTTTGGGAGGGCGAAGTCATGGCGGACACCTTACTAACATTCAAGATCAGATGTAGCGTCGACACGTTAGTAAGCCACATCGTGTTCTGTTCAGGTCCCCCAGGACTGTGGACAAGTCGGTACGTATCACGGCGGAATGACCCCGGACGGACAGGCGCCGCATTATTACGTCGTAATGAAGGACGCCCCTCCGTCCGTACCGATCGTCTGCGACGCGCATGTGTGAGTACCGGGCGGTGCCCGTCCAAACGCGGATCCCGGAGCATGCCGTGCCGGCCTCAGCGATGGTCTCCCGTCCCCGAGGGATCCTCAGTTGAGGTCTTCCCGCATCCAGACCCGAGGCCAGTTGCCCGAAGGAGGGGGCGGCCCAGCCATGCCAAGGTCACGTCGTGCGCAGGTATAGAACTCGTCACGTGCACGGCTCATCCGCTGCTCCGCCTGTGCCCACCCGGCAGGGTCGCCCTTCAACCCTCGCGCATACAACTCAACGTTCCACACGGCTTCGTGCCATGCGCGGGCAGCGCCAATGGTTTGAGCGTCCCCTACGAGCAGCACCGACTCCCACTCGGCCGCGCGCCGGGACTCGGCCTCGGCGAGCTGCGCCATGCCGTCGTTCGGCTCCAGAGGATCCTGCACATTCGCGAAGCCCCGGGCTGCCCCGATGCGCTGCGCGATACGTATCTGCGCCTTCAAGGTGTTCGCGTAGCGGGCATAGGTGTGGAACTTCTCCTCATCCCAGCGTTCGGCCCGGGCCCGTCGCCACCGACTCCGCTCGGTAAGGCTGGCTACTGCGAAGGAGCCGAGCGCTCCGATGACCACGCCGCTCAGAGCCGGCACTTGCTCCCATAACGTCATCAATCCCCCTATGAGTTGACTTTCGCTCCTCAGCCTCTGCAGTCCACGAGAAGAGGCCCGCAGGACTCCTCCCCATGAGGGAGTGAGAAGAGGCCTGCGCCGTCAGGAAGGTCCCAGGGTCCGCCATCGCCGCCGCGCGAGTATTACGTCGTAATAGGACGCGGCCACGAGTGAGCCCGACCCTGAACAAGCCGCGGTCCTGTGGAGGTGGAAACTCCCTGCGAATCAGGGCTGATCCTGGAGCGCCATCGCTGCCGCGATGACCAACCGCGCCTCCTCGGTCGTTGCTGCAGGTCGAGCAGTGCGCTGCTCGACCTGCTTGAGGGCACGCACGGTGGCGGCGACGTAGGTGGCCAGACTGACCTGCTGGGTCGGAGTGCGGCAGTCGACGAGCACGGCTGCGACTTCGTCCAGCCAGTCGGTGACTTCTCCGTCCTGGATGATGTCGGCGCGGTGCTCCAGGAGCTGGCGGGCGATCCGTTCCGTCAGGACATGCACCCGCCGTGCCCCGTCCTCACGTCGACGCTCTGCTCGCTCGGCGGCCGCAATCCGGCGTTGGGCTTGAGCTACAGCTTCGGGGGTTCGTCGCACGGGCTTGCCATCGAGGGTGCTGTCGGTGAGCGATGAGGTTCTCATTCGCTGGGTCTTGTTGTACGCGGCGCTCGCGGCGCCGACGGAGAGCGGACTCGCCAGCTGTGTCCACTCGGCGCCGGCACTGCGTGCGTGGTCCACTGCTTGCAACTGGTGCCGGTCAATCTGCTCGCGCAGGTACTGCCACAACAAGACGCGCTTGAGCGCGGCTGCTCGTCGAGCTTCCTCCTTGGCCGCGTCGAGGATGTTGACGTTCTTCTCCATCCAGATCAGCGCGCCGTAGAGCTCGTTGTCCTCGGGCATGCCGTCGGCGGTGCCGGCTCGCTCGTACATCTCCCGCAACTCGCCCACGATCGCTGCAGCGTCAACAGAGCCCACGCGCAGAGGGCCCCTGACCAGTGGGGCATCGGGCCTGGGAACCTTGCGTCGCCTCGTCTGCATGCCGATGATTCTCCACCGGTGAGCGATTCACAGTCTGTGAATCGCCGGAGTTGAGATCCTGTCGCACAGGTCTCGGTGCGTCCGGGCCACAGGCATGAGCCCTCTGAACTGCGGCGCATGGGCCGCGCATTCGCACGGAGCGTGGATCCTGCTGGCAGCCCAGTGGTTCTGTGGGCTGCCTCCGGAACGGCGGGAGCGTTCGTGGTGAGGAGCGTTCAACTGCGGAGCGGTCGCCGCCCGCGTCTGCGGACGACGAATATTACGTCGTAATAGAGGTGCCTCATCAGCCGTAGCCGTTCGCTGCGTCGCAAAGGTTCGCGAGGAAGGGCCTGCTGACGTTCCCCGGTGTGAGTTCGACACCGAGGTCGGCGTGGCCGTCGTCGATGATGCGGGCGATGCGGGAGCAGGTCGCGGCCGGCGCGGGTGTCGGCGATGCGGCCGGGTTTCGCGTCGATGGCCTTGAGGCCATGCCGGGCGGGGAACTCGAGGTGCCCATCGTCGCGGTCTCCACCCTGGAACGCGGGCTCCGCGCAGCGAACCGGCAAAGTGCCGATGCTCAGCGACCTGCGCGACTCCGGCGCCTTGGATTCATTCGCTGGTCTGCTGGAGGCTGATGAGGAGGAGGGCGATGTCGTCGACGTGGGCGGGGGCGTGGTGGATCAGGGTGTCGGCCATGGCACCGAGGTTGCCGGGGTCCGTGTGCTCGAGGAGGTCGGCAAGTGCGGCCATGGCGTCGTCGGGGTCGATACCGGGTGCTTCGATGAGTCCGTCGGTGTAGAGGACGAGGACGCAGCCGGGCGGCAGGGGGAATTCGAGGGCCTGGTAGTCGGCTTCGGGATCGATGCCGAGCAGGAGGCCAGGAGGAGGGTGCAGGACTTCGCTGCGGCCGTCGGCATGGCGCAGCAGGGGTCGGGGATGGCCGGCGCTCGCCAGGCAGGCGGCTTGGCGGGCGAGGTCGAGGTGGGCGTAGAGGCAGCTGGTGAACAGGCCCGGGTCGAGGTCGATGAGCAGACGGTTGGTGCGGCTGAGGACGTCGCCGGGGGGTGTGCCACCGGTGGCGTGGGCGTGGACGGCGGTGCGGACCTGTCCCATGAGAGCGGCGGCGTCGATGTTGTGGCCTTCGACGTCGCCGATGGCCGCGGCGGCGTTGGTGTCGTCCAGGCGGATGAGGTCGTAGAAGTCGCCGCCGACTTCCAGACCGTGTCCGGCGGGCAGGTAACGGGCGGCCACGTTCAGGCCGCGGATGTGGGGGAGCGTGTGGGGCAGCAGGGCGGCCTGGAGGCGACGGGCAACGTTGTGCTGGGTGTCGTAGAGACGGGCGCGGTCCAGGGCCTGCCCGACCAGGCCCGCCAATGAGGTCAGGACCGCGCGTTCGGTGGGCGGGAAACGCTGGGGCCGGTCGTAGGCGAGAGCGAGCGAGCCGATCGTGCGGCCGGAGGCGATCAAGGGCAGAAAGGCCCAAGAAACCATGTCGACCTGTACGGCCGGAGGATAGGCGGCTTTGAGGTCGGCGAAACTGGCGAAGAATCTCGGGACGCCGGTGGCCAGCACGCGAGTGGCGGGGGTGTCCCACGTCAGGGGGATGGCGTCGAATCGCTCCATGAGTGCGTCGCTGTAGCCTCGGTGACCGAGGATCTTCAGACGGCCCTCCTCCGCGGCCATCAGAGCCATGGCCTTCGCGCCGAGTGCGGGCATGAGCTGGTCGGCGGCCTGGTCCACGACGTCCTTCACACCGACGGCCTCGGTGAGCGTGGCGGCCAGATGCATCAGGTGGTAGAGCACGGTGGCACGGCTGGGCCCCGCGGCCGCCGCGGGCCGGGTGGCAGGACTTTCCTCGGCGGGGCTGTGGGGGGTCATGCGGACGCTGATGCCGGAAGAGTCCGGATACAGCTCGAACGACAGCAAGGTATCCGGCGGGCGCAGCGCGGTGAACGAGGTGGGCTGCTGGCCGACCAGCGCCGCCCGGTAGCGGTCTTCGACTTCGGGAACGTCCATCCACGGCAACGCCTCCCAGGGCCGGGCGCCCAGCAGATCGTCGGCGTCGGCTCCGACGAGGTCGGCGGCCTCGGGTGTGACGAAGGTGATCCGACCGCTCAGGTCCAGCGCACAGGACCCACCGGGCAGGCGGCCGATGAACGCGGCTATCTCCCCGGCCGGCCCCAGTGCCCGGCCGGGTTCGGGTAGCAGGATCCGCGGTCGGCCCGGCGACAGCGGGTCGCCCTGACCGGCAGCCTCCTGCAGGATGCGGCTCAGACGCAGGCAGCCTGCATCAACGATGTCACGCTCGCCGCGGCTCAGCTGCGGCGGATGCGCCCCGGCCCACAGCAGAACCAGCCCGCCCCACACGGTGCGGCCGGCAGCAAGAGGGGCAGCCGCCAACGCGAATTCATAAGGCAGCACGAGCGAAAGCCGCGGGTAGCGGCGCGCCATCTCCTCCATGTCGCCGACCCAGACCAGGCGCCGCTCCCGCACGGCGTCCGCCACCGGAATCGGATCGGTCAGCCCCACCCGCGTCCACGGAGCCGCGATCTCACGCGGAGTCGCCGTCACCGCCGTCAGCCACAGAGCGTCCCCGCCCTGCGGTAGGACGTAGAGCATGCCCCTGGACGCGCCGCTCTCCCGCACCACGTCCATCAGCGCCCTGTCCGCCAACGGCCTGCCGGGGCCCGAAGCGGCACGGAAGCCGGCCCGGTTCTGGCTCATTCAGCCTCCCCGGGCATCGGCCGACGCAGAACCCCGCATCCGTCCGAAACGCGCCCTGGCCGCCTCGCCACTGATGCCCAGACCTGCCCCGATCTGCGCCCAACTCGCACCGGCCTGCCGGTCGGCCAGCACCGCCGAGCGCACCAACTGCCCCGCCAACAGGGGGACTTCGGCAACCGCAGCACAGTGACATCCTCCAGCCGGCCCCGGCGGGAAACCGAGTTCGCCCACCCGCAGCGCCAGGGACTGCACCTCACCCAGGAGATCGGCACCCACCGACGCCATTTCCTGACGCGCACCGGCCGCCGCCTGCCACCGACGCCGCGCCCGCCACGCCGCCTGACGATGCGCAGCACGGCAATACCGGCGGCCACGTCCCGCCGACTCCGGCAGGACTGCGCCGCACCAGCCACACCGAACATCACCCATATACGGACAATACGCCCGCCAGTCTGTGACGACACCCGGAGACCGGGGCTCAAGCGGTGCGCGCGGCTGCGGCCGGTCTGCGGCAGCCGAGCACTGGAGGGAAGGCCGGCTCTGGTCGTCCGACGAACTGCTCGACTTCCCGTCGCCCGGCGACGTGCTGGAAGCCGTCGATCGACTCGCCCTGGGGGTTTCGTCGAACGGGCCGGCCCCAGGAGTGCTCGCATCAACCCCCTCGCGGCGTGCATCATCGAGCGCCGCGAGCTTCCCGCCCGGTATGGAGTGGAAGGCGGCCGAGGTCTGAGCGGGCGCCCCGCTGCCGGCCCCTGAGTCTGCTGCTGCCCAGCTGCGCTCGCGGGACTTGTCGTAGCCGGTGGACATCGCGGCTACGGTGACGGCGAAGCTGATGACGGTCAGGGTGACGGTCTGTCAGGTCGACTCCATGCCGGTGTCCAGGGCGGAGGCGACCGAGCTGGTGGGCGACGGATGACGTGCTTGTCAGGCCCGCCCCACGGCCGCTCCCTGATCGTCGGGCCTTCACCTTCATCCAGGATGTACGTGCGTATCCAGGATGTACTCGCGGACCACCTTGAGGATCCGCTGCCTCGTCGCGGTCGGCTCGGTCATGCCCCATCCCTCCAGTCGCGTACGCGGGCATGGTCGCGCAGCTCCGCCCGGGACGCCGATGACCGGCCCGCCTCGGTCCAGAACGGGTGCCCCTCAAGCCGGCACGACAACCGGAGCAGGCGACGCCTGAGTGTCGTCGTGCTCTGCGTGGGGATGCAGCGGGCGAGCGCCTCATACGTGCGGATCCACTCGCCCTGCGTCTGCACCAGGTCGTCGGGGAAGTTTCGCGGCATGGCTTGATTAGAGCACGTGTTCGATTTCATGTGCACGGAGACACGCTGTGTCAGCGAGGGCGGGGAGGGGAGCCGTCGCGGCTCATGGCAAGGTTGCCGAAGCTGCTGCCGAGGTTCAGCCGGTGGTCCAGTCGCGGAGCCGGCGGGCGATTCGGGCGACGCCGAGTGTCCCTGCGGCGGCATCGCGGACGAGCGCGACGGCCGCTTTGGGCGGGTAGTCGAGCCGGTGACCGCCCAGAGCGAGGTAGGCCTCGGTCGAGTGCCAGGCGAAGGCCTCGTTCGAGTGCTCCAGGCAGGGGAGTTTCGCCAGGGTCTGCAGCAGGGCGGCGGCTTTGAGGGGCAGCGAGCCGTAGATGTCGCGTTCCATGGCCCGGGCGTTGACGCGTGCGACGGCGGCATACAGCGGGCCGAGGTCGTCGACCTGCGGGTCGCCGTCGAGGAGCTCGGCGGCGTGCAGCAGGAACGTGACGTCGAGCGGGTGCACAGGTTCGGACTGGGTCACGCGGCCTGGCCCCGCTCGGGCTGCTCGAGCTCGACCCTCGCCTGCTGCTCGGCGGCCCGCTGCTCCGCACCGGGGTCGCTGCTGCCGGGTTCGGCGGCGAACGCGGCGCCGCTGCGGGCCATCGACTCCTTGAAGCCCTCCAGGTACCGCTGCTCGACGGCGGTCGCGCGGGCGTACGCCGCGGAGAGGATGTACTCCTGCATGCTCACCCCCTCCTGCCGTGCGGCAGCCGCGATCGCGGCCCGCTGCTCGGGGTCGGGGAAGCGCAGATTCATTGCCTTGGGCTCCGTCACGGCACCAACGGTACCAGTGGTACCGGCTCACGGACAGATCGCTGTCCCCGTTGCGGGATGATCAACTGTGCGCCCACCCCGGGAGCCGGGCAATGGTCAAAGATCCCGGGTCTTCCTGCAGGAGTCCGAGCACCGCCTCGGACGGTGGAAGGACCGGCGGGGCGTACGCATCGTCGGCGCCAGTTGCAGCAGCAGGACCGGCGCGACAGGAATGGCCCCTGACGGGCCTGGAGGCCGACTCCATGCCTTCGGCTGTCGCCCATGGGCAACATCCGAGGGCCGACGCCCGAGAGCCTGCACGGAGCCGCGCAGCACCTGCTCGGCTCGCAGCAGCGTCGCCATCCGGGTCGTCGGCTGCCGCACCTGCGTCGATGGGTACTCGGGGGGCGGCTATGCGGTCACCGGCTCCGGTTCCAGCGAAGGCAAGCGGGAGACGCGGGATTTGTCCTTTATGTGGATGGCGCCGAGCGCTTGGCGGTTCCATCAGTTCAACGGCCTTGCCCCTGCGCCGTGGGTACGGGCCGTCCGCCTCCGGGCGCCCTCGGCGGAGTGCGATCGGGCGTTCCGCGCCATCTGCCGCAGGCAACTCGTAAGTTGGGGTCCGCAACCGTCGGACGGGGTGGACACATGGCGGACCGGGTCGATGTCCTGATCGAACTCTGGAAGGACGAACGTCAACAGGCGTTGCAGGCCGAGGGGCAGCGTGCTGCCCTGACCAACATCGTGATCGTGGTCGTTGCCGCCGGCCTCGGCTTCGTCTCCCAGAAGAGACTCGGTCCATCACTTCTGGTGGTCACCCTGCCGATGATGCTGCTCGGACTCTACGGGGCGCTCAGCTGTCTGAAGTACCGGGAACGCTTCTCGTTACACAGCTCTCAGGCACGTCGGCTCCGCATCGAACTGGGTCGGATCGACCCGACTTTCTCGATCGAGGCAGGGCGGCAGGAGACCAAACGCCGGCACAGGTCACGGTTTTCGTTCCTCGTCAAGATACGTCTCTATGCGTTGTGGGTGGCCATTCATGCCGGTGTAGCGGTCATCGGTGGCATCTTGTCCATCTGCGCGCTCCTGGGCTGAAGGCTCGGGAAGGTCGTGTCCGGCTGCACCGCACGGGTACCTGAGAAGAGGAACTGTGCCGGTTGCTGGGTGTGCGTGACCGGGAACCGCGGTTCCATCCACGACCTGCGGTCCTGCAATCTCAACGCCCGGGCCCGCTCCTTGAAGATCAAGCGCAATGACTGCAGTGAGGGTCGGAGAACCGAACCGGTTGCTCAAGGGGCCGGTGGACGGGTTGTGCACGCTGCCTTGGCGTGAGGAGGCTGCCCCGGCCGCTCCCGCCCCAGGCACGGTGACCGCTGTGGTGCCGTTGCCGACGGCCGGCCGGTCGACGCTCGTGTGCGCCATGCACGCTCAGACGAACCTCCGCGCGGGGCCCCACTGCCGAGCGGGAAAGGACTCGGCAGCGGGGCGCGTTGGTGCGTGTGCCCTGTGAATACGGGCTACGGATGTGGCCTGCGAATCCGGGTCGGCCGGGTCAGCCGTCCAGTCCTTCGGCCGCCTTCTTGATGTCCTCGGCGAACGTGCTGACCTCGGTGTAGATGCCGGGCTTGCCCGGGCGGGCGCAACCCTCGCCCCAGCTGACGATGCCGACCTGAGCCCAGGCTCCCGCTTCGTCCTTGCGGAACATGGGGCCGCCGGAGTCGCCCTGGCAGGTGTCGACACCGCCGGCGTCCAGGAGGCCGGCGCAGAGCTCTTCGCCCGGCGTCAGCTGATCGCCGTACGCGTTCTGGCACGTGGCGTCGTCGATGAAGGGCACCTTGGCCTTGAGCAGGTAGCGCTGCTGGCTGCCGCCCTCCTTGTCCGCACCCCAGCCTGCTATGTCGAACTCGCCGTTGTTGAGCCCGTCGTCCGCTGCGATCGGCAGGGTCGGCAGGTCGATCGGCTTCTCGAGCTTGATCAGTGCCCAGTCCTTGCCCTTGCCGTTGTATCCGGGGGCCTGGAGGACCTCGGTGGACTTCACGCTGACCGCGTTGGGATCCTCCAGGTCGACCACGCCGGCCGTCGCGGTGATGCCGGTGTTGGGACCGCTGCCGTCGACACAGTGGGCGGCGGTCAGCACGATGTCCTTGGCGTACAGCGCGCCGCCGCAGCCCATGGACAGCCGCACCATGAACGGGAACTCACCCTGATCGGCCTTCGTACCGCCGACGACAGTCGCGCCTACCTCACCGCGTGGGGTCGGTTCGGAGGCGGCGTGGGCCGCGCCGGGCTGGAGGCTGAAGGCCGCGAGGACGACGGCACCGGCCGCGGTGGCGCGCTTGAGGTGCTTGAGGTGGTTCGTCAACAGACTTCCTCTCGTGGGGGGATACGCGTCCCGAACCCGGCCCACGAGCATCGGCACACCATGCCGAGGACGGCATGGCAGAGCACCCGCGTACGGCCGTTGTGTCATGGCAGCACGCAGTCGTGCGTCCGAACCCAGTGGGGGATGAGTTCGCAATGCGCCTAGCGATTATGGGGAACATCTGCGCGAGCATCAAGGGCGTTCACGGTCCAACACCCTTTCTTTCCAGGGCTGTTGCGCGTCGCCGCAACAGAGGATCGGCCGTCCGCCGCAGGGGTACAGCGCGTCAGTTGGCCACCGTGGCGCTCAGAAGCGGCCCGCATGACCGGGACAGAGAGACCGTCCGCCCATGACGGCCGCTACTCCAGCCACGCTCCGTCGCGCATGATGACTCTGCCGCGCAGCTCTGGTTCGCCTCGCCAGGCGCGTACGGTCTTCGGCACCACGCGCACATGGAGAAAGGGGCCATCCTCCGTGCGCGGGTCCCATCCGAACTTGCCGGCGAACGCGTCCGCTGCGTCTCCAGGCACGTCCTGGTCGGTGAAGCACTCCGCCTCGCCCTGCAGAAGCACCACATCGAAGGTGTCCGGCAGCGACAGGCGCACCCGCGGTTCCTTGCGGACGTTCCGCGCGGTCACGGAAGTCGCGCTGGTGCACACCCACACCGCTCGACCGTCCCACGAAAACCACAGCGGCACCTGGTGCGGCCCGTGATCAGGGTGAGCTGTTGATACCCATACATCCCGCTCTGTGGCAAGCCGTTCCAGAGAGTCGCGCCTACGTTCCGTCACCTGGCGAGGAACGAATTCCGTGTTCTGCATGAGTGCCGACCCTAGCCAGCAGGCTCGGGGCGCACATGGGGCGTCGGTCCT
Organism: Streptomyces sp. NPDC057445; assembly: GCF_042802855.1. Lineage (NCBI taxonomy): Bacteria > Bacillati > Actinomycetota > Actinomycetes > Kitasatosporales > Streptomycetaceae > Streptomyces > Streptomyces sp. NPDC057445. The sequence goes on along the minus strand of NZ_JBHVDH010000025.1, from coordinate 19,814 downwards.
ACTCCCAACGACCGACAACCCCTTCAGCCTTCGCTTCGGGGCGGCGACCGAGGTGCTCGGTGTGGCCGACCGGAGCGCTCAGCCACATTGGTTCGAGGCTCAGGTGTCGCGCCGGTTCACATTGGATTCTCGGGTGAGTGTCGTCGGCCTACGAGGTCGATGACCTTCTTGCCGGCGTCGATGCGCTGGCCGACCGCGGGCACGTTCGCGGACGACTTGACGCTCCGAGCATCCAGCACACACGCGCCGGGTTCGTCACCCCGGTCCTCGGCCTGCCGAACCGGTCGGCGGAGCAGTCCCTTGAGCTGGGCGAACACACCTTCCTTCTGTGCCTCCCCGGGGCGCAAACGATGCCAGGCGGGGGCGCCTTGCGCCTTGGCATCACCAAACACTTTCTCCGGCACAAAAGGCCGTTCGGTGGCCTGTTCGGCTACTTCCCGGACACGGTCACCACATGCTTGCCCACTACGCCGCCTCGCTCGAATGCCTGGTGCGCCGAGGCGATGTCTGACAGTGGATACACGCTGTCGATCACGGGACGCAGTCCACCAGAGGCCACGTGGTCGGCAAGGTCACGCAGCACGACGGTGTCGGGATTGGAGCTCAACGTGCGGATGCGGCGGCCGCCGTGCACACTCGACTCGGCGATCGCCGCCACGGAGGACGCCGACAGTGCGATGGTGGCCATCCGGCCTTCGCGGGTCAGTCGACGCCGGTAGCCGTTCAGTTCCGAGCCGACCGTGTCCAAGATGGCATCGAACGGCCCGATCTGATCCGGCGTGGTGGTGCCGTAGTCGAAGACCTCGTCAGCTCCCAGCTCACGCAGCGCCCCGGCGTGGCTGCGGCGGGCCAGCGCGGTGACGTGCCCGCCCATCGCGTGGGCGAGTTGCACGGCAGCCGTGCCGACTCCGCCGGCGGCGCCACGTACCAGGAGGCGTTCACCGCTCGTGAGGTGCAGCGTGTCCCGCAGTGCGGTCAGCGCTGTTGTGCCCGCGACGACCAGGGAGGCTGCCTCCACGGGCGGGACGCCCGCCGGTGCGGGCCCGATGCGGTCTGCGGGGACCACGACGTATTCGGCGGTCCAGCGACAGTGTGCCGCTTGAGCGGGTGCACCGTGCCCCACACCGGGTCCCCGACCCGGTACTGATGGACATCGGTGCCGGTTGCGGCGACGACACCGGCGAAGTCCAGTCCCACGCCTGTCGGGAACCGGCGTCCGGTGATGATCCGCAGTCCCCCTGCGCGAACGATCGTGTCGAGTCCGTTCACGCTTGACGCCTCGACCGATACGAGGACCTCACCCGCACGGGGGGCGGGGCGGTCGACGTCGTTGATCCGCAGGACATCTGGTGCGCCGAAGCCGGTGATCTGAGCGGCCTTCATTTCATGTTCCTATCGGTGGTTTGCTGGTCAGGGCGGTAGAGGTCGTGGAGTTGCCTCAGGCGACCGGCGGAGCGCAGCGGGTGCGGCTTTCCGGGGCAGCGTTCTCGGGGCGCAGGCGCCTGTGGGGGGTGTGGTGGCCGCGGCGCCGCGTACGCCTCGCCAATGCGATCGTGCGAGGTGGGGCTCGAGCCAGGGGAGGGGGACGACCTTGCCCTGGTTACGGCGGGCTTCGATGCATGCGTGGGCCTGGGCGGCCCCGGCGAGCGGGCAGGCTGCCGGACGGGGACGCCGCGCTCGGCGGCGGCGATCAGGCCGGGCAGTTGCGGCAGAGCCCCGGGATGGCGGTCGGCCGGCTCCATGCCGGTAACCGCATGCCGTGCTGGGCGGAAGCCAGGGTGAGGACTTCGGGCCCGGCGTTCCCGGGGAGGGTGATTGCGGGGGACATCAGGCACTTCCTGGAGGGAACCGCACACACGATGAATCATCCAGTGCGTGTGATTCTTTTGTATCACACGCAGCGTATGATTCGAGTTGTGGCTTGAATCACACGATCTGTATGATTCACCGGTAGAGTGGGGTCCATGCAGCAACCCCTCCATCGCCGCCGGCCGACCTCGAGCAACCCGCGCGTCCAACGCACCCGCAACCGCGTCCTGGCCGTCGCACGTGAACTGCTGCCCCAGGTCGGACCGACCGGGCTGACGTACGCACTGCTGGCCGAGCGCGCCGATGTCACCCGCCAGACCCTCTACCGCCACTGGCCCAACCGGGCCGCGCTGCTCTTCGACCTGATCCTGGAAGGCCCCGACCTCGGCAACTACCCCGAGCCGGGCAGCGACGTACGCACCGTTGCCACCGATTGGCTGAAGAGCCTGCGCGCCGGCATCAGCGAACCGGCCATCCGCACCGCAGTGCTGGCCGTCACCGCCCAGGCCGACCACGACCCCGACAGCGCCCAGGCCCTGCTGCGCATCGGCCAGGACCGCCACGCGGCCCTGAACAAACTGCTGGAACCCTCAGGTGTCCAGATCGACGACGCCGAGTACACCCTGCTCTACGGGCCGGTCCTCGCCCGGCTCTTCCTCGACCGCAGCCCGGTATCCGACGAGTTCATCGACGCCGCCGTCACCCAGTGGCTCACCACGCTCGAAAGGCCGCAGCCGCCGGGAACCTGACGAGCACGGAGGGCACCGGGACCAACGGCGTGACCGGTGAACGGCGGCGCAGGTGGAGACAGACCGCGAACATGGAAGCGAGTCTGCCGTTGCGGTCTCCTCAGCCAGAAGCGAAGCCCGATGCCACTGTTGCGGTGTTCAGCTCAGCCCATGCGGCCCATGCGCTCACCGGCGCCCGCCCGGCCGCGGCCAGGTGGTGCCCGGCCGCGGCCAGGTGGTGCCCGGCTGCGTGGGCCTGGTTACCTTCGATCGGCTCAGTCCCCGAGGCTGTCGTCGTGGACCGGGCGCACGTGGCGTCGGGCCTCTTCTTTACTGAGAAAAGCCGCTGCCGACCCGGCTGCAAGGGGTGTCCGGCGGATCCGGGTGGGGTGAGTTGCGCCTGTCTCTGTGCACTGCCGCCGAGTTGGGCGCACCGGGTGCGGGCGCTCGCGGTTATGACGCGGGCATAAAGATCAATGGACGCAAACGGAACATGGCGGTCGACACGCGCGGCTTGCCGCTGCTGGTCATCACCTGGGCGCCGATCACGCTGATGACGAAGCGTCTGACCCGCACGGGCCCCACCGCCTGGTCGAAGAAGCCGGTGTTCACCGCTGACGTTCCGCCGCAGTCACCCCGTGACCTACTCGTCGGAGTCCTGCTTGCCGAACTGCTGGCGCCAGCGCAGGAAGTCGATGTTCTGCCAATCCCGCCGGCCTCGAACTGGCCCAGGCCCAGGCCGGTGTGTGGATCCGTCGGGATCCACACAGCCAGCTGACTTCGTCGCTCTACCCGACACGCGCGTAATCGATGAACGCGGTCAACGCGTCCACAGTTGCGTCGGGCTGCTCGTCGGGAATGAAGTGCCCGGCCTCCGGGATGACGACGCCAGTCACGTTCTCTGCCCAGGGGCTGATGGAGGCGGCCATGTCGGGGATCGAGCCGTGGGAGCTGGAGATTCCCAGGACCGGGATGGTCAAGTGCCCTGGTCCGCGAGCGAGAGCGTCCTGGTTCTTGCGCGCTGATTCCGCGGCGTCGCGGAAGTAGGCGAGAGACGCTCGGAGCCCTCCCTCGGCTGCGATGGCGGCGGCGTAGTGGTCGATATCGGCGCTGTCGAACGTGTTGGGGGACAGCGTCTTGAACCTCAAGAACCAGTCCACGTAGTCACGCTCGCGGCCGGTGATCAGCGTCTCTGGCAGTTCGGGCACCAGGTGGAATGCCAAGTGCCAGGTCTTCCAGGCCCGTTCGGGATCCGTTGGGATGGCGTCCGGGAGGGTGACTCCGGGAATGCCGGCGTCGAGCAGGGCGACGCCGTGCAGGCGGTCTTGGTACCTCAGGGCGAGCGAGAAGGCGACGCAGGCCCCGATGTCGTGGGCGACGAGCCAGTACTTCGGCACGTTGAGTGCGGTCAGCGCGGCCTGGACGCGCGAAGCGACGGTGTGAGTGTCGTAGCCCCCTTGGGGACGATCGGAGTGGCCCTGTCCCGGCAGGTCGATCGCGATCACGTGGAAGCGCTCGGCAAGGCGCGGCATCGCCTTGTGCCAAGCCCACCAGGTCTGCGGGAATCCGGCAAGCAGCACGACGGTGGGGCCGCTCGACCGGCCGCCTTCCACGGTGTGAAGCCGGATTCCCTCCACGTCGACCCAGCGGTGGGTGAAGCCCGCGAGGTCGCGCAGCGGCAGCCCGGGGACGTGGCTCTGGTCGGGAGAGCGGTTCGGGGCGGTGTCGGTCACGCCTCGAGTCTAGCGCATCTTGGACTGTTCAGTTCAAGATAGGATGGGCAAGGCCACGATGGGCTGGCTCAAGAACGGGGTGCACGCGGGATGGCCGGGAAGAAGCAGTTCGACGTGGACATCGTGCTCGACGCGGCGATGGTCCAGTTCTGGCGGGCCGGGTACGCCGACACCTCGCTCGACGACCTCTCCAGGGCGACCGGATTGAACCGAAGTTCCATCTACTCCTCGTTCGGCGACAAAGACTCGCTCTACCTGCGCTGCCTGGACCGCTACGCCGTCCGGTATGGAAACAGGTACGACCAGGCGCTCTCCTCCGGTGCGTCTGGGGAACCGCTGCGGGCGATACAGGCGTTCTTCGAGGTCACCCTCCAACGCATCGCCGACCCCGACGTGCCGGACGGATGTCTGGTCGCTCAGACCGCGATGGCGACACCAGTACTCAGCCCCGCTATCGCCACGCGTGCGATCGAAGCTGTGGGGCTTCAGCGTGCGCGGCTGCGGACCGCCTTGAACACCGCGGAGTTGGCCGAGGGCGACGCCGAGAATTACGCCACTCACATCACGGCGGTCAACCAGTCGCTGGCCGTGATGAGCAGGGCCCGGGCGAGCCAGAAGCAGCTCCGCACGATCGTCGACATCAGCATGAGCGCGCTCTCGCAGGCATTGCACACCCAGGGCTAGATGTATTGAGCACGAGCGTTGTTGACAGTCGTAAGGCTTGATCATGGCGAAGGCCCCCCGTGTGTGGTGGAGGTGTCGAATCTTCACCGCACGGAGGCCTTCGTGTCCCACCGTCATGCCCGGCCGACCTACTTCGGGAGGCGACTGCTGGTTGAACGCGAGGGCCCGCGGGGCGGTGGTGCACGGTCACCGAAGGGACCCGCGGGGTCGGGGCTCCCCGGGGGGCTCGGGGACGTCTTCGGGGAGGAATTCGGTGAGGGTCGGCGCGGCGGGGGTGTTGCGGACGTAGCGCGTGGCCATGCGGGAATCCATGAGTTCGAGGAGTTGCCGGACGGCGCGGGCGTTGCCGAAGCGTGGCGGATCGACGAGGCGGGTGGCGTCCAGCCAGGCCGCGGCGCGGGCCGGGACACCGGGAGCGAGGGTGCAGTCCTGCTCGGCGGCCATGCGCCGGAGCATCTCCACGAGGTCCGCGGTGCCGTAGTGCGGGAAGGGCACCCGGGTGGTGAAGCGGGACGGCAGGCCGGGGTGGGCGGCCACGAAGGCGTCCATCTCCCGGGGGGAGCCTGCGGCGATCACCACCAGGCGTCCGCGCCACTTCTCCATCTCCAGGGTCAGGGTGTCGATCGCCTCGGAACCGGCGTGCTGCGTGTCGTGCACCAGGCTGTACGCCTCGTCGATGAACAACACCCCGTCCAGCGCGTCCTGGACGGCCTGCCGGACCAGTGGCGCGGTGTGCCCCAGGTACGCGCCGATCAGCGTGGCACGGCCGGCCTCGACCACATGGCCCTTGCGCAGTAGGCCCAGATCGTGGAAGAGCGCGCCGACCAGCCGGGCCACGGTGGTTTTGCCCGTACCCGGCGGCCCGGTGAACAGCAGGTGCGGCGGAGCGGAGGCACCCTGGTCACGGGCCTGGTTCAGCCGCAGCCGGTTGGTCAGGTCGGTCAGTACCGTGCGGACCGGGTCGAGTCCCACATACGCGTCGAGCTCCGCGAGCAGCGCCGCCGGGTTCGGGGCGGGGCGGTTCCGATAGCCCCGGTAGTGCTCGGGGATGTCCTCGAGGGTGACCGGTTCGTCGACCTGGCGGCGCACCCGGACGGCCCACTGCTTGAAGACGGCGTCGGCCAGGGTGCGCATCTCACGGGCGTTGCCGAACGACGCGTCCCTGGTGCGGTGCATTTCGCCGACGATCTCCCGCAGCCGGTCCACGGTCTCCGGCGCGGCCCGGACTCCGCGTTCGGCGAGCCGGCCCAGGGCGATCGGCAGCAGGACGTCCGGCGGGAAGTCGGGGAAGGCGATGATGTTGCCCTGTGAGAAACGGCTGACCAGGCCGGGGTTCGCGGCCAGGAACCCGCGCATCTCGTCCGGGTAGCCGGCCAGGATCACCACCAGCCGGCCGCGGTCGTTCTCCATCCGGGCGAGCAGCGCCTGGATCGCCTCGCCGCCGAAGCCGTCATGCAGGTCGCTGAGCCCGTATGCCCCGTCGATGAACAGCACGCCGTCCAGCGCCCGGTCCACGGTGGCGTCGATCAGCGGGACGGTTTGGCCGACGTACCCGGCGACCAGATCCCGCATCGTCGCCTCGACGACATGTCCGCGGGCGAGCAGCCCCAGATCGCGGTAGATCTCCCCGACCAGCCGGGCCACGGCGGTCTTGCCCGTACCAGGGCTGCCGGTGAACACCAGGTGCAGGGAAGGCGGTTCGACGGCAACGGCCGGGTCGTCGGCGCCCAGTTCCTCCATCGCCTCCACCTCGGCCCGCAGCCGCTCGAAGTGGGTGTACAGCGCGTCCAAGCCGGGCATCGTCGCCAGCCGCTCCCACGGGCTGCGCCGGTCGGCCACCTCGCCCCCGCCCGCGTTGCGCATCGCCGCGTCGCTCGGCGGTGGGCCCCCCGGCGCGGCCAGATCCGTCAGCTCGTCGATGACCTGTCGGGCGGTGGGCCGCCGGCTCGGTTCAGGATCGAGGCACCGTCCGATCAGCGCGCGGAGGCCACCCAGGTGGCTCGGCAGCCGAGACAGGGCGCGGGGATCGTGCGTCATCCAGCTGTCGCGCGTCGCCTCACGGAGGAGGATCGCCCCCAGCCCGTAGATGTCGAACGAGGGGTCCAGCGGCGCGTCCTGCGGGTATTCCTCGGGCGGCAGGTAGCCGCTGGCGTTCTCGCGGTACTGCGGATATGGGTGAGGGCGTCCGTCGAACTGGGCGTAGACCCAGCTGATGAGGACCACCGCGTCCGGGACGAGCAGTACGGCGTGAGGCGAGAGATTGCCGTGGACGATGCCTGCAGAGTGGGCCCGGTCGAGGGCCTGGGCGATTTGGCGTGCCAGGTGGGACAAGGCGTAGAAGTTGTCCGGGGGACCGTTGCTCCACCAACGGGCACCTAAGAGGTTCTTTGCCGCGTCGCCCGAAACTGAAGTGACGTAGCCCATCGCCAGCCAGGTCGATGCCACCTGCGGGTCGATGCCGAGAAGTGGTGGCGCGTACTGGCCGTCCATACGGCGCAGTGACTCCGCCTCGACGTGCACGAGCGCGCGGAACACTTCGGGTCCCGGGCGGGAATCGTGTGGCTGCACCTTCACCACGGCCCGATTGCCCTGGGCGTCGGCCCCGAGGTAGACATTGGAGAAGTCCGCGCTGACGATGAATTCGATCAGTCGGTACGGGTTGGGCGCGGCGTGAACGGCGCGGTCCGCGTTGTCGGCGACCGAGGTCCGCACCCGTGCGGCGGGCGCTGCCAGGCCTGCCCGGACGAGTACCTCCTCCCGTAGGAGCGCCCAGGGAATTCCGTCGGCGGGCAGCTCCGTGCTGCCGACGGGGTCGATCAGCAGACCCGAGACCCGTCCTGCCGCACTTTCGGCGCCGCGCTCGACGAAGCGCGTGACCTCGCGGAGGATCTGGTCCACTTCGTGGGCGCGTAGCGACTCCAGGAGAGCCGCGCGCACGCCAGGAAGGAAGTCGTGTGGGATGTCCGCCGGTGGGGTGGCGCCGTCTGTCATCGCCGGGGTGATGAGGCCGCTGAACAAGACCTCGGCAAGCACGCTGGGCGGACTTCCCGGCAGCACGGCCGCCTGCACCACCCGCATGATGGCCACACTGAGCGGTACGGCGGCCAGGCAGGCCATCAGCCGGAAGGCCTCCGGCGTGGCCGTCGCGTGGAAGTCCTGGAGGCGCCGGGCCGGCGACCTGGCATCGGCGAGGGCCCGCTGTGGCTCGGGGCGGGCGGCGAGGAGCGTGACGGCGGCATCGGTGCTCCCGGAGACGGATCCGGCCACCAGCTTGGCCCAGGCCCTGAGCCACTCCGGGCTCAGCTCCAGTACGGGGACGGGGATGCTGCCCGCGGGCAGCCTACGTGAGCCGCGCTGGCGCCCAACGTACGCCAGGTCGGTGTTGGCCGCTGAGACAAGCCCGCGTCGCAGCCGGGCGGGGACGGCCGGAAGGGCCGTACGGCGCCAGAGGGCTTCCGGCAGGGCCTGGAGCACAGCGAGGGGGCCGGCCGCAGCCCACTTCCTCATCGCCTTCCGGACGGAGGGGTCCTGCCAGCCGGAAGCCACCCCGTCGGTGAGGACGAGTACCAGTCGGCGACCTGACGGGTCGTGGATCTCGGAGGTGTCCCGTATACGGTCCGGACGGGGCGCGGGGTGCGCGCTCAACCCCGGTGAGCCGTCCGGCCGGGTGTGCAGAAAGCGCATCCGTACGTCGCGGAAGGCCCCGAGCTGGATGAGAAGGCGGTGCACCTCACGGGCCAGGGGCGTCCAGAGCAGCAGGCCGGTCGGGTGGCCGTCCACCACGAGGACGGCGTCGAGCCAGCGTTCCGGTGCGGGTCGCAGCACCGGCAGCAGGGCGCCCCTGCGATGCGGGGCGGACCGCTGCGCCATGGAGTCGAGGGTGGCTTCCTCGTCGAGCTCCCCGACGTGCCGTGACGGCACCCGGCGCTTGAGCGGCCGCAGGGCGCGCAGCAGCTCCAACTGCTGAGGTAGAGGCGGATCGGCGGCCAACCGTACCGGTCTGGCGGACAGGCGGTAGGCGTCGCCGATGGGAGGCGCGGTCGCCGGGGCGTGGACGGGGATCGTGGGCACACCATCCGGTGGTGCCTCTTCGTCCGGGAGCGCGGGGGCGGCGTCGCTCGCCTTCTCGGCCGGTACCGGAAGGGAGCCGGCTTCGCCGGCGTCCGCAGCGCAGGACGAGGGGGCGCCGGCGGGCAGCCGGGTGGCGAGCCAGAGGATCTCGGCGACCTCCCTCGGCGTGGGGTCCGGCCCGAGCCTTGCGAGGACGGACCGGAACAGCTCCACGCTCATGTGCGGTCCTGGTTGAGGTACTGCAGGACGAGATCAGCGAGGTGGTCGCGATCGGCGGCCGTCTCGCCGGCCGCGTGTCGGGCGAGATACACGGCCTGCAGGAGCTGGTCGGTGGCCAGCTCACCCTTGCTGCGCCGGTCGAGGAAGAGCGAGATGAGATTCTCCGCGTGCGAAGTGGTCTCGCCCAAGTGGGCGTGCACGATGGCGCGCAGCCGCTCCGGAGTGGGCGCCGGAAGGTGCAGGCGCACGCAGCGGCGCAGGAAGGCGGGCGGGAAATCACGCTCACCGTTGCTGGTGAGCACAACGAACGGGAAGGCCCTGCACCGCACCCGGCCGGCGCTGACCGCGACTCGCGCGCCGTCGTCTGCGGGTCGCACCTCAGCGTCGGCGAGCGTGTCGGCGAGCCGCGACAGCTCGGGGATCTCGAAGATGCCTTCCTCGAAGACGTCCAAGAGGTCGTTGGGGAGATCGATGTCGCTCTTGTCGATCTCGTCCACGAGCAGCACCCGGGGCAGAGCGTAGGGCGCCATGGCGGTGCCGAGCGGACCCAGGCGGAAGTACCGCCCGACGTCGACGGGAGCGGCCGGAGATACCGTGTCGACCTCCTCCAGACGTCCGATGGCGTCGTACCGGTAGAGCCCGTCCTTGAGGGTGCTGCGGCTCGTGATCGGCCATCGGAGCACCGGACCGAGCCGCAGTTCATGGGCCACCGCATAGGCCAGGCTGGACTTCCCCACTCCTGGATCGCCGGTGACGAGCAGTGGACGCCTGAGGTACAGGGCGGTGTTGACCATCTCCACCATCTGCGGGTCTGCCTGGTAGGCGACGGCCCGCAGCGGCCAGCGGTCGGAGAGGCCGTAGGCGTGGCCACGGTCGAAGGGGGTCGCCTCGTCCGAGTAGAAGGCACGCCAAGGCGGCGGCTCGGGGAGATCCGCGATGCCGTCGTGGGGTTCGCCACTTCCGCGGTAGATCAGCCAGTCGCTCATCAGGGCCTCTTCTTCCTACGCGTAGCGCAGCGGCGCATCGGGGAGCCGCCGCTCAGGGTCGTCCCACAGCAACACGAGATCCTGGGCGTGGTGTCCGCTCGCGGGGGTAGCCGCCGCCTTCCCCCGGAGCTGCCGCACCCGCTCGGGCCACTGCGACGGCGGAGCGACCGCCACATCGGTGCGCAGGTTGGTGAAGAACGCCTCGGCGGGGCAGGGCTCGGCGTCTTTGCTGACGGGGCAGCCGCGTGGAATCCGGGACGGGCATTCGGAATACGCGGAGCTGGAGCAGTCGTGGAGATCCGACCGGCGCCACAGGATCACCGGGACCCCCGAGGCCAGCGCAACTTCCAGCACGGCCCCCGATGAGGGGCGACGCAGGGAACTGGCGAGCACCAGCGCGGCCAAGGACGGCTCGGACTCGATCCACCCTTCGAGTACTTCCTGGTCAGCCTCGTCGTTGCAGGCGAGCGCCATTGGCAGTCCGCCCGACGCAACCTCGGCGGTGAACCGATTCCAGCGGCTCCGCCAGTACTGGTGCAGTTCGTCGTCGTCGAACCGCTCCAAGTCCCGCAGCACCACCGGGTGTCTGCGGCCCAGGCTGGACCAGGCCTTGCGAGCCCAGGGCTTCCACCCGTCGAAGTCCTGCTCCATTAGTTCCTGAGGAACGATCAGCTCCACCATCACGGGGTCGCCGCTCGACCGGCCCAGGATGGCGAGTTGTTCCGGGAGCAGGCCTCGGGCCTGCGCCAGTGCCTCCAGGAGTGGGAGCGCGGCCGACTCTGCGGCTGCGGGCGAGATGGCGTCCGGGCCCTCGTAGCGCCACATCGCCACGTGGTAGCTGCTCGGATCGACCGCGGACGGTTTGAGGCGGATCATGACCGATCGCATGACGGCGGGGTGCGCGGCGGGGGCCTCCAGATGCCGGGCCAGGTCGTGGACGTCCAGTCCCAGTGAGTCTCCTCGCATCTGGATCCAGAAGCGCAGCTTCTCGGCCGACAGGCCGGGCAACTCGCGGGCAACAGCGGCGACATGCAGGAGCGTGCCCGGGATGCGGTGGTTCCACGCTGCGAATGCCTCTAACTCGCTGATGACATCGCGGTGTTCGTGCAGGGGCATTTGGGGAGCGGTCGCGTAGCGCCCGGCAGCGTCACGGAAGGCCGGCAGGAGGCTTTCCGGCGCGGGCGTGGGAGCCGCGGCCAGCAGGCCGAACAGCATGCGTTGAGCTCGCGGCGGGAGCCGCGTACGCCCATGAGATGCGCCCTCGGGTGCCGGGACGTCGGGCCATCGCAGATCCGCCGCGTGGAAGGCGTCATGGGCCCGTACCAGTGCCCGGTACGCGGTCGGGTCGAGGCATCGCAGTGCCCCGACGGGCGTGGCCAGACCGCCCATGTCCGTGCTGTCCATCCGCGTGGCCTTCACCACGGCGCAGACTCCGCCGGTGCTCAGATTGAGCACCGGGCCGCCTGACATGCCGGGGGTGACCTCGTCCTGCTTCAGCCGGAGCATCAGTCCGCCGTCGAGGAACTGGTCGCCCTGGTAGGTGAAGGCTGAGGTGAGGACTTCGGGTTCGTAGCGGTACTTGTCGGAGTATCCGACGGCGGCCAACTGCTGCCCGCCCAGGGGGATCTGGTCGTGCCACCAGGCGCAGGGGTGGCCCTGGGGCGGATCCTGGAGCTCCACGATCGCCAGATCGGGATACGGCCACAGGCCGTCGTAGGCGGGGGCGGCCGAGGCGGCCAGCACCGTGCCCCGGAGTTCGCTCCCCTGCCAGAACAGCTGGATGAGATTTCCCGTAGCGCCCGCGACATGGGCACAGGTGACGACATACCCGGGGGCGGCGAGGAATCCGCTCCCTGCCGTCCTCCCTCGGACCTGGACGAGGCAGTGCTGCGCCGCTCCGGTCAGCTGTGCTGTCGGCATGGGTCGATCCCCGGTTCGAGCCAGCAGGGCCTCGTCACTGCTCTGCCTCACTCCGCGCCGACCCGCTGCTCCACGAAAGGGTCACTTTGACGGCCGCGGTGCCGCTCGTCCCGGCCAGCGCGGCGATCAACCCGTCCTTCCCAAGGGCCAGTTCGACGCCGAATTCCACGTTCACCTCGTCGGGAGCTGCCTGCGCCACGGCGCTGCGGACATTGGTGGCCACCGACCGCAGCGTCGCATCGAACCCACGCAGCACCCGGGCTCCGCCGTCGAAGAGGCCGGAGTCCTGCGGTCCCCCGGGGGATTCGACCCGTGCCCAGATCGCCTGTCCGTCAGGAAGCTGTACTTCCACCAAGTGCTGCATGTCCCCCGCCCGAACCGTACCGACCTTGCCCGGCCTCCACGATAAGGCTGTCGCCTGGTACCCCGCAGGGCTTTCGCCTGCATGAGCCCGCCGACCAGGGACTGGCCGGCCGCACCAGTCTCGATCCGCCACAGCGCTCGATCAGCCCAGCTCGACGTCTGGCCGGCCGGGGTGTCCGGCCTCGGCGACGCCCGGGCTCCGGGTCCCGGGGCGAGCCGGCGCAGTGTCAGGTTGGTTCGCCAGTACGCCGCGACCAGCAGCTCCGGCAGACTCCACAGCCGGCCCCTGCGGACCCCCTTCGCCCTCACGCCGCACCGTGGTCACCGACCTGCCGAGGTGGCGTGGGCTCAGCCCGGTGAACGGGGCAACCCGAGGGTTCCGACGCCATGATCACACCAGTCACGCGCAGATCATTTCGCCCTGGACGAGGTCTCCACAGTGCCGGAGCCGTTCCTCGATCACCCTGACGACGGTGGCGGGGAGCTCTCGCCTGCCGAGTGCGCCGTGATCCTGCCCGCATAGAGGCGATCACCGCTTACTGGCAGGAGGAGGCCGATCCTCTTTTGCATGAGCACATTGATGACGCCTGACAACTGACGCTTGTCCCGTGTCCCGCGGTACGGCGTACCCCCGGTGACAGCTGCCCTGCTGATCCCACCGTTGGTGCTGGATGGCGCACCGATCCTTGTGTCGAATACCGTGCCTCGCCCGGTGCAGCGCTACGGGTCAACTCCAGCCTTCCGTGCATCTGTCGTCTGTGGGAGCTGACCCTCGAGGCCGGAACTGGGCGGGGGCGATTCCCATCCCACGCTCGTGGTGATTCTTTCCCAGCCCGCTGTTCGGTGTGTGGGCGAAGCCAGGACTCTATGGCCACCTGACCTCGCCGTCTCGAACCACGGTCGCACCCGTTGTACCTGTTCAGTAGAGAGATCGAGCGTGGAAGCTTGGTGATCCTGCGGCTCCGGTGCCGGCGAACGTCTGCAGCCCGGTCCGGCGTGGGCAGCACCCATTTCGGTCACGATGAGCTCAGTCCGATAACTGACTACTGTCACATATGGAGGAACAGTAAGGATTGCGGAGTTCTTGTGCGGCCATCGATGAATGGGGAGTAACCAACACCATGGTCCGTCTGCGTTCGGCCTCACTGGCCCTCATGACCGCTGCCGCATGCGTCGCGCTCACCATGCCATCGGCCTCTGCCGCCCCTGGCGACACCGCGAGCATGTGCTCGAGCTCCTTGACGCCGTCCGGCTGGGTCGATGTGCAGTGGTGGAACAGCTGGGCGTGCGGCACCACGTTCAATCCCAACATGAAGAAGATCCAGCAAGTGTCCGGCATGCCCATCGGCTCCACCGTGAACGCCTGCGCCTCCACGCTGCCCCCGGACGGATGGGTGCAGGTGAACCGCTTCTACAGCGGCGCCTGCCGCTACTCGGCGGTGCCCAGCCATGACCCCAACACCTGGACGATCAAACGCGTTTCCTGAGGCCGGACATCTCCCCCCGAGACAAACGCCGAAGTACACAGGTGACTTGGAAGCCATCCGCTTTCCGATCAGCGGGCTTGTCTGGTGGAACGGGGGCCCTGATCGGGTGATCGTGGTGGCGTAGGCGCATGGGGCAGGGCCTCCCGCACAGCTCTCGGGTGTCGAACCGAGCGTCAGGAGGCCCTGGTGTCGCAGTGTTCCGCGTCCGTGCCGACGCAGTCCGACTCGGTGACTCCGTCATGCGACCGAGAGCTGGTCTCATGCGGTCTGAACGTGGCTGGGCTGCGGGGGCATGGACCTGGTGCAGCGGCTGGTGCCGGACGGGTTGTGGGAACTGTTCCAACGGGTTGTTCCGCCCGCACCAGCCCGGCCGCAGGGCGGTGGTCGGCGTCGTTACGGGGACCGTGTGGTCCTCGCGGCCGTCGTCTACGTGGCCACCTCGGGTTGCACGCGGCGGCAGTTGCCGCCGGTGTTCGGCCCGTCCGGTCCGACCGCGCACCGCCGCTTCACCGAGTGGAGTGCTGCCCGGATGTGGGCCAAGCTGCACCGGCTGCTCCTTGAAGAGCTCGGTGGCCGCGGTGAGCTCTGCTGGTCGCGGTACGCGATCGACTCGGTGGGCGAGTTGACGGGGCCGAACCCTGTCGATCGGGGCAAGAGCGGGTCGAAGATCCACTTGATCACCGAGCGCACCGGTCTACCCTTGTCCTTGGGGATCTCGGGAGCGAGTCTGCACGACAGCCGGGCGCTGCAGCCGCTGGTGTGCGGCATCCCGCCGAACCGCTCACGCCGCGCTCCATGGGGACAATTGCTACGACTTCGCGCGCCTGCGCCGCCGCGGCGTGGAGTCCTCCAGCCGGCTGGGCCGGCACCGCTGGACCGTCAAGCGGACGGTGTCCTGGCTGGCCGGATGCCGCTGCCTGCACCGCCGTTACGGGCGCAGGGGCGAACACTTCCTCGCCTTCGTCGGCATTGCCTCAGCCCTCATCTGCTAACGCCGACTCACCCGATCGGAGCAGCTCAACAGCAGGACTCCGAAATGAACATGGGCACCAGCCGCTGCCCGTCCGCCGACTCCGTCACGGGCAGCAGCAAGCCGGCCACGCCGTCCATGTCGGCGATGTCTTCCAACAGGTTCCGTCGTCAGGTGAGTGGGGGTCGCCTCGGCCTGTCGCGCAGTCAGGGCTGAGGTCCGGTCCGACTCGCCACGTCACTTCTCGTGCATCCAGGCGAGCGTGATGTGCATGTCGCTGAATCGCCAGGCCGCCGGGGTCCGCACGGCGGTGCACGCCGTGCGCAGACCGCTTGTCCGATGGGGCGCTTCGCCGTTTCGGTAGAAGTACACGAGCTGGTTCGCGGTGGCCTTCGCGCGGTCACCGTCAACGTGCACCAGCACGTCTCCGTGCACGTGTTGGGTGTGCTCTCCCTCGATCTGGCTTCGCTTCAGGTGTGCGGTCACCTCATCGAGGCCGTGCAGCTCGCCCCGCGGTGAGCGCACCACGATGGCGTCGTGATAGACGGTGGCGGCGTTTTCGTGGCGGCACTCGTCCAGCAGGTTGAACAGACGGGCGAACAGGTCGGCGATCTCGGCTCGGTCGTTGGTCCGGGCGGCAGCGGGCACGACGGCTCCTTTGATGGTTGCTCCAACATTGGAGAGTCCAACACTATGGGCAGAGTGTTGGTCTTGCCAACACTCATAACGATAGAGTGGCCGCCATGGATGAAACCCCTGAACGCCTGGCAGCGAAGCCGAGTTGGCTCATCACCCAGCTGGCCGTGCACTCCCGCCGGCTGATGTTCGACGGCTTCACCGCTGCCGGGGCGCGCGGGTATCACTACCGCATCCTGGCGGCACTGCACGAGTTCGGGCCCGCGAGCCAGGCGGAGCTCGGCCGCCGGTGCCGCATCGACCGCAGCGACGTCGTGGCGGCCGTCAACGAACTGGTCGAGCAGGGCTGCGTCGACCGGGCGCCGGACCCGGACCATGGACGGCGCAACAGAGTGACGCTCACCAGGAGCGGTGTCCGGCAACTGCGGCGCATGGACGGGGTACTCGATCAGGTGCAGGACGACCTGCTCAAACCGCTGTCGGCCGAGGACCGGCAGACTCTGACCCGCCTGCTCGGCCGAGTTCTCGCCCAGTACGAACCGGAATGACTGCCGGTCTCGCGCAACCACCCTGGATGGGCTCCGAGCCAGCTTGCTGATGAGGCATCCGGATCCATATGGCCTCCGCCCGCAGCGTAGCCGCGATCACGCCAAATGAGACCAGCTCTGAATCGCGTACGCGTACCGGCAACGCTGCGGACCGGCGGGGCCGCTGTTCCAGTCAAGCGCCCGGACAGGGCCTAGCCGACTCCTTGGAACCTTAGGGCGAAGAGCCCCTGTTCAGTCGAGGACCGCGATGGCTTCGACCTCCACCAGGAGGTCGGGCTCGGCCAGCGCGGCGACGCCCAACCCGGTGAGCGGCGGTACCGGGGTGACCCCCAGCTTCGCGGCTGCCCGGGCGACCCCTTCCAGGAACAGGGGCATCTTGTCGGGGGTCAGGTCGACCACGTAGACGGTCAGCGTCACCACGTCGGCGAAGGAGCCGCCGACCTCGGCCAGGGCGGTGGCGATGTTGAGGTAGCACTGCTCGACCTGGGCGGCGAGGTCACCTTCGCCGACTCGGCCGCCGTCGGCATCGCGGGCGACCTGGCCGGCGATGTGGACCAGCCTCGACCCGGTCGCGATCGATACCTGCCGGTAGATGTCGACCTTCGGCAGTCCTTCGGGGTTTACCAGGGTGATGGCCATGCTGCCTGCTTTCTTGCCTGAGAGCCCGCGGGCGCTCCCACAGAACCCGAGATGCAAAACGCTCTCTGGTGGTTACCCGGAAACCGTAGGAGAGAGTGTGCTGACATGGAAGAACGCACTTTTCGGTGACTGGGGAACTTGACGGTGACCGAGTGGTTCGCGGATGCATGCCGAGATTCCCGCCTTCCGGGACACCGGATACGGATACGGATACGGATACGGATACGGATACGGATACGGATACGGGATACCGGACGCGGGGCACGGAATACGTGGCCCGGGACTCGGTCGAGGGCGACGGCCGTCCCCGGGGCCTTGCGACATCGAGCAAAGGTGCGTCACGACGCGGTCGCGCCGACGACGTCGGTCTCGACGGAACGTGCGCACCCTTGTCGACGACCCGAGCCTGGTATCCGTGCAGGCGGTCCGTGGTCGACCGCGACCGGCACCGCGTCCTGGCCGGCAACGTGGACGACGGCCTTGCCGACCGCTCGTCCAAGGACACCACGTTCCGTGTCGCCAGAGTGGGCAGCTACGACCTGACCGGTGGAAAGCGCCGCTGGTACGCCGATCTGGCCAAGGTTGCCGCCGACGGCAAGCAGCACCTGATCGCCGACGTGACGGTGGCGCCCGACGGCACTGTGTACGCGGTCGACCAGCACACCCCGACGGTGTTCCGCATCGACCGCAACGGCCGCGCTTCGGTCTTCCTGCGCAGCGATCTCCTGAAGGGAACGGTCGACGTTCCCACCTTCCTGTCCGGCATCGGAATGACCGCGGTGGCGTGGACGCCGCAGAACCACCTCATCATCGCCAAGGCTGGCGGCTGTCTGGTCCGGATACCGGTCAAGCACCGCGACTAGCCCGCAGGGACAGGGACGGCACAGTGCCGATGCTGGAACGGCTGCGCAAGTTGTACTTCTCCGCCCGCCTCGTCTGGGCGGACGGCGACTATGCCGGCCGGCTCGTCGACCGGGCGGCCGAGAAGTTGCAGCTCACTCTCAACATCGTCAAACGCTCCGACAGCACCACGGCTTCGTGGTGATGCCGCGCAGGTAGGTAGTGGAGAGAACGCTGAGCTGGCTGATGCGCTCGCGCCGCCTGCGCGATGTCGAGACGCCGCCCATCATGCACGAGGCCAGAGGAAGGGTGCCCTTCAGGGACGCGGTGACTTCTCGCCGTGGACGACCGCGTATTCGGCGGCAAGCCAAGGGCCCAAGTCGTCGATGAGCATGCTGAGTACTGCCGGATCGGCCGAGAGGGTGCGGCCGGTGGCCGCGGCGATGCGCATCTGGTCGACGCGCTCGGGGTAGTAGCGGCCGAAAAGTTCGGCGGACTCGTTGAGGTCGCTGGTCCAGCCGCCCCAACGGGGCATGATCAGAGTGAATCCTGTGCGCACGATGCGGCGGGCGGCAACGCGGCAGAGTGTCTGGCGGTCGGCATCCGTGGCGGCTTCGGCGGCTCGCGTGCGCCAGCGTTGCAGCGCGAGGGCGAGGTCGCCGTTCGTTTCGCGGGCGAGCAGGGCTGTGGGGCGGTAACGGGGCAGTCCTTCAGCGAGGTCGGCACCGAGCAGCGGAGTGCACAGGCAGGCGATGAAGAAGCCGGCATCGTGGCGTTCGAGGTCGCTCAGCAGAGTGCGCCTGCTGGTCAGCAGGATGCCGACGCCATCAATCTGGGGGAATGCGCGGTCGAGTGCGGCCTCGATCGCTTTGGCGTCAGCGCGGTCGGCTTCGGTGGGCTCGTGGTGGAGGGCGAGCTGGAGGTCGAGGTCGGAGACTCCGGGTGTGGCGGTGCCGCGCGGGATGCTGCCGTAGATGTAGGCGCTGTGCAGCCGCGCGCTGTCGAACGTCTCGGTGATATGAGTGCGGGCGGCCTCGACGACGGGGGTGAATGCTGCTGGCACTCGGTCCAGTGCGCCTTCGCGTGCGATCGTTCCGTCGTGGTCCAGCCCTCGTTCGCTCATGAGGTCACTGTGCCTTGCACTGCTGTGCGCTGCCGCGCGGATAACGATGCACGTCGCAAGAGTGCCGCAATCCGGTCTTCACGTCCCAGTCATGGACTGCACAGGAGACTGCTCCCCTCCCGACGACCCAGGGCTGAGACACGCGCCAGTCATCACTCATGTCAATGGCCCGGTGCCTCGTGACACACACCAAAGTCCGGAGAACGACGGCTCCCCGCTCCTCGTCTTCGCCAACCCGGTCGGCGAGGGGTTCCTGCCGTCCCGCAATGGGCACAACCTCACCAACATTCTCTCTCAACTCTGTTCTGTTGCTGCAGGTGTCACGCGCTGTGAAGAGGCGCAGTTCATCAGCTGGGTGGACATGGCAGAGCGAGCAACAGGGCAGAGAGGTGACCTGCGCTGCCTGCGGTTGAGTGGGACAGGTTGGTGGTTGGCGCCCCGCTCAACCGCAGCCAGCGTGATCATTCACCCGCAGAGCCAAGCCAGCAGGCGCCGTGGAGACGGTCGCGACATGTTGACTGCCATGGCCCGGGGAGCCTGCCTGGCTCTCCTGATTTGTCGGGCGAGCCGGTACTCGTCGGCTTCACGGATGAGTTCCTGAGAGCGGCTGGTGCAAGTCGAAGTGCATGCCGCTCGCCCCTACTGCTGCAGCTCCAGGACGTCGGCGACTACGCAACTCGTTGTCGGGGCCGTCGGAGCCGTTGGCGAGGGTGATGAGTTCGCGGATGGCCTGCTCGGGCTCCCGGATCTCGGAGAGCACCCGTCGGACTTCTTCGGTCGGCATGACGGTGGACAGACCGTCGGAGCAGAGCGGTATCGGTCTCCCTGCTGGGCGTCGTGCACGCGCATGTCGGGTGTGGCGTCGGCTCCTTGGCCCAGGGCTCGTATCAGCAGTGACCGCTGGGGGCGGGAGGCGGCTTCTTGCGGGCTGATGCGTCCTTCGTCGACCGTCGACTGCACCAAGGCGTAGATGGTTACGGGCTCCTGCCCGTGCCAAAGCGCCAGCTGCACGGGATTCGTCGTGCACCGCACCCGCAGGTTCCACAGCCCCGGATCGT
>NZ_JBHVDH010000024.1:26866-107467 GCF_042802855.1 Streptomyces sp. NPDC057445 | reverse complement strand
CCTCCGACGACGAGGAGGTGGGTGTGGTGGTGATGGACGACATCAGTGTGTGGGGCTTGTAAGCAGGCACGCAGGATCTCCTCGTGGATAGGGGGATGGCCGGGAGGCAGAGGTGCCCCGGGCCGGATGATTGATGGGGATTGACCGTGTCCGGGAGCGGGGCAAGGGATGCAACCCCCGGAAGGCAGGTGGGTCGGCCGGGGGGCTGTCTGTCGGTGCCGGGGGCGGCCGATGCGTTCCTCGCGAGGAGCAGGGAGCGGTCGAGGGGCGGGAAAGGCGCGGGGCGTCCGTACGCGCCGAAGCGCCATACCGCCGCGGCGGCCGAGCGTGCGGGTGATTGCCCAGGCATGGTCTGAAGAGGGCGTGTTCTTTCCGCCCCGTTGCCGATTCCCGGCCGCCACGGGCGGGGTCAAGCCGCGCAAGGCCCCTCGGTCGGCTGGCGGGACGTGCAGCGGCCCCGCACCCCTGCCAGGTGGCGTGGCAGGGGTGCGGGGCCGTGGGCCGCGGGCCGTGGCGTCGCGCGGGCGCTTCGTGGAGCGGGGTCAGGCGGGCAGGAAGACGACGCCGGTGGCGATGGGGGAATAGAGGGTCACGATGCCGCTGGGCAGTTCCAGGAAGACGCGGAGCCTTACGTGAGTGGCGACGGTACGCAGCCACTGGCCGGTGACCTGCCCGTGCGTGTAGGGGGTGGGCTCCCCCGTGACAGGGTTCTGGCCGTATTCGTAGGTGAGGGTGGTGTAGCGGGTGGCGTTGATGAGGTGCGTCTCGTCGGGGGTGAGGCGGTGGACGAGCGCGAACTTGCTGCCGGGCTGGTGCCGCTGGTTCCACCAGCCGGTCACCTTCTCGTCGGTGACGTCCAGAGTGTTCGGATGGCCCGGGATGGTCCACCGGCCTTCCCGGCGTATCCATTCCGTTCCCTTCGGGCAGGAGACGTCGTCGCCGTCCCGGAACGGCGGAGGCGTGGTGGCCGCGTGCCCGGCGCGGGCCCGGGTGAAGAAGTCGACGGCGGCCACGGCGCGGCGCCGGTGGTCGGGGGCCGGGTGGACAGACGCTGCCGGGGCGGTGACGGTCGAATAGGCGGGCGCTGCCGGGGCGGTGACGGTCGAATGGGCGGGCGCGGGCATGGGGCTGCTCCAGGGCAAAGGAGGGGCGGGAGAGAACCGGGGGCCCGGCCGCCGAGTCGGCGGGTAGGGGCTCGACCACACCCGGCCGGTGGCCGGAGCGGGAACCGCGTTCTCGATGACCGCACACTGGCCCGGGACCAACCAAGCCGCGCAACCCCCCATGGGACAGGGCTGCGCAGGGCAGAGGCGGCAACGCCAAACGGCCTAGACAACACGACGGGGATGGGATCAAGCGCGGCGGCCGGGCCGGGTCGCCTTCCTCATGCGGTGGAGGGTGGTGGTGCGGGCAGGAGCGCGGGACAGGGTGATGCGGTCGGAGTCCTCATGGCCCGTGGTGGTGAAGTGGTCGGCCGTCCAGGTGTGGGCAGCCTGTTCCGTCTCGGGCAGGTCGCGGAAGTCGCCGTCCGGCAGAGCGCGACCGACCGGGCCCCGGGCTGCGCATTGGCGGCACTGGTAGAAGGTGATCTCCGCGTATTGATCGGGGCCGAAACCGAACCGACACACCCATGACCACCGACACCGTCGTCTCCCTCGCCGACCCGTTCACCGCGGTCCGTCGGTGGCCGCGCGCTCGGCAAGCGCCGCCGGAGCGGGAGTTGGGTGTCGCCGGATGCCGGTCCGCCCTGCTGGTCAGAAGCGCAGAGGGCGAAGGACGCGACCGTTCAGGACGAGCTGATGGGCGCACTGACCCGCGTCGGTGGGATGGTGAATGCGGGCGGTGTGCAGCCGGGACAGGTCGGTCCAGAACCGGTACAAGTGCGGCTTGGCCGGCTTCGAGCGGTGCGGTGCGCGGGAGATGTGGGCGCCTGCGGCGGTGGTGTGCGGGATCATCGTCGAGACCAGCTCGACCCAGACGCGCTGGTGCTCCAGGTCGATCCCGAAGATCCGGTAGACCGCGTACACGCCGTCGTTGTCGGGGTGGTCCTGGGCGTGGCCGAGGGCATCATCAGCGGTCTGGTCGTGGCCGTCGGGGTCGAACGGCCAGTCGGTGTGCGTGCAGTGGAGGGTGCAGGCCGGGGTGCCGGGCTGATCGGCGTTGGCGGGGCGTAGGTCGATGCCCTGACGGCCACGGCGGCTGACCGGGGCCATGGTGCACTTGACGCGCTCGCGCACGGTGCCGTCTCCGCCGGGTGCGGGGAGCTGAAGGCGGTAGGCGAGCGTGCAGGTCCCGCAGCCGGTGCCGGGAGCGTCGGCGAGGGGCTGCCGGCTGGCGGGGTGGGTGCCGTGGGCGAGCAGGGCTCGGACGTTCGCGTTCCCGGCACGGGCTGGGATCTGCGGATACCGGGGCTCCCTGCCGGTGCCGGTAGGCGCTGTCGTGGCGGATACCGCGGCGACAGCGGGAGTGGGCATCGCTGGGCTGACGGCGGGAGCGGGGAGCGGGGAAGGGGCAAACGCCCCCGCAGGGGGCATCGTGGGCGCGGAGGCGGCGGCAGGGGTGGATATGGACATGCGGAGATCTCTCCTTCAACGGAATGGAGCAGCAGACGGGGTTGGTGGTTGGAAGCGGGCCAAGGCGGCGGGTTCAAGTGGTCACCGCACGCCCTGGCCCGGCACGCCGCACTCTGTCCGCTGGCACAGCAACGCCCGCAACCCCCGACACCGAGCTGGCTGCCGGGCGGCGGCGCGGGACGCGGCGCGGCTGTAAGGCCGGGTGCGGTGGGCAGTGGCGGCACGACAACAGCCCCCGACCCACGGTAAGCGGGGGCTGGGGGCTGTTGGTCCTTTGGGGAGGCGCCCCCAATGACTCCATGTCAGGCTGCCTGTGTCCTGGTGCGGGCGGCCAGTTGTGGGGCCATCGCCCGCCGAATGACCGCCTCCGCCAGTACCGGCGGCATCGCGTTGCCGATCTGCTCGTACTGCTTGGTCCGGGTGCCCTGGAAGGGGTGGTCTGGCGGGAAGGTCTGGAGCGCGGCTGCATCGGCGACGGACACCCGGATCATGTCCTTGCGGCCGCCGCGGTAGGCGGGCACCGAATCGGCGGGCACCAGTCGGGTGTCCGCGATCCAGCGGCCCGCGTCGCGTTCCCCGTACAGCGTGGCCCGGCTTCCGGAGCCGCCTACGCAGGAGGGGTCCGGGCCGCCCGCCGCCGTGCCCACCGCGACGGTGAGCGCCGGGCGGTGCGTCATCCCCCAGCCGAGTGCCTGTGCCATTGACACCCAGGGCAGCAGTGCAAGGTCTCCTTCGTCCTGCGCGGCACTCCGGCTGTAGCGGCGGTGGGTGGGCGCGGGCAGTGCAGCCTTGTCTTGTCGGCGGGCCACTAACACGGCGCGTGAACGGGTCTGCGGGACGCCGTACGCCTCTGCGTGCAGACGGCCCGTCACCACCGTGTAGCCCTCGCATCGCAGGATCTGCGCCATCGCCTCCCACACGGGCAGCACGGTGGGCACCTGCTCCAGCATCACGGTTCGGTAGGGGCGTCCGGTGTCCAGGGCCGCAAGGGCCCAGCGCAGCGGCTCCAGCACTAGGCCGGTACGTTCGTCGTCCAGGGTGGCGAGGCCGGAGCGGATGTTCTTCCTCGCGGCGAGCAGTGAAGCGAAGTGCAGCACCGTGTCAAGAGCCCGGCGCCCGGCGCCCTTGCCGCCGATGGAGTACGGCTGGCACGGCGGTGAGCCGATCAGGTCCGTGACGGCGGGGAAGTCGGAGGGGTCATAGGCGCGCACGTCGCCTTCCACGGTGCCTAGTCCGGCGGCCCGGCGAGTCTCGCAAGCGGAGTGGTCGAGCTCGATGCCCGTCACGGCGAAGCCGAGCTGCTGTACGGCAACGTCCCAACCTCCCGGCCCGTTGTGACGGCAGACGCCGTGTCCCACGCAGGTCATGTCCCTTTACGCGAGGATCGAGGGTCCTCGTCGTGTCGCGTTGCAGCGAGGCATGTTGTCTCTTTGTCCGGCACGACTGCGTGACTTAGATCACGTCCGCATGGGGGTGCTATGTCAGCTGGAACGATAGGTGAAGGTATGGGTTCGATCACAGGGGCCTCTCGTGTAGGGGGCGTTGGCGGCCTCTCGCAGCGATTGAGCGTTGTCATTGGTTGAGAGGTGTCGGGTGGAGGCGGCATGCTGATCCGACATGCCGGGCCCGGGTCGCGGGCACGGCGACGGGGCGGGGAGGATCGCGTTGATCGTCTGGGTGAACGGTGCGTTCGGCAGCGGAAAGAGCACTCTGGTGGACGAGTTGCGTGCGCGCTGGCCCGAGGCACTGGTCTACGACCCGGAGATGGTCGGCTATGTGCTGCGAGAGATCGTGGAGGTGCCGACCGGTGACTTCCAGGACCTTCGGCTGTGGCGGCGCCAGGTCGCTGACTTGGCGGTGGGACTGGTCGAGGAGTATCGCCGACCGGTCCTCATTCCGATGACCTTGGTGAATCCTGGTTATGTCGGCGAGATCTTCGGCGCGTTGAAGGATGCAGGCATCGACGTCCACCACTTCTTCCTCAAGGTCTCCCGAGAGGTACTGGAGCAGCGGATCGACGGCCGCAGTTTCACCCCGGACAGCCCTGAGCAGGACGAGAAGGTTCGGCGCTGGTGCAAGGAGAGGATCTCGCCGTGCATGTCTGCTGCCGACACCTTGCCCGGTGACACCGTGTTCCTGGATGGCGAGTTGACGCCGCAGAAGTTGGCCGACCAGGTGCTGGTCCGGGTCCGAGCGGGTGGACCCTCCGAGGTGTGATCGCGGTGAAACGAGGGGGGCGGACGGCGAGGGAGCACAGTAGGCGGTGTCGACGGGATCCCTCGCCGTGTCCGGGCCTCAGGGGAGATGCCAGGTTCAGCTGCAAGATCCGTACGGGGCTGTTCCGGGGAGGGTGGCGGGTAGGCGGCGGACGCTGCCGAGGGCTGCGGCTTGTTCCCGTAGACGTACGATCTCGTCGTGCTGTGCGGCCAAGCGTGAGATGGCGAGTTCCTTGAACGCGGTGAGCTCGGCTACGGTCTCGTCCCTCTGGGCCAGGCGTTCCTTGAGGTCGGTGACCTTGGTCTTGAGTCGTTCGATTTGCGCGATCCGCGGGTCGACGACTTGGCCGGCCTGCTGCAGAGTGTGAAGGCGTCGCTCGAACTCTTCGGCGAGGTGCTGGTAGGGGCCGGGGCGGGTGGTGCCGTTCCGGTTCTTCTTCGGGTAGAACGCGGTGCGGGTCACGCCGGCTTCGGCGGCCAGTGTCTTGATGTCGCAGCTGCCGCCGGGCGGGAGGTCACCCTTCAGGAGCCGGTCCATGGCGGCCCGGACGGCCTGCTCGTTGCGGGCGCGGGTTTCTGTGCTGATGCGTGCCATGAGGTGGGGTTTCTCCTTACGTGGTGGTGGCGTCGATCGTGGCCAGGACCTTTACTTCCCGATCCAAGTCGGCCTGCAGTCGGGCCTTTTCGGTCTTGTGGTTGCGGCCGATCGATTCGATGAAGACCTGCTTGTTCCGTACACTCTCGGCCCACACCGGGCGGTGGCAGGGATGGTGGGTGGCTTGTGGGCAGCGGGCGGAATCGCACATGCCCGCCAGCGGCTTCGTCGCGTTCGGGGTGCCGGCCAGTTTCAGGCACAGTGCCTTGGAGGGGTCGATGAACCAGCAGTAGTTCGCCACCCCCAGGTGCAGGACGCCGGCGATCTCGGCGAGGAGGGCTCGGACCTCTTGGTCGCTGCCGACGACGGTGGGGTCCTCTGCGGCGGCGCGGGCCAGCTTCCCGTCGACGCTGGCGAAGAAGCTGATCAGGTCGCGGGCGCCGGGACCTGCCGGCATTTCGCCCTGCTGGTAGCGGCGGTACTCGGCCAGCACGAGGTCCTTGTTGCGTTCCGCCTCCTCGGCGTTGACCTCGGCGAGGAACTTGGCCTGTGCCCCGCCCGGACGGGCTAATGGTGCAGTCGGGTATTGGAACTGCCCGAATGCATGCCTGATCACGCGTTGCGTTCCTCGGGTGTTCCGAAGCGTGCCAGGCAGTGCCACACCTTCTTGAGTGCTTGTTGGTCATGGAGTCCGGTGCGTGCGGCGTCACCGATGATCCGGGGCGTGAGGTGACCGTCGACGGCGATCTCCGCGCCCAGTTCGACGTACTCGTGTCCGCGGTAGCCCGGGTGGAGTGCGAGTTCTTCGACGGTGAGTCGGAGTCCCGGGTGCCAGTCAAGCCGACATGGCAGGCGGCGGGCGGCGGCTTCCACGTCCGTGCCCCGATAGCTTGGGTCCAGAACGAGTGCTTCGACGTCGCGGGCCAATATGAGTGGGCCGTGCACCTGTGCCTCGATGTAGTCGTCGAGTGCGTCCTGGTCGTCGTTCTCAGCCAGTTCTATGAGGGACAGGCTGGCCGCGACGCCGAAGGCCATTGGTTCGAAGAAGCTGTCCGGGTAGCAGAACGTGGCTCGGGTGAGGGCCTCGGCAGTCAGTCGAAGGTGAGCGGAGCCGAACCGGGGCGCCCCACCGAGTGGCTTGCGCCGGAAGTTCAACGCGCCGTAGACAGGTCGCTCGTGTGCGGGTGCGTGGTCATAAGCACCCCCGAAAATCCGGCTCTCCCAGCGCCATCGGTCACCGCCGAGGTGGGCTGTCAAGCCGCCGTTGCTGGTGCCGGTGACGAACTGCGAGTGATAGATGCCGTCCTCGGCCAACGCGAGCAGGATCGGTCGACCGCGCACTGTGCGGTCGGGGTGAAAGTTCAGGGTCACCCTCAGCACGGGGTCGACCGGGGCGCCGGACGACAGCGAGGCGACGTGGCGGATGGCCTGTTCCTGCGGAGACGGGGCTGGATCAGCGTTCATCAGCGCAGTGTGCCCGAGCGTGATCAATGTGTGCATCTGCGTTGGCTGACGTCGGCGGCGTAGGCGGCCCAGTCTCCGGCGGCGGCTCGCTGCCATTTGACGGCGACGGTGATGTCGATGCCGAGGGTGCGGGCGAGGACGGCGGCGGGCAGTTCGGTTGCGAGTTGGAACAGCGCGGTCGAGCGGGTTTCGGCGAGGCGGATGCCGAGTTTGCGGAGCCGCTCGCCCATGGCCCAGACGCTGATCGACCGGCCCGGCTGGCCTCCGGGGAACAGCCAGGGAGAGTCTGTTCGGCCGAGGACGGCATGGCTGCGGCGAACCGCGACCTGTTGGAGGGCCAGTTCAGCGAGGGGTGCGGGGAGCTCGACCGGGACGGCGCCGAGGCGGATGCGGACGGCTCCGGCCATCTCCTCGACGTGGTTGACGGTGAGCCGCGAGATCGCGGCGGGCCACTGGGCGTAGAGGAGCAACAGCAGTCCGGCGAGGCGGTCTTCGGGCTTGAGGGTGTCGTCGTACAGGAGGCGGCGGGCGGTGGCCCAGCGGGCCTCGTCGTCCATTGGCTGGGAAGGGCCGTTCCATTTCACGGCCGGGAAGCTGAGGTCACGGGCGATCTTCTGGGAGAGGGCCCAGCGCACGAAGTGTCCTGCTTCTCGACGGTGGCGGACGTCGTCTCTGGTCAGCCAGCGTTCAAGGTCGCTCTGGCGGCAGATGGAAAAAGCCAGGTTCTGGCCCTCAAGCCAGTCGGGGAGATAGACGGCGGCCCGCAGGTGCTGGCGGACGACGACGAGTTGGGTGTGCGTGATGTCCTTGCCGCGGCTCCGTCGGTGAAGACGGCGAAGGAGGTGCCACGTCGCGTACCGGTGCAGGATCTTGCGTCCCTCGGCGGTCGTGTGGGACGTGACGAGATCTTTCACGTGGCGTTGGAGGCGGACCATCTGCTCGTCCCGTTGCGGCAAGGCGTCGGCGGCCACGAGGACACTGCGGATGTGCTCAACG
Organism: Streptomyces sp. NPDC057445; assembly: GCF_042802855.1. Classification (NCBI taxonomy): domain Bacteria; kingdom Bacillati; phylum Actinomycetota; class Actinomycetes; order Kitasatosporales; family Streptomycetaceae; genus Streptomyces; species Streptomyces sp. NPDC057445. The sequence goes on along the minus strand of NZ_JBHVDH010000024.1, from coordinate 99,623 downwards.
ACCTTGCCCTCCGGCAGCTCGTCCAGTGCCTGGTGTGTTAGAGGCTGGCGTCCGGAGCCGAGGTCTGACAGGACGGTGGAGACGATGCCGCCGGAGAGCCAGCGCATCGCGGTGCTGACCCGTTCGGTGCTGGCCAGCGCGTCATGGAGGGCCCGAAGTTTCGGGGATATGGCTCCCGAGTCGTTGGTGAGAAGCTCGTCGAGCCGCTGTTTGAGTATGCACCGAGGGCACGGGCCGGGGGCTTGCAGTCGTTCCGCTTCGCCGCAGGTGGGACACGGGCGCCAGAGCTCGGCGTCCGGTGCGGTGCACGGGCCGCAGATTGGGGCGTCGGGGGTGCCGGAGTGGATGCCCCTCAGCCGTCCGCAGACGACGCACTGAGCTTGGCGTTTGTCGCAACCGCCGCACTTGGCGGTGCAGTTGCGGCAGACCCGCTGTCCGCCGAGCGGCTTGTCGATGCGGACGACGCGGCGGCAGCGGGGACAAGCCGGCCGGACGATCCCGGCGACACCGGCTACGTGCAGCACGTCGATGAACCGCAGGATGGCGCGAAGGGGCGCAAGGTGCCCGTCCCCGGTCAGCAGCCTCGGATTCTCCTCCAGGGCCCAGGCCAGTTTTTGCTGGTAGGAGGGGCGGGGTGCCGACCGGCGTACCGCCTCGGCGATGACGTCGCGGTCGGCGTCCCGGTCGATCGTGGTGATCACCTCGTGGATGATCGTGACCGGATCACGGTCGTCGGTGTCGGGGCACATCGAACAGCGTGGCTGGCCCGTGCGGTCGCGCGAGGAGATGCGCCGGGTGTTTCCGCAGGCGGCGCACTCAGTAGTCTCCTGGCCGCAGACCGAGCAGTACCAGTCCTGTCCGCGACGCTGGAAAGTGCGCAGGAGCTTGCCGCCTCCGGCGCAGACCGGCGGCGAGACCGCCGAGGCGCCGGCCTTGCGGAGCTCGATGAGCAGGTCGCCTATGACCCGAGGCGCCGGGGACCGGCCGTCGGTCAGGACGGCGGGCCGTCCCGCCAGGGACTGAGCGAGGCGGCGCGACTTCGCTCGGCCGCCCGCGACCGTGGTGACCACGGCCCGGATGGTGTCGGGGGTGAGTTCCCTCTCGATGCCGGCGATCAGGTCGGTGACCAGGCCGATCGGGTCCGCGACGGCGCGGTCGGGATGGTCAGCGGTGGTCATGGCCGGTCAACACCCCTGATGCGGGCCCGCTTTGGCCGCAGTCCGCCGAGTCCCTCCGAGTCGGGCACCGGGCCGCCGCCCGCGGCCTTCTTCGGCTTCTTCACGGCCCCGGCCACCGCGATGGGCTCGATCAGGTCGTCCATGGTGCAGTCCAGGATGTCGAGCAGGGCCATGAGGATCTTCAGGCTCAGTCGCTCGGGTCGCTCGACGACGAGCCGGTAGACCTGGCTGGAGGAAAGGGTGATGCCGCGTTCGGCGAGCGGCGGGATGAGGTCGGTGGTGGAGAACATCCCGCAGTCCGCCATGACCTTGCGCAGGTGCCAGTGGTAGTCGAGCTTGGCGGCCATCGCCGGATCCCTCCTGTCAGGCTCCGGCGAATGCCGGGGCCAGTGCCTTGTGCAGGGAAGTGTTCATGAAGGCGTCGCTGACGTGGGTGTAGATGGCCAGGGAGCTGTCGCACTCGTGGCCGACCTGCTGCTGGATTATCTTGAGTTCGCTGGCACGGCAGGCTGTTGACCTGTGTGCTTGCGTCGCGGTGGTTCTCCATAACGTGGCGGATGAGGGCACCCGGGGTCCTTTCAGTACGGGCCGATCGTTACCGATCTGGGATTGCTCGCGCCTGCCCGTCGCGGGCGTGGCTCTTGGGGAGTGTCTGGGCGGAAATAGCGGCATCGAATCGACGTTATTCCTGTTCGGTGACAGGGCGGGTGCTCGTCAGGGCGTTATCGGGTACCAATCCGGAGGCAGGCTCAGCCAGGCCGGCAGAGGTCCGTTCGAAGGCACCAGGCCCGCTGGAGCGTCACCTAGCGCGTGGCTGAAGTCGACCATGCCGCCGTCGAACACCGCGTGGCTGAAGTCGACCGTGCCGCCGTCGAACCTCGCGTGGCTGAAGTCGACCGTGCCGCCGTCGAACACCGCGCCGTAGAAGTTCGCCCTACCGCCGGAGAACGTCGCGCCCATGAAGTTCACCGTGCCGCCGGAGAACCTCGCGTTCATGAAGCTCACCGAGCTGAAGCCCAGCGTGCCGCCGGAGAACTCCGCGTTCATGAAGCTCACCGCGCCGCCGGAGAACACCACGCCAGAAAGATCTCCTCCGTCGAAGACGACGCCGGTGAAGTCCAGGTCGTGGCCCTGCCAGGAGTGGGAGTGCTCGGGTTCGAGGCGGAGGTGGTCGCGGATGAGGCGGATGACCGTGTGCCGGACCTCCCGCAAGGCCAGGTATGCGTGGCGGGCGTCCGCGCCGCTCTGCGGGAGGTCGGCCTCGGCGGTGTAGGGCAGGCGGAGGTAGGCGCAAAGGACGTCGATGCAGGTCTGGCGCAGGTCGCGGGTGGGGGCGTCGTCGGCGAGGCCGGCCAGGGCGTGCACGCCGCCCAGGCGTACCGCGGCGGATTCCTCGCCGAGCTGGGAGACGGCGGTGGTAAAGCGTTCGGTGTGCAGGCGGGTGGCGTCGCGCAGCGGGCAGTTGACGACGTACTGGTGGCCGGCGCGGACCCCCGGAAACTGACAGGCTCATCCAGATCGGCCACATCCTCACGGGTGCGAGAGCGCCGCGACGGAACAGCCCCGTCCCCGGCCGCTGTAGTGATGGCCGGGGGCGGGGCTGCCTTGTCTGGGGTCAGCTGTTGTAGCTGCTGAGGAATCGGGTGCGGGTGAAGGACCAGTCGTTGGCTGTGGCTGACCAGCTGGAGACGGCGGGGTTGAAGGTGCCGTCGGGCTTCATGGTCCAGGTCCACATCTTGACGCTGTTGTCTGCCGGGTAGTTGTACATGGCTGCGAGGTCGTCGAGGCCGTCGCCGTTGTAGTCGCCTACGAGGAGTCGGCTCTTCTCGAGGTCCCAGCCGCCTGTCACCGTCAGCGCCTCGCGAGAGGAGCCGAAGGCGTCCGTGGGTGTGGAGACCGCGGTCGTGATGTGCACCTTGTCGGTGTTGTCGGGGTAGACGTACCACATGGCGATGTCGTCACGGCCGTCACCGTTGAAGTCTCCGGCGTGTGCCTGGGAGCGGATCCAGTCGAAGGAGGTGCTCTCCCACCAAATGGTCGGCGCTGTGAAGCCGCCGGCCGGGTTGGTGGCGAAGACCCAGATCTTGGCTGTGCTGTCGGAGTAGCCGTACAGCGCGCCGAGGTCTTCGCGGCCATCGCCGTTGAAGTCGCCGGTGACGAGCCTGCTCTGGTTGCGTTCCCAGGCTCCGCCGGTGGATTCCCAGGAGATGAACGGCTCGTTGAAGCCGCCGGTGACTGTGGAGGTGAAGGTCCGCAGTTTGTCGCTGCCGTCTGCGTACCGGTACCAGAGGGCGATGTCGTCGCGGCCGTCGCCGTTGAAGTCACCGGCCTCGATGGTGGATGAGGCGAGGCCGAAGCTGTTCGCAGCTCGGTACCACGATCTGGTCGGGGGGTTGAAGCCGCCGCCGCTCTTGCCGAGCGCGGTCCACAGGCTGGCCCCGTTGTTGTCGTAGCTGTATAGGGCGGCCAGGTCACCCAGGCCGTCACCGTTGAAGTCGCCGGTGGCGAATTTGGACCGGGTGACGTCCCAGTTTCCGCTGGCGGCCATGGGTGACTTGATGGGGGTGTTGAAGGTGCCGTCGGAGTTGGTCAGGAACGACCAGGCGGCGTCGCTTCCGTCGGTGTGGTCGTACCAGGTACCGAAATCGCTGCGTCCGTCACCGTTGAAGTCGTGACGGATTGTGGTGCCGCTGGACCAGAGGGACTGGCCCTTGACGTTGTAGACCACCAGATCACCGCTGTCCTGGAGCAGTGCGTAGCCCTCCCCGAGGAGGTCGGGCGTGTTGGCCTGGGTGAGGTTGGTGCTCCAGAGTTTCGTGCTGCCGTCGACGCTGTAGACGGACAGGTTGCCGTTCGTTTCGACACGGGCAGTGGCACCGGCATTGCCGGCGGTTTTGCTGGACCACAGCGACTTGTTGGCCTTGGACGTGATGACGAGGTTGCCGTCGTTCTGCATGGTCAACTTGGCCGAGCGGGACGTGTGTGACTGGCCGCTGGTCAGGGTGGTGCCTGAGGGGATGCGAGCGCCGCCGACGACGCCGTCGATGACGAAGGATGTGCCGAAGGACTTGTTGTCCGTACCCGGCACCTTCCCCGGCCAGCCGATCATCGTGTTGTCGGTTTTGCGTGCCCACAGGTCTGCGAGGTTGTCGCCGGTCACGTCGCCGACCGAGCCGATGGCCGGATAGGTGGCGGCCTGGTAGCCGGAGCCGATCTTCACGCGGGCCGAGGTGTTGCCCCAGGTGGTGGGGTCGAGGTATCCGTTGCTGCCCTTCTTGCCGTAGGAGCGCCAGATGTCGCCGGTTGTGTCGTTGCGCAGCCACAGGTCGGCGATCGTGTCCCCGTTGAGGTCGCCCGGGGCGATCACGGTGAACTTGTCCCAGTCGTTGCCGCCGACGAGGACGGGCTGGCGGGTGCCGGCGAGATCCAGGTCGCTACCGGCGCGGTTGCCGTAGTACGCCCACAGAAACTTGCCCTGTTTGACCAGCAGATCGGGCGAGGTGTCGCCGTTGATGTCGCCGGGGGCGATGATCTGCTCGGCATTGTGCCAGTGGTCGTCACCAGTCCACGCCGGGTCATCGCCTATGCAGCCGAGGTCAGGGTTATTCGTCGGGCAGGAGACCGTCAGCTCCGTGCGATTGTCCGTGATGACGCCGCTGCCGTTGTTCTTGTAGGTCCACAGGCGCTTCTGCTTCTGGATGTCGTCGTACTGCAAGGCGACGAGGTCGTTGTAGCCGTCCTGGCCCCAGTCGCCGCGCGATTCGACGTCGGCGCCGGTGAAGGACCCTCCGCCGTTGGTGGCCGCGGCGAAGTGGCCGTCGTCCTGTCCGGCGTAGGTGAGCAGGGTGCCGTTGGAGTCGATGTTCCAGATGTCGCTGAGGGTGTCGCCGTTGAGGTCGGTCGGGCCGTCACGCATCACGGAGCGGCCGGCGTAGTACACGTAGGTGGCGGTGTCGGAGCGGTTGCCTGCCTTGTCGACGCTGTAGGCGTAGACGAAATGCGGGCCGTAGCCGGGCGGACGCACAGAGACGGGGACGCCGGGAACCGTCTCGGTGGGCTCCGGTTCATAGTCGGTCCACGAGACGTAGTTGGCCACGTCGGTTACACCGTTGGGTGTGAAGGTGAAGGTGCCGGTGGAGCGGGCCTTGCCCGTGACCGCGGGCCAGCCGTTGTCGCCGGGTGGGAACTTGTTGTCCGCGGAGGTGATCAGTGGGGGCTTACTCGGCCGGGTACGGTCGATCGTGAACTTGCAGGTGGTCGACCAGCCGGAGGTTGCGTTGTCCTGGTCCTTCGTTCGGGCCCGCCAGGTCCAGTTGCCGGACGGCAGGCTCGCGTCGGGGACCGCCCAGGTGCTGACTTTGCCCTTGATGGCGGGCACGCTCTGTTTTGCCGAGGGAGATGTGTCGCCCGACTTGAACAGTTCGAACTCGGCGGTGAGGTTGCCGGCGTCCTTGTCGTCGAACTCGGCGTAGAGGCTGACCCGGGCGTTGCCGATCAGGCCGCCCGCCTTGCAGTCCGTACGCGGGCTGGTGCCCGGGTTCTTCGGTGCCTTGGGCGGGTTGTTGTAGACCGTCTCCAGGACCGAGGTCTTGGCGTCGAACTTCTTCCAGCCGAAGGTGTCCGTCTCGTTCGAGGCGTAGAGGCCGAGCGTGATGCTCGACCAGCCGTTGTTGGCGGCGTCGCGGATCTTGGCGGTGGTGTCGAACTCGAGGTTCCCGGCGGCGCAGCCTTCGATCTTCGGGTTCCAGCCCTTGGCGTCGTCGACCGTGTCCAGCTTCGTCTTCTTCGACGGCTGGTTGTTCCACGTGGTCTTCTTGGAGATGCCGGTGGTGTGCCAGAGCTCGACTGGACGGCTCTGGCAGGACCAGGACCAGGTGTTGCGGATCCGGAAGACCGAGCTCTTGACCTGAGCGCCCTTCACATCCGTGGTGTCGAGCTGCACGAACGAACGGGAGATCCGGTTCGAGCCGCCCGTTTCGGCCTCGTAGCCGACCCGGACCGGGTCCTTGGTGTTCCAGAAGGAGGTGTTCGGGTAAGCCTTGTAGACCCGGGTCCAGTTCTGCTTCTCGCCGAAGGCGAACGACGGGTCGATGAACACCGGGTAGGTGGTGTTCTCGCCGGTCAGCAGGTCCTGGTCCGGCTTGATCTCCAGCGTGTCGCCGGTGACTGTGGTGGGCATCTGCGCGTCCTGCGCGCCCGGTGGCGGATCGAAGACTTCGGCCGGCGCCTCGTCCTCCGCCGTCCCGGTGGTGGCCGAGCGGGCCGCGGGCGCGGTGCTGGAGGAGATGGTCGTGGAGTCCCACATGAGCGGCGACGGGCTGGTGAAGACTGTCTGCCCCGCCGGGTTCGTGGCGCTGAGGCTGCCGGTGTCCGGGTCGGTGGAGACGGCCAGGCCGACAGTGCCCAGTTTGTACTTCAGTGTGGCCAGTTCTGGGTTGTCGGCGGCTGCTGCCGTCTTGACCACGAGCAGCTGCGAGAAGCCCTCGATCTCGGCCTTGAGCTGGAGATCAACGCCGGGGAGAACCTCGGCGTAGGTGGCCACGTTCTCTTCGAGCGTCGGCGTGGGCAGTGGCTTGGGCCATGTGAGGGAGAGCGTGCGGCCGTCCTTGACGCCCGTCAGCAGTGGGCCGGTTCCGCCGCCCGAGAAGGTCACGTCCACTGTGGATGCCTTGGGGGTGACGCTGCCGCCGGTGGCGAAGACCAAATCGGCGTCGGTAGGCACCCAGGCCCCGTCCCGCAGCAGGCGCACCGGAGTTCCGTGCCGCTTGACCGACCAGGTGCCGTTCGGTAGCGCCCAGGTGTCTGTCGATTCCGTGCGGGCGTAGGTGAGTTCGTAGGGCTGGCCGGTGGCCGCGGCCTGCTCGAGCGCGTAATCCTCTTCGCTCTTCGAACCGTCTGCGACGGGGTCCGTCGCGGACGTGGCGGAGACTGCGGCGGTCGCGATGGGAGGGAAGGCAATGAGTCCTGAGGCGGTGGTCGCACTTACCAGCGCTACGGAAATCACGGGAGTGAACCCCCGCTTTTTCCAATTGCCCCAGCGGGATCTTATCTGTAGCACACAAACCCTCTCAACGTCCGACTTTTTGACGGGACTCTATCCGCCGACTCCACCGCTGCCTACCCCCTCACCTGCGCGTTTGTAGTGATCTAGGTTGCTAGGTCCGCATTTTTCATCAAGATCACGTTTGATTTTCTTTCAGCCGCTTATGGCCGAGTAAACCCTCAAGAGGTCCCACAAAGGTGCCTGTTAACCTGCGCCGAACCTGTTCACGATCTAATGAGGGGTGGGGTGTGAGACGCTTTAGAAAGCGCGGACTCACCGTGCTTGTGGCTTCGGCAATACTTGCCGGAGCACTGCCCGCTGTGGCGGTCGCAGCCAACGAACCGCTGGACCGTCCGAAGCTGAAGCAGCCGAAGGCCGTTGCAGTTGAAAAAGTAGCAATCGGAGGCAAGAAGCGGCCTGACGCCGCCGCCGCGAACTCCTGGAAGAAGAGGGCCCCGAAAGTCAGTTGGCCCGGCGCAGGCTCGGCGGAAGTGTCGCTCAGCCCCGGCGGGAGAGTAGGGTCACTGCCGGTCTCGGTAACGGCAGCAACGTCTGCGGCGAAGAAGGCCGCACCCTCCAAGGTTACCAAGAGCCAGACAGCGGCCAGAGTTAAGGTTTCCGTCGCCGCCCGTGAAACCGCCCGCAAGGCGGGCGTCGAGGGCGTGCTGCTGACTCTCGGTCGGGCCGACAGCGTCAAGGAAGCGACCCCGGCAAAGGTCGTGGTGGACTACAGCTCGTTCCGCGGCGCGTACGGTGGCGACTGGGCATCCCGGCTGCGCCTGGTGCAGTTGCCCGCATGTGCGCTGACCACACCAGGCGACGCGAAGTGCCGCATACAGAAGCCCGTTGCGACGAAGAACGACGTGCGGAGCGGGAAGCTTTCGGCGCAGATGAAGGCTGCGCCGACAGCCACGGTGCTGGCGGCGACCGCCGCAGCTAGCGGACAGACAGGCGACTACAAGGCGACGTCTCTTCAGCCCTCCGGGTCCTGGACGGCAGGAGGTGCCACGGGCGCCTTCACCTGGTCGCACCCGCTCGGTGTGCCGACGGTCCCCGGCGGCCTTGAGCCGAAGATCGCGCTTGGTTACAACTCTCAGTCGGTGGACGGTCGTACAGCTGCGTCCAACAACCAGCCGTCCTGGATCGGCGACGGCTGGGACTGGGAGCCGGGCTTCATCGAGCGCCGCTACAAGCCGTGCAACGACGACAAGACGGGGGGCACGAACACCACCAAGGTCGGCGACCTGTGCTGGTACAACGACAACGCCACCCTCACGCTCGGCGGCAAGAGCACCGAACTCGTCTACGAGTCGGGCAAGGGCTGGGCCGCTGAGAGCGACTCGGGCGAGAAGATCGAGAAGCTGACCGGTGCCACCAACGGCGACAAGGGCACCGCGGGTGTCGACGGCGAAGGTGAGCACTGGAAGGTCACCACGACCGACGGAACCCAGTACTTCTTCGGTCTGAACCGGCTGCCGGGCTGGAAGGACAACGGCACTGGGCCCGACGACGCGGTGACCAACTCCGCGTGGACGGCGCCGGTGTTTGGCAACCAGTCCGGCGAGCCCTGCTACAACGCTTCGTTCGCGTCCGGCTGGTGCCAGCAGGCCTGGCGCTGGCAGCTCGACTACGTCGTCGACCCGCACGGCAACGCGATGGCGTACTACTGGAAGACCGAGTCGAACAACTACGGCCGCAACGTCTCCCAGACGACCGGCAAAGGCACGGTCACCCCGTACATCCGGGGCGGCTACCTCATGCGCATCGACTACGGCCTGCGCAAGGATGCCGTCTACACCGGCAAGGCCATGGGGCAGGTCCACTTCGGCGTGGACGAGCGCTGCCTGACCAACTGCGGCACCTTCGACGAGACCAACGCCAGGAACTGGCCCGACGTCCCCTTCGACCAGTACTGCAAGGACGGCGCGACCGAGTGCAAGGACCAGTTCTCGCCGACCTTCTGGTCCCGCATGCGCCTGAAGTCGATCACCACCAAAGTGCTGACCGGCGGCGCGTACAAGGACGTCGACACCTGGGCCCTGGCCCAGGACTTCCCCGCATCCGGGGACGGCATCTCCACCCCCATGTGGCTCAAGTCGATCCAGCGCACAGGCAAGGCAGGCGGCACGGTTACTCTCCCAGCCGTCACCTTTGCGGGTGAGCAGAGGGCGAACCGCGTGGACGCGCTCGGCGACGGTCTGGCCCCGTTCGTGCGCCTGCGCCTCTACCAGATCACCACCGAGACCGGCGGCACCATCGGAGTCACGTACTCCCAGCCCGACTGCACCGCGACCACTCTCCCGCCGGCCGACGAGACCAACACCACGCGCTGCTACCCGGTGAAGTGGGCCTTCGAGGGCGAGACGGCCAAGCAGGACTGGTTCAACAAGTACGTCGTCACCCAAGTCGTCGAGGGTGACAACCTCGTCGAGTCCCCGGACACGGTGAGCAGCTACGCCTACGTGGGCGGCGCGGCATGGGCCAAGAACACGGACGAGTTCACCAAGCCGGAGAACCGGGTCCACTCGGTCGCCCGCGGCTACGAGCGGGTTCAGACCCGCACCGGCGCGGCCGGCGACCCGAGGACGCTCGAGGAGAAGCGGTTCTTCCGCGGCATCGATGGCGCCGCCGTCAAGGACAGCGCGGGCGTATCTGTCACCGACCGTCTCCAGTTCGCGGGGATGGTCCGGGAGAACATCAAGTACAACGGCGACGACACGGACAAGCTCGTCTCGGCGACCTCGTACACCCCGTGGCGCTCGGCCATGGGCAACACCCGCACCCGTCCCGGTCTGCCCGACCTTGTGTCGTACAAGACCGGCACCGAGAAGGAGTCGACCCGCACCACCGTCACCGGCGGCACCCGCACCACCGAGATCACCCGGCATTTCGACGCCTACGGCATGGTCGACTGGCTGTCGGACACCGGTGACACCGGCAAGAGCGGCGACGAGAGGTGTGTCACCACCAGTTACGCCCGCGGCTCGGGCAGCGCGATTCTCGACAAGGTCAGCCGTGTCGAGACTGTTGCGGTCCCTTGCCTCAGTCCCGTGTCGCGCCCGGGTGACGTCATCGACGACGTTCGTACGTACTTCGACGGTGGAGCCCTGGGCGCCGCGCCCACCCGGGGCCTGGTGACCAAGCAGGAGCGGATCAACGGATCCGGCAGCGGCTATTCCACAGTCTCGTCGACCCCGGCCGCGAACTTCGACATCTACGGCCGTGCACTCACCCTGGCCGATGCGTACGGCAAGGTGACCGCCACCGCGTATACCCCGGCGACCGGCGAGGTGCCCACACAGACGGTGGTGACCAACCCCAAGGGGCACACGGTGACCACCGTCATGGAGCCGCTGCGTGGGCAGACCACCTCGGTCACCGACGCGAACGGCAAGATCACCACCACCGCCTACGACGCCGTCGGCCGACTGACCAAGGTCTGGAAGCCGACCCGTTCGGCCGCGACCTACCCCGACTCGCCGAGCATGATGTTCGACTACCTCGTGCGCAACAACGGACCAGTCGTCATCACCACGAAGTCCCTCGCCCACGACTCCGCCTACGACGTGTCCTACGGCATCTATGACGGAATGCTGCGTGAGCGGCAGACCCAGAAGCAGAGCCCAGACCGTGCCGGCCGTCTGGTCACCGAGACCTTCTACGACACACACGGCCGGGCATGGCGCAAGTCGGGCACCTTCTTCGCAACCGGAGCGGCCGAGCCCGTACTGGTGACGGGCAAGGAGCTGGAGTACCCGTCTTCGGCCGACACCGAGTACGACGGCGCGGGCCGCGTGACCGCGGAGATCTCTCGCCGCTTCGGCGACGAGACCAAGCGCACCACCACCAGCTACAGCGGTGACGCCACCACGGTGATCCCGCCCACCGGCGGCATCGCCTCCACCACCATGGTCGACGCACAGGGGCGTACGGTCGAGCTGAAGCAGTACGCGGACGCGGCACGGACGACCCCCCAGTCGACCAAGCGCAGCTACGACAAGCACGGCAGGCTGGAAGAGGTCACCGATCCCTCCGGCGCCAAGTGGACGTACAAGTACGACGTGCGCGGCCGTCTGATCGAGGCCGGCGACCCGGACAAGGGCATCACCAAGAGCACCTTCGACAACGGAGACCGGATCACGGACGTGCTGGATGCGCGTGGCGTGAGCCTGCACACCGACTTCGACGAACTGGGCCGGCGCACCGCCCTGAAGAAGGGCACGACCACGCTCGCGTCATGGGAATACGACACGGTGGCCAAGGGGCAGGTGTCCAAGTCCATCCGCTACGTGGGCGGCAACGCCTACGAGTCGGCAGTGACCACGTACAACAGCATCTACCAGCCCGTCGTCACCCAGACCACCATCCCGGCCTCCGAGGGAGCGCTGGCCGGCACCTACAAGTGGACGACCTCGTACAACCTCAACACAGGCCAGGTGATGTGGACCCAGCACCCCGCCGTCGGCGGCCTGCCGTCGGAGAAGGTCACCAACACCTACAGCCCTGTGGCAGGACTGCTCAACACGGTCGGCGCCGGCACTGACCCGCTGATCTCCGAGAGCACATACGACCACTACGGCCGTAACACCGTCCGCCAGTACGGTGCGTTCGGCCAGATCGTCACGACAGCGAACGTGTTCGACGACCACACCGGCGCGCTGACCGACACCTACCTGGACCGGGACACCGCGCCGCAGCGCATCGAAGACGCGCACTACAAGTACGACCCCGCAGGCAACGTCACATCCATCTCCACCTCCTACGGACAGGACGCGGCCCGCACCACCGACACCCAGTGCTTCGACCTGGACGCTCTGCGCCGGATCACCGAGGCGTGGACCGACAAGAACCCGGAGTGCTCATCGGCGCCCTCCGACACCATCGTCGGCGGTCAGGACGCGTACTGGACCTCGTACACCTACGACGCCGTCGGCAACCGCAAGACCGAAACCCAGCACAAGACCGCCTCGGGTCCGTCCGCCGACACGGACCGGACCTACGCCGCTCCGACCGCGGGCAAGCACGACCTGCTCAAGGTCACACAGACGGGTACGGCCCCGCGCGACGAAGTCTTCACCTACGACCCGTCGGGCAACACCGAGACCCGCAAGATCGGCGCCGCAGCCACCCAGACCCTCAACTGGGACGACGAAGGCCACCTCACGTCCGTCAAGGAGGGAACGACCCAAAAGGCGAGCTACGTCTACGACACCGATGGCCAGCGCATCATCGAGCGCGACGCCACCGGCACAACGCTCTACCTCTCCTACGGCACCGAACTGCACCTGAGCACGAGCGGCACCGTCAAGGGCACCCGCTACTACGCCGCCGACGGCCGCGCACTGGCTATCCGCACCGGCGGGAAGCTCACCTTCACCTTCACCGACCACCACAACACCGGCACCACCCAGGTATCCGCCGACGCAGCCCAGACCGTGACGCGCCGCAAGACCTCGCCGTTCGGCACCCGACGTGGAGCACAGGCCACGGGCTGGACAGGCGACAAGGGATTCCTCGGGGGTGCCGAGGACGAGACCACCTTGACGATCCACCTCGGCGCGCGTGAGTACGACCCGGCCACCGGCCGTTTCATCAGCGTCGACCCCGAGATCGACCTGACCGATCCGCAGGCGACACACGGCTACACCTACGGCAACAACAATCCCATCACCAACACCGACCCCACAGGCCGGGCGATGGAGGAGTGCTACACAGGGCAGTACGAGTGCGGAGCGGGCGGGAGGCCGCACGTCTCGGACGAGCCCAAGGACCCGCAGCCGCCATCGGACGACCCGATCGAGGACCTCGTCAACGAAGCCGTCAGCGCAGGTTGGGGCACTCAGCCGACCGGATCCCAGCGCGTGAAATTCAACGTCGGAAAGGGCCCGAACCGGGGCATCATCCGCCTCACGCTCTACATCCATACAAAGACGGCCATGATGGGCCTGCTGCTGGGCGACGCTCGCGAAGTCTCGAAGGATCCGCACGCGCCCTACCGGATGTCCCTCTTCTGGAACACCGAGTCCGGCGAATGCACGTTCACCGTCGCCGCCTCTCACACACCCCCCTCAAAAACCGTGGTGAACGACGGCAGACACCTGTCCACACCTAGAACGGTGGATGTCCCGAGTAAAATGCTCCCCGCCAATCCACTCAAAGTGGGCGCGTATCCGTCGGACACCAACGGTGCCAACAACGTCGTGAATCCAGAAGGCTTCGGCCATGACAGCTCTGCCGAGCAACTGGACATCGGCGTGCACTGCGTGAACAGCCTCTTCAGGTACTTCGCGGCAGACAACACGATCAAGATCAAAGCTACGAAGACCTCCGTCACGGTGAGCCGGTCGGGAGACCCGTATCCTGACATGGAAGTGGTCCAGTACCGCCCCAACCAGTCACCACGAATCATCGCCACAGACAGCATGGCCAGCACCAGCGGTCTGGATTCCCTACCCGTCTGGCCAGGGAAGATCAACAAGACCTGGATCCGATAGCCGATGCGTGAAGGGATGCTGATGCAGGACGCACAACAGGCGGCCTCTCGTGGGGCTCGCCGGGTCTGGGGGCGAATCGGGCGCTGCGTGCTGACGTACCTGCTGCTCTACGTCACCGCGTGGCTGATCATCGCCCTGTTGTTCCCCTGGGAAGGCGAATCCTTCGCGAAGGTCATGGCGACAAGCCTGATCCTCTTGGGATTCATAGGAACTCCGACACTCTGCCTCGCGATCTGCGCGGGGTTGGCTCACCGGAAGATGGAACCGCGCCGGTTCCGGGGGGCGCTGGTGGCGCCGATGCTGGTGTTCGCCTGGCCTGTGCTGGCGTCCAGCACCGCCGCGGCGCCACTGCTCCAGGTCATGGTCCAGCTCGCGTTCGTCTGTTTCCTGATGCCGGCGCCTCTCCTGCCGGAGAAGTGGAAGGTGCAGGCGTAGCCGGGCGATGAGCGCTGGTGCCCCGGCGGGCTTTCCCGCCGGGGCGCCAGCGCTCTCTGCCGATCGTTCCCATTCTGGGATAGTTCGGAGATCAACAAGACTTGGATGGACACCGATGCGTGAGAGGCTGCTGATGCTCGAGATCGGCCAGTCAGCGCGTCCTGGGGCGCGCCGTGTGCTGGCACGGATCGGGCGGTGCGTCCTTACGTATTTGCTCCTCTACGGAGCGGCGTGGGTGGCCATGAATCTCGTCGCCCCAGGAGGGGATCCTCTGGCCGCCGAGGTGCAGGTCGCTCTCGAAGTGTTGGTCGTGACCGGCGTTCCGACGCTGCTCTTCGGGGTCATCGCGGGACTGGCGCATAGGCGGATGGATGTGACTCGGTTCCGGGTCACGCTCGCGGTGCCCATGGCGGTATTCTCCTGGCCACTCATTACGGCCAGCACACCCGAACCGCTGATTTTCCAAGTAGTGGCCCAGCTTGCGTTCGTCTGGCTCACGCCAGCACCACTCATTCCGGAGAACTGGAAGGCACAGCCATAGCAAGCTGATGAACAAACGGTGCCCCGGCAGCAAGATCCGCCGGGGCACCGTTAGCTCTGTCGAGCCCTGCGACCTGGTTCGGACGTTGACCTTCCTCGGCATACCAGGTCGGTCATCGAAGGTCAGCCCAAGCTGGGCAACCCTAAGATCAACAAGACCTGGACGGACGGACGATGCGTGAAGGGTTGCTAATGCCGGAAATCGATCAGACGGCCCGTCCTGGGCTGCGCCGGGTCGCGGGGCGGATCGGACGATGCGTCGTGACGTATGTCCTCATCCACGCCACAGCATGGGTGATCATCACAGCTGTAGTCCCATGGGAAGATTCCTTTGCCCAGATCATGCGGCTGGCTTTCGGCATGCTTCTCGTGGTCGGCATTCCGACGCTGCTCCTCGCGATCTGCACGGGGCTGGCGCATAACCACATGGATGTCACCCGGTTCCGAATAGTGTTGGGCACGTTGATGGTGGTCTTCACCTGGCCACTCCTGGCCGCCAGCACTGCCGAACCGCTGGCCTTCCAGGTCATGACACAGATTGCCTTCGCCTGGCTGGTGCCAGCGCCCCTCATCCCCGAGAACTGGGTGGGACGGCCCTAAGGGCTTGCAGATCATTAACACGTTGTCTTGATCTTGCTCTCGGGTTCGCTGCTCTGGGCGAGGATCCGAGCCTGGAGGGGTGCGAGGGCGGCGGGTGGGGTGGTCGCTGGTGGGATGACGATGCTGTGTGCTTCGAGCAGTTTCCTGATCTTCAGGAGGGTGCGGTGCATGGCGGTGCGGCTGCTGCCGAAGAGTACGGCGAGGGGTTCTGCGGCCAGGGCGAGGTGCAGGTGGAGCACGGTGGCCAGGACCTGATCGGGGAAGGAGAGCCGGGGCGGGCGGCCGCGCCGGTCGTCCCCGTTCGGGGTCAGAGTCTGGGTGAGGTCGTTCAGTTGCTGCGGGGACATGCCGGTCAGCGTGGGGTCGCTCAACAGGGCCTGGTCCCACTCCGGCGCCGGTGCTTGTGGGGTCCGGGCGACCGGGGTGGCGGGTTTGGACCGGGGGTGCAGGACGTAGTTCCAGTCGCCGTGGAAGCCATGGCGGGTCAGTGGCAGAGCCGCCATCTCCGCGTCACTGATCTGTACTCCGGTCGGGTAGGTGCTGGTGTCGAGTTCGGCGTGGACGCGCAGTCCGGTGCTGGTGGTGGTTGCGGCGATGGACTGGATGATGACTTCGTGGCTGGTCAGCGGGCGGCCTCGCCAGTTCATGGTGATGTGGGAGAAGAGGCGGTGCTCGATTTTGTTCCACTTCGATGTGCCCGGCGGCAGATGGCAGACGGTGATCGTCAGTCCCGTTTCAGCGGCGAGCCGGGCGAGTTCGAGTTTCCAGGCCCGGGTGCGGTAGCCGTTGGAGCCGCCCGCGTCGGCGGTGATCAGCAGCCGTTTCGCCTGGGGGTAGGCGGCCTGGCCCTGGCCGTGCCACCAGCGGCGGATTGATTCCACCGCGAACGCGGCGGTGTCGTGATCGGTGCCGACGTTGACCCAGCCGGTGTTCGCCGCCAGGTCGTAGACCCCGTACGGGATCGCCTTCCCCAGCGTCGGGTCGGCGAAGTCGTGCATGTTCACCGGCACCGGATCACCGACCGGGCGCCACTGGCGGCCGTCGTTCTTGAACTCGCCGACGAGCTCCTTCTTCTTCTTGGTGTCCACACTGATGACCGGCTGGCCGGCGTCCCGGTGCTCGCGGGCTTGCTCGTTGAGGTGACGGAACTGCGAGTCCCGGTCCACATGCTGGCTGCCCTCGAGCGTCTTGGCGTTGGCCTGCAAGCTGAAGCCCTCCTCCCGCAGAAGATCTGCGACGGTGTCGGCACTGACCCGGTGCCCGGCCCGGGCCAGCTCCCGCGCGAGAGTACGGGTCGACTTCACCGTCCACCGCAGCGGCGACATCGGATCACCCCGCACATCCGGCTCCACCAGCGCCATCAGAGCCGGCCGCAGCCCCGGATCCAGATCCGCGACCCGTTTGCGGCCTCCGCCCGGACGCCGCACCCGGCCCAAGAGCTCCTCGCCGGCCTCCAGCTCGAACACGCCCTTGCGGACCGTCGTCTCGCTCGCCGCGGCCGCCCGTGCGACGGCCCGAACGCCGCCGTGCCCCAGCACCCGGGCCTCGGCAGCCATCAACAGCCGACACTGCCGCTCGTCCAGGTGCGGGAACAACACCGCGAACTTCACAGAGAGTTGCTTACGAACCTCGTCCGAAATGCGCATACCACACCAACGAGCCCCGGAACGGGAAGCAACACCTTGATTCTCTGCAAGCCCTTAGGAAGACAAGAGGGCGATACTCCATGCCGCGGAACGGCTGACACTGGTGGCCAGTTTCGGGGCGAGACAACGGCCTGTGCGACCCGAGGTTGCCCAGGCCGTTGTCTGTACCGCTATTACTGCGTTCCTCTTTTGTTGGCACATCACCGCAGCCCACCCTGAGCGCACCGCGAAGTTGCCCCGGTAGACCCCTCTACGGGGCGAGACCTGCCGTCAGGAATCGAACCTTGCCCCTATCCGGACGGCATTACCACCAAGATCACCATCGACGTGCCGTCCGGGAAGCTTCTGGTCACCGACGATCTACGGCCAGTCTTCAACTGGGACGACAACGCCATCGCCGACTACGACTCAACTCTTGGCCACGCCCAGGCGGTCGAGGCAATGGCTGCGGTCGGCTGTGCGTACGGCCCGGTGGCAATAGCTGCCCCAGCCTGTACCGCACCGGTCCGGACAGCTACATCATCGCCAGTCCGCGCTACGACGATGACGACAATCCGTCGCTCCCCGAGGGACGTCGACGACTTCGCGCCCCGTCTGTCGTTCTTCTTCGTCGCCCGGACGACGATCCTGGAGGAGGTCGCCAAGTTCCGTGCCGCACGCCGGATCTGGGCGCGCGTGATGAAGGAGGAGTTCGGGGCGACGAACCCCAAGTCGCTGATGCTGCGCTTCCACACGCAGACCGCGGGCATGCAACTGACCGCGCAGCAACCGGAGCTGAACCTGGTGCGCGTCGCCGTGCATGGCCTCGCGGCGGTGCTGGGCGGCACCCAGTCGCTGCACACCAACTCCTTCGAGGCCATCGCCCTGCCCACCGACAAGTCCGCCCGCCTGGCGCTGCGCACCCAGCAGGTCCTCGCCCACGAGACGGACGTGACGGCGACCGTCGCCCCCTTCGCCGGCTCCTACGCCGAGAGGATGACCGATGACATGAGAGCGCTGTGCTGGAGCTAATGGCCAAGGTGGAGGAGGCGGGAGGGGCGGTGGTCGCGATCGAACGCGGCCTGCAGAAGGAGGAGATCGAGCGCAACGCCTATCGCATCGCCCGGGAGACCGACTCCGGTGAACGGGTCGTGGTCGGCGTCAACCGCTTCCAGCTCGACGAGGAGGAACCCTACGAGCCGCTGCGCGTCGACCCGGCGATCGAGGCCCAGCAGGCGGAGCGTCTGGCCAAGCTGCGTGCCTGGCGGGTCGGCGAGTACGTGGACGCGGCGTTGATCGATCTGCGCAAGGCCGCCGAGGGCGAGGACAACGTGCTGCCTCCCATGAAGGTGGCCCTGCGCGTGGTCTGCACCGTCGAGAAGGTCTGTGACGTACTGCGCGATGTCTGGGAGGTCTACCGGCCGACGGTCCTGTGACGGACACCCCCTCCGCAACGATCACCCATGATGACCTCATTGCACTTCCATGATGGATTTGCCCCCTGGTCGGACGCCTCCCTACGGTGGCGTCCATGGGCTACTACATCGTCCGCCTCCACCATGTCGGCCATGTCGTCGCGGACATGGCGCAGGCGATCACCCGGTACGAGCGGCTCGGCTTCCGGGCGGCGCGCCCGAACCGTTCGGCACCGGCAACACCCATGCCGATTTCCCGCGCTCCTTCCTGGAGCTCGTGGCCCGGACGGAGGGCGGCCCCACCGGTCGTCTGCCGGCCGACGCGCGTCTCGTGCCGTTGGAGGCGCCGCCCGAAGCGCTGCCCGGGCTGGTGGAGCGCATCCGGGAGACGAGCGCGAACGTGGCGGAGTACCTGGAGCGCTTCGAGGGACTGCACATCCTCATGTTCTCCTCGCCCGGCATCGACGCCGCCGCCGCTCGGCTGTCCGAGGCCGGCGTCGCCACGGCGGGGGGCACAGGGTCCGGCGCCTCGCGCCGTCGGACGCCCCGGCCGATCAGGCCGCGGTCCGCTACCTGGAGATCGGCGGCGACGGTCCCGGCGCCCGGCCGGGCTCGGTCGCGGAGGGCCGGGTCGGTGTCGTCACCGACCTGGACCCGCACGACCGCGGCACCGCGCTGCTGGACCACCCCAACGGCGCCGTCGACCTCGTCGAGGCCGTGCTCTGCGGCGCCAACCATGAGGTGGACGCCGTCCAGCGGCGCTACGAGACCTACTTGGGGCGGACGGCACAGCAGGACGGACCGGCCAGGGTCTTCGACCTGGACGACGCCGCGCTGATGCTCGTCCCGGCCTCCGGCCTCGCCTCCCTCCTGCCGGGTGAACATCCGGTCACCCTCCCGGCGTTCGCCGACTGCACCGTCGCCGTACGCGACCTCTCCCACACCCGCGACCTGCTGCGCGGCAACGGACTCCCGCTGCGCGAAGGCCCACACGGCGACGTCTTCGTCCCGACCCAGGCCGCTCTCGGCACCACCGTCGCCTTCCGCCAGGCCCCTTCACCCACGGCCGACCGCTGAGGGACCGAGCATACCAAGCCAACGACCCTTGCCGACCGGCTCCGGAATCGCCACGCACTCCACATGCACGACGCCGGGCACACCGGCCCCTCCGTCATCAACCCCCGTCGGCCAGCACGCTCACCTGGCAAAAGAAGTGGTCCGACTCGGTCGCCGCTGCCGTCGTGGTGAGCAGCCGCAGCGCATGCCCGTAGAGAATATGGTCCTTCTGAACACCCTCGGGTGTTGTGGGAGTTCCTTCGAATGCGCTCGCATATCTGCCGGGACGCAAGGCTTCCCCCAGCAGCTCCCCTATCCGGTCATGGTTCGCGTCGATTCCAGCGAAGGACATACCGGCGTCACCGATGGCCACCAGAGCATCCGTGAGCATGCCCCGCATCCGCTCGAACATCGGATCGGTCGGGCTGACTCCGAAGTACTGCAAGGGAAAACAGTGCGCATTGAGGAGACCGAGTGTCCGGTCGCCCAGATCCACCGATCCGACCACGTAACCCTTGTCGTGAAGCTTCCAGGACTCGCCGTGCGGGCTGACGGTTTCCAGCCGCGGATTGGGGAACTTCCCGTAGGTCGCATCCCGGATAGGGAACCGAGACAGGATCCCAAGCGCAAGCGAAGCATTGTCGATCAGATGTGATTCACTTGTGGGGAACGATGCGGAGTAGGGATAGTCAAGACACTTCGCCAGATATTCAACTTGCCCTTCCTCGCGCCCATGATAATCATGGGCCTCTTGGAGACAAACTACGTCGGGCAGGTGCTCCTTCAGGATTGCGGCATAGTAGTCGAGCGATGGAGTTCCGTTTCGCTGATGAGATTCGCCGAGGATCCCGCCCCCCATGTTCCAGGTCGCGAGCTTCAGACGCTTAGGCCACATACATACCTCCGACACGACAGGCAAGGAAGGGGCAGGTCTATGCGAAAAGACTCGAGCGCCAACCATATACACGCCGCCACCCGCGACCGCGACCCCGGCACCATTTCGTCGCGACCGGTTTCCCCACGTCGATCGGCGGCCGAGGCTGCGTGGCGGCCGAAGCGATCGCGGTTGGGGCGGCCAGTCCGGCGTGATCCTGACTGATGTCAGTACAGGTCCCCCCGGTCGATCGCTAGCGTGGTCCCCCCGCACTTGCGAGTGCCGTACCGGAATATCGACCAGCCGCTGTGAGGAGCTCTCGACGTGACTTCGCAGGACAAAAAAGAACCGGATCGCATCGTGGCCCTGACGGAAATCTGGCGCGAGGCTCTCGGAAATCCTGCCCTCGATGAGAACTCCGATCTTTTCAAGAACGGTGGGTCTTCGCTGCATGTGCTGCAGATCACTGGCCGGATCCATGATGTTCTCGGTATCGACGTGAAGCTGCGGCACGTGTTTTCCCACACTTCGCCGCGAGGCCTTTCTGATTTCCTGGAGAGTGAGTTGCGCAATCAACTCACCCCAGGAGGTGAATAATGGCGATGACCCAGGCCAATCTCTCCCGGGGACCCACGTCATTGATGGAGATGGCCCGGCTGACCGGAGAATTCGCGGATTGGCACAATCTGCACCACATGACCATGTGGCTGACCGGGGAGTTGAATATCGCCGCGGTGCGCGATGCATGGCGAAGGGTGTGCCTGCGCCATGACGTGCTTCGCCGGATCTACGTTTCCCCGGAGGAGGCGTGCACGGACGACGACGCACTGAACGACGTGGAACTGCACACCGCCGCGACCGACGCGGAGGCACTCGACCTGATGCGCCGCTTCATCGGCACTCCCTTCAGCCTGGACGGGCCTGGATTCTCACGCGTAGCCATCGTGCAGTGCGGCGAGCGAAGATTCCTGTTCGGGATCGCCATCGACCACATCATCAACGATCTCGCCTCCTGGGCGCGCATCCGAACAGATTTCACCCGCTTCTACAACCTTGCGTTGGCCGGCGACGTCGGCGACGTCCCGAATGCGAGCAGCAGCTACCAGAGTTTCGCCTCGGAACAGCGCCGCATGTTCGCGGGCGTGTGGGGCAAGGAGTGCCGGGAGTTCTGGCTGTCCTACACCCAGGAGTTCGGGACGCTTCCCCCGCCTTTCTCGGTCGGTACCGGCCGTACCGATGAGTACCGGCCCAAGGTGATCACCCGGGAGCTTCCGACGGATGCGAAGACACGGTTGCACGAATCCTCGGTGCGGGCCCGGGTGACCCCTTTCGCCGTTGCCACTGCCGGTGTGCTCGCGGCTGCCCGGGCAGTCACCGGCGATCCGCTGCCGGGAATCTCCGTCAACCAGCACGGCCGCATGCTGCCGGGTACCGCGCAGACCGTCGGGCTGTTCGTCCAGACCGTGCCGCTGCACCTCGGACAGGAGGTCAAAAGTCCGCTGGAAACGGCCCGCGAAGTCTTCCTGCGTACTCATGACGTGTTCGAATACAGTATTCCGTTCCTGGTCGCCGGCCGGTACTGGAACGAGACCCTGATGGAGGCGGACCGGGCAGCCGGGCTGTATGTCAGTTTGAACGAGGAGCCGCCGTCCTCGTACGACATGCCGCCCTTCACCGGAACCGAGGCGGAGCACCTGGAGCTCGACATCCCCGGTGGGAAGCGTGCCCTGGAAACCGTGGTCGTTTCCTGGAACCTGTACGCGACGAGGCCACAGCTCGTCGCGTACTACAACGAGCCCCGCTTCCCTGACGCCGACGTGGCACAACTCCTGGCGGAGGCCGAGCGGTACGTCCTGCCGTCAGGCAGCTAGGGACACCGAAAAACTGAAGCGGTGTGCCTTTTTCTTGAGGCTGAAGGAGTGGCATGTTCGACACTGACGCACGGGAGTTCCGCGTGGTGCGGAACAGCGAAGAGCAGTACTCGATCTGGACGACCGAGCGGGAGTTACCCCCGGGCTGGTTCGAAGTGGGGAGCCGCGGCTCGAAGGCGGAGTGCCTTGCGTATATCGAACGTTCCTGGGTGGACATGAGGCCTGTGAGCTTGCGCCGAAGCCTGTCCGGCAGTGAGGGGACCGCCGCCTGACAGCGGATGGAGCCGGTGGCACCGAAATCCACAAAGGGGCAGAAGCGCGTTCACGAGTCCGGGCAGACGGCCCTGGAGCTGCCCGAGCACGTCTCTACTGATCCGCACGGCGTGCGGACCGACTTGGGGATCGCATTATGAGGACTGCTTTCACCGGGGCCTTCTGGCGCAAGGGTGACACAGGGTTCGACGACGCCGCGGCTTCGCGCCTCTTCAACCACCGGCGGCCGTCGCGGCGGCCGGCGGCTGTGCTGCGTGCCGCCGACACCGCTGATGTGGCGGCGGGAGTGAGACTGGCGGCAGCCGAGGGGTGGAAGGTCGCCGTCCGCTCCGGCGGGCACAGTTGGGCCGCTTGGTCACTGCGTGAGGACACCCTGCTCATCGACCTGGCCCTGTTCACCAGGATGTCCTACGACCCCGTAAGCGCGACGGTGGCGGTCGGCCCCGCGGTGCGCGGCGGGCTCGACCTCGACCCGTATCTCGCCGGGCACGGCCGGTTCTTCTCTGTCGGCCACGCACCCACGGTCGGTATGGGCGGCTTCTTGCTGCAGGGCGGCATCGGCTGGAACTGCCGGGGCTGGGGCTGGGCGGCGGAGTCCATCGAGTCCATGGACGTGGTGACCGCCGGCGGCGAACCGGTGCGGTGCTCGGAGTCGGAGAACGCCGACCTGTTCTGGGCGGCGCGGGGGTCGGGGCCCGGCTTCTTCGGCGTGGTCACCGAGTTCCGGCTGCGTACCCGCCCCCGGTTCCGCGAACTAACCCAGTCCACCTACGTCTACCCTGTCGAGCTGGCCCCCGAGGTCCTGGACTGGTACTGCACCGCGCGCCGTGCATTGCCGTCGTTCGTCGAACTCGCCGCCGTCGGCTGCACTCCGCCCGGCGCTGACTTTCCGGTACTGATCGTCGACGCCGTCTCGTTCGACGGCGGACCGGCGTCGCTTGCCGCCCTCGAAACCTGCCCGGTAGTGGGCAAGGTACTGGCCGTCAGCACCGCCCAGCAGGTGGATTTCGCCGACCTGCAGTCCGCGCAACTGAGGTCCAACCCCGATTACCACCGCTACTTCGCGGACAACGCCTTCCTCGCCGGTTCCTCCTCCGAGCTGGTCCCGGCGCTGGTGCCCGCCTTCCGCGACCTGCCGACGCCCAAAACCTTCACCGTACTCGGCGACTTCACCCCACTGCTGCGCCGCCGTCGGCCCCACATGTCTCTGTCGGTGCAGAGCGATCTGTACTTCGCGGCGTACGTGATCGGCGAAACCCCGGAGGAAGACACCCGGTGCCGCTCCTGGCTGGACGAAGCCATGGGGCGCGTGACTCCGTACTCGGCCGGCTGCTATCTGGGGGACAGTGACCTCACCGTCCGGCCCGACCGGATCATGTCCGACGCGGCCTGGTCGGAGTTCCAGCGAATCCGCTCCGTTCGTGACCCGGAAGGCCGCTTCCCGGGCTACCTCGGGGCGCCCGCGCAGTAGCCCGCGCTCCGGGGCCCCGGGTTCCGCCGCATCGCTCAAGGGCGGCCCGGGACCCGTCCCCGCCAGGCCAAGGCGCCGTCCGACCCGGGATGGCGCCTTCTTCGCGCGGGGCTCCCGCACAGCCCAGCACCGTCAGTCCGGCCGTGCGGGACATCACGCGCTCCGCGACCGCGGTCGGGGAGGGAAGCCCACTTGAATGGTTCCCCCTCCCTTCCGAGCCGTGCGAGACGAGGCCAACTGCCGCCGGACAGTCAGATCAGCTGTGCGAGTTCGGCGACGGTCGGATTGCGGACCAGTACCTGCGCCTTGATGTCCACACCGAGGTCGGTCCGGATCCTGGTCCTCAGCCGGGTCGCCAGCAGTGAGTCGCCGCCCAGGGAGAAGAACCCCTCGTCGACGCTCACTTCCTCAAGGCCCAGAATCTCGGCGAACATGGCGCACAGCCTATCCTCGTCGACCGTGCGAGCAACGCATCCGGCCCCGCCACCGTAGTCCGGCATCGGCAGTGCCCTGCGGTCCAGCTTGCCGTTCGACGTCAGCGGAAGTTCAGGAAGCACGACGATCGCGGCGGGCACCATGTATGCGGGCAGCGTCTTCCGTGCCGCTTCGGCCAGTGCCGCCCGGTTCAGTGCCCGTTCCCCGCTCGGTACGACGTAGGCCACGAGACGCTCGTCGCCCGGCTGGTCCCGCCTGACGACGACCGCTGCCTTGTGCACCCCTTCCTGTCGTGACAAGACGATCTCGACCTCACCAAGCTCGATGCGGTATCCCCGCACCTTGACCTGATCGTCGGTGCGACCCGCGAAGATCAGGACACCGTCGCGAGTCCAGTGACCCAGGTCCCCCGACCGGTACATCCGTGCGCCCTCGCCGTGGAACGGGTCGGGGACGAACCGCTCAGCTGTCAGAGCGGGGTCACCGACGTAGCCCCGGGCCAGGCCCTCGCCGGCCAGGTACAACTCGCCGACCGTTCCCGGCGGCACAGGATTGAGGTGTTCGTCCAGCACGTAGATTCGCCTGTTGTCCATCGGCCGGCCGAGGGGAACGTCACCCGGCACCTGGTCTGCCTGGTCCAGGGCGTGGCACGTGACGGCCAGAGTGGCCTCGGTGGGTCCGTACTGGGGGCATACCACGAGGCCGGGAGACGCCTGCAGTGCCTTGCGCAACGCCACCGGGGAGAGCACCTCACCACCGGTGTACACACCGGCCATGCCGCTGAACACATCCGCCGCGTCATCGACGAGCATCTTGAACAGGCCACCGGCGAAGAAGCCTCCGGTCACAGCGTGGCGTTCGACGATTCCCTTCACGATCTGCGCGTCCAGGTCGCCGGGCGGGGCGATCACCAGTCGTCCGTTCCTGAGCAGCGGCCCCCAGATCTCTCCGGTCGACGGGTCGAACGCCAGCTGCGACTGCACCAGCATCCTCTCCAGCACCGCTTCCTGGAGGGAACTGTCGAGCGCCAGGCAGACCGCACTGCGGTGGGGCACCAGGACACCCTTGGGAACACCGGTCGAACCCGATGTGTACATGAGGTAGGCGGCCTGTTCAGGCAGCGGCTTGCGGTCGAGGTTGCCGGTGGGCGCGCCGTCCTCGGTGTCCCCGGTCACGACGATCGGCCTGGCGATGCCCCGCGTCGCCTCGTGGCCGGCGTGCGACGCATCGGTCAGCATGATCCGGACATCCGCGGCGTCCATGATGCCGAGCATGCGTTCCGCCGGATGAGCCCGGTGCAGGGGGAGGTAGCAGCCGCCGGCCTTGAGCGTGGCCAGAACGGCGACGATGGTCTCCATGGACCGGTGCATCAGGATGGCGACCGGCTCCTCCGGCCGGAGGCCTGCTGCGAACAGCGCATGAGCGAGGGCGTTGGCCCGGAAGTTCAGTTCGGCGAAGGTCAGCGCATCTTTTTCGTATACCAGCGCCACCGCGTCCGGCGTCGACACGACCCGCGCCTCGAACAGCTCGACCAGCGTGTGCTCGCCCGCCACGTGCTCCGCGCCGCTGAAGGTCTGCAGCAGCTTCCTGCGCTCCGGGCCCGAGAGCAGCTCCACACGGGACAGCGCGGTATCCCGTTCGGAGGCGAACGCCCTGAGCATTCGGACCAGACGATCCGCCAGGGACATCACGGTCGCGTTGTCGAACAAGCCCGTGTCGTACGCGATTTCACCGACCATGCCGACCGGTCCCTGAGCGCCTTGACTGCGTTCGGTGAAGCCGATGGCAAGGTCGAACCCGGACGCCCCAGCCGCGCCGCTTACCGGCGTGACTTCGTCATTCACCATCACCTGGACCTGAACCAACCGGTTGCGCCCTGCGTACTGCTTCAGGTCGATGATCCGGGCCAACTGCTCGGCAGGCACGTCGTGGATCGCGCGGGCGACGCGGTCGGCCTCATTCGTCCGCGCGAGCAGCCCTTGCAGAGTCGGATCGCCCGATGTGTCGATCCGGAGCACAAGATGATGCGCGAGGAAATGCGCCGCGCCGCTCTGCGGAGCACCGGGTTGTGCCAATGCCGGAACGGCGATCGGGATGTCGGCGCCGGCTCCCAGCCGGGTCAGAACGGCGGCGACGGCGGCGCAGAGCATCGTCTGCAACGCCTCCCCTGATTCCCCGGCCACCGCGAGAGCATGAGTCTCGGGGGCGACTTCGAAGCGGTGCACTTCCATGACCGACGAGGCTCGAGACGACCTCGGACGGTCTGTCGGCAGTGCCAGTTCACTCGGCAGCGAGTCCAGGGTGCGTGAGCAATGCTCAGCGAGCAGTACGGCGTCATCTGTGGTCGGCATGCCAGTTTCCATCCAACTCGTAGTGTTGCCCGGCGGCAGAGGAATTAATAAGGGCTCTCACTTTCACTGATGAACCTGACGTGCTTTTCATCCTTCTCATCAAATGCGGGTGTCACGGTGAGAACCATCTCCATGGCGCCGAAATAGTATATTCGCGTATCCGGCGGGACCGCGATCAGATCGGTTGCACGAACGGCGACCGCCTCGCCATTCAGATAGAACACGCCCTGCCCGCTGATCACATAGTAAATATAGGTACTTCTCTGGTTGACGAATTCTTGGAAATGCCCCCGCTGCACCTCCACCCGAGCGACTGTCGCCGACGGGGCGGAGTGACCGTAAACAGACAAGTCGATTCCGTGCTTACTGAACCTGTTTCCTTCTTCGGCCGTGTGTTTGTGCTTTCCCATGGGTGCGTACCTCCTCGACGGCGCGGGCGCCAGGGGCACGGCTGCCGCTCATACCCCTGGCGCCCTGTGTGATCACGACGGCTGGTCGGCCCGCCGTCAGCGCTGCAGCTCAGGGGTCGCCCAATGGCGCGCCGCAGACGCCGCTTCGAGTTCCCGTGGAGAGGAGAACTCGAAGAGCAGACCGGTCGGAGGCCGCCATCCGGAGAGTGATTCGTAATGCGCCAGCAGAACCGGGACCAGCATCGAGTGGCCACCCGCTTGGAAGAAGTCGGTGTCTTCGCAGATGTCGTCGTCTTCCAAGATGTCGCGGAACGCCTGGAGCCACAGCAGGGCGGAAGGCTCTCCACCGTCGGCGGACGCATCCGGCCGGGTAGCGCCGGGCTCGACGGCGGCCTCGGCCTCATCGGCCTTCCCGCGCACCGTGGGCTCAGGCTCATCACGGCCGGCCCGCACCGACGGCGCGACCTCGACAGGAGCCAGAGTGCCGATCGGCTTGGACGGGTGCGCCACATACGCACGGAGAATGGCCCCGAACCCCTCGGACAGCAGCTTGATGTCTTCCGCGCCGAAGAGCTGGGTTGAGTATTCCCAGACCAGTTCGTAGCCGTGATTCCCGTAGTCGTCATGGCGGACCCTGTCGGGCATCACGACGACACTGAGGTCGAACTTTGTGCTCTCGGCACTCAGGGCAACCTCCATGTCAACCGACAGGCCAGAAATCTCGACCGTCGGACACGGCCCGTCATGCATGCCGAACATGAAATTGAAGAGGGGGTTGCCTAGCCCTTTGCTGCTGCGCTTGAGAGCTTTCACGACCTCCTGGATCGGAGCAGACTCATGGTCGATCGCATCGAAGATCGCATCCATGGCCTCACGTGCCACGTCGCTGCAAGGGGTTTCGGGCTCGACGGCCAATCTGACCGGTACGGTGTTGACCATCATGCCGACCGTACGTTCGAACCCCACCGGACGGTTGGCCATCGGCATGCCGATAACGAGATCGTTCTTACCTGAGTAGCGACGGCAGAGCTCGGCGAACACCGTCAGCAGCGCGGCGAAGACGGTGAGGCCGTCCTCTTGGGCCACGGCACGCATCTGGTCCATGAGATCGGCAGGAAGAACCTGCCGATACTGCGCTCCGCGGTGATCGAACATTTCCGATCGCCGAGCACCTAGCCCCGGAAACTCGATGCCGAAGTCCGCGCTGTCAAGCTTTTCTCGCCACCACTTGACGTCGGAAGAGACACGCGCACGGTGTTCCTCGCTGCCGATGTACGCCACATATTCTTCATAAGAAGGCGCAGGTTCCACCGTGCAACTTCGACCAGTCAGCTCTGCTGAATACTGCTCGAGCACGTCGGTGAGGAATCCGACCGTGGACCTACCGTCGTGTATAAGGTGATGCTCAGTGAAGAAGAGCTGCCAGTGGTGTTCCGCCACACGGACCAAGGTCCAGCGCGCCAGCGGAGCGGTGTGCAGGTCGAATTCGGTGTGCACATGTCGGTGAAGAAGTCGCTGCCGCGTCCCCTCAAGATCCTCAGCACCCCGCAGGTCATGCTCAGGAATCTCTATGTGAGGACTCTCCACGACTTCCTGAGAGGCAACTATGGAGTTCTCGTCGCATATCTGGATCCGCATGGCATCATGCCGACCGACCGCCTCCACAAGACACTTTCGAAGCACCGCGGAATCGACTTCACCACGGAAGTTGACGACCGCGGTCGCGTGATAGGCGCGACTGTCAGGAACTACCTGCTGCTGCAGCCAAACGATTTGTTGTGACGTGCTGAGCGGGAACACACCGGGCTCCTTTTGATACGACTGTGCCAAGTATGCAGGCGCACAGGCAGTACTCCGGTACTGATACCTGTCAGCACTTCGCTGCCAGTCCATCGCATGACAGTTGTCCCTTGACCGGCAGCGGATGAAGATGCAGCCGATGAACTGGGCGGATGGATGTTTCTCCGTTTCCATCGAGCCCGCGCTGCCCCCTGACTGCCGGCGGGTGTGGCTCATGGCGCTCTTCCGTCACACCGTGTCGAAGTGGTGCAGGAGCTCCTGGGTGTGGGTGGGGGCCCGCTGGCTTCTGGACGAGGTGCCGGGGCGATGGCCCGACCACCCGGCCTGCCGCGGCTGGAGTGGTGTATTCATCTTGATCGGCAGGAAAGTGCACAAAACGCAGAAATATTCCGTTCTGCTGCACAATAAGGGGCAAGAGGTGAAGGAGTCAGAAAATTTACTTCAATGAAGTTTCGAAGTGCGGAAATCCATTAGCGAATCCGGCTTCAGATGCATTCAAAGAAATGTCTGACTTAATTCATGTTGCAACCGCCGAACCCTTGGAAGTCTCAATAACTGCTTGACATGCCGACCACCTGGAGTGAAGATCATCCACTCAAGGCCGAAGCGCGATCGCATGCTGCGCTATCGCAGGCGGCTATAAAAATACTTGGTTGCGCCCACATCCAGGGGCCCGCTTCCATCTACATGCAGTAGTCAAGAGTCTCTCGATGAGGCCTTGCTCACAAACCACCAGAACAACACGATCGGCAATTGCAGCAAGGGGTGGGATCTCCAGGTGAAGCGCATCGGTAGAAGCCGCATTCACAGGAGTGCACCCATACCATCCTGAAGCGCCTGTCGGGAATGCCCTTCAACGTACATTTGATCGGCATCCGACACGCTCTGCACATCCAAAAGATCATCGCAGAAATGGGGACGAACTTCATGGACACCAAGATCAAATCCGGCTTAGAAGTGATCCTGATGTGGCGAAACAAGACGCGCGGTCCAGGCGCCAGAAGCGCCAAGAGCACCAAGAAGCGAATCAAACTCGGCGTCGACGACCGGCTCAACTTCGGTCTATCCAGATACACCGGGGAGTTCCAGCCCGACGCCATGCCCAGTATCGGTGCGTTCGAGGTGTCCGACCATCACCTCTTCCTCTCAAATTTCACTACCAGCACCACCTTCGTGATCGAGAACCTAGAGGGCGGCACGGAACTGGTAAAAGCGCGTCCTCGCATGGTGGACATGGTGATACCGTTCGAAATATCGCGAATCCTTATTCCCTACGGAGCGAGCTTGAGTGAAGTCATCGTCTTCACTCCCCCGCCCCGCATGCTCGAAAACGACGTGGCCACCACAGTGAGCCAGTCCGCATTGACCAAGCTGGATACGGAGAGCAAATACTTCGCCGTCCTTGTCGCCTTGTGCGAGCCTCGTCTGCGAGGCTCCTCCATGGCGGCCGTGCCCTCGGCCCAAGAGGTGGTCGAGAGGCTGAAAGGAATCAAACAGTTCAGGGATGCGAACCGCAGTAGCATCAACTACCACATCGACTACCTGACTGACCAAAAGCTACCGGTCAGTCAGTGGGCGAAATACTTGGACGGGGGTCGCATGCACTCCAAGCGCGAGGCCCTGGTCGCCTTTGCTCTCAGGTTCGACCTGGTCAGGGAGGAGCACCTCCACCTCCTCCCTGACACCAAGCGCTGGAGGGCGCTGCATTCCTGACCATACGGTCACCCGCCGGACGGCCGCCGACTGACGGTCGTTGATTGACGGCACACCGGCCGGGGCCCTTGTTCGCTGGCCCCGGCCGCGTGCGGGTGAGGCCGCACAGCTACACCCGCTGCGTGCCGGTCTCAATCAGCGCCGCTTCGGATCCGTCCCCACGGCACACCTGGACCAACGACCGACTGGCTCAAACCGGGACTTCCTAGAATTCGCCCCTGGCCAGTCGCTTGGTATCGGCAAAGCCGAGCACGCCGCCGTGCAATGCCTGGAACACTCCCCCTCTGCGCGACTTCGGAGTCTCCGACTTGGTTCCGAGACGTATGTGTTCGATCCCCCCACGCGCTCGTGCGTACTGGATCGGCAGGTGGAAGAGCAAGTTGAGGTACATCGCGAAACGCTGCTCGCTCTCTTCACCGCTCAATCCGATTTCGTAGACCTCCAGTTCGTTGCCCCAGAGCAGGACCGTCTGCACCCCACGCAGGCCTGCTGCCTCCGCGGTGAACACCATGAGGTCGACATCGGGGTTGCTTTGCCACATGGAGAGTCGGTCACTGACGAACTCGGGCAGTAGCTCCTGGCCCTTGGCGGTGCTGTGCTGTGCAATCAACTCAGAGGCCCAGGAATCGACTTCGTCCCAAGAAGCCTCGGCCACCCTCATGGGCACTTTGGCGATCGTGCGCTGGTCCCGGCGCAGCCTGTACCGGGTCCTGGCCGGGAGTCCGGCCTCCCACTCCGGGTCGGCCAGGCCGAACAGGTGGGCTTCCCGGTCCAGTTGCGCCCAGACGATACGGCCACTGGTCGCATCGTCAAGCGCCTCTTTCGTCTCGAGGTACATGTAGGGGAATACCAAACACAGGTCCTCGTCGGCGGCAACCTTGGCGATTTCGGCCAGGAGCCGGCGCAACTGGCCCGGGGTCCTGGCTTCCTCATCGACATGGAAGCCTGTCCGCCGGTCGATGCACCCACCGACCATCAGGGAGTTCCCCGGTGAGCACTCGTCACCGACCGCGCCCGGCATCCCCCAGGAAGCAGGGTCGTACGACGGATCGGGCCACGATCGCATGCGGTACCGGTATATCGGAATGGCCGCCTTCAGAACATCGCCTTCATGCCATCCGAGATAGCGACCGGTCCATCTGGCGTCCTGCTCCTGCTGACGAAGACGGCTGTACGAGGACGCGGCCCCGGTCTTGGTGTCGAGCGCGTCAAACTGCTTCTGGTCGAAGTCCGCGATAGCCAACGAAAAGCCCATGGTCATGTTTCAGCCCTTACCCTCTGGTGTCCGACCAGCACGTGCCGATCAGTTCGAGCAGTCCATCTCACGTATCAGGGCGACGTCGGGATGCGTTGACGTCCTCGTTGGCGGGCGGCGCGAAGCTTCGTCACCGTACGGGGCTTTGGGGGATGTCGCGCATATGACGAAGTGGAGAGAAGAACACGAACCAGCCGGCCGCCCAGGTGCCGATGAAGGCCACCAGGAGCGCGTTGCGTACGCCGATCAGGGTCCCCAGCGCTCCGCCGAGGACGCTGCCGAGCGGCAGCGTGCCCCATACCACCCAGCGCACGGCCGCGTTCATCCGGCCCATCAGATCGGGCGGGGTGACCGACTGCCGGTAACTGAGCTGGGCGATGTTGTAGACCATGAAGGCAAAGCCCGTGATGCCCCAGCCCAGCGGGAACAACAGGACTCCCCAACCCTCCCAGGCGGCCGCCGCGATGACCTGCGGCGCGCTGAACACCAGCATCGACACCCAGATGATCCGGGCCGAACCGATACTCGTGGCGAGCCTGCCGGCGAAGAGCCCGCCGGCGATCCCGCCGATTGCCGATCCGGCCAGGATCAGACCGGTCATCGCGGGGCTCACGTGCAGAACGCGGACCACGAACACCGTTGCCAGAGCGGAAGTGACGCCGGCGAACAGGTTACTGACGCTGGTGCAGATGACGATCCGCCGCAGGATCGGGTGACCGAAGACGAAACGGAGGCCCTCCATGATGCGATGCCTCAGCGGCTCTTCTGCCGTCGGCGCGGGCAGCGGTCCCTCACGGTGGCGGATGCCCACGATCGCCAGTGATGAGACGGCATAGGAGATCACGTCGGCGACTAGCGCCGAGGCGGCCCCCAGAAGGCCGACCAGCCCGCCACCCAGACTCGGTCCGCCGAGCTGCGCCAACGACTGGGTGGTGCCCAGTTTGCCGTTGGCGGCCATGAGGTCTTCGGCGCGGATCAGCGAAGGCAGGTAGCTCTGGTAGGAGACGTCGAAGAACACGGTGCACACACCGGCCGCGACAGCGGCCACGTAGAGCTGCCCCATGGTCAGGACATCGAACGCGGCAGCCAGCGGAATCGAGCCGATGATCAGTAGGCGCAGCAGATCACAGACGATCATGATGGAGCGCTTGGGACGACGGTCCACGATCGCACCCGCGGGCAGAGCGATCACCGCGAACGCCAGTGTGGTAGCGGCGGTCAGCAAACCGACCTCGAACGTGCTGGCGTCGAGCACGACAAGAGCAACCAGAGGCAAAGCCACTCGGGTGACCGCCGACCCTGTCTCGCTGAGAGTCTGGCCACTCCACAGCAGCATGAAATCGCGATGCCGCCATAGGCCCGAGCTGTCGGTCTCATCCCCGGTGTCATGCAAATCCTTCGCCACTTCCGTCATGACGGGCAACGTAGCATGACGAGTTGGCACGAGTTGGAGCTCCTGTCCTGTTACTTGTTAGGACTATGGAGAGCCTGAGTTAAGGCAAACTGAGTGCGAGTTCGGCGGACGGGAGCGGTGCCGTTGCTGCTCAACCCGCCATACTTATCGAGACGTTCGCCCACTGCCCCAGGCGGCAGGTCACACTTCTGCATTCTTGCCACCGGGTCTGTCCGGGGTCGCAAATCCGCTGCCTACCGCCGAAAACGAGGGGACCGCATGAGGGAGAGACTCCCCTTACTGAGCGCGCAGTTGTCATTCGCCCTGGCCGCGCAGCGCTCAGGCCGTCGAGGGACGGTCACCTTGGTGTTCCGCACACCTCCGTGCCAGTTGTCGGCGGCGGATGTGCGCGAAGTGCTGGAGTCCGTGCTGCTGTGCAATCCGGCGCTGTCCTACCGGGTCGGGTTCTCTCGCGGGACTGCCTACCAGGAGTGGTACCCGGAGCCATGCGACTTCGCCGAGCTCCACGCGGCAAGCGCTGACGACGTATCCGGGTGCATGACAGAGGAGATCGAGGAATTCGAGTCCGCTCTGGACGGTGCGGCGATGGCGGCGCGCCTCATACGCTCACCCCAGGACGACCACCTCCTCCTGGTTCTCGATCACGCGATGGTCGACGAGAAGTCGATGCTGCTCATCAAACAGCAACTGGCTTCCCGTGCGAACCCGGACGGCCTCGAAGGGGCGCGGTATCAAGCAGCCGTCGGTGCTCGAAACGGACTTGAAGAACGAGCCGCGAATGGGCCCGGGTTGAAGTTCTGGGCAGATCGCCTGGAGGCAGCCGGGGAATTACCTCAGGCTGTGATCAGTCCTACCCGCGTGCAGCCCGTCGAGCGGCTCCCGAGCGTCGCCGTCCCGCGTTCGTTCCGGGGTTCCTTGTTCCCGTATGTTCTCTACGCGATTCATCGTGCTCTACGCGACGTGGCCGAGCCGGGCCCCACCGTCATCGGTTACCCGTGGGGCGGGCGGGACGCCGCTTTTGCCGATGTCGTCGGGTGTTTCATGAATACGGTCATCTCTCTCGACACCCCTGGCCTCCAGCAGCATCCGGACTCCCCGGACGGCTTCCTCAGGAGTTGGTACAGGGAGATCGATCACGCCGATGTGCCCTTTATCGCGGTCACCAGTTTCTCTTCCACGTTCACCGGATCGGTCACGGCGATGCTCAGCCATACGCACGGCGCTGAGCGCACGGTGCACATCGCCGGGGTGCCGGCCACAGAGGTCGCGTCGACCGAGACCCGCCCTCCCGAGATGTGCAAGTTCCTTGCGGCCACGGCAGTTCACGAGGGGGAGCTTCAGCCCCGTCTTCTCCTGGACGAACGCACCACCGGCTACGGAGCGCAGGAGTTCGGCGCACGTTGGCGCCACTGGCTCGCCACGGCGATCTCGAAGAGCTCGACCCAGCGGAAATCCTGAGAACCACACCACCGGCTCACTGGAGAGTTGAGATATGCACAGTTCCACGTCACCCAGTTCGCTGTGGCGGCCTTGGACGCCGATCACCCAGCAGGCCAACTCGCTGCGGATCGTCGACGCGCAGGGCACCCGCGTACGCGACGCGGAGGGCAACTGGTACCTGGACGCCATCTCCGGAGTCCTCAACGCCTCTTGCGGGCACGGGCATCCGCGTCTGCTCCAGGCCGCGAACCGGCAGTTCCAGCAGCTCGTCCACTACGATCCCATGGTGTCGAGCCACGATCCGGCCGAGACACTGGCGTCGCGGCTGGCCGAGATTCTGCCGGGCGAGCTGAACGAGATTGTCCTGCTCAACAGTGGCTCGGAGGCCACCGAGGCGGCCCTGAGGATCGCACTGCAGTACTGGCGCAACATCGGTGAGGACCGCAACCGGGTTATCACCTTCGAAGCGGCGTACCACGGCACGACCTACCTCGCTCAGCAGCTGTCCGGCCTGCCGTTCACCGTCAGTGAGTGGGCCCCGCCGTTCCCGATCGAGCACATCGCGCTGCCCGCTGCGCCGCGCGAGATGCGGACCGAGGAGAGCGCCGACGCGTTGATCGCGCTGTTCGCCAAAGCCCTGGAGACCGGCCCCCCTGCGGCTGCGGTCATGGTGGAACCGCTGCTGGGCCTCGGCGGCTGCGTCGTGCTCCCGGCCGGCTTCCTCACCAGGCTCAGGGCGTTGTGCGACCAGCACGGAGCACTGCTCATCCTCGACGAGGTGTTCTGCGGATTCGGCCGCACCGGGCGGATGTTCGGCTTCGATCACGACGGGATCACACCGGACATCGTCACCCTGAGTAAGGGCATCAGCGGCGGCTACATGCCGCTGGCCGCGACGGCGGTCACCTCGGCCATCAAGCAGACGTTCGTCCGGGAGCCCATCGCGCAGGGACTTCGCTATGGGCACACCACCGGCGGACATGCCGTGGCGAGCGCCGTGGCGAACACCGTGCTCGACATCATGGCCGAGGAAAAGCTTGTCGAGAACTCGGCGGCTCAGGGTGCCACGATGCTGGACGGCCTGCGAAAGCTCCTCGATTCGAACCCGTTGGTCACTGACGTCCGCGGACTCGGCCTGGTAATCGCCATCGAGACCGACACCGAGGAGTCGGCCGGAGCCATCGCGGAGGCAGCGGCCGATGCGGGCGTCATGACGCGCCACGAGCGAGGTGTGATTCGCATTGCGCCCCCGCTGACGCTGACCGACGCCGACACGGCGGAAGTGGTCGAAAAGATGAGCGGCGCCGCGGACACTGCCGCCGCGAACAAGCCCTGAATCGAAGGGCGCGTCGTGGGGCGGAGCGCTCGCGGGGCGAGTCTCGGACAATCCAGCCATGTAGGAGAGTCGAAAGTGAACGCAACCGTCCCCACGCTGCGGCACGTGGGCATCCCTTCCTTCGACGCACCGGTCGCATCGCCGTCCTCCTGGCTGCGGGACATGGCGGAGACCATTCGTGACCGCATGCTGGTCCACGGGGCGGTTCTCATCCACGGCCTCCCCATGGACGGACCCGACTGCCTGGCTGAGGCGCGCGCTGCCCTGGGTATCAACAGCCACACCCTCGCAGAAGCGTTCAACGAACGGAAGGACTTCGGGAACGGCATCCTCTCGCCGATCGCCTGGCCGGCCGACCGAATCATCTGCCCATTTCAGGAAGGCTCCTTCAGCAGGACGTATCCTTCGGTCATCCTGACCGCGTGCATCGCTCCGCCGGACGGCGCCGGCCAGTCGCACCTCAGTGACACGCGCCGGATGTTCGATCACCTTCCTGCGCCCCTCGCCGAGCGTTGCCGTAAGGGTGGCTGGACGCTGACCCGTTCCTTTCACCACGGGTTCGGCATCATGTGGCGAGAGGCCTTTTCCGTACAGGACCGCGCGGCACTCGAAGAACTCTTCGAGACTGCGGGGATCGAAGCTGAGTGGCTGCCTGGCGGCTCGCTGAAAACGGTGCGCCGCCTGCCCGCTGTCGTCGATCACCCGACGACCGGGGAGGAATGCTGGTTCAACCAGATATCCTTCCTCAACTCTGCCAACCTTGACCCGGTCGAGCGTAAGATCATGACCGATGCCTTCGGTGAGCACCTTCCGATGAACACCTTCTTCGGTGACGGATCTCCGGTGCCCGCGGAGGACCTGGCAGCCATTCAGAACTCCTACGACCGGGTCAAGATCGGTGTCTCGTGGCGCTGCGGCGACCTGCTGATCGTCGACAACATCAGCATGGCCCAGGGCCGTTCGCCGTTCGCCGGCTCTCCCGAGTTTCTCGTCACCCTGGGCGAGTAGTCACACGCTGGATCAACCATGTGTCCCATGAGGGTGACCGCTCATCAGCGGTCGCGCCCTCCCTCACCTTGCGAATCGCGCTGGATCACCAGCGTCCAGAACAGGAGCAATGGTCACGATGCAGGTTCTCGCAGAGGCCACCCTGCAAGATGTCAAGGACCACCTCGAAGCGGTCATGGGCAGTGGGCCCGGCACGACTTTCCGAGGGTCGGAGTCGGTGGTCCGCCAGCTTTCCGAGCCAGGAGAACTCCGTTCCCTCATCGGCCAGATCGTCTCTGACGACGACGCTCTGGCCGAGATAGCCGCGCGCTCGTACTACCACGCCAACAACTTCTTGAAGCTCGTGCTGATCGCCGGCGAGGAGAATCCCTGGAAGGTGCGTCTGCACATGTGGCACCCGCAGCCAGACGCCCCGGGACTCATCACGGAGGACATCCACTCGCACCGCTGGGACTTCACGACCGCGCTCGTGGTCGGCGAGTACCTCGCCCAGGAGTACCGAGTCGGCCCCGGCGAGGAGTACTACCACTTCAAGTACTTGCCGGTCGGCCAGGGGAGGAATTTCTCCCTGGAGGCACAGGGCAGGGAGCAGCTGAGCTGCGTGTTCGAGGCGGTCCTGCCCGCAGGAACGGTCTACCACATCGATCACAAGGTCCTGCATTGCATCTCCCGGTCCGCCGGTAAGGCCGCGGCATCGCTGGTCCTGCAGCAGCCAGCCGTCGAAGACTTCACGAACGTCTACCGGGCGTCCTCCGGGGGTGAGCAGACCAGGACCGAGGTCGAGGTGCAGCGGCCGTCAGTCGATCAGCTGCGGGCCGAGCTGCGGCACTTCCTGACCTGGATCGACTCCTCGGAGCCTCCCCGTGACACGGCCCCGTACCCGGCTTGAGGACAGCACGCTGATGCGGCAAGACGATGACGTTCTGCCTGTGCCGGGTGCGCTTCGCGCCGGTGGACCGGGCACTTCTATCCGCTCACGCCAGGTCGCCTATGGCCGCGACGCCGTGGAGAGGCTGGGCCGGGCACCAAGCGCCGACTCTTCCGCGTTGTTCACGCGTGCCGCGCAGCGACGGAACCTCACCGGCGACCTCCTGGCCCAGGCCCGTGCGGCACGACAGGAGATCGTTCGGCGTGCACGCGGGATCGCCGAACTGGCCGGGATGGCGGAGACCATCGCGCTCACAACGGACGAGTGTGCCGTCCTGCGACCGCCGTACGGCCGCTCCATCCATCTGCCGAGTCCTGACCGGCCGTACGCGCACCTGGCCGTTCACACCGGACAGGGCCGGGTCAGCGTCACGCCGGTCTGGGTGACCGCCGGCGGTGGGAACGTAGCCATGAGCACGGTGGAGAACAGGATCAAGGCGAGAGCCACCGCTCTTGACCCACTGGTCGCCTTGTCCATCTCCGCCGGGATCGGGAGTCAGATCTCCTACGAGGTGAACGGCTTCGTCCGTCAGTCGCCGGACCCCGAGCGCGAACTGATCCGCACGCTGGCCGAGACGTACAGCACTCGAAGAATCAGAGAACAGAGGGACGGCAACTACACGAGTTGGGACCAGCGCGAGCGGAACGCGCGCCTTCGGCTGGAGGTCTTGGCCTACCGCGTCCGCAACGAACTCGGGGACGACCCCACGTTCCGTTCCGCTCCGTATGTCGAGGCGTTGGCGCCGAGGTACGACGATGCTGACCTGCCCTTGTCGTTTGGGCGAAGCTCGCACGACGGCTTCTGGGGGCCGGACGAGAACTACCCGCAGGACGAGCCGGAGCTGCGCGAGGCCCGGGACGAGCTGGCGATTCTGGGCATGGTGCGTCAGGCCTCAGGGCAGGGGTATCGCTCCCTCAACAGCACGTACGGGCACCTCGCTTCGTTCGACCACAGCGGGCTGCTGCGCTGTCGCCAGGTCGGCTTTGACCTGGTCGACGTGAAGGGGGAGGCTCGGATCGCGTTCCTCGTCGACAGCCGCGACTGCGGCGCTCTTCGGCGGGCCCCAACCGCTGCCATGTCCGTGGCTAAGTACCACAGCGGGTCGGTGTGGTTGCAGTCTCAGGGACTCATCAGCCTTCATGATGATCCGGACGCTGTTCGAGCGGCGATCCGACGCCTCGAAGCCCGGTACAACCGTGTTCATCACCGGCTGGCATTCGACTTGAGTTGGCAACGACGCGCCCCCGGGAGTTACGTGCTGGCGACCCTGTCGCACCAGCGGCTCAGCAGTCGGTTCCGTGAGGCGGCGCGATCGGCGCGTTCCGCCGACACGGACCGGAAGTAGTCCGCCCCGGCAGAGGTTCCCGTACGAGGCCCGAGATCACTGCGTGTGAGACGTCAGGATCTCGGGCCCGTTCGGAAGCCGCCGGTGGCTGACACCGACTGCTCGCAGGTCATGCTGCACCTCCTGTGCGACGACTCAGCCTGCGACTCCCGCCGATCCCGGGCCACCTCTCGCGGTGCGTGGCCTCGGGCGGGATACGGAGGGCATCCCGAGGAACGCCAGGACCTGACCACCCTGGCCAAGATCGTGTCATGAGCTGCCATGGGGGAATCGCTCCCCTCGTGCGCATCCGAATCAAGGGCGACGAGCCGGGCGCGTGGCCGCCAACTCCTGCAGAGCCCGGCGGTCCACCTTGCCCGACGCGGTCAACGGAAGCTCGGGAACGATCCGGTAGCGGTCCGGCACCATGTGGGCTGGTACGGAGTCGAGCATGTGCCGGCGCAGCAGCGCCTGGGGCTTCTCCTCGGTCTCCTCTGCCGGCACCACGCACGCGACGAGGAACTGAGCGCCGGCCGCAGTGGTGACTACCGTGGCTGCGGCGTCCTTGACCAGGTCGTGGGCCCGAAGGAATGCCTCGACCTCACCGAGTTCGACTCGGACGCCACGAACCTTGACCTGCTGGTCGTTGCGGCCAAGGTACTCGAAGGAGCCGTCCGGAAGGCGCCGGGCCAGGTCCCCGGTCCGGTAGTAGCGCAGCGGCCCCGCAGGGGTGTCGAGGACGACGAAACGCTCGGCCGTCAGTTCCGGCCGCCCCAGGTAGCCCACCGCGACCGCCGGACCGGCGATCACCAGTTCTCCCACTTCGCCGTCCGGTACTAACTCCAGCGCCTCGTCCCGTACTTCGACGACCAGGTGCGGCAGTGCCTTACCGATTGGCGTGCGCACCAGGCCTTCGAAGTCCGCCCGGGTCAGCGCGTGACAGGTGGCGTAGCACGTGGCCTCGGTCGGACCGTACACGTTGACGACGGTTGGCGGGACGCCGTTGTACCCGTCCAAGAAGGCAGCGATGACGTCGAGTTCCACGGCCTCGCCACCGACCAGGATGTAACGCAGGGCGAGTCGCGGCCTGGCGGCCTCTTCGTAGGCATAGGCCAGTGCGCGCAGGGATGTGGGAACCTGGCTGGCCAGGGTCACCCCTTCGCGGCGGAGCAGTTCGAGGAAGTCGGACGCGGACTGCGCCATCTTGAGGGGAACGACGACCGACGTGGCTCCGACGGCCATCGCCAGCCAGAACTCGGAGACGGACAGGTCGAAGATGTAGGGGTGGAACAGCGTGATGCGGTCGTCGCCATCCACGTCGAACACCGACACCGCGCTGCGCAGCAGTTCGAGCATGCTGTGGTGGGCGATCATGCAGCCCTTGGGGACGCCCGTCGACCCGGAGGTGTAGAGGATGTACGCCAGTTCACTGCCGTCGAGGCCGATCGGCGGCAGCGGCGGCAGTTCCTCACCGTCGGTGTCCGGGGAGACCACGCGGACCTCGGTGAGCCCGGCGGAGGCGATCCGGTCGGACTCCCCGATGACGATGGTCAGCCCGGCGTCCTCGATCAGATAACGCAGCCGCTCCGCCGGGTAGGTGGGATCGAGCGGCACATAAGCGGCACCCGCCTTCAGAGCGCCAAGAATGGAGATCGGTATTTCGGCCGAGCGATGGAGAATCAGCCCGACTCGATCTCCCGTCCGAATGCCTTCTTGCCTGAGTTTTGCAGCAAGACGGTCCGAGAGCAGGTCGAGTTCCTGATAACTGAGTGTTCGCCCTTCGTCACGAACGGCCGGAGCAGTGCCACGAAGCGCTGCGACCCTGCGGAACAGGTCGGGCAGGGACACAGCAGCATCGAGATGCGGCTTCGGTCGAGTGGCGTCATATGCGTCGCTCATGTGATTCCCCCTGAGAGTCGATCACGGAG
Source organism: Streptomyces sp. NPDC057445 (assembly GCF_042802855.1). Lineage (NCBI taxonomy): Bacteria > Bacillati > Actinomycetota > Actinomycetes > Kitasatosporales > Streptomycetaceae > Streptomyces > Streptomyces sp. NPDC057445. The sequence continues at coordinate 58,406 of NZ_JBHVDH010000024.1, read as the reverse complement.
ATCGTGGTTGGTCTAAGCCTGGCGACCTGTGTACTCGTACAAGAAGGAGTCATAAAACTTGCCATCGGGAGACGAGACGACTTCGACTAGATTCCACTGGTCTCGCTTCTCTGCCGGTGCGGCCGCCACCGGGGCTGTCTCGATATCGGCTCCCTGCCCATCCGGCTGCCCTCGGCCGGTAAAGCAGAGGACGACCTTCCGGGGATACTGTCGGATCGAGTCCTCGATCCTTTCCAGAACCGCATCGGCGACCTCCGCCGAAAACGGCTCATAGAAATAGAAGAGCCCCGCGTCAGATGGGACCTCGAACTGGGTGGCATCGGCGTGCACCACGTCGATCCTGCCATTGCCACCGGCCTCCCCGGCCTTCTCTATGTTGCTCCGGGCTATGGCACAGAGGGCCTCCGACGCCTCCACGCCGACGACCCGACGGAAGGGCAGCTCGGCCGCGAGCAGCAGGACCCGGCCCTTGCCGCAGCCGACATCGACGAATGTCACTTCCTCGTGTTTGACCGCACACCTGCTGAGCACGTTGCGCACGGTGAGGACCGGAGTGGGCGAGTACCTGGCGTTTCGGCCCACCCACGTCTGCTCGGCGTCGGGGAGCTCCCAGATCTCCACGGATCCTGCCGTGTCAGTGTGGTGGACCGAATCGAACGGTGCCTTTTGATCTATGCGATCAAGTCGCTCGTCGAACGATTTCCGGTATTCGGCGATACGCAGAAGCCTGGCCCGCTGGTCGTTGTCCGACATTGTGACGTCCTTCCCCATGGACACGCATCCCGCACCTGCACACAGCCATTACGCTGCACAAACCAACCGCACTCGTACAGGCTTCGGCCTGCCGAAATCGCGTGTTTTTTCGGTACTATCGGGTTTGCCTCAAATTACTGAACCAACAGGTTACCGATCGCCGCCACCAGGTGTACTGACATCCGTCAGGCATGCCTCGGATAGGTCGCCCGGAGCGGGCGGATGGCCGCTGCAAAAAGGCACTTCTTATCTCGCCGACGCGTCACCGCTCACGCCCCGGCCGGATCGTGGCGGGCCCGGTACTGAGGTGGCCGATGCCGAAGGCGCAATCGTAGGCCCCGCCCTGCTGCGGGACCAGGCCGTTGCGGCCCGGTGCTGTACTGTCTCGGCCTCCGCGCAGGCGGCCGGCACGCTTTCGGCCGCCTGCATTCCCTGTCCCCCATCCGCCACCTCCGCTCGCGGGAGAACCGCACCTCTTTCCGCGTCGGCTGATCCGTCACCGCATCAGTCCCCTTGCCGGGAGCCCGGGTGCCTGGGTGCCCGGCCACCCGGATCGCTGACGCGCTCCGCCCGCCCGGGCAGCGGCACGTGACCGGAAGCCGGCAGCGGAGGAGCGCCGGCAGCGCCGTCGGCCACTGCACCGGCCCGATCCCTGACTGACGTCAGTACGGGAGAACGCCGCAGCTCATTAGCCTGCTCCTCATGAGAGGCCACTGCCCCGCCGCCATGTACCACTCATGACCGACGAACGACTCCCATCACACCCGACCGGTTTCAGCGACACGGCGCCCACCACGCAGGCCCACGGCTCCAGTCGGCCATGAGGCCTGTACGCAAGAGCGTTCGCCTGACGGACGTCTCCGGGTGCTGGCGGCTCACCGCCCGGGGCAGAAGGCCGCACCGGGCATCCGTTCGTTCCCATTACTCAGTCCCTGGACATTAGGCCGCCAATCGTTCGGCCGGAAAGGCTGGCACTGTGACGGAGCAGGTTGAGGCAGCCCGCGGTCAGCACGCACGCGGAGTCGGGCCGGTGAGACCGCTTCCAGACCGCCGTGCTCACGAACTCTTCGAGGAGTGGGCACGCAACACGCCGTCAGCCACCGCCGCCGTGCACCGCGACACTCGCTGGACCTACGCGGAACTGGACGCCGCCGCGGAACGGGTGGCCGGGGCACTTCTGGCGGCGGGACTTCGGCCCGAGGGCGTCGTAGCGGTCATCAGCCAGCGCTCGCTCGACTGGTTGGCCGCGATACTCGGCATCTTCAAGGCGGGCGGTGTCTACCTGCCGATCGACCCGGCATACCCCGACGAGCGCATCGTCGACCTGCTGTCCCGCAGCGGATCCCAGCTGGCGCTGGTCGAAGGTGAGGTATCGGCGCGCCCGGTCCGGGCCGCAGCCGTCCGCGCGCTCCCCCTGGTACCGACGCAGGGCCCCGAAGCACGGCCGGACCGCGTCCCGGACCATACCCTCGCCTACATCTACTTCACCTCCGGCTCCACGGGCGCGCCCAAGGGAGCCGCCTGTGAGCACGCCGGCATGATCAACCACCTGCTGGCAAAGGTGGACACGTTCGGGCTCGCACCGGGCACGGTGGTCGCCCAGACAGCATCTCAGTGCTTCGACATCTCGCTGTGGCAGGCGATTGCGCCACTCATCGTCGGCGGCAGCACCGTGATCATCGACCCGGAGACATTGCTGGACGTCCCCGGGCTCTTCGAGCTGCTGGCCCGGGAGAACGTCGGCGTCCTGCAGCTCGTCCCCAGCTACCTGGACGTGATCGTCACCAGGCTGGAGCACGGCGACGTCGCGCCCGGCTCACTGCGCATGCTCGGCGTCACGGGCGAGGCAGTGAGCCGGCAGGTGCTAACGCGGTGGTTCAAGCAGTGCCCCGGGGTACCCGTGGTCAACGCCTACGGCGCCACCGAGGCGTCGGACGACACCACGCACGAGGTCATCCGCAGCATGGCGCAGGACGACCAGGTCACCGTGGGCGTGCCGATCGCCAACGTCTTCGTCGACGTCGTCGGCGAGGACGGGCTGCCGGTGGAGGACGACACGATCGGGGAGATCACGTTCTCCGGTGTGTGTGTCGGCCGGGGCTACATCAACGATCCGGAGCGCACGGCAGAGGCGTTCGGCGCCGACCCCGTCCGGCCCGGGCTGCGTCGCTACCGCACCGGGGATTACGGCCACTGGCTGCCCGACGGACGGCTGCGTTTCGTCGGCCGCCGGGACGAGCAAGTGAAGATCAGCGGCGTTCGGGTCGAGGTCGGCGAGGTCGAGGCCCAGCTCCTTCGGGTGCCCGGGGTCCGATCTGCGTGCGTCATCGTGATGCCGGACGGTGCCAGCAAGCGCCTAGCGGGCTTTTACACCGCCGCGTCGCCCATCGAGGACGCGCCAGGCCTGTTGGCCAAGCTCCTGCCCGTCCAGCTGATCCCGCGCACCCTGCGCTGGCTGCCCGAACTTCCGCTCACGGACAACGGAAAGGTCGACAAGCGAGCGCTGGCGGATCTCGAAACCAGCAGCGCCGGCGGCAACAGCGTGACACCGCCGCAGACCGCTACCGAACGGCGCATCGCCATCGCGTGGGCGGAAGTGCTGGGCCTGCCCCTCGACGAAGTCGGCCGATCCGACGACTTCTTCGCGCACGGCGGCGGCTCGCTGGCAGCCGTACGGCTCGTCGTGCAGCTCGGCGGGCTCATCTCGCTGGTCGACCTTATGGCACACCCGGTGCTGGCCGACCTGGCGGCGGCAGCCGACGGAGCCGACTCGGGCGAGGGGGCCCGCTCGGACGACTCACCGCTCCTTCAGACCTTGTCGAACCCGCCGAATGCGACCACTGCGCTGGTGTGCGTACCGTACGAGGCAGGAAACGCGCTGAACTTCGCCGCCATGGCACGAGAGCTGTCCGAATCGGGCGTGGCCGTGTACGCGGTGGAGCTGCCCGGACATGACGTCGCCCGACCCGACGACGATCTGGTCAGCCTGGACCGAATCGCCGGCCGACTGGTCCAGGAAATCCGCGACCGCATCGACCTTCCCGTGGCGCTGTGGGGCCATGGCGCGGGCGTGGCGCTCGCGGTGGAGGCGGGCCGGTCACTGCAGGCCACCGGAGTGCCGCCCCTGCACCTGTTCCTGGCCGCAGCCGCCCAGCGGGTTTCCGCCGACGCCGAACCGGCCGCCGTCACGCCGGGCGAGATCGGGACCTGGTTGCGTGATGCCGGCGCGCTTACCGACGTCGACCAGTCGCGGTCGACCCGCGGCGAGCTGATCGAGCGCGCCTACCGGCACGACCTGGGCGAGGCAGAACGCTGCCTCGGTGGCCTCACCGGAACCCTCCACCTGCCAGCGACCATCGTCCTGATCCCGCGTGCTCCCGGCGAGAGCGATGCCGTGACACGCTGCACCGCCGTGCTGCCGGGGGCGCGGATCACGGGCATCGAGGGCGCGGGTCGCTATCTCGTCCGCAGCCACCCCGCTGCGGCGGCGAGTCTCGTCACCGCGACGCTCGCGACCATGGAGGAAGGCGGCACCCTTTGAGACTGACTGGCCGGCTCACGGCAGCGCCGGACGAATTCATCAGGCAGGAATTCCTTGAGCCGCAGTTCCGGCACGAGGTCGCCAACCTGCTGCCCTGGTACGTGCTGATCGAGAAGGCGTTGCTGCGTGAGTACCACCGCATGGGTGTCCTGTCATCGGCCCAGGTGGGCCACATCGCGGCAGCGCTCAACGGGCTGACCCAGAAGGATCTCACCGCCCATGCCGACGCGGTCCTGCTCGACATGGCGTTGTCGATGGAGACCCTGGTCTCGCAGGCCCTCCCGGAGCCCGTACCGGCCTGGCACCTCGACCGCAGCCGCAATGATCTGCAGGCCTGTGCCCAACTGCTCTACGGCCGGTCGCAGGTGAGCGAGATCGCGGCCCTGCTGGGTGAGCTGGCCGAAGTCGCGCACGAGCGGGCGGCCCAGGACGTCACCTCTCCGATGCCCGGGTACACCCACCTGCAGTCGGCACAGATCATCACGCCGGGGTTCTACCTCAGCGCCGTGGTGGAGCACGCGCTGCACGTCTCGTCTAGGCTGCTCGCCACCTACGACCGCATCAACCTCTCGCCTCTGGGTGCCGGGCCCATGGCCGGTCAGGAACTGCCCTGGGACCGCGACTGGCTGGCGCGGGCGGTCGGCTGCGACGGCCCGGCGCCGCACGCGCTGGCTGCTGTCGCGTCGCGGGAGTGGGTGCTCGACGTCGCCTCGGACGTCGCCTCCGCGGGCGTGGGATTCAGTCGCTTCCTGACCGACCTCATGGCCTGGTCCTCGAGTGCTTACCAGCTGGTCGAGCTGCCGGACGGACTGGCCGGTATCTCGGCCGCCATGCCACAGAAGAAGAACTATCCGCTATTGGAACGCCTGCGGGGTCGTACCGGCCATCTGACGGCCTTCTACGTCGACTTCGCCACCGGACAGCGCAACACGCCCTACAGCAACATGGTGGAGGTCTCCAAGGAGGCGGGCCTGCACGTGAGCACGATGTTTGCGACGGTCCGGGCGGTGGTGACCGGCTTCACTCTGGTCATCGACCGGCTGCAGTGGCGGACCGACCGGATGCGCGCGGTCTGCGAAGAGGATCACTTCGGCGGGTTCAGCCTGGCCAACGAGCTCACTCTGCGCGCCGGCATACCCTGGCGGACCGCTCAGGTCGTCGCGGGCCAGTACGTCACAGCCGTACTGGCCGAAGCCGAAGGCGGTGGCGGGCACGTCAACCCGGCGGCACTCGAGTCGGCGGCCCGGGAAGCGGGCTACGCGCTGGACGACCCCGCCTCCTTCCTGACCGGCTCAGCGGACGTGGACGCGCAGCTGCGCGCGAAGACGTCCGCGGGCTCGGCGAGCCCCGCCTCCGTCAAGGCACTGCTGGCCGAGCAGCGTGAGCGGCTCGACAGGGTGGCGGCGCAGTGGAACACGCGCAGAGCCGCAATGCGGGACGCGATCGCCGCTACCGACGCCTCCTTGCGGCCCGCGCCCGGGGGAGACGCATGACGAGCCGGCAACTCGTGGAGCACACGGGCAGACACGTTGGGCCGCACGTCCGTGCCGTCGCCGTCAGCTCCGCCTTCGGCACCTTCGGGGAACTGCTCCAAGGGGCGTTGCCCGACGACGGCCCCGACTTCCTCGTCACCCTGCCGATCGCCAGATGGGTCACCGCGACGTTCGAGTACGAGAGCGCACGCGACGGGGTCGAGGTGTTCCCGGCCACGAAGACGAAAGCCCGCAGGGTCGCCGAAGCCGTGCTCGGCCGTTTCACCTCCGGTGGCGGATCGCTGAGGCTCAGCGGCTCTCTCCCGGAGGGAAAAGGCCTGGCGAGTTCATCGGCCGATCTGGTGGCGACGGCAAGGGCGGTGGCGAGCTCGGTCGGCGTCGAGCTGGCGCCGGCCGCCATTGAGGACTTGCTCCGTCCGGTCGAGCCGACGGACGGCGTCATGTACCCGGGAGTGGTGGCGTTCGAGCACCGCAACGTCGCCCTGCTGGACCGGCTCGGCGTGCTGCCGCCGATGACCATTGTGGGCATCGACGAAGGCGGAACCGTGGACACCGTCGCTTTCAACCGGATCCCCAAGAACTTCTCTCCGGCGGAGCGGGAGGAGTACGCCCGGCTCCTGGACGAGGCCCGGACAGCGGTGAGGGCCGGCGACACCGCCGTGATCGGGCGGGTGGCGACCCGCAGCGCCCACCTCAATCAGCGTCTGTGCCCCAAGCGGACACTGGACGCGATGACCGCCCTCAGTGCCGAGGTCGGCGGGGTCGGTGTGGTGACAGGGCACAGCGGGTCGACGATCGGCCTGATGCTCCCCCACGACATCCCGCACTTCCGGAGCCGACTGGCCGAGGCCATCAACCGGTGTGGGCAACTCGTGCACCACGAACGAGTGCTCTGTTTCCAGAGCTTGGGTTTCGAGTCGACAGGAAGCGGAACAAGCGATGCTCTTCAATGACCTCGTCGAAGCCATCGGACACACCCCGCTGGTGCGGCTGCGGGCCGCGCCGCCGGACGTGACGGCGATGGCCAAGCTTGAGCTGCAGAACCAGTTCGCGATGAAGGACCGGGTCGCCCGCCAGATCATCCGCGAGGCCCGGGCGAACGGAGTGCTGGCGCCCGGCGCGCCGATCATCGAGAGTTCCTCGGGCACGATGGCACTGGGCCTTGCCCTGGCGGGTCACGCGCTGGGCCATCCGGTGCACATCGTGACAGACCCCCGCATCGACGCGGTCACGCTCGCGAAGCTGAAGGCGCTGGGATGCTCGGTGCACGTGGTCGAGGCGATGACCGCCAACGGCTGGCAGAGTGCGCGGCTGGAGCGGCTGGCCGGCCTGCGGGAGGAGCATCCGGGGGCCTTCTGGCCGCGACAGTACTCGAACCCGCAGAACCCTCTGGCCTACGCGACCCTGGCCGATGAGCTGGTGGCGGACCTGGGCCGGGTCGACGTGCTCGTCGGCGCGGTCGGCAGCGGCGGATCACTGTGCGGCACCGCGCGTGCCCTGCGCCGGGCGCTGAAAGCCGCAGGGGTGTCCGATCCGTTGCGAGTGATCGGCGTGGACGCCGTGGGCAGCGTCCTCTTCGGCCAGCCCGACCAGCCGGCGCGCAGGCAGAGCGGCATCGGCAACAGCTTGATCCCCGGCAACCTCGACTATGCGGAGATCGACGAGATCCACTGGCTCAACGACAGGGAGGCCTTCGTCGCGACCCGTGAACTGGCCCGCGACGAGGGCATCTTCGCCGGGAACTCCTCCGGGTCGGTCTACCAGGTGCTCAAGCACGTGGCCGCTACCGCCGTCCCCGGCACGCGCGTCGTCGGCATCTTCCCGGACCGGGGCGACCGTTATGTGAACTCGATCTACGATGACGATTACTGGGAGCGGACCGGCCTGGCTGAACTCCCCTTGCGCACCACCCCACTGCGCGTGCCCTACGGCACCGAGGTCAGCTGCTGGGCGAGCGCGGAAGTACCGTCCACGGCACGCAAGCGCCTGGTGTTCGTCGAGTCGAACACCACTGGTACCGGGATGCTGGCCATCTCGCGATCCAGGGACCTCGGTCTGGCACCCGTGCTGCTCACCAGCCGGCCCAGCCGGTACCCGGGCATCGGCGAGGCCGACTGCGAGATCATCCTGTGTGACACCAACCGCGCGGACGCGCTCGTGACAACCCTGCGTGCCCACTTCGCCCCGGACGAGCTGGCCGGGGTCACGACCACCAGCGAGTTCTACCTGGAGGCCGTGGCATCGCTGGCCGCATCACTCGGCCTGCCGGGCAATCCGCCCGCAGCCGTGGCCGCGTGCCGTCGCAAGTCGGCGACCCGTCGGCTGCTGACGGACGCGGGACTGCCCCAGCCGGTCTCGGTTCCCGTGACGCGGGCGGCCGAGGTGCCCGCGGCCGTCGCGGCCACGGGCCTGCCCTGCGTGGTCAAGCCGGCCTCGGATTCGGCGTCGACGGGCGTGCTGCTGTGCACCTCCCTCGAGCAGGCTCAGGAGCACACCGAGAAGCTCCTCGCGATCACGCACAACGTGCGCGAGCAGGCCGTCCCGCCGGAGGTACTGGTCGAAGATGTCGTGCAGGGACCGGAGTTCAGCGCTGAGACGATCTTCGTCGACGGTGAGCTCCACCTGGTGGGCATCACCCGGAAGTCGGTGTCGCTCCCACCCACGTTCGTCGAGCTGCGGCACGCCTTCCCGGCGCCGCTGGACGGACCCTCGTCGGAGGAGATCGAGCGCGTGGTCCGGGCAGCCGTCGAGGCGGTCGGGTTGCGGCAGGGCGCCTGCCACACCGAGCTGCGTCTGACCACTGTGGGGCCGACGATCATCGAGATCAACGCCCGGCTCGCCGGGGGCATGATTCCCGAACTGATCAGGCTGGCCGGCGGGCCCGACCTGCTGATCCAGCACCTGCGCGCGGCGGCCGGACTGGCGGTCGAGTTGACCGAGGGAGAGCTGACTCCGACCGGAGTCGCCTTTGTCACGAGCCCCGTGGAAGGGCATCTGGCGAACCTGGAAGGCGTCGAAGCGGCCCGTGAAGTGGCCGGGGTCGTCGACGTCCGGATGACACGTCAGCCGGGCGACCCCGTACGGCCGGCCACCGACGCCTACGACCGGATCGGGTGCGTCATCGCGTCGGCCCTCTCAGTGGCGCAGCTTGACCAGTCGCTCGATGAGGCGCTGGACCGCATCACCGCCCGATTGACCACCGCCTGAACGGGGACGAACCGACATGATCGAAATGAGAAGCGACACCTTCACGCTGCCCACCGAGCAGATGATGACCGCCATGATGCGGGCCACGCTCGGGGACGACGTGTATGGCGAGGACCCCACGGTCAGCCGGCTGGAGGAACTCGCCGCGAAGAGCGTCGGCAAGCCTGCCGCGTGCTTCATGCCCAGCGGCACGATGGCCAACCTCGCCGCCCTGCTGGTGCACGTGCCCCGGGGCGGGAAAGTACTCGTGGGCAGTGAGAGCGACATCTATCTGTACGAAGCCGGCGGGGCCAGCGTGTGCGGCGGCATCGTCTACGAGCCGATACCGACCCAGCCCGACGGCACTCTTGCGCTGGACGATCTGACCGCGGCCATGCCGCCCGACGCAGACGACCCCCAGTTCGCCCTGCCCGGCCTCATCTGCGTGGAGAACACCCACAACCGGATGGGCGGGCAGGTGCTGAGCCAGGAGTACCTTGCCCAGCTCAAACGCTTCGCCACCGGGCACGGCCTGCTGGTCCACATGGACGGTGCCAGGATCTTCAACGCCGCCGTCGCGAGTGGTGTGCCGGCCGACCGGATCGCCGCCCACGCCGACTCGATCCAGTTCTGCCTGTCGAAGGGCCTGTCGGCACCCGTCGGTTCGATACTCGCGGGTGAGATCGCCTTCATCGACAAGGCACGGCGCGTGCGGAAGATGCTGGGCGGCGGTATGCGGCAGGCCGGTGTGCTCGCGGCTGCCGGGCTGGTCGCGCTGACCTCCATGGTCGACCGGCTCGCCGAAGACCATCGGCTCGCGGCACAGCTGGCGGCGGGCTTGGCGAAGGTAGAGGGGATCGACATCGATCCAGCGATGGTCGCCACCAACATCGTGCTGTTCAGGGTCACGGCCGACGGGCTGGACGAAAGCCGGTTCCTGGCCGCAGCGGAGCAGCGCGGGCTGGCGATGGGCGAGTTCGGCCACGGCAGGATCAGGGCCGTCACCCATCGCGGTCTCACCTCAGCAGACGTCTCCCACGCGGTCGCCATCGTGGCGGACCTGGTGCGCGAAGGTTCCTGATCTTGGTGTCCTTCGGTGGCTGCTGGTGCCGAACCGGCAGATCACTCTCTCGAAATGCTCCCGCAGCCGTCCGAGGAACTGGCCGTACTCGCCTATCGGCACGGTGTCGGTATCGATGATGACCTGCACCTGCGCGGTAGTCGCGCGAGGAGGCCGCGACCTGCCGGTCACGGACCGGGAGCAGGGTGCCGTCCACGATCCCTGACCGGTCGGTGCCGGCACCGGCCCGGCCGGCACCAGCGCAGGCGAGTCTCCAAGCACCCACGGGACGACCAGCACCGTCAAACCGACGACCTGCCCGGTGACCACACGCCGAACCACTGCTCGGCTCCGTACTCCTCGAACCGTTCCACCTCGGTGAACCGCAGCTTCGCGGCGAGGCGCATCGCCCGGTCGTTGGCGGTTTGGGTGCACAGCACCACCGGCTCGCCGGGAGACGCGTCGGCGAACCAGCCGAGTGCCGCCGCGCACGCCTCGGCGGCATAGCCATGTCCCCACGCCTTGGGCAGGAACATGTAGCCGAGCTCGGCCTCCCCGGCCTCGGGACGGACGTGCCCTCGACGCTCGGCGTCCCGCCGATCGAGCGTGATCATCCCGACCATCTCTCCGTCGAGGTCGACCACGAAAAGGCCAGGGCGCTGTCCGGGCACCTCGGGGACCAGGCGTTCCAGTTCATCACGCGGCCGGGAGCCGCCGATGTAGGTTCCCACCTCCGGGGACGCGAACAGCTCGATGAACGCCGTACGGTCCCGCGCCTCGGACGCGCGCAGCAGGAGCCGCTCGGTCTTTATCGGGGCAGGTAACCAGTCGGCGAGTCCGGGTCGTGTCATAGCGGGCAACTTATCGCACGCCCGGAATCCGAAGGACACGTCCCCGCCCTCCAGCCAGAGACTCAAGTGGCCCACTCCGTCAAGCCCTTGGGTTCGTGGGCCCCCTCCGGGCCGGCGCCGGCAGACGAGGGGCGGCAAGGTGCGGTGGACCGGTCGGCCGAGGACGGCAGACACGCACGCGAAGCACCTGGTGGGAACGGGGGATCTCGGTCGAGAACGCGTCCTCCAAAAGCTCCGGTACACCTCTGCCGCGAGGCGGCCTCCCTGGCCGACGCACCTGACGGATGGCAGTACCGTCCGCCGCCTCCGCGAGTAATCTAACGATCATCCTAGGGATGAATTCGCAGCCAAGGGATAAGGGCGGCAAGTTTATGGCTCTCACACTGACCGAGCGATTCTTGCGCGGGCTGGAACTGTCACCGGATCGTCCCGCCGTGCGGATCGACTCGGACGTCGTCACCTATCGGCAGGCGCACGACACGGCCTTACGCTGGGCGGGGTCGCTCATGGCGGACGGGGCACCCGGTGCGGTAGGAGTGCTGGCAAGCAAGAGCACGACCTCCTATATCGGCTTGCTGGCCGTGCTCTATGCCGGCGGCACCGTCGTTCCGCTGCAGCCGAGCTTCCCTCCCTTGCTCACCCGACGGATGCTCATGCTGGCCGGGGTGAAGACGGTGATCGCCGATGAACATGGAATGGCGGTCCTGCCGGAAATCCTGAATGAGGAAACGGCGGTCCGAATCATTGACACTCGTAACAATGTCACCGGGACATCGCATGCAGTTCCTTCGACGCCGGTTCGAGTCGCACCCTCAGATCCGGCATATATTTTGTTCACGTCGGGTTCGACGGGAACCCCGAAAGGAGTTCCCATATCCCATGGAGGTTTCACGCACTACTTCGACCTGCTTGACCGGCGGACCGATTTCGGTCCGGACGACGTGATCTCCCAGACCTTCGATCTGAATTTCGACTGCGGCATCCATGTGGTGTTCTCCGCATGGCGTGCCGGTGCCACGGTGCAACACGTGCCCCCATCGGCATATCGAGATCTGCCCGCATTCCTTAGCGAGCACGACATCACCATATGGTATTCCACTCCGAGTGGAATCTGGATGACCCGGGAGATGGGAGGGCTCGAGAAAGGGGCACTCGACGGCCTGAGGTGGTCATTTTTCGGAGGCGAGGCGCTTCGATGCGAGGATGCGGCGGACTGGCAGGCGGCCGCGCCGAAAGCGAGGATCGAGAACCTGTACGGGCCGACCGAGCTCACGGTCGCCATCTCCTGGCATCACTGGCTGGGCGAGGAGTCGGAGAAACACAGCGTCAACGGCACTGTACCCATCGGGAAGGTGCATGACGGACACGGCTTCCGCCTGGTGACCGAGCAAGGGGACGAGTCTTCGGTGGAGGGCGAGTTGTGGGTGACCGGTCCACAGCTGGCACTCGGATATCTGGATCCGGCCGACGAAGAAGGCCGGTTCGTGAACTTCGACGACCGGCGCTGGTACCGCACGGGTGACCGAGTACGCGCGGACCACAACGGTGAACTCTTCTTCGTGGGGCGCTTGGACTCGCAGGTGAAGATCCACGGCTGGCGCGTCGAGCTGGCTGAAGTGGACCACGCGGTACGCGGATGCGACGGGGTCAGCGGCGCGGTCACCGTAACCAGGTCCGTGAGCCACGGAACGGAACTCGTTGTCTTCTACACCGGCGACAAGGTACCGGAATCGGATCTGACAAACGGCGTACGTGCCGTGCTACCGGACAGCATCCTGCCCCGCCGGTACGTGTACCTGGACAGTTTTCCGCTGAACCGCAACCGCAAAGTCGACCGGCATGCCCTACGGAAGTGGGCGGAGGAATTGTCTGGCCCGGCGAAACACAGGGCTTGATCAAGTTCCGTAGGTGTCCAGGTTGTTGGTGATGCCCAGGATGGGGAGTGCTCGCTGGGGCTCGTCGCGGATCGCCCGGGTGGTCTTGGCGATGCTGTCGGCTCCGAGGGTTTCAGCACGCCGATGGCGAGTTGCGGAGGGTCGCCATGGCCCGTGGTGCGGTCCCGGCGTGGACGGTGGAGGCGTCCTCGGCGAAGGTGGCGTCCCTGATGTGGTGCGAGGAGTTGTACGAGTCGGCCAGGGGCGGGGTTCCGCCGTTTCCGGCGGGCGTTACCCCTGGCCGCTCGCCTGGCTGCGTAGGTTTCAGGCGAGAGCACTTGTTGGTGGGTTTCGGCATCACGCGTTGCCCGATGAGCACGTGACTGTCGGTGAGAAGTAGAAGCACCCCCGAGCGGCGGGGCTCGATCGTGCGTGCGGGGTCAGCTCCGTTCGTGGCAGGATGACGACATGTTGATCAGAAAGGGCGATGCCGCGTAGGCGCCCGAAGGCCGTCCGTGCTGAGCGGTGGCGGCCTCGCAGACACGTTGTAGTTCGGCGGATCCGGGGCGTTTCCGCGAGGACTCGTGCAGCTGTCCGCCGCGTCGAGGATGAGCGGATGTGGCCTGGCGCAGTTGCTGACGCGCTCGCCCGTTTCGAGTGGGCGTTCAGGCAACCTGGCCGTTATCTGAACGCATCCCAGGTCTGGCAGCCCGGGCTGGAGGTGGAGTATGCCCGCGATGATCTGGAAGAGGTCATGCTTCACCTCCCTCGCGGTGCCCGGCACGATCTCGGCCGGCTGATTGCTCGTATCGACGATGAGTTCGAGCGTCGCACTCTGCCGAACCCTGGGCCGGTGAACGCCTTCACGGTGGGCGGCTGGTGGTGGTCAAGGATCCGTGAGCGCTGAGGATGCTCACGAAGCCTCGTGCGCCCAGGTCAGTTCGTGGCCAGCTGTTGTTCGGCGCGGGCTCGGGTGGTGGCGAGGCGGTAGGAATCGGTGCCGGTCTCGATGATGTTGCCGCCGAAGGTGAGGCGGTCGACGATCGCCGCGCAAAGCCTGGGGTCGGTAAAGGTCTTGGTCCAGCCATCTGGGGCTGGCACTTGTTCCCTCACAGGGGTTGCCGCTGCCACCTGGCCGTATCCCTCTTCTGAGGCCCTCGTTGGTTCTCGCGGTAGCAGCCTGACTTTCAAGGTGCTGCCTTGACCGTTCAGGTGCGAGGAAGGTGTGCCGGTGGCCGAGGCGAGACTGCAGGTCATCGCGGGCGGGGCCGTCCCCCAGGCCCCGCTGACGACGGATCCGTGGCAGTTCCAGGCGGCGTGTGTCGACGCATTCGTCGCTTCGTGGAGGGCCCGTGGGTTCAGCCCGGTGACCATTGACAACGACATCGGGCTGTTGGAGCGGACCCTCACGGCGCTCGGCCGGCCCGCGTGGGACGTGACGCCCGAGGACATCGACCGCGTCGTTGGTGACCTCGCGGTCCAGGGCCGTAAGACCTCGACCCGGCGCGAGTACGTGCAGATCTTCAAGGGCTTTCACCGGTTCCTGCAGGCCCGCAAGGCGGCCGAGATCGAAGCCGTGTTCGGCGTCAGGCTGGTCTGCCCGGTCGACGAGTTCAACGCTTCCCGGCATGTCGGCGACGACTCCCCGGTTCTGCTGCCACCGCCGACACCGGAAAGGGTGGCCGAGTTCTTCGACTTCATGAAACAGAGGATTGCCACCACCCGGAAGTACGGACCCGCCGCCCGGGACTATGCGATGTTCCGGACGCTGTACCACGCCGGGCTCCGCTCGGAAGAAGCCTCGCTGCTGGAGAAGCCGGACGCGCACTTCGCCCGTGGCCCATTCGGCAAGCTTCACGTCCGCTTCGGTAAGGGCGCCCACACCTCCGGACCCCGCCCTCGTTGGGTTCCCATGCTCGACGGCCTCGACCTCGTGCTCCGGTGGTTTCTGGAAGACGTACGTCCCAAGTTCCCCAGTTCGCCAGTGCTGTTCGCCGACGAGTCCGGCGGGCCTCTGCATCGCGGAACGATCCGCAACCGGCTGCCGTATCTCATGCAACTGGAGGGGCGGCCGGCCGGCGAGCGGTTCAGCCCGCATGCTCTGCGGCGGGCCTGCGCGACCCACAACTATGAACGCGGCGTCGACCTGGTGGCGATCCAGCAAATGCTCGGCCATTGGACGGTCAGCTCGACCATGCGATATGTCCGTCCTTCCGCGACGTTCATCGAGGACGCCTGTCAGCGGGCGGTCGCCAGCACCCTGGCCGAGCTGACCGGGAAGGACACCACGGCATGAAGATCCGATGGCGGTTGCGAATGGCCGCCGCCCAGCGAGAGGTATGGACTGGGACGGAACTGCGGCGGCTCCTGGTCGAGAAGGCTGGCCTGGAGCTGTCCTCGGCGTCGGTGTCCGCGCTGTTCACCAAGGAGCCATCGCAGATGAAGATGACCACGCTGGCCGCGTTGTGCACCGCGCTTGAGTGCACCCCCAACGACCTGATCGAGGTCGACACCACCCCCGTTGAGCGACCCATCGCTCCACCCCGGCCGGTCGCCGACCTTCCGCAGGCGGCCTCCGGACGGGGCCGGTCGATGCCGCCGCTGTGATCAGTGGAGAGCGAGATGGGCAAGAAGCAACGAGACTGCGTCACCTGCGGGGCTCCGGTCGAATTTCTCGACCGCCTGCACTGTTGCCGGTGTCGGCGCCGGATCGAGGAACAGGCGGCCAAGGCGATATGCCCGGCCTGTGGCAAGGACCGCGTGCTGCAGCAGGACACTGGCCGGTGCGTCACGTGCTCCCGCGTCTGCGAAGAATGCGGCCATCCAGTCCGCTCGGCCGACACCCGACTTTGCCGGGACTGCCGCCGCAAAGCCGAGCAGGTCGCGGCCCAGCAGGTCTGTCCGCGCTGCGGCAGGCCCGGCTATCTGCGCGAAGACACCGGCTGGTGCGGTCACTGTTCCCGGCCCCGCCAGGACAATCAGCCGCCGCGGACCTGTCGCGAGTGCGGCCGGGTGCGACGGCATGCCGGGCTCGGGCTGTGCTCAGCATGTTGGCAAAAGCATCCCGGCCGCCCCTTCATCCGCGGTGAACACCTCCGTGACCAACTCGCCGACCCGCCGGAGTGGCTCGATGCCTTCATCGCCCATGTTGCGGGCACCCACTGCGTCTCCAGGGCCTGTGGCTTGGTCACCGACTTGGGTCGACTACTGGAAGACGAGCACTCCGATTCGCCGCAGGCCCTGCTGGAGCGGTCCGGCAGACCGGGGCGGTCGATGGGCTCCTTCGCCCGTGTACTTGAGGACTTTTCCACCCTCCATGGCCTGGCTTTGCCCACTGACCAGGCCGAACGACTCGCGGCCGGTCGACGCAGACGCCGCATCGACGCGGTCCCCGACCCGCTGAAGCAGGCCGTGATCGCCTTCGATGCCTCCCGCATGCGGGCCCAGCAGCGGGCCCAGCGGGCCGGCACCCGCCCCCGCAGTAACCACACCTTGGAAACAGCCCTGACCATCCTGCGTGACCTGGCCCTCTTCCTGATCAACCAGCAGAACAAGAACGACTGGGCCCTCGCCGATGTTCACGACGTCGAAGCGTTCCTCGCCACCTTGCCCAAAGCACGCAAGCGCCGGCTGATCGTACTGGGCCAGTTCTTCCGCTTCGCCCGGACCCAGCACATCGTGCTGATCGATCCGACCCGGAACATGACCTCCAAGAGCTCCAAGGGCTTCCGCGGCAGGACCCTCACCCTCGACCAGCAGCGCTATCTCTTCCGCCGCTGGACGACCGACGAGGAGGTCCATCCCCACGAGGCAGTCGTGGGGATGCTCGCTCTGCTGCATGGCGCCTCCAGCTCAGAGGCCCGAATGTTGCAGGTCAACGACGTGGACCAGCGGGCCCAAACGGTCCGACTCGGCAAGCGACCCCATCCTGTCCCGCTCGATCCCGCCTCATGGACGGTGCTGCAACGCTGCCTGGACCATCGCCAGGCATGGCGGACCGAGAACCCCCACGTCGTGGTCACCAAAGGAACAAAGGCCGGGCGAAGCCCGGCCTCCACTGCATACCTCTCCCACGTCCTCGACGACTGCGGCTTCCCGCCCCGGATGATCCGCAGCACCCGCCTTGTCGACATGGTGAACACAATGGACCCCAAGCTCGTCGCCGCCGCCTTCGGCATGGACCCTCAGGCCACCCTGATCTATCTCGCCGACCACATCGACGAGGGCCGTCTGCCGACTCGGTGACCAGTCCGCCTGGCTAACGAAGGCGCAGGCCCCCTGGCAGTTCTTCTTCAATGATCTCGACCAGCCAGTCGAAGGCGGTCGGGCCACGTCCAGCGCGGGCTTCCGCCAGCCTGGCGGCCATGCGTGCCTTGTTCGTCGGATGACAGCGGGCGAGCCACATCTCGAGCTGCCGAGCAGTCTCCGGGTATCCCAGATGCTGGCGGGAGGCTTCGTGATCACGCCACTCGATCATGAAGTCGCCGTCGTCCGGTGTCCCGAAGCCGCCGCGGAGGCAGTCAGCGAAGGCATCAAGGTTCCGGCCGAAGTAACCGCCGCAGCCGATGCTCGCGCCAGCGACCCGCCAGAAGTCCTCCAGCGTCTTGACCTGGCTGCCGTCCAACACGTATCTCACCGTCACAGCCCGCAGATTACGTCCGGCCTGGCGGCCTGCCTATCCGTTTTGAACCCGTGCTGTTCAGGCGGTACCTCGTACGGGTTCGCCGGAACATGTGCGCTTTGGAGAAGGTCTCGTTCGAGGCGATGGCGACGCTGTTCTTCTCCTCGCGTTCGGTCAGGACCTGGAAGAGGAGTTCGGCGCCGCGGCGGTCGAGTTCCATGTGTTGGGTCGGGGGCGGGACGCCGTGCACCGTTTCGTGGTTCGTCCGGCGGAAGCGTGCTCCGTCGGGATCGACCTCGTCGATGTTGTAGGGCGTGCTGATCTGCGCTCCACGAAACGTGTATCGCTGGACCTTCATCTTCGCCGGGTTGTAGAGGACGACTCCGCCCTCGGTGATGCGGTCAGCCCCGTAGTAGCGGCGCCGCAACTGTTTCCAGGTCAGGTGGGGTGCTTGTAGCGGATCCAGAGAAGCAGCCTCCACCACGCGTACCAGCCGAGGTAGGAGAACGTTCTCTTCGATGCGCCGTAGCGGAAATAGGCAGCCCAGCCCCGAAGAACCGGGTTCACCGACCGCAGCACCTCCTCCAACGAGAGCGACGTCGTACTTCGCCCCGTCAGTTTCTTGATCTTGTGCATCACCGACGCCAAGGCGGGCTTGGACGGAATGGTGAGCACGACGCGACGACCGTCGCACCAGGGCCTTCGCTGGATGTGAAAGCCCAGGAAGACGAAGCCGTCGTCGATGTGGGTGACGTGGGTCTTCTCGACCGAGAGGGTCATCTTCAGCCTGCGGGGCAGCAGTTCACCGATCTCCGCCTTGAGCGTTTCGGCCTCGGACCTGGTGCCGTGCACCAGCACGACGAAGTCGTCGGCGTATCGCACCAGTCGGTAGTTCGGCAGCCCCTTGCGGCGTCGGGCCTGCCGACGTGCTCCGGGATTCATCTCGGTGTTCCAGATCCGCGAGAAATGCCGGTCCAGAACGGAGAGATAGATGTTGGCCAGTAGCGGGGAGGCGACTCCTCCTTGCGGAGTGCCCGTGAGGGTCTCCGCGAATCCACCGTGCAGTTCGACAACTCCGGCCCGAAGAAACGCGCTGACCAGCCGCAGGACCTTGCGGTCCTTGATGCGCTCGGCCACCAGGTCCATCAGGACGTGATGGTCGACGTTGTCGAAGCAAGCCTTGATGTCGCCCTCGATGACCCAGTCGTAGGTCGACGGCTTGCGGGTGAAACGGTGGATCTCGGCGATGGCATCCTGGGCCCGACGACCGGGCCGATACCCGTAACTGGACGGGTAGAAATCGGCCTCGAAAATCGGCTCCAGGACCAGCTTGAGGGCCGTCTGCGCGACGCGGTCCCGCAGGGTCGGCGTGGTGGCTTCATACTGCCCCTCCTGCTGTGGTGGTTCGGGTTGTGGGTGGGAAGTTCTTGGTTCGGGTGATGAGTTGGTGGCATGCGGCTTCGACCTCGTCGTTCCATGGGATGCTGACGCGGCCCGTCTCGGTGCGGTGGGCACCGAGACGCCGGGTGCGGATCCAGTAGTAGACGGTGTCAGCGGGGACGGCCAGTCGCGCGGCTGCCTCCTGGACGCTGATTTCGCTGTCTGTCTGCCCTGGGAGCGGGCGGGCGCCTGGACCGGTGGGGTTGAGATGTCCTGACCGGGCGATCCGGTCGCGGCAGTCGGCCTCAATGGTCTGGTCCCAGGGCACGCACCAGCGTCCGCTGTGGTCCTTGCGTGCGGGTAGCCGGCCGTGTGTGATCCAGTAGTAGACGGCCCCTGCCGTGACCTGCAGGATCCGGGCGACCTCCTCGACAGTGATCTCGCCCTCGCGGAGCGGGACCGTGCGGGGGGCCCGGATTTTGTAGGCATGACGGGCCCAGCGCACGGCCTTGACGTCGAACGGGCGTCCCTTGCCGGTGTGCAGGCCGGCCGCGGCAAGTTCGACGACCAGAGCGTCGTCGGTCAGCAGCGGGCCGAGCCGGGTGATCAGCTCGACGGCGGCGGTCGGGGTGCGCGGGGCGTCGTGTCGGTCCAGGGTGGCCTCGTCGGTGGCACCAGTGTGCCAGCGGATGCCGATCCTGGCCCGGGTCCGGTCGAGCTCGGGCAGCAGAGTCACATCCGCGATCAGCGTCCTGAGCAGGCGTTTTCTGTCCTTGTCCTGGGTTTCTGGTGCGTCCCAGAGACGGGGGAGATCGGCGGCCAAGGCCTGCAGGCCGGCCCGGTCGGGCAGTGGCGGCCGCGTTTCCCGGGCGGCGGTCAGGGCGGTCTCGGCCTCGGCCAGGGCTGTCAGCCTGGCCTCCCAGCGGGCTTCCAGCGTGCGGGCGACCAGCCGGTTCTCCGGTTCGACCGCGGTGAAGGCACGCTCCGCGCGGTCCGCGTCGTAGCGGGCTCGCTCCACCGCGAGCTCGGCGGCCCGGTGGGAGTGGGTGTGGCGGGCGGTGACCTCGTCCGCGGCGGCCAGCGCGAGAGTGATCTGCTCGGGGGTGAGCGCGGCCAGCAGCCGGGAGACGACCGCGTCATCGACGGTGCCGGCGGTGATTGACCGGCAGGTCGCGGTGGCCTGATGGTCCGCCCGGGAGGCGGAGCACTCGTAGGCGGCCCTGCCGCCGCGGTGGTAGCGGGTGGTCATCGACCGTCCGCAGGAACCGCAGGCGATGATCCCCTGACACAGGGCCAGGCCCTCTCGCGGCGGCCGGGCGCCGTCGTGTGTGCAGTTGGCCTTCAGCCTCGCCTCGATATCGACGAACTCGGCCCAGGTGAGGTAGCCCTCGTGGTGGTCGTGCAGCACGATGGGCCACTGATTACGGGAAGGAGGCGTACTCCGGTGCGGATCGTGCCGTCCGGCTCGACCCGCCGCCGGGTCGCGTACCGGCCGTAGACGTAGGTGCCCGCGTAGCAGGGGTTGCCCAGCACGCCCAGCACCCTCGCGTGGGTGAGGTTGCCCCACCTGTCGGCGTACAAGCTGATCTACAGAGGCAGGTACAGGCTCATGTACACACTCGATCGGGTTGATCTTGGGCGTGTCGCACGCATGTCGTGAGTAGGTCCATTCGGTGCGGGACAGCCATCGCGCGAGGTGAGAGGAGGCGAAGGGTGTCCCGTCTCGATGATCCTGCACTCGGAGCGTTGGATGGATCTACGCCGTTTTCGCGCCCTGCACGAAGCAGGGCTGAGCATCTCCGCGATCGCCCGGGAAACCGGGCTGAACTGGCGGACGGTGAAGAAGTACGTCGAGGCCCCGCCGCCGGTGGTGCCACCGAAGGGGCCGTCGCGCAAGGGCTGTCATCGGCAGGTGATCGAACCGTTCAAACCGGTGATTGGCTTCGTTCACGTTTGGCGGCAGCACTTGTGCATGAGATTCGGTGGCAGTTGGTGATCGCTCCCGCCGAGAGATGTTCGCGAGTTTTGACGGCAGCGCCGTGCCGTTGTCGCGGCGAGTGATCAATTCACTGTGCCTTGGCAAGCAGCGTCCGTAGGGTTTGCGCATGACAGATGAGAGTGAGCGGGCTGTGCAGGCGGCCATCGATGGGGAGATGCGGCTTCTCGATCCCGAGGTGCGTGCTTCCCCGGCCCGCGTCCTGGAGCTTCTGGATCCGGAGTTCATCGAGTTCGGGGCTTCTGGGCGCCGGTGGGACGTGGAGTCGATCCTCACGGTGACGAGCGGCGGCTCGGTGTCTCCGGAGTCTCCGGTCAAGGTCAGTGAGATGGCCGGAGTCGTCCTCGCTCCGGGCATCGTTCATCTGACGTACTTCACCGACAACCAGGGCCGCCGGGCATGGCGGAGTTCTGTGTGGCGCCTGACGGAGACGGGCTGGCGGATGTATTTCCACCAGGCCACTTTGACCAGTTGAGTGAGTGGGACCGCCGCCCGCGAGGGCGGCGGTTGCCCAGCCGAATCGGGTGCTTCAGCTGGCCGTGGCCGGCGCTTCCGCTCGCGCGCGGGTGCTGGCGAGGCGGTAGGAGTCGGTGCCGGTCTCGATGATCGTGCCGTTGAAGGTGAGACGGTCGACGATGGCCGCGCAGAGGCGGGGATCGGTGAAGGTTTTCGTCCAGCCGCCGAAAGACTCGTTGGAGGCGATGGCGACGCTGTTCTTCTCCTCGCGCTCGGTCAGGACCTGGAACAGCAGTTCGGCGCCGTGCCGGTCGAGCTCCATGTAGCCGAGTTCGTCGATGCAAAGCAGGTCTACGCGACCGTAGCGGGCGATCGTCTTGTTCAGCTGCTTCTCGTCCGCGGCCTCGACCAGCTCGTTGACCAGCTTCGTAGCGAGCGTGTAGCGGACGCGATAGCCCTTCATCGCGGCCTCGGTGCCCAGGGCGATGAGCATGTGGGACTTGCCGGTGCCGGAGTCGCCGATCAGGCAGAGCGGCTGTCCCTTCTTGATCCACTCGCAGGAGGCGAGGGTGTGGATGGTGGCCGGGTCGATGTTGGGGTTGGCGTCGAAGTCGAAGGTCCGCAGCGACTTCTCCCTGGGGAAGCCGGCCGCCTTGATCCTGCGCTCGGAGCGTCGACGGGCCCGGTCGTCGCACTCGGTCATCAGCAGCTCGGCGAGGAAGCCGCGGTAGGTCATCTGGTCCTTGACCGCCCGGTCGGCGATGTCGGGGAACTCGTTGCGGATCGACGGCAGCCGCAGCATGCGGCAGGCGGTGTCGATGGCTGCGTCGGCGGCCTGCTCGGTCAAGCCTCGCTGGCGGGGCAGGGTCACTGGGCTTCTCCCTCTCGGCTGGTGCCGCCGCTGGCGCGACGGCGTCGGAGTAACTGGTCATATGGGGTCACCGAGGGCAGCGGCCTGGTGTCCGGCGGAAGGTGGGCAAGGCGCCACTCGTGCAGGAACGTCACCGTCGCCGACCCGGAGGTGCCGGCGGGCAGGGCGGCGACGGGCGGTTCGTCTTCGGCCTGGGCGGCTTTGCGGGCCTCCAGAGCGACTGCATCCGAGGTCAGGGCCCCGGCCCGCAGGGCGGTGGCCAGCCCGGCGACCAGGTGCTCGTGCGGGATGTGCCGGGCCAGCAGCAGCACCTCGATCAGGGCCCGGGTGCCGTCCCGCTCGCCGTGGACCTTGCGGGCCTGAGCCCACCAGGCGTCATGGACCGGAGTGAACTTGCCCGCCGAGCGGGCCTGTTCAAGTGCGGTGGCGCCGGGGAAGGCACCGGGCTTGCGGATCAGGGCTTCGAGGTAGTGGTCGAGCTCCAGACGGCAGCTGGCCTTGGCGATCAGTCGTTCATGCCGGGCGACTTCCACGTTCTGGTCGTAAACCACCAGGTGGGATGCGTGCAGGACGACACGGACGCGTTTGCCGATCAGTCGGACGGGCACCGAGTAGCGGTTGGTGCGGACCGTGATCTGGCTGTAGCGGTCGACCCTGGGGGTGAACACCCGGCCGGTCTCGAACGGCTCCTCCGGCAGCGGCATCAGCAGCGGCTGTTCGACGGCGAAGTACTCATCGATGGTCCGCGGCCGCGATCCGATCCGGCGCCGGCCGTCGTGCAGGTCCCACTGCTCGACCATCTCGTTCAGCTCCGCCAGCGAGGAAACCTCCGGCACCGGAGTGAAGTGGTTGCGGCGGAAGTAGCCGATCTGCCCCTCGACCCCGCCCTTCTCGTGGGCGCCGTCGATGCCCGGGCGGCAGTAGAAGCTCTCGATGCCGAAATGGGAGCGGAAGGCGATCCACCGGTCGGTTTCCACCCGTGCTCGGCTCAGGCCGAGCACCTGGGCCACGGCGGCCTTGAGGTTGTCGTAACGGACCCGACCCCGCGGGACGCCTATAATATGCGGGTCTCGTTGTCAAGCTGTCCGCGACGTTGAGGGTCTGTCAGAAACCATTTCTGCGCCCGGCTGACAAGTGCCGGCGGTTGGTGTGACGCTGATTCGCATGGACTGGAGCTCAGCGTTGTCGACCTCCATCGGCGCCGCGATCGGCATCGCGGCCACGCTCATCGCGGACCGCAACCGCTGGCGCCGGGACTTGTCCAGCAGGGCACTCGAAGTTCGCCGGGAGGCGTATACGGAGTTCATGACAGCCATGAACGAGGCCGGGGAAGCCATCCGAGCTGTCAGCCTCGGCGATCATTCGGGTGACGCATCAATGGACTCCGTGGTTCGAGAGGCATTCCGATCCTCAGGAGTTCACACCGCTCTTGAGCGCCTGCGGCTCGTAGCGCCGCCAGCCGTGGAGGCCGCCGCGTATGCAGCGTTCCGCTCGATGCGCCACCTCCGCGATCACTACGCCGCAGGCAGAGTGCCCACCGAAGCCACGGCACATTCTGCGCGCATGGAGCTTGAGCGGAACTTCCAGACTGTGCGCGACCTGATGCGCAAGGACCTGGACGCGGCGCCTGACTAGGCCATGACGAAGGAGGCCAACTGCTCCTCAGGAAGCCTCTCCGTCGAGTCGGCTGAGGAGCCCGTCGAAGATCTGCTCCCGGGCGACCTGTCCCTACCGGGCGGGGCCGCCGATCGCCGTCCACGACCCGTGCTGCGGCACCGAAGGCATGTTTACCGCCGTCGAGGACTTCCTGCGGCCTGGCCCTCCCCCGAGGTGACGATCTTCGGCCAGGAGATCAACCCGGAGAGTCGTGCAATGGCCCGTTCCGCACTCACGATGAGAGGCGCGGATCCGACGGGCATCCTGTCCGGCGACGTCCTCAGCAACGACAGGCATCGAGGCGAGACGTTCGACTACCTGCTGTCAAACCCACCGTGGGACGTGGAGTGGCGGCGAGCGCGCGACGAAGTGAAACACGAGGCAGAGGAGTTGGGCTACACCGGCCGCTGCGGAGCGGGGCTGGCCGAGTGGACCTACCCGTACCACGTGGCGGCACTGGCCCGGCAGTACGGCATCGCCACGACCGTGGCCCGTCGCAAAGATGCTCTGCTGAAACTCGCGGAAGGCGTGGCTCGCTGTGTCGGGGTGCTTGCCGTCGCGGTCCAGATCCACCGAGACCAAGGCTATGTTCGACACTCTTCGCCCATGCTGCTGCGGCGGGCGCGGCCAGCCTGGAAGCCAACGGCCCACCACCCGCTACGACGTCGGCCAGACCAGCAAACGCCCCCGAGCCCTCAGAGGCCATCGGCAGGCCTGACAGATCCTGGTAGACGACGAACAAGCTCAGGCGGTGCGGCCCGCCGTGGAGAGGACGGGGTCGGTCGGCTCGAGGGCCAGGTAACTCTCTGCCGTCGCGGCTTCGAGGAGCAGCGGCTTGTCGGGGTCGTCCACGCGTACGGGAAGTGGGCCCGTGAGCCAGCTGTCCTCCGGGTGTTCCTCAGCCAGCCGGAAGGCCGTGCTCACCGCCTCACGAACGCGCGTCCGATACCGCTGCTCCTGCTCGTAGTGGGCTTGGCGAGCCCGACGCGCGTACTGCTCACGGGCCTCGTCTTCCTCCTGGTCCTGACCGAAGCCGGGGTCGTTCAGGCGGGGGCCGTCGGCGAAGGCCACGGTGTCGGGCATGTCAGTCTGCTGGAGGTACAGGGCCGCACACGCCGCGTAGAGGCGGCGGGAGAGACCGAGGTGGATGCCGGTGCCGGGGATGCGGGCGGCGATGAACGCGGTGGCGTCCGTGTGCGACGCCAGGCTCCCCTCGGTGTCCACCTGCTGTGCGCGCAGCCGACGGCGCAGGCCGGTGGTGGATTCGTCGTGTTCCAGCAGTGTCAGGGAACCGGTGCGGTGACGCCCGCGATCCGTACGGTCACGGCGCATCGGGACGACGCGCCGCTGCTCCACGGCCCCGAAGGCCAAGGCCTGGTACGTCAGGAGCTGCTGCCGGGTGACGGCCATCAGGGCCTCGGGGTCATCGGCGACGTAATCCTCCGCGTCGCCTTGCGGACTGCCGGCCGGGGAGGCGCCGGTCTGCGGCCCGCCGTGGGGGTGGGCCGTATGCAGGGCCAGGAACAGGTGGTCCTGCTCCCACTTGCCGGGATTATTGCCGGGCAGCGACGTGCCGCAGAGAACCTGCCGGTGTGCCATGCCGGGCATGAGGGCGCTGCCACCGTCCAGCTGGATTCTCCCGTTCTTCAGCACGCCGGCGCCGAGTGCACGGGCTGCCTTCGCCTCGATCAGCCAGGGCAGGCCGGCGGCGTGGTGGTTGCCCCACAGGTCGGGCAGCTTGGCAGCCGGGTCGGTGAAGCCGGGCAGGCCGCCCGGACCTCGGGCTTCGAGATGCCAGGTGCTTCCCAGGCCGGCCATCCCGGCGCAGAGCCAGTGCGCCATCGTCATGCCCAAGTGGTAGCCGAAGGCGGAGTGGGCGCTGCGCTCACTGCCGTACTGGTAGAGGGCGTTCACGAAGAGCCTGCGGCCGGCCGCGGGCGCGGGTGCGGACACGTCCTTGAGCTGGAGGTAGGCCTGGAGGGGGGCGGTACGGGAGATGAGCTCGTTGACGGCGAGCCAGGGGGTGCGGCGCAGCCACGGGGTCAGGTCGCGCCCGACGCCCTTGGCCGCGAGGAGGACCTGCCGCCAGGTCGTGGTCGCCAGGTAGGTCCCGTACGAAGGCATGTCAGCCACCCCCGGCCACGGCTGGGTGGCACCCCTCCACAGAGCTTCGGAGGGCCGCCGCAGCGAGCTGAAGTCGCGTACCACGACGGGTATGTCCAGGGCGTCGGTCGGGCTGAAGGCGAAGTCGGCCGCGTCGTGTGGGGGCTGCATGATCACGCCGACAGCCTGTCATGGGGCACGAACATCAGTCGCAGCTTTTGGCCGAGCGGTCAGTGAGGAGAGCGGGCACTGGGAGATTTTGGCCAAGGAGTGACGCATGCGGTGATCGTTGGCTGTCTGTACGCCCTGACTGTTGGAGTCCGCGGAAGTACTCACGCGGGCTCGTCCGGTTCGCGAAAGCCTCCCTGTCCGGCCGGGGGCCGCGGGGTTGTCTCGGTGCCATGCCAACGCCCGCCCCTCGGATGCGGATGGGGAGGGTGGGCTGCGCAACAAGCCCGGACCGGCGGCCCCCGCGAAAGGGTGACCCGCTCAGCCGGTGTCGGCGAGGCGGGACCGGCTGCGCGCGGTAATGAACCGGTGCTTACGCGGTCGGGATGTCCCCGTCACCGTGGCAGGGCCCGGATACCGGATCGGTGCTCGATGGCTCGCCGCCGTCCCTGCGGAGGCGGGCGTTGGTGAGGTGGAACCATGCGTAGGCGCATGCTCCTTCGGCGAGCCCCAGGGCAGTGAAGAGCGCCGTCCAGCCACTCCGGGCCGCCTGGGCGGTGTTCACTGCGGCCGCTGCCAGGAGCAGCATCGTGCCGGCGGCGCACAGTCCCGCGAAGGCGTTGTTGCGGGGGCGGCGGTGGGCGGGCGTCCGGCCCCACAGGAGGGCCGTGAGCGGGTGGTCTTTGTCCTCGGGGCTGAGCGCGGCTGCTGTGGTGAGGGCCAGGAGAGGCAGGATGTGCAGGAGCATGGCGAGGAGCGTCAGGAGGGCGGTCGTCTTGGAGGCATGCGGCATGGGTTCCGCTCCCTTCCAGTTCGGTTGGGGGCACGGGTCGCGCCCGGGATGTGGGCACGCTGGCCGGAGCGGGCGTTAGACCCGCAACACCCGCGGGCCGAAGTGCCGGCGATCGGCATCCACTCCGGTTGGGCATCCTGCAGCCGGGCCCGTCCTGGGCTGGGGTGTCGGCACGTGATGGGCGTTGGCCCGGCCTCCATGGGGGGCAGGGTGAGCCCGGGCGGGCGCCCCGGCCGGTTCGGCGAGGTCGGCAGGCGACGGCCGGACGCGGCCGGTGGGACCGGCCCGGGCCGCGTGCACGAGCAAAGGCGGCGGAGGTCGGCGTGGACCTGGGGGCGAGGCTTCCTCTGCAGGGCCAGGCAGGCCATGTCGCAAGGCATGGAAAAGTCGTCCCTCAGCTCGGGAAGGGCACGCGGCGAAAAGTCCGGGCGTGAGTGACGGAATGGCTGGAGGTCTACATGCTGGGCCGACCGGTGAGTCCGGCAACCATCGCTGCGTTTGCCCTCATCCGATGTATTGCGACCTCTAAAGTGCTGCCCACAGGCAGGGCGAGTGCGGGGGTGTGCGGTGGCGCGTGTGGTGGGGGTTCACGGGATCGGCAAGCAGCTGCTCGGGGAGGACTCCCTCTTAAAGGAGTGGCGGCCTGCCCTGACCGACGGGCTGCGCCGGGCTGGATCCGCGGGAGCTGTCGCGGAGGCGGATGTGGCGATGGCGTTCTACGGGGACCTGTTCCGGCCGGCCGGGGAGTTTCTGGCCGTGGGAGATCCCCCCTACAGCGCCGCCGACGTTGAGGAGGGTTTCGAGCAGGAGTTGCTGCTGGCGTGGTGGCGGGCGGCCGCTGAGAGCGATCCGCAGGTGGTGCCCCCAGACGCCGATACGCTCGCGGCGACGCCGCGGTCGGTACAGGCTGCGCTTCGGGCGCTGTCGGGGTCGCGGTTCTTCGCTGGGGTTGCGCTGCGGGGGATGGTGTTCGACCTGAAGCAGGTTCACCGCTACCTCACCGAGCGGGATCTGCGGGCTCGGGCGCGTGAGCGGGTGCTTGAGGCGATCGGTGAGGAGACCCGGGTGGTGGTGGCCCACTCTCTGGGCTCGGTGGTCGCGTATGAGGCGCTGTGCGCCCGGCCTGGACACCAGGTGCGGGCTCTGGTCAGCTTCGGCTCCCCCTTGGGAATCCCGAACCTGATCCTTCACCGGCTGGAGCCGGCGCCGCTGGGGATGGGAGGCGACGTGCGGGGCGTGTGGCCGGGAACAGATGAGCTGGTGTGGACGAACGTCGCCGACGACGGTGATGTCGTGGCCCTGGTGAAGGATCTCCGCCCGGCATTCGGTGACCGTCTGCGTTCGGTGCGGGTGCACAACGGTTCCCACGCTCACGATGCGACCGCGTACCTGACCGATGCCCTGTTCGGGAAGGCGATCGCCGGGGGCCTGGCGTGAGCGCTCCACGTGCCGGCGGTGCGGGCGGAGGTGGGCCGCGCCGGTTCCTGATCGCCACGGCCGTCGCCCACTACCCCAAGCACCCAAAGTGGGACCGGCCCGCACTGGTCGACGCCCGCGACCGCATCATTGACCTGTTCACGCGCGAGCTGGGCTACCGGCACCAGACGGCGCTCGGCCTGGACCCGACCCGCGCACAGATGACCGACCAGTTACGGGCCTTCTGCAAGTCGCCGGACCGCCGCGAGGACGATCTGCTGGCCGTCTACATCTCCGGGCACGGGGAAGTCCTCGAGGACGACCGCGACCACGTCCTGTACACGTCCGACACCGACCCGGAAGATATCGCCTACACGGCGCTGCCGACCGTGGAGCTGGCGCGGGCGATGCTTCGTGACACCAAACTGCGCCGTCTGCTGCTCATACTCGACACCTGCTACTCCAGCCAGGGCGGCAACGAGATGGCCGCGGCCGCATTGGAACGCATCAACCGCCAGTGGAGGCAGGCCACCGGCTCCGGCCTGGTGATCGTCTCCTCCGCCCAGCCCCACCAGCAAGCAAAAGCCGGCCTCTTCCCGCAGCTCCTCAACGACGCCATCGGCAGCTGGGCCACCGCCGGGCACGGCCCCCAGGAGCTGTCGGTCTCCAGCGTGGTCCAGCAGATGAACAACAACCCCTCCCGGCCCGGCTACCAGCACATCAGCCTGGCCCAAGTCGGGCTGACGGGTGAGCCGCCCGCGTTCCTGGCCAATCCGCGCCACAGCACCCGGCTGACGGATGTGGACCTGGCCATCCAGCAGGCCGCCGAGTTCGACGAACAGGCCCGCCGCCGCGATACCGAACTCACCACGCGCCTGCTGGTGCGCGCCATGGGCTACCACGGCGACGCCTCACAGGGATGGTGGTTCTGCGGACGTCACAAAGTCCTGGCCGACCTGACACACTGGCTGGGGAATCCCGGCACCGACACGAAGGCGGCCTGGCGAGTGGTCACCGCAGGGCCCGGCTCCGGCAAGACCGCCGTGCTCGGCCTGATCGCCGCCCTGGCACACCCCGAACGCCGCCGCACCGTCCCCGTGGACGCCCTCAACCTCGCCCCGGCTTTGCTGCCGGACGAAGACGCCGTCGACGTCGCCATCTACGCCCAGAACCTCACCGACAGCGATCTGCTGCAGGGACTGGCCGCCGCCGCACACGTGCGCGCCGACACCGTCGGCGAACTCCTCGAAGCCCTCGAAGCCCGCAGTGAGAACCGGCAGCTCCGGCGGCCGTTCACAGCGCTCATCGACGCACTCGACGAGGCCGCTACGCCAGACAGTCTCTGCTCGCGGATCCTGCGACCACTGATCGACCACTCCCGCGGCCGTATCCGGCTACTCCTGGGCACCCGCCCCCACCTCCTGGACCGCCTCGGCATCGCCCCCCACACGGCGGCCGACCGCGACGAGGTCATCAACCTCGACTCCCCCCGCTACGCCGACCGCGAGGCCCTGCGCGCCTACACCATCCGCAACCTCCTCGAAGCCCGCCGCACCTCCCCTTACCGGCACAACCCCGAGGCTCTCCGGCCGGTCGCACGAGCGGTCGCCACCGCGGCCGGCACGTCGTTCCTCGTCGCCCGGATCACCGCCGGCACCCTGGCAGCAGCCGACCACGTCGTCCCCGACCCGCACGACCGTGCCTGGCGAAAGAGCCTGCCCCGCCTGCCCGGACAAGCCATGCGCGACGACCTCACCCGCCGCCTCGGCACCGACGCACAACGTGCCGCAGACCTGCTGCGCCCACTGGCCTTCGCCGAAGGCCAAGGCCTGCCCTGGGAAGACATCTGGGCACCGCTCGCCTCCGCAATCTCCGGCCGCACCTACACCGACGACGACCTGCTGTGGCTGCGCCACAGGGCCGGCTCCTATGTCGTGGAAGCCACCGAGAACGGCCGCTCCGCATACCGGCTCTACCACCACGCCCTCGCCGAGCACCTGCGCGAGGACACCGACCCACAGGCGGTGCACGCGGCCTTCACCGACGTCCTCACCGACAAGGTGCCTTACCGCGGCGACGCCACCCGAGACTGGTCCCGCGCCCACCCATACACCCTCAACTACCTCGCCACCCACGCCACGACGGCCCGGCGCCTCGACGAAGTCCTCAACGACACCGAGTACCTCGTCCACGCCGTCCCCCGCGGCCTCACCCCCCATCTGCACCACACCCACACCGAAGACGGCCGGCTCGCCGCAGCCGTCTACCGCACCTCCCTCGGCCTCCACGCCACAGCCCCCACAGCCAGACGCCGACAAGTCCTCGCCCTCGACGCCACACGAGCAGGCGCCACCACCCAGCACCAGCAACTCACCCGCCACATCCCCCAGGACAACTGGGTCCCACAATGGGCCACTGGAAGCGACTTCTCCCCAGCCCTGCGCGACACCCTGACCGGCCATACCGGCCTGCTGTCAGCGGTGGCGTGCACGACCCTGGACGGCGCCCCGGTCGCGGTGACCGGCAGCTACGACGGGACGGTGCGGGTGTGGGATCTGGCTTCCGGCACCCCACTCGGCCAGCCACTCACCGGCCACACCGGCGTGGTGTCCGCGGTGGCGTGCACGACCCTGGAAGGAACCCCGGTCGCGGTGACCGGCAGCTACGACGGGACGGTGCGGGTGTGGGATCTGGTCTCCGGCACCCCACTCGGCCAGCCACTCACCGGCCACACCGGCGGGGTGCGCGCGGTGGCGTGCACGACGCTGGACGGGGCCCCGGTCGCGGTGACCGGCAGCTACGACAGGAACAGGACAGTGCGGGTGTGGGATCTGGCTTCCGGCGCCCCGATCGGCCAGCCCCTCACCGGCCACATCGGCGTGGTGTCCGCGGTCGCCTGCACGACCCTGGACGGCACCCCGGTCGCGGTGACCGGCAGCTACGACAGGACAGTGCGGGTGTGGGATCTGGTCTCCGGCGCCCCGATCGGCCAGCCCCTCACCGGCCACACCGGCCCGGTGCCCGCGGTCGCCTGCACGACCCTGGACGGCACCCCGGTCGCGGTGACCGGCAGCGACGACAGGACAGTGCGGGTGTGGGATCTGGTCTCCGGCGCCCCGATCGGCCAGCCCCTCACCGGCCACACCGGCCCGGTGCCCGCCGTGGCGTGCACGACCCTGGACGGCACCCCGGTCGCGGTGACCGGCAGCGACGACAGGACAGTGCGGGTGTGGGATCTGGTCTCCGGCACCCCACTCGGCCAGCCCCTCACCGGCCACACCGGCCCGGTGCCCGCCGTGGCGTGCACGACCCTGGACGGAAC